>CAZPRY010000057.1:0-23800 GCA_964589175.1 uncultured bacterium
AGCTCCAGAGCGGTAGTTAGTCGATCATCGGACATTATTTATGCAATTCGCTATAAATAGTCATAAAAAGATCTTGAAAAGCATTGCGTTCGAGGGATCTATTGTGTATATTAACTGTGAATTTATTCACAATGTGATCAAATGAACGGTACTATATGGAACATGTGTCCGAAAAATCGATCGAAAGAATCACGCTCTATCGCCGAATCCTGCTGAGACTCCAAAAAGCCGGCCGCGAAAGTATCTATTCCCATGAACTCGCCAGGCTGTCGGGATCTTTACCGGCCAAAGTCCGGCGCGATCTGATGTCCATCGGTTATTCGGGAACGCCGGTGCACGGCTACAAGGTCGGTGTGCTGCTCGAAAGCATCAGCGAATTTATCGACCGGGGAGGCAAGACCAACGTTGCCATCGTCGGAATAGGAAATCTGGGAAGATCTATCGCCGGGTATATTCAGGGTCGACGCAGCAAAATGGACATCAGTGCTCTTTTCGACAAGGATCCGATCCTGGTGGACCGCGTGATTATCGGGATTCGGTGCTACCATATTGATGAGCTGGCCAAGGTTGTCAAGGAGAAAGATATTCAGCTGGCAATCATCACCGTACCTGAGGGCGAGGCCCAGGCTGTGGCCGATGTTCTCGTTTCAGCCGGCATAAAGGGCATCTTGAATTACGCACCGTTGAAATTGCAGACGCCACCGGATGTTTATATTGAGGATCGGGATATGATTATGGCAGTTGAAAAAGTCGCCTACTATTCAAGGAATAAGTGAAAAAGGAAACCGTATGAACGACGCAATTAATCGAATTTTACAAAACTATCCGAACGCGAAACGCGATTCGTTGATTCCCATTCTCCAGGACGTGCAGGAAGAATTGGGATATATCTCCAAAGAAGCCGTGACTGTGATCGGTGATCATCTTGGTTTACCGACCAGCAAGATTTACGGAGTTGCCACCTTCTACAACCAGTTTCGTTTTGAGGCTGTTGGGCAGTACCACATCCAGGTTTGCCGCGGCACTGCCTGTCATGTGCGGGGATCGGCCAAGGTACTGGATGCGGTTGAAAGAGAATTAAAACTAAAACCTGATGAAACCAGCCGCGATGGCGTGTTCAGTCTCGAAGTAGTTGCCTGCATCGGTGCCTGCGGATTGGCGCCCGTAATTGCCATTAACGGCGAGTTTTACGCCGGTGTTACTCCCGATAGTGTTAGAAAAATTCTCCGAAAATATCGCAGAAAGGTCACCGCAAATGCCGAAAATTAATGAAGTCCATTGTTGCGATTCATGCTGGCATGAAGTGAATCGACCCTGTCCGGAACTGGTTGAATGTCTCACCCGAGGACCGCTCTGCCATAGTAATCCGAATTGCCGTGAAGAACGTGGAGATAGAATTGCCCGTCTTAAACGCGAGAAGCTCGACCGGCCGGTCATTTTCATCGGAACGGGTACTTGCGGAATGGGAGCAGGCGCCGGTAAAACGCTAGCCCGGATTGGGCAGTATTTGAATGATAAAAATATCGCAGCCGATATCGTCGAAGTCGGCTGCATCGGTCTCTGTGTCGAAGAACCGATTGTGGACGTTCAGTTGCCTGGGAGAGCCCGGGTTTCCTTTCGTAAAGTGACCGAAGATAAAGTCGAGAACCTGCTCGATACGGCTCTTCGCGGCGAGATTCCCGGTGAAATGGTCATCGCCCAGCACGAGAATCAAAATATGCAGGCCTGGGACGGCGTAGTCAAAATTAACGAGCATCCTTTCTTTGCCCCGCAGACGCGCTGGGTTTTAGTGAACTGCGGTATCGTGAATCCATCCAGCATTGATGAATATATAGCCCGGGGCGGATACGACGCCCTTGCCAAAGTTTTGCGGAATTACTCCGCGGAAGATTTATGCGATCTCATTGAGAAAAGCGGTTTACGAGGACGAGGCGGCGGCGGCTTCCCCATTGCGAAAAAGTGGAAACTGGCGCGAGAAATCCCCTCCGATCAGCGCTACTATGTCTGTAATGCCGACGAGGGCGATCCCGGGGCTTTTATGGACCGTGCGGTTATTGAAGGTGATCCTTATCGACTTCTGGAAGGCCTGACGATCTCCTCTTACGCGATCGGCGCCAGCAAGGCCTATATCTACATCCGGGCCGAATACCCTCTTGCAATTCAGCGGCTCAGGGAAGCTATCGCCCGCTCAAAAGAATACGGACTTTTAGGACAGAATATCCTCGACAGCGGATTTAATCTGGATATTGTAATTAAAAAAGGTGCCGGTGCGTTTGTCTGCGGAGAGGAAACAGCCTTGATGAACAGCATTGAAGGAAAACGCGGCATGCCTCGTCCTCGCCCTCCCTTTCCTTCCGAAAGTGGTCTGTTCAATAAGCCGACCGTGGTCAACAACGTGGAAACCCTCGCCAACCTGGCCGCCATCGTCACTAACGGGACGGATTGGTTTCGATCGATCGGAACCGAAAACAGTAAGGGAACGAAGGTTTTTGCACTATCGGGTAAAATCAACCGGACCGGCCTCGTTGAGGTTGCGATGGGCACCAAATTGCGTGACATCATTTATGAAATCGGTGGAGGCATTCCGGATGGCAAGGCCTACAAAGCCGTGCAGATCGGCGGGCCCTCCGGCGGATGTATTCCGGCCCAGCACCTCGATATCGAAATAGATTATCAATCGCTGCAAACGGTTGGCGCCATGATGGGTTCGGGCGGTTTGGTGGTGATGGACGAGACTACCTGCATGGTTGATATTGCCAAATTTTTCATGGATTTTATCCAGCGTGAAAGCTGCGGTAAGTGTATCCCCTGCCGGGAAGGCACGAAACGGATGCTGGAAATTCTGAAGAGCATCACCCGCAACCGCAAGAATGAGAATGAACTACAGGCGTTGGAACGTTTTAAGGGGGTTATGTACCTTAATCGTCTGGCCGGCGTGATCAAAGATACCAGTCTTTGCGGTCTGGGAAAATCGGCGCCTAATCCGGTCCTGAGCACCCTGCGCTGGTTTCGCCATGAATACGAATCCCACATCTACGAACGCAAATGTCCGGCGGGTGCCTGCACCGAACTATTACAATATGAGATCGACGCTAGCAAATGTACCGGCTGTGCTGTGTGCGCCCGACAGTGTCCGGCCGAGGCGATTGTCGGTAATCCGAAGACGCCGCACTATATCATCCAGGATAAATGTATCGGCTGTGGCAGTTGCGTTCAGGTATGTCGTTTTAATGCCGTGACGGCCAAATAGGAGTGACCCAGGCTGTGATCAATATCGAAGTCAATAATAGAAAAGTTCAGGCCAACCCGGGAGAGACGATTTTAACCGCTCTCAAACGGGAAGGCGTTAAAGTGCCAACGCTCTGTTACATGGAAGGCCTGTTCCCCAGCGGGGCCTGCCGCATGTGTGTGGTGGAAATTGAAGGCTGGACCGGGTTGATTCCCAGCTGTGCCTATCCCGTGCAGGAAGGCATGAAGATTCAGACCCATTCACCGCGCGCCATCAAAGCGCGTAAAACCATCATCGAACTGCTTCTGGCCAGTCACCCGGATGACTGCCTCTACTGCGTCCGTAATGGTGAATGTGAATTGCAGATCCTGGCCGAGGAGCTGGGCGTCCGGGAACGCCGCTACAGTGGCCAAAAGAGCGATTATCATATCGATTTGTCGAGTCCCTCGATCGTACGCGATCCCTCGAAATGCATTCTTTGCGGCAAATGCGTGCGCGTCTGCGAGGAAATTCAGGGGGTCAGCGCGATTGATTTTATTAACCGGGGGAGCAAAACAATAGTTGGAACGACATTCAACGAAGGCTTGAATGTATCCAGCTGCATCAATTGCGGTCAGTGTATTGCCGTGTGCCCGACCGGCGCCCTGCGCGAGAAGAGCCACCTTAAAGAAGTGATGGACGCGATTGCCGATCCGGATAAGTTTGTGGTTGTTCAGCATGCTCCGGCCGTCTCGGTATCGCTTGGCGAAACCATTGGGATAAAAGCCGGGCAGGATGTTTTGGGCAAGATGACGGCCGCCTTGCGGCGTATCGGTTTTAATCGCGTTTTTGACACGGCCTTTTCCGCGGATCTGACAATAATGGAAGAAGCATCCGAACTGGTGCATCGTCTTAAAAACGGTGGAAAATTGCCGCTAATGACCAGTTGTTCACCGGGTTGGATAAAATATGTGGAAGAGTTTTTCCCGGAATTTACGGACAACCTTTCGACTTGCAAAAGCCCGCAGCAGATGATGGGTGCCATCATCAAGACCTACTTTGCCGAAAAAGAGGGTATCGATCCCTCCAAAATATTCAGCGTATCGATTATGCCCTGCACGGCTAAGAAATTCGAGGCCGGCCGGCCCGAGATGGGACGCAACGGGATTTCCGATGTTGATGCGGTGTTGACAACCCGCGAACTCGCGCGCCTGATTAAACTGCGCGGCCTGGATCTGAATGAACTGAATCCTGAGGGCAATGATACGCCTTTTGGCGAGCGCAGTTCGGCCGGAAAATTATTCGGCGTTTCGGGCGGCGTGATGGAAGCAGCCGTGCGCAGCGCGCATTTCTTTCTGACCGGGAAAGACATGGAGGATCCCAAAATTCAAGCCCTACGCGGGCTGGACGGTACCAAAGAAGTGCATGTGGAAATTGCCGGTATTAAACTCGGCCTGGTCGCTGTGAGCGGACTCGGCAATGCCAGAAAAGTGCTGGAAGAGATCAGGAACGGCCGCGACGACATTCATTTTATCGAAGTGATGACCTGTCCGGGCGGCTGTATTGCCGGCGGCGGTCAGCCGCTTTCGGCCAATCTCGATGAGATCAAAGCCCGCATGAAGGCACTCTATACCATCGATCGGGATGCCTTGAACAGATTATCTCATCGCAATAAAAATATTGAAAAAATATACGCAGACTTTTTAGGTGAACCGCTGGGCGAAAAGAGTCACCAGCTGCTGCATACGAAATACAGCAAGAGAGAAGTCTTACACTAGGAGATCATGGCGTGGTAAATCGCAAACTGGAACCGCTGGTCCGAACCATTAAAGGCAAGTGCCGGGCATGCTACACATGTGTGCGCGAGTGCCCGGCCAAAGCTATCCGGATTGTCGAGGGGCAGGCCGAGGTGATTCCGCATCGTTGTATCGGTTGCGGGAATTGCGTGCGGGTCTGTTCACAGGGCGCCAAGGTCGTCCAGAGTTCCATCATCGAAGTTCAGGAAATCCTGCAATCCGGTGATCGGGTGGCGGCGATTATTGCACCCAGTTTTCCGGCGGATTTTTATGAAATGGATTATCGCGAATTCGTCGGCAAGATTCGTGCGCTGGGTTTTGATCTGGTTAACGAGGTAGGTTTTGGAGCTGACCTGGTCGGCCGTAAAATGCGTGAATTACTCGAACAGAGCAATGACCGCCATATCTCCAGCGCCTGTCCGGCGGTTTTTGGCTATATCAAACGCTATCATCCCGAGTTGATCGATAAAATCGCACCGGTTGTGTCGCCTATGGTTGCCACCGCCCGGGCTTTGCACGAAATACATGGCAAGGACTTACGCATGATTTTCATCGGTCCGTGCGTGGCCAAGATGGGTGAGGCCTACAGCCAGGAGTTAGAGGGCGAAATCGACGAGGTCCTGACATTTCAGGAAATCCATCAGATGTTCGAAAAGGCGCACACTCTTCTCGAGGATGTTACGCCGAGCGATTTCGACCCGCCGCACGCCGGCCGCGGCAATCTTTTTCCGATCCGGCGCGGACTACTGGAAGCAGCCGGAATCACTGAAGATTTAATCAGCGGCGAGGTCGTATCCGCCAACGGACGCACGAACTTTATCGACGCGATTATGGAGTTTGGTTCCGGTGATCTGGACGCCAGGTTACTCGATGTGCTCTGCTGCGATGGCTGCATCATGGGCGCCGGGATGCGCACTAAATATCCGCTTTACCGCCGCCGGACACTGGTCAGCAACCACGTTCGCAAGGTCAGTTCCAGGCGCGATCCTGCCGTCTGGCAGGCATATATGGATCAATTCGAAGAGTTGGATTTATCCAGGGTATTCATCCCGAATGATCAGAGGATCGCCGATCCGGCCGAAGAGGCGGTGATTGAAATTCTGCAACGGCTGGGCAAGGTCAAGCCCGATGATGAACTGAATTGCGGCGCCTGCGGGTACGAGACCTGCCGGGAACATGCCATTGCGATTTATAAAGGCCTGGCGGAGTCCGAGATGTGCCTGCCGTATACGATCGAAAGATTGCACAATAGCATCCGGGAATTAAACCTGTCGCACGAGAACCTCGACAAAACCAAGGCTGCGCTGATCCAGGCCGAGAAAATGGCCAGCATGGGCCAATTGGCGGCCGGCATCGCGCATGAAGTCAACAATCCGCTCGGTGTGGTGTTGATGTACGCCCACCTGCTGGCCGAGGAAGTCGACCAGAAGTCGGAGATGGCCGATGACCTCAAAATGATTGTCGAGCAAGCCGATCGCTGCAAGAATATCGTTTCCGGCCTATTGAACTTTGCACGCCAGAACAAGGTCAGCTACAAAACCGTCAATGTTACGGGTATGGTCGAAAATTTCCTGAAAACCGTGCAGACGCCAGCAAATATCACTCTGACATTTCAAAATGAACTGGGCGATAATTCCGGCGCCGAAATCGATCATGACCAGATTATTCAGGTGATCACCAATCTGGTGAACAACAGTTTGACGGCCTTACCCGACGGCGGCGAGGTTCGCATCAAAGCTTCAGCAGACACGGAATGGCTGTATCTGGAGATCAGCGATACCGGCTGCGGAATACCCAAGGATCATCTGACGAAAATATTTGAGCCGTTCTTTACGACCAAGAAGCTGGGTTTGGGGACCGGCCTGGGATTATCCATCATCTACGGAATTGTCAAGATGCATAATGGCGATATTCGGGTTGACTCCAATTGCGACCTACTGGCGGGTCCCACCGGAACCAATTTCAGGATAACGCTACCCCGAAAAAAGAGAATTAAGAAGATCGAAAGTTGTTAATAAAATTTTCGAACAATCGAATATGAAAAAGGAATCGAGCGCCATGGAAAACGAAAAAAAACATATTCTCCTCGTCGATGACGACATTGACTTTTTAATACAGACCAAGACGCAACTGAAGGTTCACGGTTTTGAGATTACAACCGCCGAGAGCCTGCAGGAGGCTGAAGAGATGCTTAAAAAATTCCGGCCGGACCTGGCCATTCTCGATCTGATGATGGAGCACAGCGACGCCGGTTTCGCGCTGGCTTACCATATTAAGAAAAAAGACGAATCCATTCCGGTCATTCTGGTCACAGCCGTGGCAAGTGAGACGGGATTGGAATTCGATGTTGCTACGAATGAGGAACGCTCGTGGGTTAAGGCCGATGCCTTCCTCGCCAAACCGATCCGTTTCGAGCAGTTGCTGGCTGAGATCAAAAAGTACCTGAAGGATTGATCAATGGAAAAACTCCGCACACTGGTTGTCGACGATGAACTGGGCATGTGCCTGGGAATTAAAAAGGCGCTACGCAATTACACGATGATGCTTCCCGGTATGGAAGATGAATTCGGGTTCGACGTAGATATGGCGGAAAGCGCCGAAACGGCGCTGGAGAAGATCACGGAAAACCGTCCCGATATCCTGCTGCTGGATTATAAATTGCCGAGTATGAGCGGCCTGGAACTGCTGGAAAAGATCACGGTCAAAGATGCCGAAATGGTTACGATCATGATCACGGCGTTTGCTTCGCTCGAAACGGCAGTGACCGCTGTGAAACGCGGGGCCTTCGATTTCCTGGCCAAACCGTTCGAGCCGGCGGAATTGCGCGCCACTATCAAAAAGGCCGCCGAAAGCCTGCTGTACGCCCGGCAACTGCGTAAACTGGCCCTGGAAAAGCACCAGGTCCGCTTCCAGTTTATCTCGGTGCTCGGGCATGAACTGAAGTCACCGCTGAATGCCGTTGAAGGCTATCTGAATCTGATGGACAGCCGCGTCGGCGGTGATAGGGTGGATGACTATCAGGAGATGATTGCGCGCAGCCTGATTCGCATCCAGGGCATGCGCAAATTGATTCTCGATCTACTCGATCTGACCCGCATCGAGTCCGGGCAGAAGAAACGCGAAATGCAGAAAGTTGTTTTGCAGGACATCGTCCGCAAGTCGATGGAAACGGTCTTGCCGGATGCCCGTAAAAGGGCGATCACACTCGACTTGCAGGCCGCTGAGCCGATCGAATTCTACTGTGATCCGAGCGAAGTTGAGATAGTCATGAACAATCTCATCTCCAATGCCGTAAAATACAATCGCGACAGCGGGCGGGTGGATATCAATCTAGGCCGTCGTGACGGCGAAATCTCGATCGCCGTTAAAGATACCGGCGTCGGCCTGTCTAAAGAAGAAACCGCGCGCCTGTTCCAGGAGTTTGTGCGGATTAAAAACAGCAAAACGCGCAACATACTCGGCAGCGGGCTGGGATTGTCCATCGTTAAAAAAATTGTTCAGTTGTACGACGGAACCGTCGACGTGAAAAGCGCCGAGAACGTCGGCAGCGAATTTACCGTGTATCTGAAAAACGCCGCCTGAACCGACCCGCGGCGCTTTGTTCTTTGCCATGCTTTGATTTCAGAGTAAATTTCCATTATGTCCTGCGATGAAGGATGTGTCTAACATCAAGGGATGGAGCAGATCGAATATATTTCTGTCCGATAGAATGCCCCATTCTTTGAATACAAAGATGGGGCGTTTTTATGCAGACCAGAGTACATACTACGACGATTACCGTCTATGACCGTAGTGCTGCTTTTCGCTCGGTGGGCGAACTGCTGCACGAATTTGCGGAGAAAATCCAGCTGCGGATTGGTTACCCGATGCCGGATAAGAACGTGGCGATTATCTTCCTTATCCTGGCGATGACAACCGATGAACTCGGTGCGCTCACCGGCAGGCTGGGGCAGATCAAGAGCGTCAAAGTAAAATCCACCTCGCTGCAAATATGACAGAAATCAGCATGAATATCGATTCGATCAGAAAATATTTACAGGGCGCGGATGACGCCGGGCTCTATGCCGGGGCCGACCGCCTGCGTCGCGAGAATTTCGGTGACGAGGTTTACCTGCGCGGAATCATCGAATTCTCGAATCACTGCAAGCAGAACTGCCTGTACTGCGGTCTGCGCGCGCAGAACCGCGGCATTTTGCGCTATCGTCTCAGTTTCGATGAAATAATGGATTGCGCCGACGAAATCGTCCGGCATCGCATCCCGACGATCGTGCTGCAGAGCGGGGAAGATCCCTATTTTAATGATGATTTCATCGCCCGCATCATTCGCGAGATCAAGCGGCGTCACGATGTGGCAATTACCCTAAGCCTGGGTGAGCGGGATTTCGAAACCCTGGACAAATGGCGTCACGCCGGTGCCGATCGCTATCTGCTGCGTTTGGAGAGCATGGACTTAACCGTATACACAAACGCCCGTCCGGGTCACGATTGGCAAGAACGTTATGCCTGTCTGGAGAGAATTCGTCAGCTGGGCTACGAAACCGGATCGGGGATGATGATCGGTCTGCCGGGCGAGACCCTTGATGGCCTAGCCGGAGCTATTCTGCGTCTGACCGAACTGGATCTGCACATGATTGGTTTGGGACCGTTTGTGGCGCATCCGCAAACGCCCTTTAAAACCGAAAAAAACGGAGATCTCGATCTGGCCCTGCGCACGCTGGCTTTGGTCCGGATCCTGAATCCGATGGCCAACATGCCTTCGACCAGCGCCTTGCACTCCATCCAACACGGCGCCCGGATCAGGGGGTTGCAGGTCGGAGCGAACGTCATCATGCCTTCCTTCACGCCAAAGCGCGTTAGAGAACTCTACAACATTTATCCCGGCAAGAATCAGGACAACGCCGGGGCCGACGAATCTTCGGAAATCATTTTGGATATCATACAGAAGGCCGGTTACCGGCCCTCGTTTGCGCGGGGGAATTCACCGAAATTGCACCGGCAGCCAGCCACTTACTAAAAGGAGATCACATGGAAACCGCAAGTGCTAAAGTCGATACAAAATCCTGGATTAAAAATGTCATTCGCCAGGATGAAATCGATAAGTATCTCATTGACGGAAAAGACTTTGTCGATGAGGATCAGATCACCCGACAATTGAAAAACAACCATAATCCCGATCCGTCCCGCATCCGCGATATTCTGCAGAAATCACTTGCAATCGAACGTCTGGAGCCGGAAGAGACGGCTGCGCTTCTGCATGTCCGGAATGAAGCCCTCTGGCAGGAGATGTACGAGACCGGCCTGAAGGTAAAGAAAAAGGTTTACGACAACCGCATTGTCTTTTTTGCGCCGCTCTATTGCAGCAATCTCTGCGTCAATAATTGCGCCTACTGCGGTTTTCGCCTCGAAAACACAACCGAGAAACGCCGCATTCTGACGATGGATGAAGTGCGCCAGGAAACCGAGGCGGTCATTTCCGAAGGTCATAAACGCATGATCGTGGTTTACGGCGAGCATCCCCGTTCGGATGTGGATTATATGGTCGATACGGTCCGCACGATTTACGATGTCAGGAAAAAAGCCCGCCACGGTTACGGCAACATTCGCCGCGTGAATATCAATGCGGCCCCGATGTCTGTCGCCGATCTGAAGAAGCTCTGGGAAGCCGGTATCGGAACATACCAGGTTTTTCAGGAGACGTATCATAAGCAGACCTATGTGGACCTGCATCCGGCGAATACCCTCAAGGGCAATTACCGTTGGCGGCTCTATGCACTCCATCGCGCCATGGAAGCCGGGATTGACGATGTCGCGATCGGAGCGCTTTTCGGACTTTACGATTGGCGTTTCGAGGTGATGGGATTGCTTAACCACGCCATCGACCTGGAACGCCGCTTCGGAATCGGACCGCATACGATCTCTTTTCCACGTATGACTCCGGCGGAAGGTTCGGACCTGAGCACTTCATCCCGCTCGAAAGTCTCCGATGAGGATTTTAAAAAACTCGTGACCGTGCTGCGCTTATCGGTGCCTTACACCGGATTGATCATCACCGCCCGCGAAAATCCGGAATTGAAAAAAGAGGTGATTCGAGTGGGCTGCACCCAGACCGACGCGTCCACAAATATCGGCATCGGCGGCTATACGGAGGCTATGAAAAAACTGGCCGAGGAGCAGAATTACGCATTTCAGGAGCAGGACAAGCAGCAATTCATGCTCGGTGACACGCGCCGCCTGGATACCGTGATCCGTGAACTGGCCGAAATGGGCATGATCACTTCGTTCTGCACGGCGGGCTATCGCTGCGGCCGGACCGGCGATAAGATCATGGGGCTTTTAAAAGGCTGCGTCGAGGGCAAGTTCTGCAAACTCAACGCTGTGCTGACCTTTCGCGAATACCTGGACGATTACGCCTCGCCGGAAACCAAAGAGATCGGTGAAAGACTGATTCGGAAAGAGTTGGAAGAGATCCAAAAGGAAGCTTTCTACCGGAAGGGCAGCCTCTTATCGAATTTTATGGAATATTACGAACAGACCAGCAGAGGTGACCGGGATGTCTACATTTAATCGCGGGCAAAAAGTTTTATCCGAACTGCAGAAAATCGAAAACTCGGCCAGATCACTACGCCCAAAATTGAGGCTAGTGGCGGAACTGCTCGACAAAGAATGGCGCATCTCTTCGTATTTTTGTGAAATCAAGGGGCCGCGCTGGTCATATTACGCCGGGGACGTCGATTTTGTGATGCCCTTGTATCGGATTCAACTGACGGATAAATACGGCCTGATGACGGACCAGATTCTGATTCCGGCGGATGATTGGGAAGCAATGCTGGCGCTCATACGCAGAATCATTGAAAATACAAAAGAGGCGGCCTAAATGTCGGAATATCGTTCAGAGAAGGACAGTCTCGGGGAGCTGGAAATTCCTGCTGAAGCGTTGTGGGGCATCCATACGCAGCGGGCGATAGAGAATTTTCCGCTTTCCGGTCTGCCGGTTCGCAGGTCGCTGGCCCATGCTTACGGCGCCGTGAAACTGGCCGCCGCGCAGACGAACCACGCGCTTGGTTATTTGACGGAGGAGAAGTTCACCGTTACCGAAAAGGCCTGTTCGGAACTGATGAACGGCCTGCTGGACGAACATATTGTCGTCGATCGTTACCAGGGCGGCGCGGGAACTTCGCTGAATATGAACATCAACGAAGCAATCGCCAATCGGGCGCTGCAACTTCTGGGAGAGAAGCCCGGTGCCTACGATCGCATTCACCCGATCGACGATGTGAATCTGCACCAATCGACCAACGATACCTATCCGACGGCGCTCAAAGTAGCCGCCATTTTCGGGATACGTGAGTTGGAACAGAACGTGGTTGGCCTGACAGAAGCCTTCCAGCGCAAGGAGAGCCAATTTGCGGGCATTGTGAAGGTAGGCAGGACTCAGGATGCAGGATGCGGTATTAACGACGCTGGGGCGCGAAATGAGTGCCTTCGCCGACGCTTTTGCACGCGACCGCTGGCGACTATACAAATGTGAAGAGCGTTTGCGGGTGGTTAACCTGGGCGGCACGGCAATCGGTACCGGTATCACGGCACCGCGGCAGTACATTTTTGCTGTCGTAGAAAAATTGAAGAACATCACCGGCATCGGCCTGGCCCGCGCGGAAAACCTGGTGGAGGCCACGCAGAACAACGATGTCTTTGTGGAAGTCAGCGGCATCCTGAAAGCCTGTGCAACGAATCTCTACAAAATCGCCAACGATTTGCGCTTCATGGCGTCGGGGCCCGGGGCGGGAATCGCGGAACTCAGCCTGCCGCAGCGCCAGGCAGGCTCCTCGATAATGCCCGGTAAAGTGAATCCGGTGATTCCCGAAGCGGCGATGCAGGCGGCCATGCAGGTCATGGCGAACGACGCGACGATCGCGATGGCTGTCGCCAACGGTAACCTGGAACTGAATGCCTTCATGCCGCTGATTGCCGAGGCGCTGCTAGGAAGTATCGAATTATTAACGAACGCGGTTGATATTTTCCGCAGGTTCGCAGTGGAGGGGATGGAAGCTGATGAAGATGCCTGTCGTAAAGGTGTAGATACTTCGACGGCGGTCGCAACTGCTCTGGTCGAGGTGATCGGCTACGAGCAGGCCGCCGGGATCGCACAGGAGGCTTTGAAGACCGGCAAGACGATTCGCGAAATCGTTCTGCTAAAGGGAATCATGTCGCTTGCCGATTTTAAGCAGCTGACTTCCCCGGAGCACGTCAATAAGTTAGGATCGAAGAAGTAGCGAGATCGGCTGTCTGAAATGGAAAGATTTTTGGAAAAGTGAAGAATAAGCACTTTTCAGGGGATTGTCCCCAAGGTATTATTCTACCCCCACATCAGTCATGTTGAGCGCGAGCGAAACATCGGGTTGCCTTCGACGCGATCCTTCTCCCGCTCTGCAGGATCAGGATGACCTGCTTTTTAGACTTTTTGGGACAATCACATCGAAGGAGCAGTTGGAAGATAGTGAATGGATTGAAGCAAATAAAGGAATCGAATGCAAAAGACTCCAAAATCATTGCGCCTGCATATCGGTCTTTTCGGCCGCCGCAACGTCGGCAAATCATCGCTGCTGAATGCCCTGACGCGGCAAAACGTATCGATCGTCTCTGAGATTGCCGGAACCACCACCGATCCCGTTGAAAAACCGATGGAACTCCTGCCGATCGGACCGGTGCTCTTCATCGATACGGCCGGTATCGACGACATCGGCGCACTGGGTGAATTGCGCATTCAAAAAACGCGCAAGATTTTCGATCGGGCCGACATCGGCGTCGTCGTCACCGAAGCAGGGCAGTGGGGCGAATTTGAAGATGCCATTCTGACGGAATTGCAGCAGCGCCGGACACCGGTGATCGTGGTTTTCAATAAATCCGATTTGGCCCGGACGGATACTCTGTTTTGCGACAATTTGAACCGACAGAAAATTTCGATGGTCGAGACTGTCGCACTCAGGGGGGATGGTATTCTCGATCTGCGCGAAGCCCTGATTAAGGCCACACCGGATGAGTATCTCAATGCACCGTCGATCATCGGCGATCTGGTGCGGCCGGGCGATCTGGTTGTGCTGGTCGTGCCGATCGACAAGGAAGCGCCGAAAGGTCGTCTTATTTTACCGCAGGTGCAGACCATCCGCGATCTGCTGGACAGCGACGCCTACAGCCTGGTCGTCAAGGAACGCGAACTCCGTGATGCACTGCAACGGCTGAAGAATCCGCCGGCAATGGTCGTTACCGATTCGCAGGCCTTCCTGAAAGTTGCTGCCGATACGCCCGATGATGTCCTTATGACGTCGTTCTCGATCCTGTTCGCGCGCTTCAAGGGCGAAATGACGACCTTTGTGCGCGGGGCTATGGTCATCGACGAATTAAAGCCCGGAGACCGGGTGCTGATTGCCGAAGCCTGTTCGCATCACCCGATTGCCGACGATATCGGGACGGTTAAAATTCCGCGTTGGCTTACGCAGTATGTGGGCGGGAAACTGGACATCCAGCATGCCCAGGGCCACGATTTCCCGGACGATTTGGCTACATACAAATTAGTGATTCACTGTGGATCGTGTATGTTTAACCGCAAACTGGTCTTGTCGCGTATCATGCAGTGCCAGCAGGCGGGCGTCCCGATCACAAACTACGGGATGACGATTGCCTATTCACTGGGCATTTTCGAGCGCGCGCTGTCGCCTTTCCCGGAAGCGCTGGAAATGTACCGGGAGTCGAGAAAGACCTAAAGAGAAATTGAGTCTAAAATCAGGGAGTGCTTTCTACAAAAACCGCTTTACTTCTCCGATAACCTCGACCCGCTTCCCATCCCGTTCGATGACGAGACGACGCGAGTCGCCGGGTTTCCCACGCAATGCATCGATGATGGTTCCCATCGCCGCATTTTTGATCACAAGATCATCGATTTTTACGAGAATATCGCCCGGTTGAACGCCCGCGACTGATGCTTCTCCATCGGCAATTGACCGATAACCTTATTCCTACTCAACCAGTTATCATTTCGGAAAAGAAATATGCATCTGGCGGATCACCCAGTTTCCCTCGATCTTTTCCAGGATGCCTGTCCAGCGCGCGTTTTCCCATTTGTAGGGGCGGCCGTCCCATTCCCCGAAATCGTCGAGCAGGCAAAAGTACCAGGCCGTTGTCCCCGATCCGGAAAGTGTAATGCGTAAATTTTTGACTTCGGAATGAGTGGCCTTGAAACGCGGGTCCATCCAAAATGAGTCGGCAGTTTTTACGACATCATCAAACCCTTCCATCAGGGAGGCATCGGGATTGACGATCAGGAAAGTGGAATCTCTCTGCATCGTACTATAAAGGAGATCGAGGTCTTTGGTCAGAGCCCAGCTGATATTATCATTGATAACTTGTTCAATCACCTTTTTTTCCTGGGCGAGATTCTCCGCACTCATCCTGGCAGGACTCTCACTGCAGGATACGAGGAGCGCGGCTAAAAGAAAAAGCCATGCACTTTTCATGTTAAAATTCCCCTCCATTTTTCCATTTTATTCATTACCCATACTCGTAAACTCAATCACATGTCCGGCCATCCAGGAACCGAACGCATTCTGAAACCAGCGATCGATCATCTTACCGTCCGGTGTGAATTCGAAGGTGTTTTTAAATTCAAACGTTCTTTCCGGAAATGAGATTGTGCCCCGAATTGTAATTACACTGTCCTCGACAGCCACAAATCCCCGGTTGTAAATCCCATTATTATTGACAATCAGCACCGCTATTTTCTGTTCGGCTCTGTCCCAGTAGAAATAGCCCTCGGAATTCGCGTTGCGTTCCGGTGTCGAGCCAGTGAATTTTACGATCGTCCCATCCCATAGGGCCGCATATTCATGCGTTGTTTTCCAGGATTTGCTGCCATCGGGAGATTTCAATTCGCCGGCCCAGGTTTTATTTAACAGTGGTTCGAGAATTTTTAGATTCTCGCTGACCAGTTGTGCTTCTGTCTGGGTTTGTAACACCGCCACCAGGAACAGGAATCCAAAGAAATGGGCTATTTTTTTCATTTTTGCGGATCTCCTGAAAAATGGCTGCTTATTTTGTAATCTTTTCAACCTGATCCTCTAAAGTGCAAGTGCATCAAGGTCAATTGCCGTCGAGAAATTCAACGAGAGAAGAATAGATTTTTCCCGGCTGCTCAATCCACGAATAGTGCCCGCATTTTTCGATGAAGATTAATTTCGAGTTCTTATAATAACCGTCTAAAAATCGTGGCACCGATTCCCCCAATGGATCCTGCCGGCCGTGCAGGATGAGCACCGGTTTATCGAATTTCGATCCTTTCTCAGAAATGCCTGAATACGACTTTATAATATCTTTCCAGATCCAGTCTCCCATCTCGAAACTGAAGTCGGAATCTTTCATTGGCTCGCTGACCAGTAGAGATTTTTTCCTATCGTAAAAATAGCCCGGCATCATGGCACGAATTTGTTCCACAAGCGCATGATGGGGGCCTTGCGCCACTCTGACCGAATCACTCCAATACTCGGACAACTCCAAATCGGAGGGGAGAAGTTTTGAGTTTATATTATCACTGAAATGAGCAAAAACACCCAGGCTGAGGCCCATGGAATTCAGACAAATCAGGTGGGAAACCGGTTTAGGATAATTGTGGGCATACAACGATGCAAGCAGGCCGCCGTATGAGAAACCGAGAACCGTCCAGGATTCAAATCCCAGGTGTTTGCGAACGGCTTCGAAATCCTGCAATGTCAGGCCGATGGAAATAGTGGTGGAGTCAACCACCGCCGGCATGGATTTTCCGCTACCTCTCTGATCGACCAGAATACATTGGAAATGTTGGGACAATAGGTCGCACAGACTAAGATAACGATCGGAGTTATCCCCGGGGCCGCCGCCAATGATGAGGATTGGATTTCCCTCGCCGAACACTCGGTAGTAAATATCCAAATCCCCGTTTTCTGCAATCTTATATTGGGAATTCGCAGTGCAGGCCAAAGAAATAAACAGCAACACTAAGAACATCTTTTTCATCATAAAATCGTCACCGTGTTTATAGTTTGGATAAAATATTCGTAGCAACAAATTGATATTAATTTTTGTTTCCGGAGCCATGCAGAGAAGATATGTCTCATCATCGCGCGGCCACTATCATTCCTTCGCCCATGAATAATGCTGTTGGACGACTCGCCATGCGCCCTTTCTTTTTTCAAGCACGCCTGTCCATCTTACCTTTTCCCAGTTCGCAGGTTGGCCTTTCCAGGTATTGAAGTCGTCAAGAATGCAATAGTACCAGGCCACGTCGCCACTCTCTGAAAAATTGATTCGCAGGTCGTGCAGTTCATGCCCGACGGCTTTGAAATTCGGGCTGGCCCAGAAGGCAGTGTCGTTTTTCACGGCTTGGACACCGAACTTGACGCGCTGATAAGGCGTCACGCTGACAAAATTGGAGTCGTCTGTAATTGTGTTGAAGAACAATTCAAAATCCTTCTCTATTGCCCAGCCAATCACATTGTTGATCGCTTTTTCCACGGCGGCATATTCGAGCTTCCGGTCAAACGATGCCTCTTTTTCACAAGAAAGCCAGCAACATAGAACAAGCAAACCGAACACAACGCTTTTATTCAATTGTTCTGTCATGCCTCATTTCTCCTCTATATTTCAATCATCGATTCTTTCACGAGCCGTTCTGATGCCATAATCAAGCCAGATGCGCTCGATGTAATTACGCGTTCCCGCTTTCAATGCTTCGAGGGCTTTCAAACGGATTTCATTGGCGCGCTGATTATCCGGGGCCGAATCCAGGATAATATCGGTCAGATGCAGAACTTTGACATATTTCTGATTCTCCAGAAGCTTTTGCGCTTTGTCGTTGATGGCATCGACACCGGCGATTTCGACCAGATCGGCATAAACGGCGGAAACCGGCAGATCGTACATCGAGGCCGGATTTTCGTCAAACCAGCCGATATTTTCATGATAAATACCCCGGACAGTCCAGTCAACTTTACCGTAGTAAGGTTGAATCCGGTACTCATCCGGCACTTTAATCTCCTGCATCAGCGTGTAGACATCTTTGCCCGCATTGATACCTTTGATGGTTTCATCGTGGAGGTACTGCAAAGCGTCACGCAGATTGGTGACAGTCTGCTTGACGACGTTTTTGGAAACCAGCGGCGTTCCGTGTCCCATCAGGAAAAATTCAGGGTCGCCGGACAGCGCGAGATTGAGGGCATTGATATAACCTAAAACGGGGCGTGTGGATGTACCGCGCAGGGTGGCGTTGTTGATGAAGTACTCGTAGTAATTATCGCCGACAAACACCGCGTTCAACTCGGGAATCCGGATCGTTGTGTGATCGGGTGTTTCACCGGGTGTGTGGGTTATTTCGAAATGCAAACCGCCCAGTTCATAAGTATATTCATCGGCGAAGGTGATCGTCGGAACGACTGGATTAAACGGTTGAATTTCGGACGGATCGGGGATTGGTTTTCGGCTCCAGATTGCGCCTCTCCGGGCAAAGAAAGGCGCAAGGCGCTCCCAGTACTCATTATAGCCGATAAATTCCCGCTGGGCGATGATCGGAATCTGCGGATCAGTCCGCCATATATCCATGTTTTCCCAGTGATCCTGGTGGGCGTGGGTGAGGATGATCGCTTTCAACGGGCAGGTTTCGATGACTTTCCGGAAATATTCCGGAGCGACCGCGGCGCCTGCCGGATCGATCAACACACTTCCCTCGTGCGTGGTGATGAGATAAGAATTGCACGATCCTTCGATGCGGTAGAGATTATCGGTTAATTTGAGGTAATCCAGGTAGGTATCCAAAAGCCATTGCTGCAGCGGTTCATCGACCCGGATTTTACTCATCCAGGTGGGAATGCGATCCCAGGCATAGTCAAATATCACGACGGATAGCTCGTTGAGCGAGGAGACTTGTTTTTCCGGAGCTAATTTTTCGTGCTGATTAAACGGGTAACCACTGGTGATTGGCAGTACCTTGATTCGTTCCTGCGGTGCTTTGGAACTGATGACTGCGCTTAATACGGCCTGATGCAGAAACAATTTTCTTAAGAAACTGGTGCAGACCGTCTTCTGGTAATTTTCGTCTTGCAATAATCCGGTCAGAATTTTAGCCCACTCTTCGCAAATCCCCAGCTTCGGATTGACGGCGTAAACCTCGCAATTGTAATAGGGCTGCATTTCGACTTCATCGACAATCGTCTTCAGCGTGGGGAGTTTTTGATACTTCAACCCGGTCTGCCGGTAGATCGGCGCCCAGTAATCGTTCGGTTCCACTCCGGGAGCGATGCTGATATTATTCGACAGCGTGACCGGTCGCAGCGCGGCATCGAATTTATTTTCGAGGTCCAGGGCATCGAGTGAACTTAACACGATGGCGCCCGGATCGATCCAGATCAAGGTCCCGATCTGTTTCTTCACGATTTTTTCGACCTGGGCGGCGGCAAAGGCCTTAAAGGCCAGTGGATAGTCCTTAAAGGTCTTATCCATCTCCAATGCCAACAAGGTGATATCTTTTCCGTTTAAAGAATTACATGGGAAATTCTCCGGATCGCCGAGGGCGACATAAATCCTGCAGTTTCGATAATCTCCGCTCAATTCCCGGATGCTCTTGATCAGAGCCTTGACGGAGCGTTCCTGCTCGTGATCCGCAGCGTAAGTCACGATAGCAAATTTTCTCCCGAAGTCTTTTGAAGAATCGCTTTCCTGTGAAAACAGATTGGACCCGGTCAATAGAAGGAGACAAAAGAACAGCACTCTTTTCATTTTGGTGTTCCTGTTATGTTAATATTTCGGATGTATTCTGTCTTTCATTTCCGTAATAAACTGATAGACATTTTCTTTTGCAGTTCGTTGTCCTGGTAAGAAAAAATATTTTGCAGTCAACCCACGTTTCCCGCACAGGATCGACCGGGTAATAAAGATCGCGCGTACTCCGGGCGGCAATCCGGCTTCCAGGCTGCCTCAAAATTGTATATATGTACGTTACGAGGATGTGGGGCTTGAAGGTGCTTGCCTCAACCACTTGGCATCTTTTCGGATAATTCAAAGCGCCCGGCGGTCAGCACTTCACCTATAGCGAAATTAAGTCAGTAAACCTTTTACCTCTCAATAACGCTTTCCGACCGCCAAAGCATTATTATCATCGAACAGCGTTCGCGGTGGGGTGGAAGCGCTGATTAGCTATTACTCTTTTTTCGATGCTGATTGTCATCAGCAATCAGGACGATAAAGACCAGAAGTCCGAAAACGAAAATTCCAACCGACGCATTCCGGAAGGTCGCCGAAAGTTGCTCCTGGTTTTTAGTAACCAGATAAGATCTGTCGGCGATAACTTTCTCGTACGTGTCCTTTTCGCAATTTTTATAAGTGATCGAAAAGAATCCCATCAGCACCGGGAATAAAAGGCTCAAAGGGAATAGTTTCCGGATTATCCGGGCCAGTTGTTTAGCGGATAGTTTCTTTGAAATGCCCTGAACAGCCGGCCGCAACCATAAATATGCCGAAAATGCAACAATCAGCGCCATTCCGCAAACGACAAAATATGAAATGATGAGATATTTTTCATTGGACATTTTTACGTCTCAGAACGACTACGAGAATGGTTATTAAAAAGAGATAAACAAGTAAGAAAATCGAAATATTCCCAAAGAAGGTTGAAAGCCCGGAGCCAAGCTTCCATACAAATTCCATAAACGGTTTTCCCTTTTCCAGATCGAAAGTCGTCTGCAGGATAGCGGAAAGCGTAAGGAAGGAGAGGCATATTAAAAACATGCGCAGATAAAACGTAGTAGCCGCGGGAAGTTTAATCACTGCTTTCAGTAAACCCTTCAACGGTTTCCTGAATAAAAAGTAGACCATTACCGCCATTCCGGCCGAAATAAGAAAAAGCATCATAAAACCCGCAATGTTCGCCATCATAATCGTTCCTTTCTCTATTTAAAGTAATCTTGGTTCCTGTAAAGTACTTGGTTTGATACCTCCCCATTTTAGAAAAAACCTTTTCGAAATAGACGTGAAGAGAAGTCAAAAATCTGACCCAAGTGGACCAGCCTGCTCCCGAAGGGTTGGCAGGCGGCTCCAAGCGTCGCCCCAACGCGATTGTTTGGAATAGTAGTCATTGAAAAAATAGCTTACGACCAATTCAAGCATCGGTAGAGCATTCTCGATCACGTTTATATCCTTTGAATCATCAAATTCTTTGCCGCCATGCATAAAATTATTTCTAATCGTATAAAGTAAAAAGATAATTTGTAATCCTAAGAAGTTCCTGTTTTCTTCGTTATCCGGATTTTTTAAATATTCTTCATAATACTGGAAATCTACAGGACTCCATACCGGGTACTGAATGTCACAGGTCCGATTAACATTAATGACTCCATTAACTCTTTGCCCGCAGGCATCATATTCTATGGGTCTTCCCTGCCAATAGGGAATTCGATTGATAAAATATTCAGTACCTTTATGACGAATCAGGGCATGTTTCAAATCATCATCGAATTCATCTAAAGCAAGGCGAATCTGCTCTTTTTCACTTACTATTTCTACTTCAGGAATATTTACGTTTCCGTTCGGGAATGTAACAACAGAGCCATCATCATTCATTTTTATCCGTGTCCTGATCCCGTTCTGTTGGGCAATCGTGGTATAAATGTTATTGAAGGCCGTCCAGAATAGGAAGTATTGCTGATAAAGATGACTCCCATCTCTGCGAGGTCGAATTCTTCTGGCCGTTTCTATCATCGAACAGGCAATTGGAAGTTCATGTTTTCGAAGTTTGATTGTCATTCTACATTTACTTTCCGGAAATCACTCATCAAATTACCATGCCCACCATATGCTTATCCTGCGCTTTCACACTCACAACAGGTTTCTCTACTGGTGGTTCTCCATTGATAAACTTTTAACCCGTTTTTCCGGTCTTCGAAAATACGGCGGGATTCCCGCTAACCAGGTAAAAGACCGTTTTGTGATTCATCCTATATTCATCCCATTTTTGCCTGGGGTTATCGCCGTATTATTTTAACGGATATTAGTTAATTCCATAAAAGAAGCAAAGCAATATCTGGCTGGCAGGTAGACAATTGAGCGGAATTCAGGAATAAATCGGATCCCGGAGAACGCTTGATTAAAGACGACAGTTTTAGCTTGACCTAAAGACGAAGCGTCACAACCAAAGACTCGCCCAGGGCCGGGAGCGCAGCAGCCGGACGAAGAAGCATATCAGGCATCATCTTAGCAGCAATAATTTCTCGGTTTGCGCGAAATCACCTGCGGACATCTTATAAAAATATACTCCGCTCGGAAGCGCGGAACCGTAGAGGAGAACCTCATATGTTCCCGGATTTTTGGATTCATTCACAAGCGTCAGGATTTCTCTGCCCAGCAAGTCAAGAAGACTGATAGAAACCAAACCTGCCTGCGAAACCGAATACCTGATACTTGTCGCCGGATTAAAAGGATTGGGGACGTTTTGATAAAGTCTGAATTCCGACGGAAAGTCGGTTTTCGAGGATTTCACACTGCTGATCATTTTTATCTCGAAACTGCGGCGAGACATGATATGCGGCGGATTTCCGTTCGGGGAAAGCCGCGCGAAGTAAAGGTATCCGGTCCGACCGGTCGTCATCTGCGAAGGCTGATCGGGACTGATCAAAGTGAAATAGGCGACTCCCGGGACATTGTTGAGCGTACACAGATAGAAATCAGGCACGTCCCAGGCAAGCCGGGGCGTATCCCAGTTTACGCCGTCTTCGGAAATTGCGATATGGAGACCCAGGCGGCTCTGAAAAACCAGAATGTAGGCGTTGAGGTAAACATTGAAACTGACGGACGGCTGCGCGGCGTAGTTGGGATTGGTGCCTGCGGGTGGAGCAATGACCAGGGTTCCCAGTCCGCCGAGTCCGGATTGCGAAAACGACCCGTTAGCATATTTCTGCCATGTTCCGGGTTCACCGTCAGATTCGATCGGTGCGCGGGCGAGATAGATACCGTCCGGCCGCCAGATCGGATTGCCCCGTAGCCATTCTCCGAACAGCATGTAGAGGTATTGACCGTCAGGGCTGCGGTATACGGTCGGATTGCCCAGACCCCAATCGTTGAAGTTACAGTTGTCGGGTGGCGGTATACCATAGGTGGAAAGGATTTGTCCGCGGCGCTGCCAGGTTAAGCCGTTATCGGACGAGCGCGCCAGGCCGATGGCATATTTTACAGGAGCGTAGTTAGTCGGGCAGGGATGATTCTCGGCATGGTAGATCATCAACAGATCGTTGCCGTTATAGGCCGGAATTACGGCGTAAGCCCCGGCATAGGTGCTGTCAAATCCGCTGTCGCTGGGACCCAGAACCGTCACTGCCCGGCCGAAGGCGTCAAGCGGGTAGGGGAGAAGGTCATCAAAATTGCTACCGCGCATCAGCGTGGTCCAGCGGGAAACCGTAAACCACATCCGCAGTTCGTTGTCAATGTAGCGGTAAGAAATCGGGCCATCTGGCGTATGCACCAGTCCCCACGGATTTTCATTAGGGATTAAGACCACTTCATCATCAGATAGGACAAATTCAAAGTTCGTCTGTGAAAGCAATGCTGTCGATCCCAAAATGAGCGACAGGAGGAAAGCGGAGAGGATTGCGGCCTTTTTCATACGGTAATAAACTCCTTGTCGAATAAGCAAATTGTGCGTACCGGTTTGTTTTCTATTTTGACTTGATTTCTACCTAGTGTAATGTCATTCATGATATGACGGGTATAGTCGTTTCAGTTTAATTCT
>CAZPRY010000058.1:0-555 GCA_964589175.1 uncultured bacterium
ACCAAATATTTTGGGGAGTGCCAGTGCTTTTTCATTTTTTACCGGACACTAGTGAATCGGATTATCTTGAAGCACGAATGATTCATCATTTTGTGGAACTACCAACTCTGGTTTTTCGGGTGCTGCGTTTTCTTCTCCCCAAATTTCATCCGACCAATCTGACCATTTCACACTGTTGGCAAACTTAGTTCTAAATTCAAATTCAGGGCCAACGTGTGAAAGAACTTCAAAACCATCATTTACCCATTTTACAGTCCACGAAAGAGAAGCAAAATTATTCTTAATTGAAACTTGACCTCCATCAATTCTTTGACTACCCTTACCCTCTTCTTCTCCTTTACCCAAGTCATCAGACTCCCTGATCTCAAAATCCATAGGTGTGTCGTCTGGGACATGATCTGTTTCAATATTAAGATAAATCGTAGTCCCAACATCAATCTCCGTTTTATCAGGGATTTGGCTTCCTTGATTTGCCGTCCACGACCAATAATATTTTGGAAGTCCGGCAATTGTAAACTTCCAGGGACCAGAATAATCCGATGGATTATTTTTATT
>CAZPRY010000058.1:655-23313 GCA_964589175.1 uncultured bacterium
CAAAATCTGAATCCGTAGCAACCTGAATATGGTACTTGTCTACACCACTCCCATATCCATCATTGTCCTCTGAATCCTCCCAGTCAAATGCGATTTCAGTTTCTTCATACGGAATTACTTTTCCATTCTCAGGAGATTGTAAAACGGGTATGGTTGGCCCAGTCTTGTCTTTGCCCCAAATCTCATTAGACGGGCTTGTCCAATCATCGCTACCAGAAAATGCTACCCTAAATTGAAATTCTGGCCCCGGACGCACACCGAAGTCACTCACCCATAGTATTATCCAATCTTCACTACCAAAGTTATTGGTGATTTTTATTTCTCCCTCTTCTGTCCATTTTTCACCTTTCTCCTCTGGCTCTCCTTTCACCTCAGTTTCTTTTATCTGGTATATCAACGTGGTATTATCAAGCACATTCGACGTCTCAACATTCAAATAAATTTTGTGGCCAACTTCTACCTCAGTCTTATGTGATATTTCACTCCCTTGGCCTGATGTCCATGACCAGTACCACTTGTCAATATTTGGAGGTCCGGCAATTGTAAACTTCCAGGGACCAGAATAATCCGATGGATTATTTTTATTATCGGTAGCCATCACCCGCCAGTAATAATCATATCCTGGATCAAATGTATGACGTATCTCAGATATTTTGGGATCACTTTCCCATACAATATCACTAGTTTCAAAATCTGAATCCGTAGCAACCTGAATATGGTACTTGTCTACACCACTCCCATACTCGGTACCACCATTTTCATTATCCTTTGAATCTGACCAATCAAAGGATATCGTGTTTTGGGTATATGCAAAAGATGCATTATTAATCGGTCTCCCCAAAGACGGTATGGACGGCGCTTGGGTGTCAACGACATTTACAATATAGCTTTGATAATCAGAATTATCATTTACTTTAAAGTAAAATTCCGGTCCACCTTGTGCGAGCCCATCCTCAAGCCATGGCAGTATGAAATCTTCTGAACCAAAACCATTATTAATATTTATCTTGATTGTTGTGTGAGGGATATCCCCAACACCTTTATCGATTTCAGTATTGGAGATTACTTCGCCATCACTTTTTCCATCGAGATATTCATCTTCATATACATGGGCAACAACCGAAGAATAACCAGTTGCTTTAACATTCAGATATATCTTTTGCCCGGCCTCCTTTTCAGCCTTATTTGGTATTTCTGAACCTTGACTTGAGGTCGTCGACCAGTAATATTCATCAATTCCTTTTACTGTAACTGTCCAGGTAACTTCATCGTTTTCCCCACTAGTATCATAAAATCGACATTTTACGTAGTGTGTACCTGACTCAGTAAATGTGTGTTTATATGATTTGGTTATTGATTCAACGGTACCCAACCAGTTTTGCGTATCCTGTTCGTCTCCATCATAAAACCATTTCGCATAATCCAAGTCTCCATCAACGTCAGTTCCTTTCGCCTCGAAAGTAATCTTTTCACCTTTTTCAACTGTTATTGTTTGGTCTAAAGGGCTGATTTTTGTAGCAACAGGGGAATCATTTACATCATCTATTGTAAGTGTAAATTTATCAGTATCTGTGAGATGACCATCTGATACCGTAACTGTAATATTGGCGTCTCCGTTTTGATTTGCTGAAGGATTACAATACATATTATGATCTGATTGAATTGATATTCCCATCCAAATTGGGGCGTTGTGTGAAAAAGACAATTCAGAATTTGAATTATCAATATCTGAGGCATAAGAGTCAAGATCAAATAATTTCGTTAAACCACAATCTTCATCAAAACTTTTTTCTGGAATATTACTAATTACGGGAGGATCATTTATTGGATTGATCGTAAGTTTAAATATATCAGTATCGGTACTATTCCCATCTGACACAGTAACTGTAATATTGGCGTATCCGTTTTGATTAGAAGTTGGATTACAATACATATCATGATCTGATTGAATCGAAACACCCATCCAGCTAGGGGCATTATGTGAAAAAGATAATTCAGAATCAGAATTGTTTGCATCAGAAGCATAATCATCTAAATTAAATAAATTGGTTGAACCGCAATCTTCATTCAAAGGCTTATCAGGTATCCCACTTATAACCGGCTTGGGATTTATAGCTGTTACGTTCCACTTATGGTATTCTTCATAATTATCATTATTATCGAAAATTAATGCTTTGATCTCTGTTGTACCGGATGAAAAAGTCCATGAAAAATCTGGATCCCATGCAGTTACACCAGATTTATCCGTTTCTTTAAGTGTGCTATTGACGTACCATTCAGTAGTTCTGTACCATTTAATATTATCAATTTCAAATTTATACTCACCACTACTTACGGTTATGTTATAGGTTTGGCTACTCCCATACGTCGAGTAGTAATCCGCTCCTTTACTATATGTATAATATAAATTTGTTGCCACTATTTTTTCTAGCAATTCGTTATCAACCATTGTTTCCAATAACCCATATTCATCAACAGAAAAACCCAGAGTTTGAATAGATTTTAAATCAGATTCTTCTTGAATGAATATCCGGACATCATATATGGGCTTATTCTTGAGTATACTTTTTTGTATTTCCGATAAAATTCTAAATGAACTATCGACTTTTGAATATTCAATATTGTTATCATCCAGTTCAATTTTTTCAAAATAATTTATCCTAAATGATCCATCTCTATTTTTAGATTCTAATATATTATCGGGAAAAAGTTTTTCAACTGCTTTCATATTTGCCGGTAAGATATCGTATTCAATTAATATCAGCCGCTCTTTAAATACCATAACATTAGGTGAATCATCTTGGGCTAATAATTCGCCGATATTAATTATTAAAACTATAATTATTGCTGATAAACAAAATATAAAATCTTTTTTTAATAAATACATTAATCACCTCAACTAATTAATTTGTTACCTGTATTAATCTAAAGGCTTCACTGTTAGCACAGGGACAGGGTTTTCGGTTCTTGGTCCTGGGGTCATAATGAATATCAATTATCTATCAATTGGCATCGTAATGATGCTGCTGATTGCTGACAATGTTATTTTTTAAATAATTGATTAAGTCATAGTGTATAATCTTACCTGGCGCAAGTATCGGGGTATCTTATCGGTGATATTCATAAACGAGACGCCAAGATTTCTCAAACACTTCCTTTTGTAAGGTAACCCCGAGGCATGCCTAGGGGAATTCTTTGATTAAATCAGATAAAATTCCAAATGAAATTTGGTTACAGTAAATCAGAATAACTTTAAATATGATGATCTCTGCTTTTTATTAAATGCGCTATTTTTGATAGTGAGATTCCATATCGTCACCTACAATCTCACTAGAGTGCATAACCTTGGAATTTATCGGATATAAGCGATTAGATACATATTTCCGGTGTGCAAAAAGACTGGCTTTTTGCATCTCGAAACTGACATCTTTTCCATGTTTTTCTTCATTTTCCGTCTCAAAATCGCAACTCCGGGCAAGGCTCCGCTCCGTGAGTCCCATCCGCTCTTTCCTGCGGATGAAATCACGGCTATGTTGTGCACTGCCCCAAGTGCGTTTGTGGGTTTGCCGATGGTGGATTTCATTTATTAATAAAAAGGTAGTCAAGATATGATTTTAGGCAATGAGCCGTTATTATTCATAAGTTAACAGTGCATTTTGCTGAATTGCTTTCGAGCAGTTATCGAATCGAAAGACGCTGAAGAGTAGGCAGAATTTATGATCGGTTATTATTTTTTTCGTTGACCGGGCTATTTTATCTTTCGCCGGTTTTATCGTCTATTCCAATCGCAATGAAAGATGTCCTCTACATAATCGTAGGCAGGACCAAAGGCGGCAGGTTCATGCGGGAAATTGTGTTTTGTACCAGTTCTCTGAAATAGGGCCAGACGATAAATTTTAGCGAAGCCTCGGGGAATATTTCAAAGAATTCCGGATCGATTTGGGTTTCTGGGTTTTTTGAATACCATATTTTATATTGGGGAATGATTTTAATCGCTGCTTTCTCTTTATCAGGGGCCTGAGCGGAGAGAGTGAATTGAAAATAGAACGTCAGTCTATTCTCTTCCTGTCGATGGTCGAATTTGGATTTGATACTTAATTTATATTCTTTTCCGAATTGTGCTTCATCGGTTTTCACGCTAAAATTACGGATTGAAATCTCCTCCAGATCAATTGACTTGAGTATACCCTGGTATTTGTCTACGCTTAATTTATAATCTTTCATCTACTCTTTCCTCCTAGAGGATGAAAACATCTCGCCTTCAGGTGTCCTATATTTTCTAATGAAAGAATCGGATTTGCTGTTTTCGATCTGAATTCCATTCCGCATCCAACCATAGAACGCTTCAAAATTAGCCGACATTCGATCACAAATGAATTGTATCTGTCGGTCAAAATGACTCTTCAGATCTATGACTGCAGAGGTGCTGCTAATTATCTGATTGAGATATTGATTCAGTGAGATATTGCTATCTTTGGCCTGGCGTATTAATTGTGCATGCATGACCGGCGTCGTTCGCAAGGTAATCACGCCATTCGGCAGGGGCTCCTCTGTCTGAATGATTGGTTCCGGGATCGGCTTATTTTCATCGTATAAGTATTCAATAAATTCATCTTTATCACGTAAAAATTTTGTTACTGCTTCGGCTTGCGTTTTCCCCGTGCCGTAACAGGAATACTTACCCAGTTCGTTACAATAAGCGATATACTCTTTCCCGAATTCGTCATTCACGGACTCTATAATAACCTTGTAGTCAAGATTCTGATAATATGCGAGATCTTTTTTATGTAACATTCCTCTGCTCCGCTGATTTCTTTAAGGCAATAATTTTTAACAAATGAGGGAATAAATGCCTTTTAATATCTTCCAGTCGAATTTTGACATTTCCCTTTCCGCCATGGATAGCATCGACACGAAAGACGCCGTCCTCATACCCTCCGACACCAACTAGAAGCTCATGTCTGAATCTCTTTCCTGAACCAGTACCGCCTTTTTTCCCAGTAAGGTACACTCCTCCTAAAGACTCAACGATTTTAATAATCAGGTTCAATTCAATTTCCTTTTGCCCGCTATCCAGGATATCATTGATGGCTTTTTCGATGTCTTCGACTGTTGCATCCGGTTCTATTCTTATTTTCAATTTGCCCATATGCTATCACATACGCTATCAAATATAATATATTCATCTAGCATTCCAACATCTTTTTTAAAATAAATTGAGGCTACTTAGGGAAGGTTTTTGATTTCTCGTATTAAAACTTTCTATCTGGGATACTGAATCCACACTCCCAATTCTTCATTTTCCATCCAAAAATCGCAAATCCGGAGAAGGCTCCGCTCCGTGAGTCCCATCCGCCCTTTCCTGCGGATGAAATCACGGCTATGTTGTGCACTGCCCCAAGTGCGAGATTGTAGGTTTGCCGTTGAAGCAACTTTACTTATTTATAAATCTATTGTCAATAGAAATTTTTAGAATTTCCGAAATCCGGACCGTTATTTGTGCAAAGTATTTCCGTAGCGGGTTGTGGACATGGGAGTGTCCTCGTCGCTCAGAAGGCGATAGAGCAGGGGATTCTTCAGGACGTTTTCGATCTGTATCGGCAAACCGTCGATGAAGACCTCGGAATTCACCAGGCGTACACCGTGGCTGTAATCGACATACCAGTTGACATGGACATTCGTCAAAGGCTGAATCGCTTTCCCGTCCGGGCGATGCCAGCCGTAAATGATAACATGATCGGGCCGTTGCGGATCATCGATGAGCTTGCTGATGACGATGTCCTTCTTGATCCCTGCGACCAGTTCGCCCAGACTTTCTCCTGTCTCAATCCGCTGTTTTTCGATCGCCTGATTATGTTCGAAAAACTTCGCGATTGTCTCGTTGGCGTGTCCGACCGGGTGGTAAGTCACGGGCTCCAGTTTCACCGTCGCGCTGGCATAGACGGCATCGACCATGCTGCGGGTCGGCATCGTTGCGCCGAACAGATCGGCCAGGCGCTGGGCCGTCACAGGTCCCATCGGGATACGGCAGAAATCCTCATCCGATCCGACGGCGAGATAATCCGGCATGACTTCGTAGCGCACCGTGTGACTCTTGCCGGCCGTATCTGCACAGACATCCTCAATAACAATCATCTGCCGCAGGAAATCCGGGATGTTTCCTCTCGATATTTCGGCGAAGATCGCCTCTTCCCTCTCCGGGAACGGCAGGCTTTCAATCCGGCGCATGAATTCCGCTCCGCCGATACCCCGTCGCGGACGAGCCGGGATGTTCAATTCCGTAAAGGCCGGGACCATGCCGCTGATGAATTCGCTGTACACGTGCTCACCGTAATATTCGTAATCCTTTTCCTCCAGCGGCGTGCCGGTCAGCATAGTATGAATGAAGCCGTTGCGCTCGACCTGGACGGTGTGCAAGATCGCGCGTTTGGGATTTTTCTTGAGAAGAACCTGGATGCGATGATCGAGGGCATTGAAACGAATCACACTGCTGTCTTCGACTTTATCGAATTGAAAAAGCGGCGCTAAATCCCGCACCATTAGTTTGCTGCGGTACCAGGTCCCGCCCGTATCGCTGATGAAGGGCTTACCGTTGTAGAGAGCGATGCTGTCGTTGTAGGCCAGCACGCTCAGGAAGTGATCCGGGGCGCGTTTGACCCAGTCAGCGAGTTTTGCGCCGATTTCATGATCGTAGCCGTAGTTGCTGTCCAGGAAGACGATGCGCCGCACATCAGCGGGAATGGAGTCAAGCGCCTCGATGAAGCCGTTCACGAAAGCGCCGCCGCCGCTATGCCCGCTCAAGACCAGGTAAGGCTGATAATCGCGAAACATATTTTTCAGGGTATCGGCGAGCGCGACAATGATTTCGGAATAGTCATCTGTCTCGCGCTTCCACCACGACCAGCTCCGGCGATCGTTTTCCAGGTAGATCACGACCAGGTTATAGTCCTTGATCCTGTTACGCAGGAAACGCATCTGGGCTGCAATGTGCTGGATATCGTAATGCCAGTCGTCGCCCTTGCGCATCACTTTACCGGCGGTCTGTTCGATGCTGTTGCCGTTCGGCAGGGCGAAGAGCACGACCGCTGTCGGCCGGCGCGGATTGAATTTTTCCACCGACGGGGCGTTGATATAGATGCGGATATTCTCACGGTAGCGGAAGGTGCGTTCCTGTTCATCGAAATAGCGGCTCTGTCGGAAACCCGGCAGCGTCTTCGTCGATTTTGCGCTTCCCGATAATGAAAACCCGAAAACATCCGCTGAATTCAGCAATAGAATGAATATCAGCAAAAATAACAGGATCGCCGCTATCCTACACAATGAAAAGGGATTCGATGATTGCAGGCCGGATTTCATACGAGGTAATATAGAAATATTTACAGAGACATTCACATATTACTGGTAGTTACAGCAGCAATCCGCTACTGCCCGAAGGTAAAAGCGGCAGATTGGACTATTCTTACAATTTTCCCTAAATTAAAATGTTTACGAATCGCTCTTTTAACGCAGCCTGTCCCTGCCCAATCCTGTAATCGACGCCAAGGATGACAGATTCGACAGTCAGAAAGGTGACGAAATGGAAACAGCAACCCAATACGCATCCGCCCAAAGAACGGACGCTGGGGAAATTCGCCGGTATTCCCGGAAATTCCAGGACACGCCCTTACTCAAATCGCTCTTCGACAGCGTCTCGGATATGGTGATGATCCTGGACAGAAACCGCCAACTGGTCTATGCCAACAGGGCGCTCGTGCAATGGATGGGTCTGGATTCTCAGGACACGCTGATCGGCAAGCGTCCGGGAGAAATCGTCTCCTGCGAGAATGCAGCTGTTTCCGACGGCGGCTGCGGCACGACGGAGCATTGTTCCAAGTGCGGCGCGGTCAATTCCATCCTGATGAGCCAGCGCGGCATCCAAAATGTCCAGGAATGCAATATCACCCAATTGCCCGACCTGGACGGGCTCAATTTCCGGGTCTGGTCATCGCCGCTGGATTTCGAGGGCTACCGCTATACGATTGTCTCACTGACCGATATCAGCCACGAGAAACGTCGAAGATTTCTGGAACGGATCTTTTTTCATGACATCCTCAATACCGCCGGCGGTATCGTCGGCTTCAGCAAACTGCTGAAAACCGTCAAACCGGAGCGGGTCGAGCAATTTCGCGATCGGATCTACGATCTTTCGTTGAAATTGGTTGAAGAGATCGAAAGCCAGAAACAGATAGCCGTCGCGGAAACCGGTGAGTTAGTTGTTCATCCGATGGAATTCAGATCGCTGGGCATCCTGCAGGAAGTTCTCGAAAGTTACCAGCATCACGACGTCGCCAAGGATAAGAATATTGTCATCGATCCGGAATCTCAGGACACCGGATTCATCAGCGATGCGGTGCTCCTGCGACGCATCCTGGGCAACCTGGTCAAAAACGCTCTCGAAGCATCTCAACCGGGTGACAGTGTGACAATAAAAGCAAACCGGGAAACTGACAGAATGGTGTTCTCGGTGCATAATTCAGGCTTCATTCCCCGCGATATCCAACTGCAAATGTTCAAGCGCTCGTTTTCCACCAAGGGTGTAGATCGCGGTCTGGGAACCTACAGCGTTAGGCTGCTGACTGAACGCTATTTGCGCGGGACCGTCAGTTTTTCGTCGAGTGAGGAGCAAGGGACAACCTTCATGATCAGGCTGCCCCTGAAGATTTTCAATGATTGAATTGTACCCGTCTGTTGCACTAGACGGGCAGGCCCGTCTGCTGCGTACGCCGGATGGGTTTTGTGCTTACCTTTTTCCCCGTTGAAAAAAGGAACGATTATTTTTTAAAGAATATACCCATCTTCTTTTTCAGACGAAAAAGAAGCAAAAAGTCCGCGGCTGGCGTCCCTCGGCGGGTCGGCCCGCCTGACCGATGTCAGTCGGGCAGGCTCATTGCTCGCGGAAAAATTTATAAGCGCTGATGATTATCGACGACCCTAATATGAAATGAGAATCGAACATCCAGGAATTCCGGAATATTTATGATTCGCGCAAAATTTTTCTTTTCGCTGCGCTACTTCGCCGTCTGCTTCCGCCGATGGACACAGGCCGCCCTTCGGAAAAGTGAGTGGAGAAAAAACTATCGAGCGGAAGAAAATGCAAAAAGAGGATATTTATGCAATTTATGATAGGAGCAGACTTTTGCCGATTGGATTGCGCATAGTCCTCAACCACAGAGTAATAGGACATCTATTCTGCGAATTGCTATAATTCGTGAATAGATGATCGAAGGAAGGATTATCCGGCTTGAGTTCTCAGCCAGCGCCTGAAGCGGGATTGGAATTCGGCCATATTGCAATCGGCCGCCTGTGCCAAGGCGCTTCCGAAGAAACGCTGCTCGCTGCGCAGAATTTTGAAGAGTGCGTACTTTTCGAATTCGTCAATGATGAATTTTACCAGCACAAAACCATCCAGGTAATCATTTTCGACGCTGATGCCGTAATCAAAACCGATGTATGCTCTCTCCTGCGCACGAGTCAGATAATCCTTGTACCCGGTTTCACGCCAGTAAGGATCGGAGAAATAGATACCAAAATACTCCTCGATGCCCTGTACGAACCAGGCCGGGCAGCGTGAAAATTTGAGATGAGGATTCTGGTTCATCAGAAATTCCACATAACAGGTGGAAATTTCGTGGATTAGCAGCTTTTTATAATACAATGAATCTATGGCTTGCCCGAGTTCCGTGCGTGATTCACCGTCGAAGCAATCCGGGTGCAGGATGTGGAGAATACACTCGAAACGGTCACTAATCCGGTTGGTTTCAATATAGGCCTGACGGATGTTCACATTCGCGGTCGGTTCGGCATAAAGATGAATCCTGATCCGGGTTTGTTCACGGAAGCGTTTCTCGAATAGCGGCAACTAGTCGGCAATTCTCTCATCCGCATTGGCTAACAGGGTGATGAATTCATCGTCTAATGGAGGGCATTTTTGCTCATAGCTGATTGTATAAATCGGCGGTACTTCGGAAGCCAAAGCGGAACAAAAGGCCAGGCCTGCCAAAATACACAAGAGCGAGATGGTGATTTGGCGAAAATGGCGGCTGGAATTTCTCCTTTTTCGTACCCATTTTTGTGGAAATCGAGGTATCATTTTTCATCCCATTTCGATTTCAAGATCGCCCTCCGGCTTGGCATTCACGGCAAGGAATTGTTTTTTCTACCGCTCCGGGCGGATTATGTTCCCAACTCATTGAAAGGATCTCGTTGAAGGCGACCCGATGTTTCGCTTACGCTCAACATGACTGACCGGGGAATTGATATCTCTACATCGGAAACCACAAACAATCCTATGAGACAGGTTACGGCGCAGAGCACCGTAACCAATTAGTTGGAAATAGACAATCAAGAGTGTTTGTCTTATGATTTTAAGGCGGCGTACATGATCTCGATCGGATGGAGAGCCTCACGACCGGTGCCGTCCTTGATCTGCTGACGGCAGCTGGTACCGGGTGCCGCGATCAGCATATCCCGCGCCGCACTGCGTACTGCCGGGAAAAGCACCAGTTCGCCGACTTTCATCGAGACTTCGTAATGTTCTTTCTCGAAGCCGAACGACCCAGCCATACCACAGCAGCCGGAGGGAATCTCTTCGACGGTATAATTGCTCGGAAATGACAGCATATTTTTAGTCGGCTCAGTCGAGGCGACGGCTTTCTGCTGGCAGTGGCCGTGCAGTTTGATATGCTGTTTGGCGTCACTGAACTGCGCGGGGCTGATCTTGCCCTTCCCCGCTTCGCGCATGAAAAACTCGTCGAACATGTAGGTGTTCGAAGCCAGTTGGTTGGCCGCTTCGCGCAGATCGTCATTCACAAGTTCGGGGTATTCATCCCGAAAGCCGAGGATGGCCGAAGGCTCAATGCCGACCAATGGCGTCTCGTCGGTCACGAGGTCCTTCAAGGCAAGCACATTTCGAACGGCGATCTTCTGCGCCGAGCGGATCAGGCCTTTGGAGAGGAAGGTCCGGGCGCTGACGCCATGCTTAACGATCGCGACTTCGTAGCCGAGCCGGTTGAGCAATTGAACGGCTTTGATGCCGATGTCGGTATCGAGAAAATTGGTGAATTCATCGTCGAAAAGATAGACTTTGCCGTTTTTCGCCACATTCATTTCGCGGGCATACTTACGAATCCAGGCCCGCAAAGTCCGCTTCTGCAGTAGCGGAATCGAACGTTCGGGCGCAAATCGAAGGATTTTCTTAGCGATTCCCGAGGTCAGTTTATTCTTGAGGAAAAAGTTGGTTATTCCCGGCACGATCGATCCGAGCGCATGGATCATCGGCAGATACGCTACTGCACGGGCGCGCAGCGGGATGCCGTTGGCATCGTAATAATGCTGCAGAAACTCGGCTTTCAGTTTGGCGACATCGACCGAAGACGGGCATTCGGATTTGCAGGCTTTGCACGACAGGCAGAGGTCCATTGCCTCGTAGATTTCCTTATGATCGAAGGGATTGTCTTTGGGCGAATTCGTCAGAAATTCGCGCAGAAGGTTGGCGCGGGCCCGCGTGACATGCTTTTCATCGCGGGTCGCCATATAACTCGGGCACATCGTTCCGCCGAGTACGGATGACTTGCGGCAATCGCCGGAACCGTTGCATTTTTCCACGGCCCGCATGATGCCCTGGTTCCTCGAGAAATCGAAGATGGTTTCGATCTCGCGTGTTTTGCGATCCGGCTCGTAGCGCAGGCTCGTGTTCATCTGCGGCGTATCGACGATCTTGCCCGGATTGAAGATATTCTGCGGGTCCCAGGTTTGCTTGATTTGCCGCAGAAGCTGGTAATTATGTTCACCAACCATGAAGGGGATGAACTCGCCACGCAGGCGGCCGTCGCCGTGTTCACCGCTCAGCGAGCCTTTGTACTTCTTCACGAGGGCTGCCGTATCCGCCAGGATATCATGAAAGAGCTGCACATCGCCGCTGTCCTTCAGATTCAGGACGGGGCGCAGATGCAATTCCCCGGAGCCGATATGGGCATAGTGAACGCAAGATTTGCCGTATTTATCGAGCATCGCGTGGATTTCCCGCATATAAGCCGGCAAATCGCGGGGATGAACGGCCGTGTCCTCGATGACCGGCACCGGCTTGGCATCGCCGGGCATGTTGCCCAGCAGCCCGAGCCCGGCTTTGCGCAGGTTCCAGACGCGTTGAATGTCGTCACCCCAGATTACCGGATAGTAATATCCGTAACCGGCGGCGCGCAGTTCCGCTTCCATATCCTTCGCGATCTGTTCGATCTCCGCTTTACTGTCACTCGCGAATTCGGCGATCAGGATCGCCTTGGGTTTACCCTGAATGAAGAAGCGATTCTTCGATTGTTCGCGGTTTTCCCTGGTCAACTCGATGATTACGTCATCCATGAGTTCCACGGAACCGGGATTGTATTTGAGCGCAATCAGGTTACCTTCGAAGGCCTCCTCAAGCGTATTGCAATGGACACAGACCAGGGCCTTGTGTTTGGGCGGCAACGGTACGAGATTGAGTTTGATTTCCGTTACGAAAAGCAGCGTACCTTCGGAGCCCGCGATGATTTTGCAGAAATTAAACGGCTCGGCGCCTTCGGTGAACGGTTCGGTCTCCAAAAGCAGATCGATCGCGTAGCCGTTGTTGCGGCGATGGATTTCTTTATCGGGATAATTAGCGCGGATTTCACGCTGGTTTTCGGGCTCGGAGAGCATCTCGCGGATGTTACAGTAGATTTGATTTTCGAGTGTGTCGCCTTCGCACCTGGCCTCAAATTCCGCTTGCGCAAGCGGTCCGAATTGCACTTCGCTACCGTCGCTGAGGATCGCCTGCACGGCAAGCGTATGATCGCGCGTGCTGCCGTAGATCATCGAATGCGCGCCGCAGGAGTTGTTGCCGAGCATGCCGCCCAGCATACAGCGGGTGGAGGTGGCGGTCTCAGGCCCAAAAAAGAGGCCGAACGGCTTGATAAAAAGATTCAGTTCATCGAGGTTAACGCCGGGCTGAACGCGGACCCAGCGCCCGGCCTGGTTGACTTCGAGGATCCGGTTCATGTATTTGGAGATGTCGACTACAATCCCGCCCCCGACGACCTGCCCGGCCAGCGAGGTGCCCGCGGCGCGCGGGATCAGCGATGTGCCATTTTCCCGTGCAAAAGCAATCAGTATTTTAATGTCATCGATACCCCTCGGGCGGGTCACTGCCAGGGGAATTTCACGATAGGCGGAAGCATCCGTGGCATACATCAGACGCATGGAATCATCGATATAAATATCACCTTCGAATTGCTTTTTCAACGCCGCTAGTCTGGTCTGTATCTCGCTACGATTCATGCACAAGTCCTCTTAATAATTGCTGGAAAGTAAAGAAAACCCCGGTAATTAAAAATGAAAAATACCGGGGCCGGGAAAGGATATTCATGCGGTAAATTAATAGCGATGTTTGCAGCAGTGCGCATCGTCGTTCTCATCCGGAGCGGGATGAGTGGCGCAGCTTCCGCCGCCGCAACAGCCCTCTTGTTGTTTTTTACCGCTCTTCGCCCTGAGAACGATCAGGCCGTAAAACAGAAAAAAAGGAATCGTAATCAGTACATATTTCAGCATATTATTCTCATAGTTATTTCTTTCTCCTCTTGCGCCATTGCCAGTTTTCGTAGTATTCCCAGCTGACCGACTGCAGCTCCTTGGTTCTTTCATTCAAACAGGCCTTCATCACGTCGCCAATCGAGAGGATACCGAGAATCTCTTCTTCCTTTTTCACGAAGAGATGGCGGACGCGCATGCCCAGCATTTTATCGAGCAGCAGATACACCGGTTCGTCGAAATTGGTAAAATGGAGCGGTTCGGTCATATAATCCCGGAGTTTAAGGCTCTTCACATCAAATCCCTCGCGGGCCGAATGATGCAGCAGGTCCCGTTCGGTAAAGATACCGACGATCTTGTCCGCCTTTTTGACGACAATCGCGCCGATGTTGTTGACCACCATGGTCTTGATCGCATCCGCGATCGTGGTGTCGGGGTTCGTCGCGATAATCGGTCGGTCTTTTTCGTTTAAAACATCTTCTGCTGTTTTCATATTCTTCCTTCTTAAAATTCTTTTTTATCCGAAATCGTCGAATAAAATATTTTCAGGTTCAACACCCAGACTGTCAAGCATCTGCGTTACGGCCACATTCATCATGGGCGGTCCGCAGATGTAATATTCGCAATCTTCGGGGGCCGGGTGATTCTTCAGGTAGCTCTCCAGCAATACTTTGTGGATGAAGCCGCATTTACCACGCCATTTGTCTTCCTGCATCGGCTCGGAGAGCGCAATATGCCAGGTAAAATTTTCGAACTCCTGCGCCAGCGCGTCAAAGTCTTCCCGGTAAAAAACCTCGCGCAGGCTGCGGGCGCCATACCAGAAGGAAATCTTGCGATGGCTCTTCAGCCGTTTGAGCTGATCAAAAATATGCGAACGCATGGGCGCCATACCCGCCCCGCCGCCAATAAAAACCATCTCCTCGTCGGTGTCTTTGGCAAAGAACTCACCGTATGGGCCGGAGATCGTGACCTTATCGGCCGGCTTCAGATTGAAGATATAGGACGACATCTGACCGGGAGGCGCGTCGGGCTTGTTGGGCGGCGGCGATGCGATGCGCACGTTCAGCATGATGATCCCCTTCTCATCGGGATAGTTCGCCATGGAGTAGGCGCGCATGACTTCCTCTTCCACCTTCGATACATACTTCCGCATATCGTACTTGTCCCAATCGCTACGGTACTCTTCCTCAATGTTAAAATCGCTGTATTTCACCTCATGCGGTCCGGTCTCGATCTGAATATAGCCGCCCGCCCGGAAATCGACACTCTCGCCTTCCGGCAGTTCCAGCACCAATTCCTTGATAAAGGTGGCCACGTTATGATTGGAGCGAACCGTGCATTCCCACTTTTTGACATCGAATACTTCGGGCGGAATCTCAAGACCCAGGTTTTCCTTCACACTGACCTGGCAACTCAGGCGATAACCTTCGCGGATTTCTTTACGCGTCAAAATCGACGCTTCCGTGGGGAGCGCGTCGCCGCCGCCCGCGACGATTTTGCATTTGCACTGTCCGCAGGTGCCGCCACCGCCGCAGGCCGAAGCCAGGTAAATTTTTTGCTCCGCAAGCGTATTCAATAGCTTCCCGCCGATGGGTACGTCGAAACTGTGGGCCGGATCGTCATTGATCGTGATGTGCACATTGCCTTCGGGCACCAGTTTGGATTTCGCAATCAGGATAACGACTACCAGCGCGATCACGACCAGCGTGAACATCGCGACACCCAGAACGACTAAACCAACACCACTCATGCGCTATCCTTTTACAATTGAATTCCGGAAAATAACATAAACGCGATGGCCATCAGGCCGGCCGTAATGAAAGTAATTCCCAGCCCGCGCAAACCTTTGGGAACATTACTGTATTTCATCTTCTCCCGGATTCCGGCCAGGGCGATAATCGCCAGCGCGAAACCGATCCCGGAACCCAGTCCAAAAACGACACTCTCGGGGAAATTATAATTCCGTTCCACCATGAAAAGCGATCCGCCCAGAATGGCGCAATTCACGGTAATCAGCGGCAGGAAAATTCCCAGGGCGTTATACAGTTTGGGGACAAACTTATCGAGCGCCATTTCGAGAATCTGCACTATGGCCGCAATCACACCGATATAGGTAATTAGTCCCAGAAAGGTCAGATCGACATTCTCCAGTCCCGCCCAGGCAAGCGCGCCCTCGGCCAGTACATAGCGATAAATCAGGTTATTCACCGGCATGGTGATGGCCTGCACTACCACGACGGCGATCCCCAGTCCGACGGCCGTGTCGACGCGCTTGGAGACGGCCAGGAAAGTACACATACCGAGGAAGAAAGCCAGCGCCATGTTCTCGATAAAAATCGATTTGATGAACAGGCTTAGATAGTATTCAAACATGCTCTAGTCCTCCGCCTTTTCCGGATTCATCGTGCGCAGCCACCAGATCAATAGCCCGATCAGGAAAAACGTGCTGGGCGGCAGAAGCAGCAATCCGTTCGGAATGTACCAGCCGCCTTCGGTGTAAACCGGCAGTACCTGAAAGCCGAGCAATTTCCCGGAACCGAGCAGTTCGCGGAAGAAACCGACGAAGAGCAAAACGAAGGCGTAGCCCAGGCCGTTGCCGATCCCGTCGAGAAAACTCAGCAGCGGCGGATTCTTCATCGCAAAAGCCTCGGCGCGTCCCATCAGAATGCAGTTGGTGATGATCAGGCCCACATAGACGGACAACTGCTTGCTGACGTTGTAAGCGAAGGCTTTGATGATCTGGTCGGCGATAATCACCAGTGATGCGATGATGGTCATTTCGACGATGATGCGGATGCTGCCGGGAATGTGGTTGCGGATCAGGCTGATCGCCAGGTTGGAAAACGACACCACAAACATCACAGCCAGGGCCATGACGATGGAGGTTTCCAGTTTGGATGTTACCGCCAGTGCCGAACAGATGCCGAGAATCTGAACCGCAATCGGATTCTCGATAATAATCGGCGTTTTGACGACTTTTTTGTATTTATTCATGGTCCGCAACTCCGCCTCTTAATTTCGCCAGAAAAGGTCCGAAGCCGTTCTCGCCCAGCCAGAATTTCACGGTGGCATCGACGCCGCGCGTCGTAATGGTCGCACCGGAAAGGCCGTCGATTTCATACTTCGCGTCCGGGCTGTCCGGATCCACGGAACTCTTGATGACTTCGATCTTCAGTTCGCCGCTCTCATCGAAAATCTGCTTACCGTTCCAGATCTGCTTCCAGCGTGGATTGTCGACTTCACCGCCCAGACCGGGCGTCTCGCCATGTCCATAAAAAGTGAAGCCCCTGACTGTCGAGAGGTCCTTATCCAGCGCTATAAAGCCGTACATGGTCGACCATAAGCCTTTGCCGACAATGGGGAGAATATATTTTTGGACCTGATCCTGGTCCATTACCTCGTATATCACCATGAAATTCGGGGCCGATTTGATCTGGGCTTTATCCACATCCGCGGGTAAAACCCGGCTGTAAGCGGGATTTTTGGCAATCGCTTTCAGGTCGAAAGCAGCCGGATCGAGCACCGCATCGTAGCGGTCCGAAGTCAGCAAAGTACCACTGGATAATTCGACAATTTCCGGGCGGATTCTTTCTTCGTAGACTTTTTTAATATCCGCACCTTCCGAGTACAGATCGCCGGCCTGAAGAATGTTCTTGAGTTTATCCAATTCACGATTTCGATCCTGAATGCCTTTCAGACCCACCGCCGCGCCGGAGACCAGAATCGAACAGACCAGGCAAACACCCAGGGCAACCAGCAGTGTTTTTTGGGTTCCTTCATTGGACATAGCGCGCCCGTCTCCTCTTGATATTGGCATTGATAAAAATCCGATCGATGATCGGAGCGAAGACATTTCCAAACAAGATGGCCAGCATCATTCCCTCGGGAAAGGCCGGATTCACGACCCGGATCAGAACCACCAGTAAACCGATCAGCAATCCATAGACGTATTTTCCGGGTTCGGTAATCGCGGCCGAGACCGGATCGGTAGCCATGAATACCGTTCCAAAGGCAAATCCGCCCAACACCAGGTGCCAGACCGGCGTGACTGCAAACATCGGATTCGTAGAGCTGCCGACGAGATTGAAGAGCAGCGAAAGACTGACCATACCGCCCAGGACGCTCACCATGATTTTCCACGAACCGATGCCCGTGATGATCAGGATCGCCGCCCCGATCAAACAGGCCAATGTCGAGGTCTCCCCCATCGAGCCCGGAATTAATCCGAAAAAGGCCTGCTGCCAGGAATAGCCCAGATGAAGGGCCGGGTCGGCCAGCTGTGCCAGCGGTGTGGCCTGGCTGACCGTATCGACAGCCACCCAAACTTTATCGCCGGAAATCCAGGCCGGATAGGCGAAGAAAAGAAACGCGCGCCCCACCAGAGCGGGATTGAAAACGTTCATGCCGACGCCACCGAAAACTTCCTTGCCGATCACGACGCCGAATGAAATTCCCAAGGCGACCTGCCAGTAGGGAATATCGGGCGGCAGAATCAGCGGGAAAAGCAGGCTTGTGACGAAAAAACCTTCGTGAATTTCATGCTTGCGGATACTGGCAAACAGCACTTCCCAGAAACCGCCGGCGGCCAGCGTGACGATATAAACCGGAAAGAAGTACAGCGCGCCGTGAACAACATTCGCCAAAATATTGTGCGGATTGAAACCTACACCCAACCACTGTACGACGGTTCGCTGCCAGCTGCCGGATGGGATATTCGCCAAAGCGGCCAGGGCCAGGTTGGCCTGGTAGCCGGTGTTGTAGATGGCCATCAGCACAGCCGGGGCCAACGCGATCACAACCGTCATCATCATGCGTTTCAAATCGAGTACATCACGAACGTGAGCCGGTGATTTGGTGACCTGACCCGATGAATACAGAAAAGCATCAATGGCTTCATAAAGGTAATAAAGGCCTTCCAGTTTGCCGCCTTTTCCGAAATGCTTTTCCTGTTTATCGAGAAATTTTCTGAATTTATCCATCAGCCTTCCTTCTCAATAAGGGTCAGTACCCGGCGCAGATTCTGCCCGTGATCGATCTTCGAGGGACACACGAACGTGCACAGCGCGAGGTCTTCTTCATCCAGTTCCAGGCAGCCCAGATTCTCGGCATCCTCGACATCATCCACCGCCAAGGCCCTTAAAAGATATGTCGGCAAAATGTCCAGCGGCATCACTTTTTCATAACTGCCGATCGGAACGAGAGCACGCAGTCCGCCGTGAACAGCTGTTGTGAAATCGTAGTGCCGGCACGGCAAAAACTTGGATAATACAATATTTTTCACGGAATAAAGATGAGCGCCTGGCGACAGCCAACCGAACAGTTTGCGCTCGCGCTCCTCGGGCATCACCGAAACCTGTTGATGATAGCGTCCCAGGAATCCGACGGTTTCACCGGCCAGGCGGCCGTCCAGCACTGACCCTGAAATGACGCGATGCTCGCCGTTCTGCAGTTCATCGGCGACTAAATCTTTCAACGAAGCGCCCAGGCGCGTGCGCAGCAGGCGCGGCTGTTTTGCAGACGGGCCGGCCAATGCGATAATGCGTTCGGTCAGGATTTTGCCCTCGCGGAACAGATAACCGAATGCGACAACATCCTGCGCACCGAGATGCCAGACTTCTTTCTCCCGATAAACCGGATCGAGCAAATGGATATGCGTTCCAACATTTCCGGCAGGGTGCGGCCCGCTGAACTGTTCAACAGTGATTCGACCACTTTCCGGCTGCGGAATTTTCTCGTCGGGCGAAACGCAGAGGAATATTTTTCCCTCCGTCAAGTTGCCGATAATTTCCAGGCCAGTGCGGAATAATTCATCCCGACCTTCCAATACCTTTTCCAGCGAGGGCGCCAGCGGTCGGCTGTCCATCGCCGTGACAAAGATCGAATGCGGCACTTTTTCCGGATCGGCGACTTTACTGAAGGGACGGCTGCGCAGGGCCGGCCACACGCCGGAATCCAGCAATTGGGTGATGATTTTTTCCCGCGATAACTGCCCGATCTGAGTGTCGTCGTGCGCGATAAAACTGCGCTCTTCGTCTCCTTCCAGCTGGATAATTATCGATAAAAACGCCCGTTTCTCACCACGATTGATGGATAAAACCGTACCGCAGCCAGGCGACGTATAGCGAATCGCCGGTCGCTTCTTATCGGTAAACAAGAGATCGCCGAGTTTTACCCGGTCACCGACGGATACCGCTATATCGGGCTTCAGGCCGACATAATCCGGACCAATCAGGGCGACTTGCCGGACGGGCTTTGCTGCGTGGATTTCCCGGACCGGTTTACCATCAATCGGAAGATCGAGGCCTTTTTTAATTTTGTGTAGTCCCATGGATCTTTCTTACCGTTTTAATTCAATATAAAGGATTTTCGGAAATAAATCCTCGAAATTGAAGAAACACCTATTTCCGAAATCTTCCGGGAACAGCGAACATTCAGAGTAAGCTCTGACGTTCCGGATTTAGGTAAAAATAATCTGGGAACCGGCGGACAATTCGTAGAACTCGCCAACCGTAAGAACTTTATCCACCTCGGGACAGAAATCATCCATAGTCAGATTGAACATATCCACCGTGGCCTTACAGGCATAGAGTTTTCCTCCGGCGGCACTAATCATCTCGATAAATTCCCGGACCGGCGGAATATCCAGTTTGTCCATGGTTTTATTCATCATCCAGGTCGCGAACGCTGACATACCGGGCAGCGCCCCTAACAGGGTCGGCAATGGAAATCCCTTTGCATCGGGAACGCGCATCGCCGGATTACCAACCGTGGCGATTTTTATATTGTCCATAAACTTATTCAGAACAGCATACAGACCGAAAAAAGTGAAAAATAAATTCGCTTCCATCCCCTCCATCCGGGCGCCGTTGGCCATGATCAGGCCGGGGTACACGCCTTCCAGGGATCCACGGGATACGACAATCGAAACCTTTTTGATTTTCTCGGGTTGATCAGACATTGAATATTCTCCTGGTTATACGCAGCTTACGGGTTTGGGAAGTCCGGCAATCCTGGCGGCTTTTTTCAGCGGACCTTCGGGATAAAGTTCATAGAGGTCTTTCGTGCCGATGCCACCGACTTTATTGACTCTGCGAATAGTCGGAAGCGTGCCTTTTTCTTTATAATCATTCTGCAGAAACTCGATTACTTTCCAGTGTCTCTCTGTCAATACCGGAATGCCGAGCTCTTTGGCGATTTCGGCGGCAATCGCTTTGTTCCATTGCGAGGAATTTGTCAGGTATCCCTCATCATTCACGTCGATCGTGACTCCAGCAATCGTCTTTGTTGCCATGATTCACTCCTTATTATATGTTTAATTTTTTACCCATTTTACTCATGTGCGTCGTAATCCCGGGCAACGGGATAGCGTTGAGCAACATATTCCAGTAAATGTATTTGAAAGCCAGTTTGCCCCAGTGATTGAGACGGGTTTCCTTCAACAGGGCCATCGGTCCGAGCAGCGGTATCGGGAAGCGGCCTTGCACCGGTTCGTATTCGTAATTGAAATCGATCAGAATGCCCTTGCCGAAACCGGACTCGATAAAGCAGTTGGCATGCCCGTCGAAGCTGGCCGTCAGGGGCTGATTTCGGATAAAACTCATGATATTCCTGGTCAGAATCTCGGCCTCGAAATGAGCTACGGCACCGGCCTTGGACGACGGCAGATCCGTCGCGTCGCCAATTACGAAAATGTTCTCATAGTCTTTGGACTGCAAACTGTGTTTGTCGGTGGGGACGTAATTCAGTTCATCACCCATTCCCGAGCGTTCCATGAGCGCATCGCCCATATTGGTGGGAATCGTGACCAACAGATCGTAATCCACCTTGCGCTGATCGTATGAGATCAACTGCCTGGCATTGGGATCGACGCGTTCGGTGTTGAAATCGGGAACGAGTTTGATATTCTTTTCCGCGAGCAAATTTCCGAATACACCGGCCGCAATGGGTTTTGTAAATGCGCCCGAAAGCGGCGTCACGTATTCGATTTCAACCTTTTCACGCATCTTCTTCTTGGTAAAAAAGGCGTCTGCGTGAAAGGCAAACTCGAGCGGAGCAACCGGACATTTGATCGGCATCTCGGCAATGTGCAGCGCCAATTTCCCGCCCGGCCAGGTTTCCAATTTTCTTGCCAGAGCGCTGGCGCCCTTGTAAGTATAAAAATCGAAAGCATCTACTTGCCAGCCGGAATCGGTCAGGCCGGCGACCTCATCCGAGGCGATGTCCGTGCCGGTCGCAATGATTATAATATGATACTCTAAGTCAGTCCCGTTCTCGAGCACGATTTTGTTCTTCTGCGGCTCGATCAGATCCACATTGGCCTGCAAATACTCAATCTTGCTGGAGAAGAATTTTTTCTTCGGTTTGATCACGTCCTTGTCAGTGTAGATACCAAAAGGCAGAAAAAGGAAGCCGGGTTGATAGTAATGGTTTTCATCCTTGTCGACTACCGTAATCTTCCATTCTCTCGGATCAATTTTACGCAGCAGATGCCGGGCCATCATGGTTCCTGCCGTTCCGGCTCCCACAATAAGAATTCGTTTCATGCTATCCTTTCTTATAGATAGTTTTCCTGGAAGAACTGAATCACTTTTTTGATCTTCTCATCTTTAAGATGGTAAATGATTCGTTTTTTGTCGCGCCGTTTTTCCAGGAGTCCCGCCAGCGTAAGCAAACGAAGTTGCTGGGAAACATTCGAGATTTTACCGATTTTGACGGTTTCTACAATTTCAGTGACGCAGAAGTCGCCCTCAAGCAGCATGCAAAGGATGCGGAAACGCGCCTTATTGGAAAACAGCGTAAAAAGGTCGATGACCTTCTCGCAGATGAGTTCATTTTCTTCGAAGCGTTTTTTAAGATCATTCATTTCAAATCCTCCAACTTTAACATATGTTAAAGTGTTAAATGATTAAAGTCAAGTAGATTTTTTTGCATTTCCCAAATCAGATTCATACATTTTCTTTACCAATACGTTTGGTCATTTGATCACGCACGCTCCAATCGGTTTCATTTTTTTCGAAAACTGTAAGGAATCTTTGCAAAACCCCAAGAAAAATCTTTCTTAAAAGAGGACAGATTTA
>CAZPRY010000059.1:0-19704 GCA_964589175.1 uncultured bacterium
AAAGCCCGGCTGCCGCGTCCAGTCCTGGAGGCCGAACCGGGCTGGGTGGAGATGTACTGGAAGTGCTGGGAATTAGCCTTCGATCATTTGCGCCGGCCGGAACCAGGTGCGCCTTTCGTCTCCAACTATGTCGATGAAGCCTTCAACGACAACATCTTTCAGTGGGATACGATCTTCATGGTAATGTTCTGGCGCTATGCGCAGCACATCTTTCCAGCGGTTCAGTCGTTTGATAATTTTTATTGCCGGCAGCACAGCGACGGATTTATCTGCCGCGAAATCCGGGAGACCGGAGACAGGGCCGGCGAAGACTACCATCTCGAAACCAGCCCGCAGGCCGTTAACCCGCCGCTGTTCTCCTGGGCGGAAACGGAGTACTATCGTGTTTCGGGCGACAAGCGCCGTTTTGAAAAAGTTTTACCGGTGCTGGAAAAATACGCGGAATGGCTGGAGGCTAACCGGATGAAAACTTCAGCCCGACACGGGCTTTACTGGCAGACCGGGCTGGGTTCGGGAATGGACAATACGCCGCAAACCGGATCGGCCCGGGTGGAAATGTCCGCTCAAATGGTGATCCAATATAATGACATGGCCTTTATGGCGGAAGAAACCGGCCTGGCGGGAAAAGCGAAAATCTACCGAACACGAGCGTAAAATATGGCGGATAGAATGAATCGACTGATGTGGGATGAGAGTTCCGGTTTTTACAGGAATTTGGACGATGATGACGTTTATCAAAAGTGCAAAACGATCGGATTTTCGTGGACGCTGCTGGCAGGTATGGGGAATGACGGCGCCCATGAATTGAAACGAATGCGCGATTTGGGCGGAATCACAATTGCTCAAAACCAGGAGAGTTTTGTCGTTTTCGGAATGCCCAAAGTTGCGATAGAATTAGATGCGGCTAAATATATTCTGAATCCCAAAGAAATTGTGGCGACCTTAACCGCTCTGACCACCCCAAAAAATAAGCAGGAATGACCCTATGAATGATTCATCACTAAAAACAGATAATCACAGCAATATAATTCTGATCGTTGAAGACAGTCCCACACAAGCGGAAAAACTGAAATATTTTCTTGAGACACATGGCTACCAGGTGGTAGCTGCCAGTAACAGCAAAGAAGCGCTGGCACTGGTCAGATTGAGCAAGCCAGATATTGTCATCAGCGATATCATGATGCCGGAAATGGATGGCTACGAGCTTTGCAGGCAGATCAAGACGGATGAGAAACTCAAGGATGTTTCGGTTATCCTCTTGACGGCTCTCTCCGATCCGGCCGATGTTATTAGAGGCCTGGAGTGTGGCGCCGATAACTTTGTCACCAAGCCCTATGATGAACGAATTCTTCTCTCCCAAATTGAATTCCTCCAGATCAACCGGGGACTACAGGAAACCAAGAGCGTGCAGATGGGCATAGAAATAAAGTTCAGTGGGCGAAAATACGTTATTACCTCGGACCGTTTGCAGATTCTCAACATATTACTCTCCATATATGTGAGCGCTGTCGGTAAGAATAGGGCGCTTGAACAAGCGCAGGATGAGTTGAGAAGGCTGAATGAACAACTGGAGCAACGCGTTAAAGCACGTACCGCGGAGCTGGCGAAAGCCAATGAAGAACTAAAGCTTGACATCACCGAGCGCAAGCGGGCCGAGGAAGCACTCCGCCTCTCTGAGCAAAAATACCGAACTATCTTTGATTCTGCTCCGGTCGGCATCTATCAATCGACTCCGGATGGGCAGTTCATCACGGCAAACGATGCTCTGGCCAGGATAATGGGATATGACTCGGTAGAAGAGCTTCTCGGGAAAAATATGACGGATAATGTGTATTACCGAAAGGAAGAACGAGCAGCATTGATTCGGGAATTTGAGCCGATAGGGTCTGTGGCTGATCTCGAAGTGCAGTGGAAGAAAAAAGATGGCGCGCCGATCTGGATTCAACTCAATGCCTTTGCGGTCAAAGATAAAGCGGGCCGACTGAAGCACTTCGAGGGATATGTTCGTGACATCACCGAGCGCAAGCGGGGAGAGGAAGTATTGCGTAAAAGCGAAGCCGAGTTATCCAACGCCATGGAGATGGCGCACCTGGGATCATGGGAATATGATGTGGTCAGCGATTTATTTACATTTACCGATTCTTTTTACGCAATTTTCCGCACTACTGCCGGAGAGGTCGGCGGATATACCATGTCCTCCGCCGATTACGCCAAGCGTTTTGTCCATCCTGAAGACGCGCCGGTTGTCGGTGAGGAAGTCCGTAAAGCCATTGAATCCGATGACCCCTGTTACAACCGGCAGGTGGAGCACCGCATGCTTTATGCCGATGGTGAGATCGGCTATATTTCGGTGCGTTTTTTTATCGGCAAAGACAAGAAAGGAAGAACAGTCAGAACTTACGGAGTGAACCAGGACATCACCGAGCGCAAACAAGCGGAGAAATCGCTAAAACTGTTTCGAACCCTAATCGATCATTCCAATGATGCATTTGAAGTGGTTGATCCCGAAACGGGTCGCTTCCTTGATGTCAATGCGAAGTCATGTCTGGAACTGGGCTACAGTCGGGAGGAATATCTGTCTCTCAGGATTTCTGATATCGATCCTAATATCGAGCAATCCTTGTTTCCAACGATCATAGGCGAGATGCGGAAAGCAGGCTCAATGTTGTGGAATAGCATTCACAGGAGGAAGAACGGTACAACATTCCCCGTGGAAGTCAATTTGAAATATGTGCGTCTGGATCGGGCCTACTTAGTCGCTGTGGCGCGCGACATTACCGAACGCAAGCGGGCCGAAGAGGAGCTTAAAAAATCGGAATCACAATTTCGTACAGTGTGGGAAGATTCTGCAAGTGGTATGCGTATTACTGATGAAAACGGCATTGTATTTAAGGTGAATGATGCTTTCTGTAAAATGTTCGGAAAAACTAAAGAAGAATTAGAAGGACAACCTTTAAGCGTAATTTACTCTTCGGAAGAGAAAGAACGGATTCAACTGAAGCATCAAGAACGATTTAATTCAAGAACAGTTGCAACTCATTTTGAAAAAGAGTTAAAACTTTGGAATGGAAAAAGAATTTGGGTTCATGTTACTAATTCATTTTTTGATTTAGAAGATGAAAAATCATTACTACTCGGTCTTTTCACAGATATCACCGAGCGCAAACATGCCGAAGAGGCACTGAGGGAAAGTGAAGCGAAATATCGATTGATGGTTGAAAGCTCCCGGGATGCTATCGTCATCAGCCAAAATAATACATTTATTTTCATTAATGATGCTTTTGCCAATATGCTGGGCTATCAAAAAGAAGACCTTCTCATGAACAGCTTAAAGAAGGTATATACCGAAGAAGCAATCAAGATACTTAAAGAACGTGGCAGAAAAAGCCGCAACGGAGAAGCAGTGGCGGACCGATACGAGACGGTTTTTAAGAAGAAAGATGGTACAGAAGTTCCTGTCGAAGCCAGTGTCAGGATAATTGATTATAAAGGACAAAAAGCCAAATTTGCAGTCATTCGGGACATTACAAAACAGAAAGAAATACTGGCGGCACTGCAAGTATCTGCCGGACAATCCAAAGGTTTGAAGAATGTTATTCCGATTTGTGCCGGATGCAATAAAATCCGCGATGATGAGAAAGCAGGAAAACCCTGGGTATTGCCGCCGACATATATCTCAGAGCGGTTACCTAATGTCAATTTCTCCCACGGAATGTGTCCGGATTGTATGGCGAAATGGTATCCGGATTATGTGGAAAAAAAATATGCAAAGGATTCAGTGACAAAGAACGGCTGATGAAGAAAGACACGAGAAAGAAATAGCTAGCCCGAGAGCCAGGCGTGAGATTATCTGAAGTATTATCAGTATCTGATCCATAAGACGGGCAGGTAGCGGGACCGTTGTTGAGCTGATTTTTGTTTACTCCGAAATAGGAAGTGGCCTGGTTTTTTTAAGGTCTATTTACCGGCTGTGATGGAAGATGTACCGGTCTCTATTGATAATGTCCTAATTTTTTTCCATTTACTGGGAAATGGTGAGCGCATTTTGCCCATCATGGCGAAAATTTTAACTTATTCTCAGCGATTTCAAATGACCATCCCGGATTGTCATCTCGAATCACTGCCATCGGCGGGGATGAGAGATCGGGTCAGAAAATATCGCTCCGGTCCTACCCGATTCCTCCCCAGCCGGGCTGGGATCGGAATGACTTTAAGGGTAAATACTCATCCCGAGCCAGCGACAATTATTCCATAGCCTTAAAAGCGGTTTGAAATTTCGGTAATTGATATTTTGAATTTATTAGCTATTTGCATATTAGGATTTGGGATTTAAGAATCGCGTTCGGTTGTTGTACGGGTCTTCCAGAATAGAATTGATCCAAGGATCTGCGGACCGGATGGATCGGAAAATTCATCAAATCGTATTGAAAAAGAAGCGCAGGTTAATTAGTTTTGCATTGGTTGTGATTGTGCGACTGATGCTCTACGGCGAATCAGGGTGGAATATATCTGCCTTAAAACATAGAAAGTGATTAACGATGCTGCACCGCCTTGGCCGGACTTATGGAATTTTGGCGATTATTATGTTCTGGATTTACAGTAACTGGACTTTTGCAGAACCGTTGGAGAACAAGATGCGGATGCCTGTGAAGGCCGGATTTACCCGTTCATTGCGGCATCGCGAGATCAATAAAGAAATCCTGGATTCGCTGCTGGTCGATGATATGGAACATCCGGATGACTGGAGGGCGGGCGGCCTGGCGCAGATCAGTCTCACAAAAGAACGCTGTAAAGACGGCGTCTCATCCCTGCGCTTTGAAACCGTTTTGCGGGATGAAGAGCGAATCCGGCAGCATCCCGGCCGAAGTATGATGGGATCGTCCGAAGCCATCCTGCGTTTTGCCCGGCCCCGGGACTGGAGCGCCTACAACCGAATTGCACTCCGGGTTTATGTCCATCCTACGGATGTTCGAGTACATACCTTCTATTTGCGTTTCACCTGTATCGATGCGCCGGCGTCGATTACCGATCCGAAGTATGCTACCGTCATTCAGGGACTGATTCCGGGACAGTGGAATTATGTGTTGTGGGAAATTCCCAACCTGCGTCGCGACCGGGTTACGGATTTCCGGATTGTGAAACTCCTCACCGGCTGCGATTCCGGCGGAAACTGCGGAATCGTCTATGATTTCGATCGCCTGCAATTACAGCGCGTCGAGCCGGAGAAATATGCGGGCTGGGAGGTAGCGCCGGGCAGAATTGCCTATAATCACCTTGGTTACAGCCCGGAGCAGCCGAAGCGAGCTTTTTGCAGCGATTTGTCCGTCACCCAATTTCAGATTAGAAACGCCGAAAGCGGAGAGGTCATTCTGACCGCACCGGTACGCGAGGAAGTCAACGCTCGCGGAGAATTTCAGGTTCTGGATTTCTCGGAAATAGATCAACCGGGAAGGTACATCATCGAGACGGAGGATCGAAGCAGCGAGCCTTTCGTGATTGCCGATACCAGTCTATTCGATCCGATACGGAAGGCGCTGAATTTTTATTATGTGCTGCGCTGCGGATGCGAAGTCCCCGGCGTGCATACAGTCTGTCATGCCGACTGGCAGGGAATCTATGACGGTGAGAAGAGAGTGATCAATGGCGGCTGGCATGACGCGGCTGATTTCTCGCAGGGTTCCTTCCGGACGGGGATGTCGGTTTATGCGATGCTGGAATTATTACAACGGATGGAGCAACACAGTCTGGAGCCTGAATTACGTGAACGTATCCTGGAAGAAGCCCTCTGGGGCCTGGACTGGCTGCTGAAAACACGGTTCGGGGATGGCAATCGTGTTACCTGGAATCCGATGAGCCTGTATACCGACGGCATCCTGGGAACGGACGACGACATCGTTACGCCGGCTTACGCGATTCCCTGGGAGAATTTCATTGCCGCCGCGACCGAAGCACTGGCTTGCAGGGTCTTAAAGGAAACTCGCCCGGGGCTGGCAGAGCAATGCCTGCAGGCGGCTGAAGAGGACTGGCGCTCGGCGCAGCGACAGCAAAATGAGTGGCTGGACAACGGCCAGGTTGTGATTACCGGCGACGAAATCCTGGACAATCGCGGCACTTTTTCCCATCGCTGGTTTTCCGGCGGAACGTATCTGACACTTTCGTGGGGCGTCATTTCGGCGATTCAGCTCTACGGGATTACAGGAGACCGAGATTATGCGGACCGGGCAGTTGCGTACGGAAATCTGCTCGTTCAGTGCCAGCAGCAGGAATTCCCCGATGGAATTCCGCTGACCGGTTTCTTCTATACAGATCCGCAGAAACTCGCCATCGTCCATCATCGCCATGCAGCCTTCGAAGAATCGCCCTTGCTGGCCTTATCGGTCTTATGCTCGGCCTTTCCCGATCATGGCGACTGGATGCGATGGTACAGCGCAATTACGCTTCATTCGGAGTACTTTCAAAAGCGGGGTGCGCAGTATTCGACTCCGTACGATATGCTGCCGGCTGCTGTCTTCCGGAAATCGGATTTCGAAAAGGTGGCAGACCCTGATCTGCGCGAAGCCATGCTGCGCCAGTTTATGGAAGGGACGCGGTTAAGCGATGAATACCGTCTGCGTCTGTTCCCCATCTGGACGACGAGAACTCACCACGGAAACACGGCCGTGCAGCTTTCGCACACGCTGGCGCTGACCATTGCCTCGCTGGCATGCAACGACCTCGAATCCGCCCAGCTTGCTGAAAAACAAATGCAATGGATATTCGGCGGGAATCCGTTTGTGCAGAGTCTAATGTACGGCGTCGGGCATGACTACATGACGTTGTACGGCTATAATCCGGGGGATGTCGTGGGCGCGCTTCCGGTGGGGATTGATTGCGTTCAAAATGACGAACCGTACTGGTCCGGTTCCAACTACGCGACTTATAAAGAAATCTGGGTGGTGCCGGTCAGTCGCTTCCTCTGGAATGCCGCCTATCTCGCCATGCCGGCTCGCATAACGGGGAAATTGGAGAAAGCACCCATATCTTCGATCGACTTTGTTAACTCTCACACCGGTAAGCGAAAAACGGTCACCATCGATGCCTCCGGCAATTTTGAAGCCCAATTTCCAGCCGGTGAGTATGAATTGCGAACTGATTATCTATCGAGAAAAATGACGCTTCTACCGGGTGGTGACTACTCAGTTGTCCTGAATCCCGAGAACGAGATCGGTTTTATTGCGCAGGTTGTGTACAGTGACATCGAAAAGCAGCAGTTAAGGATTCGCGTGATTGTCGAGGGAACCGGAAATCATGAGCTCAGCATCCGCCTTTTCAATGGGAGTACGCCAGAGTCGCAAAAGTTGCTGACATTCCAAACTATCAGACAGGATGAGTTTGACTGGGTAGTCGAAGTCAGGAATCCGGCCATGCCGTGGGTGGCCGTGATTGTGCCTGACAGTGATATTTGCCGGAAGGTTACTATTACGGGTACGCTGGAAAACCGGTGAGCAATCCGCTGCTATTTTGCTCTGAGGCAGACGTCGGTAATTATTGCGCCGGTGCGCCGCCTACCGATTCGTATCTCCAAAGTATTTTTTCTGCAAATCGAGGAAGCGGTTGCGGTCGATGATGCGGTAGTGCGGTTCGTAAGTTTCAGTATAGAGCAAACTGTGATGGACGACGTAGTCTCCTTGCGCCAGTAAATCCGCGATAGAACTCTTATCCTCTTGGAAATTCGGCAAATCCGGGACGACGTGCTCGATCACAACAAGAATTTTCGACCATTCCGCTTTCCAGGTTTCGATGTCGCTTTGCGGCCCGGAATCGGCGCTTTCGATGAGTGCCTTCAGGAGTGTATCGAGTGGCAGGATGCTGTCCCGCACGGTGGCGAGGTTCAGACGATAATACTGCTGCTTGTAGCCCAGCGCCTGCCAGGTATAATCCTCAAAACGCGTTGCCGATGCTAGTTCCAGTACCAGATAATTTTTGGCTGCGTCAGGGTCGGAGATGATATGAGCCGGCCCGAAAGCATCCTGGAAGAAGAACTTGTAGAGATCCGTCAGGGTAGAGGCGGGGTGTAGGGTCAATTCGGAATGCACGGCCGCTTCGATACGGGAATCCTCGTTAAAACCGCAATTCGCATGAAATAGCAGTAGCAGTAACAGCGTTACAATCGCTGAGATGAATAGATGTCTTTGAATTCTTGCCAAATATGCTCCGTTTCATTCTTGTCAATGGCAATAAGATACCGAATATGGATGAGATTCGCCAGCGCGAGCATATGTGAAAATAGAAGAGGGCTATGAATCATAGCACTCTTGGAGGTATTCGCATGTATGGTATGGATCGTGTCGTTTAGCCTTTTTTCTTAATTTCCGAAGCGCCGCTCATTGAGATATTACCAAGCACCGGATTGCCGTAATAGTACAGTCTGGATGCACCGCTTAAATCAGCACTGATGGTGCCTTGACTGTTCACGGAAGCACTACTGGCACCACTCAGGGTGATATCCACGTCATCACAAAGAAAATCATCCAGCGCGACCGTACTGGCGCCACTGACATCCATATCCAGGTCTTCACCCGTGCCATTCAACGTAATACGGCTGGCGCCGGATATGTAAAAATCCACGTTCCCGCAACTCAGGTCACCATTGACAATACTTGCCCCGGACAGGACAAATTCCATCTCATGATCGAAATCGAAACCTTCGACGGCCGCGACGGAAGCTCCGCTTAGTTGCAGTTGCTCGATGTCCGGTAGATGGATATCAATTTCCAATGTCGCATTCTGATAGGAATAATCATCATCCAGGTACACCTTTAAAGCGCTGCCTTGCCGGACGACGAAGACCTTATTGACGATGTTATCATCAACTCTGAGTTCGACGAGATAATTCTCCGATTGGGTGATTGTGGCAACGAAAGCCTGAGAGATGTCGATTTTATTGAAATCGGTGCTGGTTTTATCGACGGTGACGATATCTCCCGATCCGACCACCCTGGGCTTGTGGCTGGTTTCGACGCCCAGCACATTCACTTCGCAGTTCAGCAGCATTCCGAAGGAAAGTAAAAGTATAAAAAGAACAATCTTTGAGTTTTTCATGGTAATTCCCTCTCAATTTTTAAAAACATACCCCATAGACCGCGAAACAGGCGGAAGGGTTGTCCGGGAATTGCGGGCGGGAGCTATTTTCCGGAGCAGTGATGGCATTTTGTGATTCTGGTAACAAAAAGGATAGGGATGCTTAGCGCCGGATTATTAGCAGGATTTCACCTAAGTAACTCTCAAATGGCTTCGTTCCCATTGTTGACCGCCGGTGCATCCGGATCGCCGGTGGGGAAGTAGAGGTTTGGGATAGGCCTATAAGCAGGCTTTTCATGACTTTTTGCGAATCAGCCAGGTAGCGCCGATAAAATGATGCCCGAAGATGGTGTTTTCGCGTTCCTGCCGCGCGATGTACTCCAGGATCATTTTTCGTTTTTCGGGATATTGTCCTATTATTTTTTGAGCATTTTGTTGAATGGATCGGAAAAGCTGGGCATTGTTCCGGTCGGTCTCGTACGGAGTCTGAATAAATTCTGCAACAATGGTATCCCCAAAGGACTCCAGGAGCTCCCTGGTGTTGGGATAATTTCCGTAATCACGGTACATCTCATTCCCGGATATGATATGATCGGTAAGGAAGCCTTCGTCAAAAATGATATAGCCGCCTTCCCGTACACAACCGCGCAAGGCTCCAATAGTGTTGTTTATCTTTCCCCAGATCGGTCCGATTCCGGAATAGATAACGACATCGAAATGGTCCATCGTTTCGACGGCTTGACGGATATCGCCGCATTCGAAAGTACATTTATCGGAAACGCCCTCATCAGATGCTTTTGAAGTAGCGAAATCGATGAATGGTCGAAAAGCATCGATGCCGACGCTGGAAAATCCCAGCTGCCTGGCGATTTGGATCAGGATGGCGCCTTTTCCGCAGCCGAGACCGAGGACTTTCGCCGTACCCGGTTTCAGATCGGTACCGGCTAAAAGTTCTATTATCCGTTACGGCAGAGACCCGAGGGCCCAGATACCCTCCAGGAGTTGCGGCAGAAACGGGAGCAGATCGGTATCGGCATCCAGGGAATTTGCGACAATTTGATCCAATGAAGCATCCTGCATGCTGAGAAAATAAGAATTGCACGGCTGATCGCAAAACAATTTGTTGGATTGATAGATGCTATGGAAGAGAATGACGATTTTGAATAAAACTCCTTTGACTTCTGAAATCAGACGGGAAATGCAGCGTTTATTTTAAGTTTTTCCGTTGCCTGTGTATAAATCGTTAGTTAAATTACCCCAGCTTTTTGATGAGCAGTAGAAAAAGGGCGATTAGCTCAGGTGGTTAGAGTACTTGCTTGACATGCAAGGGGTCACTGGTTCAAGTCCAGTATCGCCCACGATTTTTGTGAAACAAAACAAGACTTATAATATAATAAAGCCCAATTTTGGAGAAAGCGAGTAAAAAGGATAGATATTTTGGACCCAGCGAAAAAAGTAACCGTGACTCTACCGGACGAGTCGAAGGTAGAGTTTGCTTCAGGAGTTACACCGGGAGATATAGCCAAATCCATCAGTGAGGGTCTGTTCAGCCAATCGCTTGCCGCCAAAGTCAATGATGTACTGGTTGACCTGTATTCGCCGATTCAGGAGAATTCCAAAGTCGAGATATTGACTTATCGCTCCCCGGAGGCTCACGAGATACTGTTGCACAGCACCTCGCACATCATGGCGCAGGCCGTAAAGCAGCTCTATCCGCAGTCCAATGTCACCATCGGCCCGGCGATTGAAAACCGCTTTTACTATGATTTCGATATCGAGCCGGCTTTAACCGATGGCGATCTGGAAAAAATTGAAAAACGCATGCAGGAGATCGTGAAAGCCGATTTGCCGCTCCACAGGCAAGAAGTAAGCCGTGAAGAAGCAATCCGTATTTTTTCGGAAATGGGCGAACATTACAAAGTTGAGATCATTAACGACATCGATCACCAGGAAAACCTCTCGATCTACAGTCAGGGCGATTTTAAGGATTTATGCCGGGGACCGCACGTACCTTCAACCGGAAAGCTGAAAGCGTTTAAGTTGCTCAATGTGGCTGGCGCATATTGGCGCGGTGATTCCAGCAAGAAGATGCTGTCCCGCATCTACGGAACGAGCTTTTCTTCGGAAAAAGAACTAAAGAAATATTTGAATTTTTTGGAAGAGGCCAAGCGCCGCGATCATCGGAAACTCGGCAAGAGCCTCGAACTATTCGAAATAAACGATCAGATCGGCCCGGGGCTCGTACTCTGGTATCCGCGCGGAACCGCACTGTTGCAGGCGATCAAGGATTACTGGTTGGAAGAGCACCGTAAACGCGGTTACCAATTGGTTCAGACACCCCACATCGGGAAGGCGCAGCTTTGGGAAACCAGCGGGCACCTCGGTTTTTATCGCGAATCGATGTTCGATGCGATGAAGGTTGAAGGTGACGAATATTATGTCAAACCGATGAACTGTCCGTTCCATATCATGATTTACAAGGCCAAGACCCGCAGCTACCGCGATCTACCGATCAAATATGCCGAACTCGGCACAGTCTATCGCTATGAACTCTCGGGAGTCTTGCACGGGCTGATGCGCGTCCGGGGATTTACCCAGGACGATGCGCATATCATGTGCACTCCGGAGCAGTTGGACGAGGAAGTAGAAAAACTCGTGGAATTTTCATTCGCTTATCTGCGGACTTTCGGATTTCAGAATTTCGAAGTGTACGTCTCGACCAAGCCCAAGGTGAAATGTGTAGGCGCCGAAGAGGATTGGGATGAGGCGACCGCTTCACTGCGGAGAACTCTGGAGAAGTTGGGTATCGAACATTCCCTGGATGTCGGCGGCGGCGCTTTTTACGGTCCGAAGATCGACATAAAAATCCGGGATGCCTTGAACCGCTCCTGGCAATGCACTACAATTCAGTTTGACTTTAATTTATCCGAACGTTTTAATATGGAATACATCGACAGCGATGGTTCCAAAAAACGACCATATATGATTCATCGGGCGATTATGGGCTCCCTGGAAAGATTCGTGGGAACATTGATCGAACATACAGCCGGTGACTTTCCGGTCTGGCTGGCACCGCAGCAGGCTGTGGTTATTCCGATCACCAGTCATCAGAACGGACCTGCCCAGGAATTCTCCGATCTTCTCTCTTTACAGGGGATTCGTGCCGAGATGAATACAAAAAGCGACACGATGGGTGCAAAAATTCGCGAAGCCGAATTAATGAAAATTCCCTATATGTTCATTATCGGCGAACGCGAAGCGCAGGAACGCAAAGTATCGGTACGAAGACGCAAAGCAGGAGATAAAGGGGTTTTCACGTGGGAGAACGGCCTGTCTCTGCTTGTTGAGGAGATAAAATCAAAAGAGGAGATTCAATCATAGAAAAAAATTTGAGAGCAAATCGACAGATTCGTGCGCAATCTGTCCGGCTTATTGATGAGAATGGGAAGCAAGTAGGTGTTGTATCAATCCGGGAAGCGCAACTACTTGCGGTTGAACGAGACTTGGATCTCGTTGAGGTTGCGCCTCAGGCAAAGCCTCCGGTCTGCAAGATAATGGATTTTGGTAAATACCGTTATCAGCTGCAGATGAAAGACCGGGAGAGTAAAAAGAAACAGCATGTCGTAAAACTGAAAGAGGTAAGATTTCGGCCCCGTATCGGCGAACATGATCTGAATATGAAAGTGAATCATGCCAAGAAATTTCTCGAAGACGGATTTAAGGTGAAAATCACCCTGATGTTCCGCGGCCGGGAGTTAGCTCATCGTGAGGTGGGGCGCAACCTGGTGGATAATATTATCGGAAAATTGGCCGATTTTGGAACCATCGAGAAGGGACCGATTGATGAAGGGCGCAACATTATCGCCTTTCTTAGTTCAAAATAGGAGATGAAGAATTATGCCCAAAATGAAAACAAGACGTTCCGCAGCGAAACGATTTAAACTAACTGGCTCTGGTAAGATAAAAAGGAACAAGGCCTATTTTTCTCATATTCTTACGAAGAAGAGTCCGAAAAGAAAACGGAAACTGGGACAGGCCGGGCTCGTGGCTGCGAATGATGAGAAACGCATCAAGAAAATGATTATAGCATAGGAGAAGAGGACAATGCCCAGAGCTAACAGCTCCGTACCACATCATCGGAAACATAAAAAAATACTTAAAATGGCGAAGGGATTCCGTGGATCCCGGAGCAAATTATACATCAACGCCAAAGATGCTGTCGAGAAAGCGCTGCAATACGCCTATCGTGACCGGCGCGCTAAAAAACGCACTTTCCGCGCTCTCTGGATTGCCAGGATCAATGCCGCTGCCCGTGAAAACGGACTTTCTTACAATGTGTTCATTCATGGATTGAAGACCAACGGTGTCGAACTGGATCGTAAAGCGCTGGCCGACATCGCCGTGAACGATCCGAACGGTTTCGCCAAACTCGCTGAAATCGCCAAGGCCTAACGCAATGAACCTCTTTGAAAAAGCTGAAGAGGTTCGCGAGCAGCTCCGAAAAGACCTTGCCCAAATCGAAATTCAGCCTGAAGCCATCGAGGCCTTCAGGCTGAAGTATCTGGGTAAGAAAGGTGAGATTCAGTCGCTTTTCAGTCTCTTCGGAACACTCGATCCCGAGAAAAAGCGCCTCTTCGGTAAAGTGGCCAATGAAGCCAAGTTGGAAGCCGAAGCTGCGTTAAACGCGCTCAAGCAAAGGCTCGCCGGAAATCAGAAAAAAGAGGCGTTCTTCGATTTTACGCTGCCCGGTAAAGCACCACGCACCGGACACTTGCATCCCATTACCCAGACCATGAACCGGATTATTGCGATCTTTCAGGAGATGGGATTCGGGATTGAGTTCGGTCCGGAAGTCGAAACCGATTACTATAATTTTGAAGCCCTCAATTTTCCCAAGAATCATCCGGCGCGTGATATGCAGGATACTTTCTTCGTGGATGACGATATCCTCCTGAGAACACACACGTCGCCGATACAGGTTCGCACGATGTTGAAGAAAAAGCCCCCGATCCGCATCCTGGCGCCGGGAAGAGTCTATCGTAACGAAGCGATCAATCCGCGCAGTTACTGCATGTTCCACCAGATCGAAGGGCTCTATGTCGATGAGAACGTGACCTTTAGCGAACTCAAAACGACCCTGGATGTTTTCGCCAGGCGCTTTTTCGGCAAAGACGTCAAAACGCGTTTTCGGCCGAGTTACTTTCCTTTCACAGAACCCAGCGCCGAAGTCGATGTCAGCTGCATCATCTGCGGCGGCAAAGGCTGCCGCGTTTGCAAACACACCGGCTGGCTGGAAATCCTGGGTTGCGGAATGGTTGATCCCAATGTGCTGAGTGCAGTCGGCATCGATCCCGAAAAATATACCGGATACGCATTCGGGATGGGACCAGACCGGATTGCGCTGCAGAAGTACGGAATCAACGATATCCGTCTCTTCTTCGAAGGCGATATCCGCTTTCTGACCCAGTTTTGAGGATTCGTAGTTCACAACGAAAACAGACTGACAGGCACTATGTACCGTTAACTTAACCTTGAATGAAGCATGATTATCAATTCGAAATGGTTAGCTAAATACACCCCGATTCCGTACGATAAGAAGGAATTGGAAGCACGCCTTACCGCTCTCGGACTGGAAGCCGTGCTCCGTGAAAATCCGGCGGAAAAACTCGACACAGTCGTCGTTGCCAAAGTGTTGGAAGTCGGCAAGCATCCGAATGCCGATAAACTCACGGTCTGTAAAGTCGATAACGGAGCAGCGGTTCTGGATGTCGTCTGCGGAGCGTCTAATGTATCTGCCGGACAGAAAGTGCCCCTGGCGCTGGTTGGGACACGCTTCTCCAACGGGATCGAGATCAAATCTGCGAAAATCCGGGGTATTCGCTCCGTGGGAATGCTCTGTGCCGAGGATGAGTTGGGAATTTCGGACGATCACAGTGGCATCATGATTCTGGACTGCGATGCGGAAATCGGCACGAAACTCAAGGACTACCTTGACCGCAACGGCGCTACCTATGACATCGATCTTACGCCGAACCGGCCGGATTGCACCTCGCATATCGGGGTTGCCCGCGACATCGCCCTACTGACCGGCGGCGAACTCAAAAAACCGGTGATCAGTTTGCACGAAGCGGACAAGCCGGTTGCAGCCGAGATTACGATCGAGATTCAGAACGCCCAGGCCTGTCCGCGCTATGTGGCGCGCCTGATCAAAGGAGTCAAAATCGGTCCCTCTCCGAAATGGATGCGGGACGCACTCCGGGGCGTCGGGCTGCGTTCGATCAACAATGTGGTCGATGCGGCCAATTATGTCTTACTCGAAACCGGGCAACCTTTGCATACCTTTGATTACCGCGATATCGAGGGGCAGAAGATTGTCGTGCGCAACGCGCGCAATGGAGAAGAGGTAGAGACTCTTGACGGAGTCCACCGCGAATTGACCGAAGATATTCTGCTGATCTGCGATGCGCTCAAACCGGTGGCCGTAGCCGGAATCATGGGTTTGGCGAATTCCGAAATCAAGGACGATACTACCGATATCCTGATCGAAAGCGCCTATTTCGATCCCGGGACGATCCGTAAGGGTTCCAGAATGCTTGCCCTACAGACGGAAGCGTCTTACCGTTTTGAACGCGGTGCTGATCCCGAGGGTACGATTTACGCCGCCAATCGTGTCACGCAGCTGATTCAGGAACTGGCGGGCGGAGAAATTTATCGGGGATTGGTTGATGCCTATCCACGATCCATAGTATACCCGCGAGTCAAAATACGTTTTCACAAAGTGAATGGCCTGATCGGAATTGACATTGACAAAGAGTGGACCGTACGACTATTGAAGGGCCTTGGCTGCGATATTGTCGGACAAACCGATGAATTTATTGAGGTGATTTCACCCAGCTGGCGCCCCGATCTGGAACGCGAGGTGGATTATATCGAAGAGGTCGTGCGTGTCTACGGCATGGAAACCGTGCCTGCTTGCGAGCGCTTACAGGTGACGCCCGATCCCGTCGGCGATCCGACTTATGCGCTGATCGAGGAATTACGCGCCAGAATCGGCGGCTACGGATATACCGAAACGTACTGCAATTCGCTGGTCAGCCAGGAGCAGGCTCACTTTACGATCGAGCCTGTACAAGCGGTAAAACTGTGTAATCCCCTGAATCAGGAGATGGCCTATCTGCGGACATCTATGATCCCGGGCCTTCTGCTGGTTGCCAAAAGAAATTTCAATCGCAGAAATTTCGACCTCAATCTATTCGAATTGGGAAATGTCCAGCATCTGGATCCCGAATTCGAGACGCGGACTCGTGAGACACTCCGACTCGCCCTTCTGATTTCGGGGAACCTGGAAGAAATGCACTGGGGCCAGGCGCTTCGACAAAACGATCTCTTTGTCCTGAAAGGAATTGTGGAAGTGTTGGCTGAAGAGTACGGAATCAGAAACCTTGCTTTTAAGGTTCAGGAGCATCCGGATTACGAAAATCTGATCCGGGTGATTGACGGGGAGGTTGCCCTGGGGTACATTGGGCAGCTGAATCCGGGAAATATGAAGCGCGATTGGGATATCGAACAGGCTGTTTTTATCATGGAAATCGATGCAATGCCATTGATTCTGAGCCTGAACCGCGATCGACGCTACAGGCCTTTACCGGTCTATCCATCGATTGAGCGTGATATCTCCATTGTCTTGCCGGAGGATATTCCCGTAGCGCAGGTAATCGCAAAAATAAGTGAAAAAGGCGGTCAATATCTCACGAATGTAAAATTTTACGACCTTTACAAAGGAAAAAACATTGACAAAGGCTTAAAAAGTTTTACATTTAATTTGGTTTTTCAGGCGGAGGAAAAAACGCTGCAAGACGGTGAAATTGATGAGATCATGCAAGTTGTGTATCAAACGCTTGAAAAGGAATTAAACGCTAAACTGCGATAATAATTATGACGGATTTATCAAGTCTCAATCTGTTGGAAGAAAAAATTAAGAAGGTACTTCTGCATGTCGAGAAGATGGAATCCGAAAATGAAAAGATAAAAATCGGTATAGAGGAGGGGACATCGATACAGACGATTTTCAATCAAAAGAAAAAACAAGAGATTCAGAGTAAAATACAAGGAATGTTGGAGCTCTTAAAAAATTTCTGACATTGTTTATCCCAAGCCGGTGGATTTTTGAAAATAATACCAGTAGTGAAAGATGGAAACATCCAAGAATAATTTAGTCAGAGTAACAATATATGGTCAGGAATACACTGTCCGCGGTGAAGCTGAGCCGTCTTATATTGTGAATGTTGCGAAATATGTGAATGATAAAATGGAAGAGGTCGAAAATTCGTTGACGACAGTTCAGTCACCTTTACGAGTGGCAATACTGGCTGCCATGAATATCTCAGATGAACTCTTTACAGCGAAAAAAGATAAAGATGAAGTTTTACATTCCGTCGATGAGAAGGTTAAATTTCTCATTGACACCATAGACGAGAAACTCAGCGACCACATATAATCCATCTTTCATTAAAATGCTAAACACTCTACCGAATAATTTCGGCTCGGGATTTGAATATTCGCTTTTCGGGTAGAGTAGATTACTGGATCGGAAGGAGATTAGGATGACCTGGTTGTATGTAGTTATTGCCCTGATTGGTGCTGCCGTCGGCGCATTGATTAGTCTATATCTTTATATTCAGAAACAAAAAAACGCACGTGCCACCGTAGCGGTGATTCTCGAGGAGGCGGAAAAAGCATCCAATGATCTGAAACGGGAAAGTCGCCTGGAAGCTAAAGACGAGGCGATTCGGATCAAACATCGTGCGGAAGATGAATCGCGGAACAAACTCAAGGAAATCCGCGAAATTGAAAAGAAATTGGTCAAACGCGAATTCTATCTGGAACGGAAGATGGAATTGGCGGATAAAAAGCAGGAAGAGTTTGACAAAAAAGAAATCGATCTAAAAGAGCATAAAGATCGCCTGGAGGAGAAAGGACAAGGTCTCCAGTTACTGATCGAGGAGCAGACCGAACGACTGGAGCGGATTGCCGGATTGACCCGCCAGGAAGCTCAGGATATGTTGATGGAAAAGCTCGTTGAGAAAGCCAAACAGGGCATTTCCAAAAAAGTCAGGCTTATGCGCGAAAAGACCCTTTCGGAAGCCAATCGCGAAGCCAAAAAAATCATCGTATCTGCTATTCAACGCTCGGCTGCCGATCATACCGCCGAGACGACGGTTTCGGTTGTCAATCTACCGAATGACGGCATGAAAGGCCGTATTATCGGGCGCGAGGGACGCAATATCCGTCATTTCGAATCCCTCACAGGCGTGGAAATTATCGTCGATGATACCCCCGAGGCGGTAGTGCTTTCCGGCTTCGATCCGGTACGCCGCGAAATCGCCCGCATCGCACTCGAAAAGTTGGTTTCCGACGGGCGCATTCATCCCAGCCGGATTGAGGAGATGATTGCCAAGGCCACCAAGGAAGTCGATGAATCGATCCTGCATGCCGCCGAGGAAGCCATCGACGAGGTGGGGCTTTCGCCGTTACCGCTGGAATTGATGAAAATTCTCGGAAAATTGAAATACCGCACATCGTACGGACAAAACGTGATCAAACATTCGATCGAGGTTGCCTGGCTTTCGGGACTGATGGCAGCGGAGTTGGGCTTAAACGGCGATCTGGCCAAGCGCGCCGGTTTATTGCATGATATCGGGAAAGCCATTGACCGCAATGTGACCGGCACCCATGCCGGCATCGGCGCCGATATCGCCAAAAAGTTCAAAGAGCATCGCATTGTCATCAACGCCATCGCCTCCCACCACGAGGAAGTGGATGTCGTTCACCCGATTTCGGGTATTGTGCAGGCGGCCGATTCGATCAGCGGTTCACGCCGCGGCGCGAGGGGCGATACGCTGGAAAGTTACATCCAGCGGCTTGAGAAGTTGGAGGAGATTGCTAATGGTTTTACAGGCGTTTCCAAAACCTATGCGATTCAGGCCGGACGTGAGGTACGCGTCATCGTCGAAAACGAAATCATCAATGACGAAGCCGCCGACCAGCTCTCCGAGGATATTGCCGAGAAGGTTGAGTCCGAATTGAATTATCCGGGCCAGGTGAAAGTCGTAGTGGTCAGGGAACACCGAAGTGTAAGTTTCGCGAAATGAGCGAACCGAACATAATCGACGGAAACGCGATTGCGCAGCGGGTCAAAGACTCCTTGCGGCCGCGCATCGCGTCGCTGAAAGAGCGTGGAATCATTCCCGGTTTGGCGGCCGTACTGATCGGCGACGATCCCGCATCTAAAGTCTACGTCGCTATGAAAGCCAGAGATTTTGCCGGGCTGGACCTGTTTTCAGAAACGATCCGCATGCCCGCCGATGCCTCGCAATCGGAAGTTTTATCCGTGATCGATCGTCTAAACCGTGACGGTAAATTCCACGGTATCCTGGTGCAATTGCCGGTTCCCAAACATCTTAACGAGATGGAAATCATTGAACACATTCATCCCGATAAAGATGCCGATGGAATCCATCCGATGAGTATGGGGAAAATGATCCTGGGGCTGGATGGACCGCTACCCTGCACACCCTACGGAATACTGATGCTCCTGAAATATTCCGGCATCGATCCGCAAGGGGAACATGTCGTTGTTCTGGG
>CAZPRY010000059.1:19804-22875 GCA_964589175.1 uncultured bacterium
TGCTCAGCAATACGGTCTATCTCGCGAAGAAATTCGCTACGAAACAAATAGAGGGGAGCTAGTATGGACGTTGCAGAAATATTACGTAAATGCGATCTCACCAATGGGTTGAACGATGCCGAAATTGATAATTTGGCGGAAGTTTTTCACCCCAGGCACGCGAAGCGCGATGAGGTAGTTTTTAAAGAAGGGGATCCCGGCACGGATTTGTACATCATCGGCAAGGGACGTTTTGCAGTTAAAATATTCTCCTATACCCAACCCGGTGAGATGGAGAAGATTACGAGCCTGCGGGATAACGATATCTACGGCGAATTTTCCGTTATTGACGGTTCGCCGCGGTCCGCCAGCATCGTTGCCGAAGAAGACTCTGATTTCATCTTCAGTGAAAAAATGGCTTTTCAGCGCTTCATGGAAACCCATGAGCATATCGGATTCGTTCTGATGCGCAACGTCGCCAGAATTTTAACCGGCAAGCTGCGCCGCATGAATTTTGAAATCCGGAACGCCATTCTCTGACTTCCGGATTCGATTGATTTTTTCGGTTATTAAAGGAATGTGTTCGGGAAGAGCACAGGATGATTAATATTATGAGTAAAATCATTGAAACAATCCGATCAAGACGTACGATACGCCAATTCCAGCCGGAACCGGTTGACCTGGATGTCTTAAAAGAATGTGTTCGTGCAGCGAGTCTGGCTCCTTCGGCCATGAATTTGCAGCCGCTCGAATACATCCTGGTTACGAACCCCGAAAAACGGGCGCAGATATTTCCGCTTCTAAAGTGGGCGGGATATATCGCTCCGGCCGGTGATCCGAAACCGGGTCAGGAGCCGACGGCCTACCTGGTTATTCTGGTGAACAGCAAATTCTCCGGAAAATGGACCCGGCATGATGTCGGGGCCGCTACGGAAAATTTTATGCTGGCGGCCTGGGATTCCGGTATTGGCAGCTGTTGGATTGCCTCCGTGGACCGCGAAAAATTGTGTTCAGTATTGACAATCCCCGAATCTTGCGAAATTGACAGCATTATCGCTCTCGGTTATCCTGCCGAGGAGCCCCGGCTGGAAATCACATCTGAGACGGTAAAGTACTGGAAGGATACGCAGGGAGTTCTGCACGTCCCCAAAAAGCCGCTGGATGAACTGCTACAGATAGACGGTTGGAATCGGTAAATCGGGCAGAATCTGAATAGTTAGGAGAAAAGGAAGCTATGCACCCGGAATTACTCCATCTCGGACCACTGACGATCTACACCTACGGATTCATGATGGCGACCGCCTTTATGACCTGCTATTTCATTCTGAAATCGGAAATTAAAAAAATCGGCGGCCATCCGGACCTGGCCAGCAATATTGTTTTCTGGGCCGCTCTTGGCGGCATCGCCGGGGCGAAGTTATTCTACATGATCGAGCGATTTCAATTGGTGCTGGAAGATCCTGTCGGTATGATATTTTCGGGCGCCGGATTGGTTTTCCACGGCGGCCTGATCGGCGGGACAATCGCAGTAATCGTCTTATTACTTCGGGACAAGCATTCTTTACTCGTCTTCGCGGACATCATCGGACCGATCATGCTGGTCGGCCAGGGGATCGGGCGGATTGGCTGCTTTTTCGCCGGATGTTGCCACGGTATTGCCTGTGACCTTCCCTGGGCGGTCACTTTTCCCTATGCGACTCCGCCGGCAAATTACCCGGTTCATCCTACGCAACTGTACGAGACCTTGCTGAACTTCGCTTTCTTTTTTGTACTGATCAAGCTCATCCGGCCGCGGACCGGACGCGACGGCGTGACGGCTGGTATCTACCTGCTTTTTGCCGGTACCGAACGATTTCTACTGGAATTTATCCGGGTAAATCCCCGCGGTACCTGGAATCTAACCGATTACCAGTTCACGTCGATTTTTCTCTTCCTGGCAGGTATCCTGCTGCTGGTTTTTCTTACGCGACCCAAAACCGGCCAACCCATCAGTCCTGCCGCCTCTGACAAGAAATAGCGAAACACCGGAACATCGTCTCCGGCCGATCCTGGCACTGCCCGTTTCGATTTACTTTACCTGCAATATCAGCATATCGCCGAATCGCGGACTGAAAAGTCTTTGATCTTTTCCCGTGCTGCCGTAAAATTCTGCCAAATGATTACCAGCATCATATTATCACAAAGCATTGATCCGGTACGTTCCGCCGGAAAACAGGGTTGGGAATTTTGATATGGAAGCCTTTCTTTCAGTTCTGAATAATTTCAAAGAGCTCTTCGGACACCATGTTGTTTTCGGCACAGGTATCTTACTCATTTCCGGATATTTTTTTGGTAAACTCGCCGAATTGGTCCACTTACCTTCCATTACCGGTTATATCATCGCCGGAGTAGTGCTGGGTCAGTCGGTACTGGCGATCATTCCGGCAAAAGAGGTCTACAGTTTAAACAGTATCACCGAAATCGCACTCGGGCTGATTGCGATTACCATCGGAGCTGAATTCGACCTCCATAAGATCCGGAAGACCGGTACCAAAATCATTATCATCACGATTGTACAGGCTCTCTTCGCTTTTGTTTTCGTTGTGATCGCCCTGACGGCCTTCGGAATGGATATGAAGTACTGCCTGATTCTGGGCGCCATCGCGACGGCAACCGCACCGGCCGCTACGGTCATTATTGTGAGGGAATTAAGGGCCCGCGGTGAATTTGTGGATTATCTATACGGAGTGGTGGCTTTCGATGATGCCTTATGCGTATTGCTTTTCAGCATCGTTTTTGCCTTTGTCGGTCCCCTGTTGGCAGGGCTGCAATCTGCCGGAGCCGGCCTGCAGGATGGAATGTTACACGTGATAATCGAGATTTTCGGATCGTGTTTGCTGGGTATCGTTGCCGGGATTTCTCTGCACTATTTCACACGCAGGAGATACAAGTTAAACGAAATCCTGATTCTGGCGATTGCAGTGCTATTTCTGACGACATCCATGGCTATTGTATTGCGCCTTTCCCTGCTGATTTCTAATATGGCTCTCGGCGCGGTGCTGATCAATTTATCTTCGAAAAACCGCCGGATATTCACGGTCATCGAACCGATT
>CAZPRY010000060.1:0-21748 GCA_964589175.1 uncultured bacterium
CATTTTTACCCTCTAATATACGCCTTGGTACGCATTTGGGGGATGAACCATATTTTTGATTTCCTATTTGACCAATTTCATTCTTTGGTATTTTCAAAAAACTTTGAATACGCTCAATCCATTGGTCAAACAGTTGTTTTCGATGAACGATAATTAAAGCCGGTTGTCGTTTCTGAGCGATAATTTCAAGCCCAATAATTGTTTTGCCAGATCCTGGGGGTGATACAATCACGCCAAAATCTTTATCAGCAATCTTTTCGATAGCTAATTCTTGGTGGGGCAATAATTCAATTTCAGACTCAAAATCTATTGATTCAAGTTTTTTCCGATCATCAATTATTTTAAAAGATAAGTTTTCCTGTTTGCAGAAATTGACAATGTTTGCAACAAAACCTCTCGGAATAATAACTCGTTCCTGAGTTTCTTCAATCAACCTGAAATATTTTTCAATGTTAAAGGTTGATTTGCCCATGTTCTTCTTTATCAAAAAATCAGAGTTGAGAAAATTCAGGTTGTCCCTGAGAAATACAATGAGTTTTTTGTTAAGTTGCAATCGTTTCAGATAAACCTGGTTACTGAGTTGAATTTCAATTTCAGTCTTAGTTTCGGGAAGAATATTTGATTTTATAGAGACCTGTGGCTTTTGACTGAAGAAACCTTCATAAAGGCTCAAAAACTTATCCTTCGATAGTCTTTTAAAACTTGCAATCATTTCATATTGATTATTAAATGGTTTAAAGTTATCGGGATTTAAAAAGGCTGAATTACCGTTAGGAATTGCTTTTCCGTTTAGTGGCAAAGCAATCAGGTTGCCAAGCCCTTTACCTGAATGAAAATCCTGATTTGGGAAAAGCCTATCAAAACTCGGTTCTTTTTCGAAATGTGAAATAATTGTGGCTTCTCGTAAAAGTTCAAACATCAACTTTCGGGTTTGCTTCGCCGGAAGGTTTTCTTCAAAGAAAATCCACAGATGCCCACCATAGCCCGAACGGGAACGTTCAATATAAGCAGGAATATCAAATTTATTGCAAGTCGAATATAATTTTAAAATAGATTCTTTCCAGTTGTCATCGTCAAAGTCGGCTGTAATAAAATGTGAAGTATTATCTTCTAAAAGCGGATAAATACCAACCGTTTCTTTGCCTGATAAATGATATGCAATTGCCTCATCGCCAAAAGGTATATATTCTTTTTTGGTATAATCCTTAAAAGTTCCACCATTGGCTTTGTGTTTATTGTAATCGCTCCAATCAACCTTGTATGCAGGCATATAACCACTTTTCCCATCTTTCTCCCAACGAACGGCATATACGTCTTGTCTGCCTTGAAAAAGGGATTTGAAGAGGTTAATATGGCTATGTGTATAATTCATATATTTGTGTCAAGACACAAATGTAATTTAAACCAATGGAGTGCTATCAAAATTGCTATATTTTATTCTGTCGTTAATTATCAATTTTTACGAATCTGTCTGGTTGCACGGGGGTTTTTCATACACTTGCAGCTTGCGGTTAGTATATAAACCGTTGGCGGTTGCGTGGCAAATCGCTATTAAGTTACACAAAGGTTGAAGCGGGCTATAATCCTTGAATTTACTACCATCTCGGCAATTATTTATGAGCGCGTGTTATGCAACGTTATTCTTTCTTAATTAATCTTTTATCCTCAATTAGTGGCTTTGGATTATCCATTTCCTTGATTGACTGTTGCTTTTTCTGAACAGTACCAATCCGTGTCTGTAAATTAAAAACAGTAGAATCGGTATACATCACTTTATCATTAAGAGTTTTTATGTCAGTCTGCAATAATCTTATCTGTGTACTGTCTAAGGCTATTTTTTGTTCTAATTGAAAAATTATTTCACTATCCTTGGAACTTCCAGTAGTAAGGAAAATAAGACCGAGTACTAAAAAAACAACACCTAGGATAAATGTCGGTTTGAGCATATCTTTCCAATAGTCTATGTTCTTGACAATTCTGTTAATAATTGAAGCAAATATGATAATAAACGATAGTGATATTGAACAAATGCCTAGTAATTCAAACGTATTGTCATTGTTTTTGAAAACTTGCACATTTATAGATATAAAGGTCACGAATGATGCAAATAAACCAAAAATGATAAGAAAATCTTTTTTCACATCTTGCACGGAATTGCTCAAATCGGATTGAAGAAGTTCTCGTATGTCCTCTTTCATTTTATCATCAAATTTCCAAGCAGTAGCAACCCTTCCATCTCCTTCTTCGATAACATTTTCTTTTTCAGAGGGTGTAACACCTAAAGATTCCGATTCGCCTTTTAAGGTCTGTGATTCATCTTTTACTTCATCAGAGGATTCTGTTGGTTCAGGTTTTTTAATATGGGCAGAAGTATCAATTGATTCTTTTCCTTCTTCACCATCTTCACCTTCTTTTGGCGTATCAGTCACTATATCCTCAGTTTTGACTTCATTCTTCTTTTCTGGAAGATTTTCCCTTTTTTCTTCTCCCATAACTAAAATAGAATATTTGGAAGTATAACTTTTAGTGCAAAAGAATATATCAGCCCAGTGCTTTTGCCAACCACTGCGACAGCGGGAACCGTTGGACCGCCTATAACAAATGCCCCTCCCATCTCCTTTTGGAAAGGCATATTGATAAAACCATCTATCAATATGAATCCTTGAGGGTCTGAAATAGAACCCAACTTTATTTTACTTTCGATAGCCGTTTGAATTTGGCTCCTATATTGTTCGAAATTTATTACTGCCATATTTTCCTCTTTTATATTATTATTATTCTCTATAAAGTTACTTGCTTTATTTTTTTAATATCGAATGACGTTTGTGTAAATTCATAGTTGTTATGCTGCTAAATTAGAGGAATACACACAACTGTTTATCATGTCTTCCCCGCTCCTGCCAAGGTCATAATATATACAAACCAACCTTTCATCAATCGTAAAACACTTTTCACGGTTCTGTGCCATTTTGCTTAAATGTATTCATCCACGGGGCTCCTGTCAAGCCTTAATTCACAATTGAAAACCCCGTGAAAGTTTCTCCCTTGCGCAGGGTTCGATCAAACCCAAGCGGCTGTTTTCCGTACATGGCCACCGGCCCGCGCAAAAGCGTGGCGGTCATTCGCAAAAAGCCGAAACTTTTGCGCAAAAACCTAGCAGCCTTGTGCAAGAGCTCGGAACTTCTTCGCAAGGTATCGCCGGTCAGCGCAAGAGCCCCGAAGGTCTGCGAGAAAGCCCCATTATTCGAAATTCAGCAGCCCGCGAATTCCGAAGTTCAACGAGAGAACCCGGTTTTTGAAGACGAAATCGCCATCACCGAGGTATCCACCCTTTTTAAAATCGTTGGTCAAACCGAGAATGTAGCGCAGATCGACAAAGACGTTGTAATTATTGAAAGGCATCTGCACACCGGCTCCCAGAACCACTCCCAGATCAAAGCGCTTGCAAGTGTCGGTTATGGGCTCGTCGATCTTGACATCCCAGACCTTCTCTTCGCCTTTGGCCTTCCCGAACAGGAGCAGACCGAGATTGGGACCGAGCAGGCCGTACAGCGTCATCTGTTCATCCAGCGGATAAGTATATTTCGCCATGATGGGAATACTCAGAACGTTCGCCCTGACTTTGGTCTTTTCATCGATACTGCCCCAATCGAAAGTACCCTTCTCCTTATAAACCGCCCCGAACTGATCAATCAGGAACTCTACCTGAATCCCCAGCGGATCCATGACCATGTATTCGGCAACGGCTCCCAGATTGAGGCCCGGACGTATTTTAAAGTCGCCGCCCAGATCATCCGATTCGGAAATCGTAGCCAGATTGATACCGGCCCTGGCGCCGAGATTGATTTGGGCTGCCACCGGCATCACAAACAGCATCAGCAACAGAATCACAGCAATAATTCGTATTTTCATTATATCCCCCTATTTTTGATTTCCTCAAATCTATACTTTTTCCCCAAAAAATCACCGTAAAAAAATTGGGCATTCTCCGGAATTCCAATTCGCCGATTACTACTTCATCAGCAGCATTTTCCGAACCGCCGTAAATTCGCCCATCTGAATTCGATAAAAATAGACCCCGGAGGCCAGCTGCAGAGCGGTAAAATGGATTCCATACTCGCCGGACTGCTGATATTTCTCCACAATGGTAAACAGTTCCCGGCTGCGAATATCATATAGTTTAAGGCTCACCTGGCAGGCTTCTTTAACAGAATACCGGATCGTTGTCGACGGATTAAACGGATTGGGATAGTTCTGCTCAAGACTGAATTCCAGTGGTCGCGTGAATTCATGCTCTACTGCCGTCCCGGGCATGATAAAAACAATCGCGCCACCGATGACATCACTCAGAGAATCCCGCACCGTGATCAGAGACATTCCGCTATCAGGACCAGCGCTAAAGTAACCGTTCTGATCAATCGAACCCGCTGACACCTGCCAGACCGGGAAAATTTCCACTGCATTGTTGAGGGAATCGTAGCCCGCGGCGCTGTACTGCTGCCCGGCATCGGGACTGAGGATGAGACTGTCGGGCTGCACCTCAATCCGGTGCAGGTACGGCAAAATCTCCACGATGGCGCTGTCCGTAACAGCGGTTGCCGGATCGACGGCCTGCACCGAGAACCAACCGCTCTCCCTGCCGGCTTTGAACAAACCGTTGTCGTCGATATCACCGCCGTCGCTGCTCCAGTCAATGGCTATTTCCACGCGATTTCCGGCAGAATCGTAGCCGGCAGCTTCATACTGCTGCAATCCTCCCGATCGCAGGCGAGCCGAATCCGGTGAAACTACCAGGTATTCCAAGGCAGCGCTATAACTTCGAATATACAGCGAATCGCTATCGAAATGCGTCGGATCGCTCTGCGACGCGGCCCTGATTTTCACAGAGGACGCGGAACCCGGCGCAGCATCAGCCGGTACCGCAATGCAGAGGTCGGCGGCATTGCTATCGCCAAGAGATATGCTGAAATTGCGCGCGCTACGGAGCCAGTCGGCCGAATCCGCTTCCACCTCAACATTCAGCACATCCAGACTGTCCTGCCAATTACAGAATGTAAGCCAAACAGTATCCGCTTCGCCAGGTAAGAGAAACAGCTCTTCCCGGCTGGCCTTTACGATTACAGTCGACGGGCCGGCCAGCCAACTGTCACAGGCCACATTGCCCTGTACGCCATCGCCCGGACCGGCCGGATTGCCCCACCAATTATCTGAGGCATTCAGGACAACAGCCGGGTCCTCGTTAGAGAGGGCATAGCCGTTATTGTCGTGGATGTTATTTTTCATGATGATCGGTTGGGCGCCATTCTGGCAGGCGATTCCCCCGGAACCAACATCATCGCTGATCTCGTTACCGACCAGGACTGAATGGGAATTGTCCAGGCGAACCCCGGTCGAGCAGCTATTATAGCGAATACTATTAGCGGTGATTGTGTTCCGGGAATTGCGCTCTTTAATACCCCAACAGTTATACCAGATGCGGTTATTGGAGATGACTGCCTCCTGACTATTTGTGCAATAGATACCGCTCAGCGCGTTGGGAATGGAATGCAGAGAACCGGTTACATCCGTACCAATGAAATTACCACATATCTGATTTGGGTAAATATCCGCGCTCTCATCGATCCAGATGCCGTTTTGGCCATTTCCTGAAATTGTGTTTCGACCTGCCGTTGATTTATTGCCAATCCTGGTGGTACAGGCACAATAAAGATAGACACCGTTACTACCATTCCCCAACGCCGAAGTACCGGACAGATCCGTCCCGATCCGGTTGCCTTCCACGCGCGCACTAGTAGTGCCATACAGGACGATACCGTTTTCCGTATTCCCTGAAATGATATTGCGGGTGCCGGCTGCGGTTCCGCCGATTTCTATTCCCCTCCTATCACCACCATAGAGATAGATACCGCTTTTACCGTTAGCTACGGCTGATTGCCCCCGGTAATCTGTTCCAATAAAGTTACCCCGAATCCATGGTATCGAATATTCGGCATAGATGCCATTTTCAGCGTTGCCCGAAATGACATTTCCCCGACCTTCACCGTTTTTATCACAACCAATTGTAATTTTTTCTACGTAGTTCAGACAAATTCCCGATTTCGCATTTCCAATAGCCGAGCTGCCCTGAACATTCGTTCCGATGTAATTTCCACAGATCACGTCCCTGGTTAAACTTCCGACATCGATCCCATGACTCCCATTTCCGGAAATAACATTTCGGGTTCCTTCCTCCGTGCCGCCAATAGTAATATGGCCGCTTGCGATATAAATTCCACAACTATCGTTTCCCATCTTGACGCCGGTAGCCGAAAGACCAATGTAATTTCCACAGATCACGTTCTCATAGCCGCCGCCTTCCCCCGAAGTTACGGCTATGCCGTGACTTTCGTTTCCGGAAATGATATTGCGGCTTTGCGGAATCGTCCCGCCGATGATACACTTACTGGCCCCTTCGTTAATCCATATACCGAACCGATGGTTGGGCAACGGGGCACAGCCCGTGCTGTCGGTCCCAATGTAATTTCCCGCGACTGTACAGGATTCAGCCCCTATTTCGATCCCGCATTTCTTATTCCTGGAAATCACATTATTTTGAATTCGTTTGGCAGAATGGCTAACATTTGTGCTGATAATACCAGTTCCGTCATTCGGCAGCGCATTGAGACCGGTCACGTCCACACCGATAAAATTCCCGTTCACATCACTGCCTTTATCCCTATCATAAACGCCATTCTGCCCATTTCCGGATATAATATTCCGCGCGCTCACCTCCGGACCACCAACAACCAGGCACTCACTCACGCCATCTCCACTGTTGCCCAGATCCAGCATACCGGTGACATCGGTCCCGATATAATTTCCCTGGACGGTATCGGCGCCAAAGATGCCATGTCTTCCGTTTCCGGAAATGATATTCCGCTCGGCGCTGGTCTTTCCCCCTACACGGGTTTTCTCAGACATTCTCGCATTGATGCCGTCATAACCGTTGCCGTCGGTAGAAGTTCCGCTTACATCGGTGCCAATATAATTGCCGAGGATGACAGTCCCGGATGAGACACTTTTACTGCCGGAATAACTCGCCATTTCGATCCCACTCTCACCGTTTTTGCTTATGACATTCCGCTCCGTGGCGCTAGTGCCACCGATGCGGTTGTTCATACAGGCGTTATACAATCTGATACCTGCAGATATATTTTCACGAATCAGGTTTCCGGTAATGCTGCAATTGCTGTTCGACCAGAGTGAAATTCCCGCATGATAATGATTCGTGATCAGATTACGGGTGATGCGACAGGATTGGACCAGTGAATCGCAGGAAATCCCGGCTGCGTGCCAGGGATCATTCTGCCCTTTGCCACGTATTGTAAACCCGGAAATTTCGGTATCATCGCTCTGTACCCGGAAAACATGGCCATTCACATCGCCTGCCACGATGGTCACTTCGCGACCATCCCGGCTGCTGATCGTCAAGGATTTATGAACTACAATATTTTCCTCATAAAGACCCGGACAGACCGAGATGCTGTGATAATCCTCGGTATCATCATCCTCGATAGCTCCCTGGATACTGCCAAAGCCCTCCTGTGTAGAGATGTTGATCACCGGCGCCAGAATAATCTCCGTACTGCTCTGAACCTGAGGCGGCAGTTTTTCATATCGGGTATAATTCTCGGGTTCAGCGTTTACACGGGCGACACTGGTCGAAGCGGCATAGGTCCAGACCTCGTAATTATGCTCTAAATCGGGTTGAAAATTATAAACCAATTTCAGGGTAATGTTCTCGCCCGGCTGCAACACCTTATTTACACTCAGTGTAAGCAAAGCATCGTCGCTATTGTACTCTCCGGTACTCAACAGTTGACTGCCCATATAAAGCCCGACATTTTCGATATGATTTAAATCATCACCGCTACCGCCGGCCCGAAACTGCACGGTATACACAATCCAGCTATCGATTGCATTCGCGGCGATGGTGATGAAGAAAACCGTTACCGGTTCCCCGTTGCAATCCAAACAGATCGGCTCATGTGCAACGAGTTGCCTCGATAAAGTCAGAGTCGGGATACCATCGGTAGAAATCCAGCGTTGTTCAGTTTTTTCATAGCGTTCCCAGCGATCGTCCTCACCCTCTTGAATTTCGCATTTATAGGATTCCTCCTTGGTCTCATAACCTTCCTGGCCTTGTAGGACATAGACACTCTTCTGCACGCCAGTCTCCTTCGCACTGACTCCGGAGCGTTGCAATGCAACCGGCATATCGGTCTTTTGGCTGAAAGTCCCATTACCGAAGTCATATTCCCAGACCTGCGATGAAGTCCCCTCATCGGTGTAACCGCCCAGGATGCGCATTTTATCCCCAAGGATAACAGCACGATGATAGGCACGCGCCGTCGGTTTATCGCCAGCGGGAGTTTTATCACTCCACGTTCGCGTATTCAGATCCAGTTCGAGAAGTTTATCCTGGCGTACATTATTGTCGTTCCTACCGCCGAAGACATAAAATTTATCATCCTTTACGACCATCGAATGCCCCTTCAGTTTGGGTGCATCGCCAAAGGTAGTTTCGTAATTCCAGAGATTGGTCGATGGATCATAGGAAAAGAGATAATTATTCAATTCGTCGTGCTGTTGCTGGTCCTCGGACCGAAAACGGTTATGTCCTCCATAAATCCAGATCTTCCCATTCCAGGCAAGGGCGGCGTGCTCGGCAACATTATTGGGGACCGCTCCGCCTGCTGCCAGGGCTGTCCAGGTCCCGGTTTCCGGTATGTACTTCACGATGTCGCGCAGATAGTTATCCCAATCACTGCCCTTGCCGCCCTGCACATACATAGCTCCGTTATACTCCACAGCCACATGTTCAGAGCGAGCCTCGGGCGCATCGATGTCGGCCAGTTCGCTCCACCCTCCGCTTTCACCGAATTCCCAGAGATCATTCCCGGGTTCATTAGATGATTTTACCCCAGTTTTCGAGATCGGTTGCATCCCTCCGAAAACGTACATCTTTTCGCCGATCCAAACGGTACTGTGCCCGTAACGAGCGGGTGGATAAGAGGTTTGGGCAGCTGCCAGACTGCAAAACAACAGCAGTGTAATCATCAGTAAAAGTGACAAATCTCTTAAAGTTCTCATGCTGAATCTCCCGGTTAAATAGATTCCGGCTATAATGAATATGAAATTTCTGGATCAAAACTTAATAGTTTGTAAAAAGAGAAACGGGGCGACGGCCTAAAACCGATCTCGGTATACGTATCGGATTTCAAAGCCCGGAATGCGATTGCCGGCCGCCGGCAGCAAAGCTGCACGCATATCATTCGCGCAATCATTTTCCGCCGGGTTCGGAATTCCGGAGATCCGCTAAAAATGAAAATCACCATGAATATTCCGGATGTGATAACATCAGGGATATCGACCGGACCGAGTCGTTTAAATAGTGCAGTCATTAGCAAATCGCGATATGCCGTAAAGGTTCACTTTACAGAATGTATAAATGTACCTAAGCGTAATTTAAAGAAATTAATGAATCTACAAAGTCGATTTTAGAAGCTGGGAGATGAATGCCCTCAAGGAAGTACAGGCATCTTCCAGGCATCGCGAATATCGCGGTAAAACGAAATCGGCAGTTGCACCAGCACCGGCTGCCTGGCTTCGTCCAGCCAGAAGACGATTTCCTGCATCATGACCGGATCGATGGCCGTGCATCCGGTGGTCCGGTCGCCCGGCCCGGTGCTGTTGTGCAGGAAAATGCACGAGCCGCTGCTTTTATCCACAATGCCGCTGTTCTGCAGCACAAAAACGCCCCAGCGGTACCACGGATCGTAGCGCAGCATCCGCTCCGACGACTGCCAGTCGACAGACTGCACCTCATCCCGCAGTACCAGTTTGTTATAATAAATCGAGCCGGTATCGTCGACACACTCCAGTACTTCGGTGACGTGCTGATATGGCATTTTCAGCCCGCTTACTTCAGAGGGTTCCGCAAAGCCGAAGACGGTGCCGAGCGCGAACACGCCCGCAGGACTTTTGCCGTCGCCCTCCTTCTTCACCGGTTGCAGATTCGGGTTCGATGGCTGAAGACCACGTCCCCAGCCCAGGCCGTTCTCGCCGATAATCACCGGCACCGGATCGGTTACCTTTTGCCAGGCAGCGTCGGCGTTCTCGTGCTCGAAACGGTACAAAACGGCTTCCGGCTGATCCATCGAATCGGCCAGCACCAGAATCAGCTGGCGGCTGGCAGTCGGGATTGGAGATTGGCTGTTTTTCCGATTGGGGCACGCAGAGATCCAGAGCGAAAACAGCAAAATAGTCATCAGGTACGGATTTGATTTCATTGGATTTCCTCGTAATCCCGGGTTAGCTGCGAACTTATGATGGCAGAGTGTAGTGAAGCTCCACGGCTTTACGGCTGTGGCCTCTTCACCTGCTTCGGCGAAACCCGCCGGTATGTCGCCGTATCCTTCGTTTCAGATGAATTGGCCATAGGAGTCATTTTCGGGCGAGGTCAGGTCCACGCCATACCATTTTATGGACAGCTCTATCAAAGTACTGTCAGTATGCATATCCGCCACGATTTCATTCAAGCGGGTCAGCAGCTTGTCGGTAGCGCCCCTATCCCCGTCCAGTGCAAACACGAGTGGTTCGTAGAACGCCGGGTTGCCGATGTGTTTCAGCGGCAAGCCCGCATCGATCGCATTTTGGATAGTCGGCTTGGCTGAAAGCACGGCATCCAATACAACACCGCCGCCCTGCGCCAGGGCCTGCAGCGCCTGAAGATCGACATCGTAAACGACCAGCGTCGCATTCGGCGGCGGATCGTACTTGATCTCTCCGCCGATGAAGGTCAACTCGTTATAGAAATACGCCTCATACGTACTGGCATCCGCCACGCCGATCGTCTTGCCGACCAGGTGAGAAACAGCTGTAATAAGGCTGTCATCCTGATGAGCAGCGAAAGACGCGGCTGTGTAATAATAGGGATCAGTGAATCGCAGATTTTCAGCCCGCTCTTCGGTGGCCGACATTGAGCCGATACTGATGTCCCAGGCCTCGTTCCAGCCGCCGCCGGTCACGGCATCCCAGGCAGGAAAGACGATCTCGGCAGTCACGCCCAGTCTCTGGCACACCTCTTTAGCCACGTCGACGTCAAAGCCCTCCGCGTCGCCCTGATTATTGAGATAACTCTGCGGCGGATAATTCGAATCCATTGCGATAATCATTTTGCCTTCATTCAGAATCTCGTCCAGTGAATCCTCGGTTTTGTCACAGGATAAAGTCAGAATTCCGCCGATCAGCAGGATGCCGATCATGATCACAGACTTCTTCATGGATACCTCTTTTCCTCATTTATTTTTATCACCCGGCTTTGCTTTCGTTTCTGCGCCGAGAAGTAAATTCAGTATGATACCGATAATCGCCGCCAGCCCCAGTCCGCACAGTCGCACCGGGCCCAGCGTGAATTCCGCCCCGCCGAGTCCCAAAACCAGCATTGCCGAGGTCACAATCAGAATTTTCGGGTTCTGCAGATCGACATGGTGATCGACCATGGTTTTGATACCCACGGAAGCGATCATCCCGAACAACAGAATCGAGATGCCGCCCACTACCGGCACCGGAATCGCAGTGATCACGGCTCCGAATTTGGGAACCATCGAAAGCAGAATGGCAAAGCCCGCCGCAATCCGCATCACGATCGGATTGTAATTCCCGGTCAGGGCCACCGCCCCGGTGTTCTCGGAATAAGTGGTGTTCGCCGGTCCGCCCAACAGGGCCGAGACCGAAGTCGCCAGGCCGTCGCCGATCAGGGTGCGGTGAATGCCCGGATCTTTAATAAAATCTTTACCGACCACATTGCCGATCGCCAGAATATCACCGAAATGCTCGACCATTGTCACAATCGCGATCGGCACGGCGATGGAGATGGCGCGCAGATTGAATTCCGGGAGAGAAAACGCCGGAAGGCCGATCCATTGCGCCTGCCTGATCAGATCGACATTCACAATACCCAGCGCCAGCGAAAGCAGGTAACCGGCCGCCAGGGCAAACAGCACCGGCAAAGTCGATAGAAATCGGAAGCCCCAACGCTGCAGGCCGATCTTGATAAAAATTCCCGTGACCAGCGTGGCGGCGGCAATTCCCCAGCAACCGGCGACGCCCACCGCATTGACAAGCGCCGGGGAATTCGATCCATTCGCATTACTGACCGCCACAGGGGCAAGGATCAAACCGATGAGGATAATCATCGGGCCGGTCACATGCGGCGGCAGAATTCTATAAATGGTCTCAAAGGCGATAAAACGAAAGATTATGGCTACGACGATATACATCAGACCGGCAATCACAATCCCGCCGCAGGCCTGGCTCAGCGATCCCCCTTGAGCCGTGGAAATTGCGATAATCGCGGGGATAAAGGCAAAACTGGAACCGAGATAGACCGGCACCTTGCGCTGTGTAACCAGGTGAAAAATCAGCGTGCCGACTCCCGAAGCGAACAACGCCACACTGATGTTGAGCCCGGTCAGGATCGGCACAAGCACCGTCGCACCGAACATCACAAACATGTGCTGGAAACCCATCACGGTATTCTGAATCGTTCTGGACATAAATTCCCCTTTGCTCTAAAATAACCCGGGCGATGAGCCGTATCCCGGCACCCGGTATTTGCGAATTAGTTCTATATTTTCTGAAACATGCCGGATTAATATTAATGATTCTGGGCCCGGAGAGCAACCATTTTCAGTTGTGCTCTGAACAAGAGTCGGCGTCGGAGCCGCACGGGATCAGAGCTTCTCGCTGCGGACGCGCTCGGCCAGCAGGACCAGATTGCGCAGTTCGGTGACATCCTTGGCCCTCATCCAGGCTTCGATAAAATCTTTGTTCTGGACAATCTGGGCGATCGCCATCAGGGCCTTGAGGTGGAAGGTGCGTTCATCGATGGAACCCGCCAGCGCAAACACGATATGGACTTTTTTATCATCGAAGCGGAAGCCCTCGCGCGAACGAAAGAGAGCAATATCGAATTTGCCCTTACCCTCCACGATGATGTGCGGTATGGCCAAACCTTCATGAATGACGGTCGTCGACTCCGACTCGCGCTTCTCCAGCAGATGGTAAACCGTCCCCGCCTGCTCCTCCAAACGTCCCGCAAACTCCCCAGCGATAATGCGGAACAACTCGTCACGCCCGATCGAGCGATCGACATCCCGGATCACCGCATTTTTCATCAGGTAATCGAAGCGGTCCTCGACAATCTCATCTCTTTCTCTCAGAATATCCTTCAGCTCGTCCGTCAATCCCGACGACCGGATTTCGCGTGATGTGATCCGCTCTACAATGTGGATCAGGGCCGAATCCTTGAGGATTCTCGATTTTGAATACAGAAGGTACCAAAGTAGTGACATGAGGAAGAACGCCAGTGTAATCAGCAGCGGAATCCGGCCCATTTCGACAATCAGAGCCACATAAACCAGGGTGCCGCCGATTTGAAGCCAAGGGTAAAACGGCGACCGGTAGGAGGGTTTATACGATACGATCTTACTCTCGCGCATCAAAATGACGGAAATACTGACCAGCGAAAAGAGAATCAACATCATCGTCGAGGCGACTTTCACCAGGGTGACGAGTTCGAGAAAAACGATGACGACAATCATGAAAAGCCCTGTGAACAACGTCGCGACAACCGGGGTTTTGCGTTTGACATTGATTCGTGAGAAGAAGGCCGGCAGAAGGTTGTCCTGGGCCATGGCCAGCGGACTGCGGGAAGCCGTCATCAGTCCCGCGTTCCCGGTCGTGACAAAGGCAATCATGGCCGCCACCGCCAGCAGTACCATGGCCGGCCGGCCGCCAAATTTGGCGGCAGCCAGGGAAACAGGAATCAGCGTCCGGCGGAATTCATCGCTGTCCAGCAGCCCTGTCGTGACGAAAACGACCATAACATACAAGATCGTCACCACGAGCAAAGCCGAAAACATACCGCGTACAATCGTGCGGCGTGGATCACGAATTTCCTCGGCTACCGACGCGATTTTGGTAAGACCGCCGAAGGAGACGAAGACCATCCCCATCGCACTGAATACCGGCAGCCAGCCATGCGGCCGAAAGGGGATATAACGGTGTACATCGATAAATCCCAGACCGATCGTGACATAGAAAATCAGGATAGCCACCAGGCCGGTTACCAGCAACACCTGGAGTTTGGCGCTCTCCTTTACGCCCAGGATATTAATTCCGGTGAAGATCACGGTGCAAACCACGGCAATCAGCTTCATCATTCCCGGCGAATAGGAGTGCAGCAGCGGCTCGATAAAAATCCCGATACCGAGCAGGGCGAAAGCACTTTTCAGACTCAATGAAAACCAGTTGGCGAATCCCGCGAAAGTGCCGAAAAGGGCGCCGAAGCTGCGGTATATAAAAAAGTAGGTGCCGCCCGACTTCGGCATGGCGGTTGCTAATTCGGCTTGGGACAACATCGCCGGAATCATCAGGATGGCTGCGAACAGGTAGACCAGAATTATCGACGGTCCAGCCATCTCGAAGATCAGCGCCGGCAGAATAAACAGACCCGAACTGATCATGGCACCGCTGGCGATACTGAAGACCGCCAGGGTTCCCAGCTCCTTTTTTAGCCTATTCTGCTTGCCCATATTCTTCCCCACCTGTTTTTCGTTTTTATGAAAATCTTGCCGTCTCGGTCGGTTCGGATGGAATTTTACTTTTATGCGTTACCTTAATGATACCCGTTTTCGCGCTATGACGCAATGATTTTATTACCTGAAAATGGAACTGGCCGTTTTAATCCGGGAACAAGGGGAGCGACTGCGGCGCTTCTTCAGAGGATCAGGTAGATGGAGAAATAGTGAAAGATGCTCCCGCTTAGTACGAAGAGATGCCAGATGGCGTGGCTGAAGGGCAATCCACGCCACAGGTAATAGATGATACCCAGCGAATAAAAAGCATTGCCGATGATCAGTAATTGCAGGCTGATCGGGGGCAGATGCGCCGCCATCTGCCGGAAAGCGATGATGAAGAGCCAGCCCATTCCGACGTACAGGGCGACGATCAGATTGGGAAAGCGCGCAATAAAAATCGACTTCAATACGATGCCGATAATTGCCAGTCCCCAGATGATCCCGAAAATCGTCCAACCCCACGACCCCCGCAGATTCGTGAGCGTGATAGCCGTATACGTACCGGCGATCATCAGAAAGATACCGGCATGATCGAAACGCTCGAAGACATTCTTAGCGCCTTCTCCCGGCAGGCAATGGTAAAGCGTGGAAAACAGGTACATAAAAACCAGCATGCTGCCGTAAATCGTAAAACCGACGACATGCCAGGCCGTGCCGTGAATTACGGCTTTTATGATTAGTAGCACCAGCCCGGCGACACCCAGCAGAAAACCTATCCCATGGGTAACGCTGTTCGCAATCTCTTCACCGGTCGTGAAGGGATCCCACTCGCGGCTGAGTTCATCCAACTTCGCTTTAATTGTCATTATACATCCCCGGGCGATCCATTTACAGGGAAAATGGTATTTGTCAATTGCCTGGCATTTTCACCGTTGTTAGCGGTACCGTTCGGTATAAAAGTTGGGCTACCCGGTCGAAACTTGCAAGGGCCATTGATTGAATAGAGTTTCCTCTAAAGGGCGACCATCGTTATGCTGTTCAGCGGGCAAACCATTTCACACAAACCGCAGCCATCACATTTGTCCGAATCGATCGTCACTTTCTTACCCTTTGTGCCGCGAATTGCCTGAAAGCCGGCGTCGTTGCAGGACGTCACGCATTTCAGACAACCGTTGCAGCTCTCATCCACCTGGGCCTGAACCCGCGAGTTCAGCGGCAGACTGGGAAAATCGACGATCTTCGGCAGCGCAACACCGAGAATGCTGCGAATGTCAGGATACCCTTTTTTATCCAAATACCCATTCAGTCCGGCTTTCAGGTCGTTAATAAAACCGTAACCGCGCCACATCACGGTCGTGCAAACCTGCACCGTGACCGCTCCGACGGCGAAAAATTCAACCGTATCAGCCCATTCGTCGATTCCACCTAATCCCGAAACCGGCAAGCCCGTCGCCTTGGCGATTTTAGCGACACAACGCAGCGCAATCGGTTTGATACCCGGCCCGGAATAGCCGCCATAGATCGAGAAACCGCCAACGGAAGGCGTCGGATCCAGGGTATCGAGATCGATGCCGTTCAGACTGGCAACGGAGTTTGAGGCGCAGAGCCCATCCGCTCCGCTGTTCTGGGCGGCTTTGGCAACGAAGGCGATGTCGGTTACATTCGGCGTCAGTTTCACGATCACAGGTATTTTGGCGACTCCTTTGACCCAGGCAACCACCTGCCCGGTCAATTCGGCATTCTGGCCGATAAAAGCGCCCATTCCACGGCCGGGCATACCGTGCGGGCAGGAGACATTCAGCTCCAGGGCATCGATACTCGTCTCCTGGATCATCTCGGTCAGGCGAATCCATTCGCTCTTTTCCGAGGCTCCCAGGCTGGCCCAGACCGGCCGTTCCGGATAAGCCGCCTTGAGTTCCGCCAGATCGTTTTGCCATTGCTCCACGCTCAACTGGGACAAAACCTCGATATTTTCCATTCCGATATTGCGTCCTTCGTTGCGGTGTGCCTTGAGGCGCGGCCGACGATCGGGTGACGGCTGAAAGAGAATGGTCTTGGTGACCGCGCCGCCCCATCCGGCATCGAACGCCCGGCGAATCATCGCCGCGGTACGCGTCGGAGGTCCGGAAGCGAGCATAAAAGGATTCGGGAAATGCATTCCCAGGAAATCAACCTCTAAATTAGCCATTGTCTTTCCTCCAGTTTGGCGTCTCGCCGAATCCTGTTTCGAGCGAATCAGTTAATTGGCTGATATTACCTATTCTGACTCAACCCCGCAACAGATTTCGTTCCCACCTTTCCGTGATTTTGCGTATTTTGCATCCATGAAACTCATGCGCTTTATCCGTAAAGCCTGGGACCGGTTGGGAAATCGTCGACCTGTGCCCCAACTCTTGTTCAAACTTTCCCTCTTCCTGCTGGTCCTCTTCTTCACCAACTTTCCCAACCCGCTGCTTTTCATCAAACAGGTCGGTCACTATCGCAATACGGAAGCCTTGATCCAGACCGATTTCGACGGCATCGCGCAAATCAACAGCGCAATCGATTCGCTGCTGCAGGATGATAAATCTCCCGAACGCGAACTGAAGGTGATTCAGTGGTATGTCTACAAACACATCCCCTACAAGAATGACTGGGATAACTGGCTCAACAGCGATTACTGGCCGACGGCGCAGGAAACCTGGCAGAAAAAAGCCGAGGATTGCGACGGCCAGGCTATTCTGGCGGTCAGTATCATGCGTTCGCGCGGCTATCCGAACGCGCGCCTGGCGGCCAACTTTCTACACGTCTGGGCTATAGCCGACAGCATCCCTTTGATGGGTGCCATGGAAGAAGAGACCTTTAGCCTTGAAAAGGACAAGTTCAAGATCGCCTTCCCGTCGCTGAATCTCTTTCTGCAATCCGCCGCCTACACGATTCTCCATTTCCCGGCCATCCGAATCATCATCATTATCTTTACAGCCCTGATGCTCTGCTTTCACCCGGCTACGAATAAGCTAAAGTTATTGTTGATTGGCTTTCTGGCCCTGCTCAGTATTTTGATGCTCAAAGACTGGGCCCAGTCGATCCAATATGCCGAAATCGCCCGGATCAATTTCGATTTCATCCTTGGAATGATGCTCGCCATTTCCGGCTTTGTCATCGCCCTGACGACCTCGCCGGACCAGCGCAGAAAAAAGAAACCGGTATCAGGAAGCTTTCATTGATCTCTCCGCTTTCGTAAACTACGCCGGTCCAAAAAGAACCCGCCCTGACCGGGCGCATCAAAGAGTATCGATTTTCCACACTGAGAGGTAAGATCTTGAAGAAGGCACTCGGCATTTTTGTCTCCGGTTTTTTCGCGATTCTCACCCTTATGAATTCGTCTTTCGCTCAACCGGCCGAAGTATTCGGGCCTCACCCGGGCATTCACGAAATCGAATCGCTCGAACATCAAAACGATCCCATTTCTACGAAAAAACTACCTGAAACAGGCCTTGCTCCGGCGCTTTCCAAATCCACGATCCCGCAGGTCAGCCATGAGGTTTTCGGCTACCTGCCTTACTGGAAATTTGATTCCTACGTGAATTTCCGTTATGATCTGCTGACTACTCTGGCCTACTTCAGTGCGGAAATCGAAACCAACGGCGACATTTCCACGTCGCATCACTGGCCGAATGCGGCCCTGGTCCGCAAGGCGCACAACAACGGCGTCCGGATCGTGCTGGTCGCAACTCTCTTCGGATCGTCCGATTTACAGTCCCTGCTTTCCAGCGCCGCCAATCGCACGAACTGCGTCAATAAGCTCGTGGCCCGAGTGAAAGCCGGGGACGGGGACGGCATCAACATCGACTTCGAGAGCCTGCCGTCGTCCCAGCGCGGCAACCTGGTGAAATTCATGCAGGAACTCGCGGACACTTTCCGCGCCCAGATTCCGAACGCCCATATCTCCATGGCAACTCCCGCCGTCGACTGGAGCAATGCCTGGGATTACCGCCAACTATCCGAGATCTGCGACGCCCTGTTTATCATGGGTTATAATTATCATTGGAGCGGTTCAGGCACCGCCGGTCCTGTGGCGCCGCTCATCGGCGGCTCCTATAATATCACCTCCACCGTTACCGACTATCTGGCCAAGACCTTCGGGAATTCCACGAAAATCATCCTCGGCCTTCCCTATTACGGGATCGATTGGCCGACGGTTTCGGAACAGGCCGGAGCAGCCACCAAGAGCACCGGCAGTTCCAGACTATTCGCCTCGGCCGAAAACCGCGCCAGACAGGTCGGCAAACGCTGGCACAACGATTCCAGGACGCCCTGGTACCGCTATCAGAGTATCGATTGGCGCCAGTGCTGGTACGACGACAGCACGAGCCTGGCGCTCAAGTACCAGTTCGCCAAATCGAAAAACCTGCAGGGCGTCGGCATGTGGGCGCTTGGTTACGATGACGGCTGTACGGAACTGTGGGGCGCAATCGAAGCTGTATTCGTTCCACAGAGTGCGGTTACCCCCGATGTGCCGCTGCCGGGCGATTTCACCCTGCTGCCCAACTACCCCAACCCGGCCAATCCCGGGACGATCTTTCCGATTCGTATCGATGATGTGAACCACGCGGGACTGATCCAAATTCAGATCTATAATCTGTTGGGGGAGATGATTTATCACGGCGATAAGAGCATTGCCCCCGGAGAGTATCATTTCTACTGGAACGGGCTGACGGATTGGGGAAGTACAACGCCATCGGGTATTTATCTGTTCACAGTGCAATTCAGAGAACAGCGTCGAACCCAACTATTCACACTTCTAAAGTAGCCTTACGTTTCACCGATTATTAGAAACGATCCCCTAAACGGATTTCGAATGTCGGCATCTTTTTTGCCCATTCTTTTTCTGAATTTGCGGTAAGCGGGCTGCTTCGGAATACCCGGAAATACGCAGGTAACTTAAAGTAACCAGGGATAAAAGGATGATCTTTTCAGCAACAATGACAAATCCGAGACGAAGAAAACGGAACAAGAGTGCATTGCTTATCGTGTTGCTGGTGCACCTGTTCTTCATAAACTCTGCGCTCGCGGAGGCGGGCTGTTTCCTGGTAAACGATTTCCCGCAGGCATGGAATTGCGGCTTGGGACTCGTAAGCGCTCCGCTTCGTTTCGAGCGTAAGGATTGGATACGCCTCGGTCTGACGGCTGGAGGCACAGCCCTGCTGTTTACCGTTGATAAACATATTCAAAAATTGGCACTGAAAAATCAAAATCCATTCAATGATGTCATATTCAATGTCGATAAAATTCATGGCAATGAATACAGCCTCTACCTCGCGGGAAGCGTCTACACTCTTGGATTAATCACTAAGAAACCGGCTATCAGAACGGCCGGCTTGAATGCAGTTGAGGCATACATGTTTTCCGGCGCGATCACCGGGGTTGGAAAGGTTCTTTTTGGGCGAAAACGTCCATATGCCAGCGCTTCGCCGGTCTTATTTTCACCATTTCACATGACCGATAACCGATATCACTCACTCCCCAGCGGACACACAACCGTCAGTTTTGTCGCATAATTATGCAGGGATAAACATTTATTTCTAATTATCAAACTTGAACAATCGAATTAAATCTGGTTTTCCTGTAACAAGTAAAATAATTTACACTCCGAAAGTAAGATTATGAATCAAGGAATACAGAATATATTCGTCGAAGTCCCTAAAATCTACGAGCTGGTCAATCATATATTAACTTTCGGTTTTGACATTCTCTGGCGCAAAAGAGCCGTCAAAATCGGTATCCGCCAAGATGGTACGCCCTGGCTGGATGTCTGTACCGGCACCGGCGAAACCGCCAATTATCTTGCGGGTTGTGTAAAAAAGGGATTATCGGTTTACGCGGCAGCAATTCATCAATCGTTAAAATAGAAAGTGGGCCCGAATTTAATCAATTTTGATAACAGGTAATGAACAATCTGAATTTTATAGAGCAATTAAAAACCGGTGATCCGGCAGCATTCCGGCGGCTCGTGGATGAGAACCAGGACCGGATTGTCAACACCTGTTTTGGCTTTTTAGAAAACCGTCAGGACGCTGAAGACATTGCTCAAAATGTTTTTATTGAAGCCTATCAGTCAATCAACAAATTTCGTGGTGACTCGAATATTTCCACCTGGTTGTATCGTATTGCCGTCAATAAGTCCCTGAATCATATTAAAGTTCAAAAGCGCCGGCGTATAATCCAAAGCCTGGAAGCCATTGTAATGGACCACCGGGAAAAAGAGATACCGGCGGTAACAGATACACCGGAATCCGGACTTGAAAAAAACGAACGACGGGGAGTGCTGCAAAAAGCACTGAAAAGTCTGCCGGATAATCAGAAAATCGCGATTACGCTGAACAAATATGAAGATCTCAGTTACCAGGAAGTGGCGAATATTATGGGCCTCAGCCTGTCGGCAGTTACAGCATTGATCAATCGCGGGAAGGTTAACCTTCAGAAAAAAATCAGGAATTTTTATAAAAAAAGTGAAAATACGCCGAAAGAAAATTAATTTAGAATTGTCAAAGATATGCAGTGACAGGAAAACCATGAAGAATAAAAACCTAAACATCGAGTCAGAAATTCAAAAGACTATGGATCTTCTTGACGATTTCCCCAAAATCCAGGCGCGCTACGGTTTTTATGACCGTCTGAGCTACCGTCTGGAGAAAAAAGAATCAGAGGCAGCGACAGTACAGGCGAAACCGATATGGAACGTACTGCGTCACGCCATTACTCCGGCAGTAGTATCGGCAGGTATATTTATTGGCGTTTTTTTCGGCCTTGAAGAGCAGGCAACCACTGTTGACGCCAACCTTGAAACTCTGATCGAGACTTATGGATTGTCCGTGCCAAGTGTCCCAAATTATTTTAATGCGGAAACCAATTAATCATGAATTATTTCACAAAGAAACGGCTTACAACTTTCGCCATCGTATTGCTCGTGATTATCAATATTTCCTCAATCACTACAATCCTGATCCGGCGTTATCATCCAATTAAACACCCTTTACCGGGCCAAATGGATGATAAGGTCAGAGCAACAACCATTTTTCTGAAAACCGAACTCCAGTTCAGCGACGAGCAGGTAAAGGAATTTATTCGAATTCAGGATGAAT
>CAZPRY010000061.1:0-21567 GCA_964589175.1 uncultured bacterium
TTTTTACCCTCTAATATACGCCTTGGTACGCATTTGGGGGATGAACCATAAATATATCTTCATCTAAGTTCATTTTCAATTGAAAATACGAATTCTCTCAGCCGGATAACTTGATCAATGTCATACATTTCCGAATACATTTCTCCGATTTTCCCTAGAATTTCAGGTAGATTCCGGCGATATAAGGTTGAAAATGGAGTCCGACGCGTAACCAGTCTGAGAAGGAATATATAAACCCAATATCGAAGTGAAGGGGTGATGTATACTCTTTATCCGGCTTTGCCACACTAAGTTCAAGGTCTTCACCATTGAAAATAAAATCCGAGCGCTTCCACCATTCAATATACCATGGATCGTAAAATAATTCATAGTTAAAAATCAAATTCTTCTTGATATCCACGGCACCGGCATAATACAGCCGGTACATGAGTTTATTGTAATCCTCGAATTTACTGAGGTAAGCGCCGAAAGAATGCGAAATACGGCCGCTATTCCCTTCCCTCGCTTTGGTATAGGTATAGACGGCGAACACCTCATAATAATTTGCGTAATGCCAGCCGGTCTCTTCAAGCCATCCGTCTGTCACGAATTTCGATTGGCTATCGTAGCGGCGATTGCCTTCACCAATCTTTACATCCGACCCGATTCTTACAAACTGACCGTGGTAAAGATCAATACTGTCTCCCTGCGATACCCAGGATTCCGTCCTGCTCCAATCGTATTGCCCGACCTCGAACGGATACTTGCTCTGCTGCCATTCATATTTATCCGGCGCATAGCGCGTATGGAAGTGACCGCCGACGGCAACCAGATGTTGCTTTTCCAGATTGCCAATCCGCAGAATTTGAAATTTCGGGCGGACATTGAAATCCCCGGTGAAATAGCCGGACCACTTTGAGGTCATCTGAAATTTATCCGTAATTCCGAATCCCCAGGAAAGCCCGCTGACATACAGCGTCCCCTTGCCGAGCGTGTACCCCGTAGGATCATAAAAAACATCGACCTGCTGTTCACTCCCCATCGTATATTTTTCATTCAGAGAGGAGACACTTTCGTTATCCATTCGCAAACCGAAATCGATACTTCCGATGTCGCGTTTCTCTATAAACAGCATTCCATATTGGGTCTGCAAGTGTATTTTTTGGCCGTCCTCGTAGACAATCTCACCCCGCAGTTTATCACCACTATTTAGAATAATCGTGATGATTTCCTTGAGAATATCCTCGCCCTTGATCGTAATGGAACCATAGTGGGTGAGCATCTCGATATCGCCGCGCAACGAATCAACGGAAACGATTTGTCCGGTAATGAGCTCACCGGATTTTAAATGAATCGTGCGTTCATTCAAATTCTGGGCAAATCCGGAAGCGAAGCACAAAAGCAATAGAAACATATATTTTAACCAATTCATTTCAATCACCTCATTTTTGTCCTTAATTCAGAAAAGACCACTCGATCCCGAGCACCTTCAGACGATTTCGATAAGGCATGAAAGCTACTGACGAAAAACTGCGCCCTTCCGCATTGTAAATTGCATAGAAAATATGAAAATTGCCGATATGCCCGCCGATCCGGCAGTTAGCACTCAGGCGCTGATTGGTGAAGTAAATGGCATCGGTCCTGGCAAAATTACGCAATCCTTCGAACCATACCAGATTTTCGGCGCCATTATGATAGACAACATCAGCCGCGGCGTACAATTTTAAATTGCCCCGAAACAGGTCCAGGACCTGCATCGCCCTGCCCCAAAACTGAAGTTGCGGTGTGATGTCCTTATTTTGGGGAAGCGAGGCAATCGTATTCATCCTGATGACTGTCTTCCACGGAAACGTGTACTCCAGATTCTCGACGATGTAAAATTTGTTCAGTGTTTCCCGGTCGACGGATAGCAGAGAATCCTTGGCCGCATCGTAAGTGGGGATGTAAAACTCGCTCCGGGCCCAATACACTCCCGTCAAGGAGTTGAGCCTTTCGGTATTGAATTGAGTAGCGAATTGCGCCAGATTGTATCGAAATCCTTTCGGTAATTTCTCAGCCGGATTGACTGTTTTGAAATAATAATCATAAATCATCGGGTAGCGGGAATAGTCGCTGGATAAATGCGCAATCACCGTCATTCTTGCGCCCAGGGAACGTCGCAGCCCGGCTCCCACTGTAAACTCATTATCAGACAGTCCGACACCGTAGCTCAATCGGCAGCTTCCCAACGGATGCGAAAGATTCAGATTCAAATCCAGCGCCGATTGGCTGTATTCGTAACCGCTTTGCTCGTAAATTGCCTGATAGTACGGATTGCATAAAATTTCAAGAGTTTTATCTTGCCAGCTGAAGTACTTGGCCAGATTCACGGCCACTCGATTCGCTTCGCCGTTATAATCCAGATCGAAACTTGAATTATCATTCCGGTAAATGAAGCCATCCAGGGAAACGCCGATAAACAGAGAATCCGTCTGTGTGGCCTGCGCCACACAGACGGAAACCGCGACCCGGCTTTCGGTTTTACCGCCGCTGAAACGCCAGGCAGGATAGTTACCGGAAACGCTGGTTTCCAGAACTCCGGGACGATATTTCTGGTAGGATAATGATGTCAGCAATCGCCATCGCTCATATTCATTCTGAATATTCATCCGGTAGGATTCCGTCAGGGTCTCATTCGTTCGGGTTTGGCTGTAGGTATACAACCCGAAGCGTCCATCATAACCGAATCGCTCGCCGCTGAAATTCCATTTCACCCGGTCGCTGAGTTGACCCGCCATGAAAATCCCGAAGTTCAGAAAATTATAATCTCCCCGTTCGTAATCGAAGCGTGATTTGATCTTCCCATCATTAGTAAATCGACTTTGAAATGCCAGTCCCTGACCTGTTGCCGAAAATTCAAGCGCTGAATAAGCTGTACCGAGCCACCCCATCGGCACCTGACCGAACAAAGGGTCCACAACTTGAAACCGGTTTTCCCGAATCGATATGACGTTGTTGGGCAAACCCAGGTAATTTATTGCTCCATCGAAACCCCAGTCGTCGTATAAAAACACAAAATAATTACCTGCCTCGAACAAACGGTCGTTAATGTTATAAGAATAGTCAAGCCTGTCCACAGGCTGTGTTTTCAGCGAATCGGCAGCCGTAATTCTCGAAACGATACATAATAGAACGATGAATGGCAGGAAGCCCCGTTTTTTCATATGCAAATTTAGTTTCGTCCGCAAAACTTTCATCGCATTTATTTTCTATCCCTGAAATAGGGTATGGCGGCCCGGACCCTTTTCGATGTTACCGGTACGAATGCCATGAAAATAACCGTATTCGTCAGTAAACGCGTTCCGTGAAAAATAGTACCCAGTGTGAACACGCTTACGATCGCCCGCCAGTTGAAACCGGCAGCGATGGAAAAACCGATGGAAACCAGCACGTCGAAAATCAAAGTCAGGCCGAATCCCGAAAGGCCCAGGAGTATGAAGTCCAGAATCCTGTAATGGGGTCTTAATACCGTTGATCGTAAGAATGCGCCGCACAGCCCGATCAAACCCATGGCCAGTACCTGCATGGCTAACCCCGTCGGATAGAGCAGGCCGCTCCCTAAGGGATTGAGGGCCGAGTACAAAAATTCGCCCAACAGCCCGATGAGCAATCCCCGCTTCCGGCCCATCAGTACGCCCGCCATGAAAACCATAGCTGTCACGAGTTCCAGGGGTACCAGAAACAACGCATACCCAACGCCCATGATTAAAGCAATATAGATACCGGTGAAAGCGATATCCCTGGTCCGGTTTTGTTTATTCATGGGTAGTGGCGTTTTCGATTGATCAGAAATGAATATTATTAGAATAAGTGATTTTACTTTGACGGATTCTTATAAATCGGCCGATGGAAATAGTTATTGCGACTGGTCCAGTCACCTTCCTGACTGTCGCTCTCGATAGCCATCTTCATCTGCTGCATGCGGGTATCGATTTCGTCGGCATAATACACCAGGAGAGCCTCGGGAAATTCCGGTTCCCGGGGTGATTGCCATTCATATTTTCCCTGGTGAGATAAAATGATGTGTTCCAGTTTTAAGCGCAGTAAATCCGGGAAGCCATCCATCTTCAGAATTTCATCCCGCAGCAGATCGCGTCCCAACACCAGGTGACCGATCAGGTTTCCGGCATCGGTATAGGTTGTCGCGATACCCGGCTCCAGTTCTACCAGTTTGCCGATATCGTGCAGGAGAACCCCGGCTATCACCAGATCGCGTTCCACGCTTCTGTAGACCCGGCAGAAAGTCTCCGCAATCACGGTCATCTCAGACACGTGTTCCAGCAGCCCGCCGCGAAATGCATGATGCAGGATCATCGAAGCCGGATGGGTTTTTATCCGGTCTTCATATTTGGTATAAATTCGTTTTGTCACTTCGCGGACATGGTCGTTTCCAATTGAGGCAATCGCCTCCTGAATGCGCTCCCACATCTCGTCGATGTTCTTGCTTGTCGTCGGAATGATATCGGAAAGTTCGAAACCGTACAATTTGTCCATCTCCGCCTGAACCCGCCGGATGTTGCTGACATTGATCTGAAATTCATTATTGTAAGTGACAATCTGGCCCTTGACGGCGACGGCATCGCCAACCTCGAATTTGTTCTGAAAATCGTCCGCATTGTCCCATATCTTGGCGTTGATTTTCCCGCTCCGGTCGCCGAGCGTAATATCCAGATAATTCTTGTCCGTCTTGGTAAGCCGTGAATTTTTTTCAAACACCGCGAAATAGCTCGAAATGGATTCGTTTTCCTTGAAGTCCTTGATGAATTTCTTCTCCATCTTCTCCCTCGACATTCTTGTTTGAATTAACACATTCCTGACTGTGAAGGCAAGAAAATAGTCCTAAAATGAAAAGGGCAGACCAAAGCCTGCCCTTCCAAAATCCGATTGCTGTCCGGCATCAAACCGAATATTCTTGTTCCTTGCAAACGATATTCATCTTCTCCAACTCATCCAGCACCGGTTCATAAATTTCCGGTACGACCGGCGCATGCACACCGGTGATTTTGATCTTGTTCTGAAGAATCAATTTCGTGGCAATCGCGGCTGGTAAACTGACGGTCCGGGCCATGGATGAATCCCCGCCGGGAATGCCGTAATCCACCAGCGTGGAAGTAATACGTTTTTTGTGATCCGCCCATTCTGCCAGGAAATCATGATACAGGACGATCATATCGCGTTCACCATTTTCATACGGCATTTTCTCCAGGAATGTGGCCGTCATAATATCCAGCAAGGTATTTTCAGCGGGCAACGCTTTTTCGCTAAAAAGCCCCAGCCATTCGAACATATCCATTACTTGGTCACTGGCGTCGTCACCGAGAAATTTTCGAACCGCTCCTTGCGCGGGCCTTCCCGCCGGCGCATTCACCATTTTGCACATCAGTTGCGCGTATGTCAAACCAGCGAAATCCGTTCGCTCCTCATCCGAAAGCAGACCCAATTTGACAATGCAGTAAAGCGTATCGCACCAGCCGATATTACGGATTGTTCCGCGGAACATCGTCCGGGCATGCTCTAATCCGTAGATCTCCAGATAGGGCAGCGAATTGCGGTTCGGGTAGGTTTCAAAGGGCGGCTCCCCTTCGATATTCAACGGCCAGTGATTCTTGAACAGGTTTTTGCCCTCGATTTCGATGATTTGGCCTTCCTTCATGTATTTGGCGTTATTTCGCCCGGCCATCAAAACGCCGCGCGGGCTCCAGCTGAATTTATAGCCAAACGGATTGGTATTCGCCTCCGGTGCGGGTAAGCCGCCGCAGTACGAACGAAAGCTGAGCACCTTGCCGCCGGTATTCTCGACGTGATGGATGATTCTCATGGCGGACATGTGATCGATACCGGGATCGACTCCAATCTCGTTTAAAATGATAATCCCAGCCTGCCGGGCTTTCTCATCCAGGGCTTTCATGGCATCGCTGATATAGGACGTTGTTACCATCATTTTCTTGAATTCAATGCACATTTCCGCAACTTTGACATGGAATGTGTAGGGCAAGAGACTGATCGCGAGATCACAGCCTTTAACCAGATCGCGGAGTTCCCCGGTGTTGTTGACATTCAAAGCCAGGGCCGTGCCGCGCGGGTGACGATCGATGATTTTTTCCGCCTTGCTTACTGTTCGGGTGGCGACTTTTACCTGAAAATCCGGAACATCCAGAAGGTATCGAACCAATGGGCGGGAGACAAGCCCGGCCCCTAAAACCAATACATTTTTCATATCAATTCCCCTGTTTAGTTAAGTAAAATACCGTCGCTGATATTGCCTAATCCATAAAAGGTTTCAATTTTAGTCAGGATCAATTAAGTACAGATTCTTATAAACCCGGTTTAGCCAGATATTTTTCCAGGTACCGATATTTCGGTGTCAATTGGCCTTTATAAAGAACCGTGGCATTCTTCAATTCGGGCGGCATGCGATTTTCTTCAAATCCGACCGAAAAATCAGTCGACGCCAGCAGAACGATAAAGTTCTTGAGTACTTCACTGAACATTGTCGATGATTCACGCGGCAGTTCACACGGCAGGTTATCGACCGCCAGAATCACCGGCCCGTGTCCTTCCACACCGTAAATTTTCCTGCCTGTCAGCGGTTCATAGACGTAGACCGGATTGCCGGAATCCGTGCATTCCAGATTACATTCAATCGAACCGCCCTTATCGCAGGTGATGTCCCCGATCACCTTAATGGGCAATCCACCCCCGGTTTGGTAGGCTTCGCTGAGATATTTGCGGGTAACGAGGCGCGGATATTTCTTGTCCCAGTAAATCGCGTTGATCAATACAGACAGGTATGGCAAATATTCCTCGAAACGCGATTCGTAATTCTGCGGATTGTCATAATAGTCCTGAAGTTTGAATACCATTCCCGCTGATTTCGGCTTCGCCAGGTGTTCTTCTCTGAAAATAACTTTGTACAGCTTCTTTGTCGAAAAAAGGGCTTTGCGGTAAAAATCAGCTAATTCTTCAGGTCGAAGTTCTTCGAACGGTAAAAGGTCGAAGATTTCCTGAGCGCCGCGCGATACATTACCGTAACCGGCAAAACCGAAGATAAGCGGGGCATCGACACCGGAGATTCCCTGGGATGCAATCCGTTGGCCGATTTCCTGATATTGTCCGATGACCTCTGGTATACTTTTGTAATGCAAGGCCTGTTTGCATTCGCTGAATATGGTGGGGCGACCTTCGGAATCCAGTCGCCGGCCGAGAGTCCAGAAACTGTCGATCATCCCGGCAATACCGGCAAAACGTCCGAAAAATACAAGCCGTTTGCCCTTTTCATCGACGATCTTCTCATAATCAATGAGCGTATCTTCCAATTCCATCATTTTCTTCAGCATGGGCATATTATTCATCTGCCCCTTAATTGTATGCGAAAAAAATAGATATGTCCGCTCCGGTAGAAAATAATCGACAGGAATCTCTTTCACGGCACATATCACCGGACAGGCGCTCAGGTCTTCCCGGATCTCTGCTCCCGCCTGGCGGAATTCTTGTGCCGAAAAAGCCCGAACATCTGACGGTTGAACATAAAATCGAAGGCCTGATTTTCGGGATAATTCTTTTATATGTTGGGGTATGAGAGGAACTCTTCCCTCCCATTGATTTTTATCTTCTCTCCGGATTCCAATCAGCATCAACACCTCGCAATTTCGTGTAACTTAATTAAATTAAGTTAAATTTTCGAGTAAAAGAAAGGGTCTTTCATGGGAAAAATAAAATTTTGATACGACCGGCTTCGTTTGCCCCCGTTTGTCCGGAAACTGAAACAATGTGAATTGCGCCTGAACAATAAAATTCTTTAATTAAAGCCGTAAAAGCGGATGGAATGTAGGTGTACATGTACGGCGACAACGTGAAATATTGCATCGGAGGACTGCGCCATGGAAATGAACCTCAATTTCAATCTCTCAGGTTTAAAGGAAGAAAATAAAGCCGTTGAACTCAATGAGAATACGGTCTATGATGTCATTATTCTCGGTGGCGGTCCTGCGGCCATGACTGCCGCCGTCTATTGTATGCGTAAGGGCGCAAAGACGGCCATGATTACCAAAGATGTCGGCGGACAGGTAGCCATCACCGCCAGTGTGGAAAACTATATGGGTTATAAATACATCGAGGGACTCGAATTGGTAAAAAAATTTCACGAACAGATCAAGCAGTTCGAGATCGGTTATCGGGAGAATGTATCCGTAACGGCTATCCGCCAGGGACGTGTAAAGGAAATTTCACTCGATGACGGTTCCGTATTCCAGGGGAAGACGATTATCGTTGCTACGGGAAAATCGCCGCGTTGGCTGGAAGTACCCGGCGAGAGCGAATTTATGGGTCGCGGAGTCGCATACTGCGCAACCTGCGATACACCGCTGTACCGCAACCGTAAAGTTGTGGTCGTGGGTGGCGGAAATTCCGGCGTGGAAGCAGCCATCGACCTGGCCAGAATTGCCGATTATGTAACTTTAATCCAGCGTTCCGACACATTGAAAGCCGATCAGATTTTGATTGAACGTTTACAGGAATTTCAGAATTATAAAACACTCCTTAACCATGAAGTCGTCGAGATTCTCGGAAGCGAATATGTTGAATCGACACGTGTAAAGGATAGAGTGAATCAGACGCAAAAGATAATTGAATGTGAAGGTGTTTTTGTAGAAATCGGCTGGATACCGAATACGGTATTTGTAAAAGACCTGCTCCAGATCAACCGATGGAATGAAATAATGATCGATTGTTCCTGCCAAACCAATCAAGCCGGCATCTTCGCAGCCGGCGATGTCACTTCTGTGCCATTCAAACAGATCATCACGGCTGCGGGAGATGGCGCCAAGGCTGCCCTGGCTGCTTGCGACTATTTTCTTAAGATGAGATAATTCCAATCCCCAATTTCGCACTTCCCAATTCTAAAAAGTCGAAATGGTAAAAAAGCAGTTCGTTTTTTTTCGGAATTCGTCAAATTTTAATTTCCTCTTATCATAAAAGACCTTAAAATTGCTACTTGTTGATTTGTGCTCGAACCGGGTAGCAAAATTATATATTGTTTTTTATACTTAAGTTTATAAACAATTCGGAGTAAATAAAGGGTACAATGAAAGTTTTAAAGTTTGGCGGTAGTTCGGTCGGTAAACCCAGGAATATTCCGCCAATCATCAAGTTAATCCAAAAACAGATAAAATCGGATGCTGATATAACGGTTGTATATTCGGCCTTCTCCGGCGTAACGGATACCTTGATAATAATCGGCCATCTCGCTCATAATAAGGACGTTAGTTACAAACAGCACCTGGAATCGGTCGAGGCGAAACACGAGGATTATCTCCAATTTTTGTTCACTCCGGAGCAGCAATCCGATATCCGGCAATACGTGGAAGATTTGATGCATGAACTGGAGGAAATCGCCCACGGTGTCTATTTATTGAAAGAATTATCGCAGCGCTCTCTCGATTTGATCTCAAGTTTCGGCGAGAGGTTTTCGACCTACATCATTAGCGAATATGCCCGCACTCTAGGAATGGACATCCAGTATCTCGATAGTCGACAGTTCATCGTCACCAATGATAATTTCGGAGCGGCGAAAGTCGACTTTAAGATGACGCAGCAGAGGGTCAAGGAGTATTATCGAAAAAATCCGGGGATTAAATTCATGACCGGTTTCATCGCCGCCACCGTCGAAGGAGTTACAACTACTCTTGGGCGGGGCGGGTCGGATTTCACGGCTTCTATTATGGGAGCTGCCCTTGATGCCGACGAAATCCAGATCTGGACCGATGTCGATGGCGTGATGACCGCCAATCCTTCCTCCGTTCCGGCCGCCTTTTCCTTGAAAGGTCTGAGTTACGAAGAGGCCATGGAGCTTTCACATTTCGGCGCCAAAGTGCTGCATTCACCGACGATTCAACCAGCCCTTGAGAAGCAGATACCGATCCGGATTCTCAATACCTTTCATCCAGAATTCGAAGGTACGCTGATCAAGAGCAAGGCCAACCATTTCCATCATCCCATCAAAGGAATCACCTCGATCAGCGATGTTTCACTGCTTACCCTGCAAGGCAGCGGTATGGTCGGTGTCTCGGGAATATCTTCCCGGCTTTTCAGCTGTCTGGCAAAAGAGAATATCAGCGTGATTCTGATTTCCCAGGCCTCTTCCGAACACTCCATCTGTTTTGTCGTTACGGCCGATGTCGCCAAGAAAGCCAAGCGCCGGATCGAAGCAGAGTTTGAGCTGGAAATCAAGGCCCATCTCGTCGATGAAGTTAAAGTAGAGGATGATGTGACCATCATCGCCGTAGTCGGCGAGAATATGCGCAAAACGCCGGGCATCTCCGGCCGTTTGTTCAAGAGTCTCGGCGATAATGGCGTCAATGTTGTCGCTATTGCCCAGGGTTCATCCGAACTGAATATCTCCACCGTCGTTTCGCGTAAAGACCAGGTTAAGGCCCTGAACGTGATCCATTCGGCATTTTTTCACGGCCCGACAATAACCGCCCATCTGATTCTGGCCGGCACCGGCTTGATCGGATCGGAATTGCTCAACCAAATTTATAGCGCCCGCGAAAGAATTCTAAATGACGAACACGTCGATTTGAAAATCGTTGGGCTGGCCGATGTGGACCATATGGTCTTCGAAAAGGACGGCATCGAAAATGCCGACTGGCAGGCAGTTCTCCAAAACTCATCGCTAAAATCCGATCCGCAAAGCCTGGTGGAGCATATCGAACACCTGCGCCTTCCCAATTGTGTTTTCATCGACTGTACCGCCAGCCCTGAAATCCCGGAAATATATGCGGATCTTTTTGAGCGGGGAGTTTCCGTAGTTACAGCGAATAAGATCGCCAATTCCGGTTCGATGAAAACCTACGGTCTGCTTCGGCAATTAAGGGAGCGGCACCGTGTCGGATTCCGTTATGAGACCAATGTCGGGGCGGGTTTACCGGTTATCAACACATTGAAAGACCTCCTGGTCACGGGTGATACTATCACGAAAATCGAAGCTGTCCTCTCTGGAACTTTCAGCTATATTTTCAACACGTTCGATGGCTCATGCCCATTCTCAGATGTTGTGCGCGAGGCTCGTGAAAAGGGATTTACCGAACCGGATCCGCGCATCGACCTCAGCGGTCTGGATGTGGCCCGTAAAATTCTGATTCTGGTTCGTGAATTGGGCCATGCGATCGAGTTGGAAGAAATCCCGATTCAGCCGATATTGCCCGCTGAAGTCTTCGAGGCTGAAAATGTCGAGGCTTTTTTTGATAAACTAAGAAAATATGACGAAAATTTCGCAGCCACCCTGCAAACCGCCCGTCAAAATAACCGGGTTCTGCGTTATATCGCCGAATATGAAAACGGCCAGGCAAGAGTGGCGCTAAAACAAATTGCCGTCAAACATCCGTTTTATAAACTGAGCAATAGCGACAATATCATCGCTATCAGTAGCGCACGATATCGGGAAACCCCTCTGGTAATCAAAGGCCCCGGCGCCGGGGCAGGCGTAACAGCCGCGGGTGTGTTTGCGGATATTTTGCATATTGTTAAGAGTGAAAAATAGTCGGAGAATACTTATGAAGATACCTGTCGGAATATTGGGTGCGACCGGAAGTGTCGGCCAAAAATTTATCCAGTTACTCGCCAATCACCCCTGGTTCGAGATTCAATCCCTGGCAGCCTCCGAGCGGTCGGCCGGTAAGCGCTACGGAGAATGCGTAAATTGGTTCATGTCCACTCCCCTGCCCTCTGCGGAGGCCGAAATGATGGTGCAGCTCTGTAAGCCTGACCTGCCCTGTAAAATCGTTTTCAGCGGGCTGGATGCGAGTGTCGCCGGCAAGATTGAAGAAGACTTCGCCAAAGCAGGCTACTCGGTCATTTCCAATTCCAGAAATCACCGGTTCGATGACGATGTTCCTTTATTGATTCCGGAGATCAATCCGGATCATCTGGCGATCCTTGCTCGACAAACGTACGCTGGTCAGATCGTCACCAATCCAAACTGCTCGACAATTGGACTGGCCATGGCTCTCAAACCGCTGCAGGATAAATTCGGGATTGAAGCCGTCTATGCAGTCACTTTACAGGCGCTGTCGGGTGCCGGCTATCCCGGGGTGTCTTCGCTGGACATCATCGATAATGTGGTGCCGTTTATCGGCGGTGAAGAGGAAAAGATGGAAACGGAGCCATTGAAGATTTTGGGCAAAATTCAGGGCGATCGTTTCCAAAACGCCGATTTTCGAATCAGCGCCCAATGTAATCGTGTAGCCGTCATAGACGGTCATCTCGAAAGTGTCGCAGTCAAACTTAAAAACAAACCCGGTAAAGACGAGATGATTGAAGCCTGGCAAAACTTCAAGGGAGTTCCCCAGGAGTTGTCGTTGCCGATGGCGCCGGCGCGACCGATCTATTATTACCATGAAAAGAATTATCCTCAACCGAAATTGCATCGGGATCGCGATAAGGGTATGGCATTGCATATCGGCCGATTGCGCGACTGCCCTATTTTCGATTATAAGTTCACGATTTTAAGTCACAATACCGTCCGTGGCGCGGCCGGCGGGGCTTTATTGAATGCCGAGTTAATGTATAAAAAAGACCTGTTGCCGATATGATGAAATTCGTTGAGGTATTCGCTCCTGCCACTGTCGCCAATGTCGGTTGCGGCTTCGATGTTTTCGGATTCGCACTCGATGAACCGGGCGATCATGTCCGAATCACGCCGTCGGCCGATTCAGAGGTGATCATAAGCCGGATTGAAGGTGACGAAGGACGACTTCCACGCAACGCTGAAGCGAACACGGCTGGTGTAGTCGTTCTTGAATATCTGCGGAAAATTCACTCGCAGCAGGGAATCAGCATCGAATTGTATAAAAATATGCCGCTCGGCAGCGGCATGGGTTCCAGCGCCGCCAGCGCCGTTGCCGCCCTGGTCGCTATCAACCGGCTTTTCGATGATATTCTGACCAAAGAAGAACTACTTCCAATTGCGTTGCTGGCTGAGAAATCTGCCTGCGGGACGGCACACGCCGATAATGTCGCCCCGGCGTTGTTCGGTGGTTTTACACTCATCCGTAGTTACGATCCGCTGGATGTGATCCAAATCCCGGTTCCGGACGGATTGTATTGCTGTCTCCTTCATCCTGATATCGAAATTCGTACTGAATATGCACGCAAAATTTTACCTGTAAACGTAGATCTGAAAACGGCCGTAGCCCAATGGGGCAACACGGCGGGACTCATTGCAGGATTATTCAGAAGCGATTTAGACTTGTTGCGCCGGGCGATGGAAGATCATATCGTAGAACCGGTGCGGGCACCATTAATCCCCTACTTCTATGAGGTCAAGCACACCGCCCTCGAGGCAGGGGCGATCGGTTGCAGTATATCCGGATCGGGACCCACTATTTTTGCTCTTTGCACAAATCAAAATGATGCCGAAATTATCGCAGATCGTATGAAGTATGTATATGATGCCCATAAGAGAAATTGTCAAATTTATATCTCACGATTGAATCCTGATGGTCCGAAAATTTTAAGCGAAGATATTCTATGAGATTGTACAGCACCAAAGATCCCAACGAGTTGATCACCCTGCGAGAGGCGGTACTTCAGGGTATGCCACTGGACAACGGTCTCTATATGCCGCTGGAATTCCCAAGACTGCCACTGCAATTTTTCCTTGATCTCTCCGGGATGACGCTTCCGGAAATTTCCTTCGAAATCGGTAAAAGTCTTTTAGGTGACGATGTACCGGAAACCGAAATTCGCCGGATGGTTGAATCCGCTATCAATTTCGATGCTCCGCTTGTGAAAATTGCCGAGAAGACCTACGTGCTCGAATTATTCCATGGCCCCACCCTAGCGTTCAAAGATTTCGGTGCGCGTTTCATGTCGCACTTGATGGCCTATTTTATCAAGGACTCCGATAGAAAATTAAACATCCTTGTCGCGACTTCCGGGGATACGGGCAGTGCCGTTGCCAACGGTTTTTTCCGGATTCCGGGCATCAATGTCGTGGTCCTCTATCCATCCGGAAAGGTAAGTCGGATCCAGGAAAAACAGATAGCGACTCTAGGAGAAAACATCATTGCCATCGAGGTTACGGGTACTTTCGATGACTGCCAACAGCTTGTGAAGCAGGCACTTATCGATAATGACGTCAACCATAAAAGGATGCTGACCTCCGCCAATTCAATCAATATCTCGCGGCTCATACCACAAACGTTTTATTATTTCTACGGCTATGCCCAGCTGCCAAATCCGGAAAAGAAGAAAGTGGTATTCTCGGTTCCCAGCGGTAATCTCGGAAACCTCACGGCCGGCTTGATGGCCAAACGCATGGGGCTCCCGATCTATAAATTCATCGCGGCAACGAACGTCAATGATGTCGTTCCATGCTACCTTGAAAGAGGCGTTTTCAAATCTAAGACATCGGTCCAGACCATCTCCAACGCCATGGATGTAGGCAATCCCAGCAATTTCGCCCGAATCCAGAATCTCTACGATTACAGCTGGCCGCGGCTATGCGGGGATTTAATGGGTGCCAGTTTCAACGACCAACAGACGCGCGAGGCCATCCGCGAGGTGTACGAAAAGCACAAGTACATTCTGGATCCCCACGGCGCCGTCGGTTATCTCGGACTGAAATTCCTTTTTGAGGAGCTTGGTGATGTTGATCAGGGTATCTTTCTTGAGACGGCCCATCCCGCCAAATTTCCCGAAGTCGTGGAAGCTGAAATCAATACATCCATCCCTATCCCTGAGTCTCTCCGGAAATCTCTGAACAAAAAGGTCTCGTCCATAAAGATGGAAAACCAATTTTCAGTTCTGAAGGAATTCCTTTTGAGTGATTCCCGGTTTAACTGAGATTTGGCATATTTTGAACAAATTTACCATCTCTTCCGTATAAGTTTAATGTAATGAAAAAACTGGCCTGGAAAATTGCATTCGCCACCGCGCTGCTGGTTATCTTTGTAATCGCTTCCATTTCAATCCCGGTCTATTGGCAAACACGCTATGCCCTGGAAGAGCAGTTAGCCTCGTACCTGGAAAATAATCTCAAACAATTCGCCAAGGAATTGGACTATAACCTGCTCTCCGTACTTTATCAATTTCCGCAATTGATCTCCGTAACTGATTCATTAAGAACCGTTATCGAGGATGCACGGGTAAATTACCTGGCAAATACCATTTACTTATTCAAGTCGAACGGTACCTTACTCATCTCGGCCGGAGATCAGCACAACGCGGCCAAATCGATCCTGCTGCATACTACCGAAATCGAGCAAGCTGAAGGCGGTGATATTGTCATCTCTCCCCTTTTCAGCGATCCGGAAGGCAATCGCTATAAATCCGCTTTCATGTCCATCCACCTGCCGGACGGACCTTTTGTCATTCTGGGCATGAATGCCAGCGCTGATTTTTTAAAAAGCACCGAAAGACTGCGCTCCCAGATTTTCGGTGCGGGCATTATTGTCCTGATTATCAGCATTCTCCTCGCACTGATACTTTCCAAAACCCTGACGTCACCCTTAAGCAGGCTGTCACACATGGCTGCCTCAATCGGAAAAGGACAAAAAGGATTGCCAAAACTGATCCAACGCAAAGATGAAATTGGTTTCCTGGGTTCAACCCTTGAAAAAATGCAAAATCAAATTGCCCAACGCGAAAAAGAGAATAAGCAATTGATCGCCTCAGTGGCGCACGAGATTAAAAATCCGCTCGGCGGGATGAAATTAAACACCGAACTGCTGCTGGAGGACATCGATCCGGCCAGCGAAAGCGCCGGTTTCGCCCGCGCCATTCACCGCGAGGTGACCCATCTCAGCCAGATTATTGAGTCATTCCTGGCCTACTCCCGCCCGATCGAAAGCAACCTGGTGGACACCGAAATAGCCGTACTCGTAGAACAAGCGGTTACCGAAGTGCAACGTGAAAGGCCAAAAAGCCGCTTTGAATTGAGCGGAAACGCCGTTTGCCGGGTTCATCCGGGCAAGATAAAGCAAGCCTTGTTCAATATGCTGAAAAATGCAGCCGAAGCCTCTCCGGATGGAGCGTCTGTTGAGCTGCACATTACGGATCGGCCGGAATCCATCAGTATCTCCATCCTGAACTCCGGCGACCCTATTCCCGAGGGAATTCGGTATCAGATTTTTGATGCTTTTTTTACAACTAAAGAACTCGGCGTGGGCCTGGGATTGTCAATCAGCAAATCCATCGTCGAGCAGCACGGCGGAAGCATTCAATTAGCGCAATCCGATGCCGACGGTACGAAATTTGTAATTAATATTCCGAAGTGATGCTATGAACGAATTGAAACCTAAATACAGTATCCTGGTTGTGGAAGACAACCAATCCATGCGCGAAGGAATTGTCGCCTCGCTCCGCAAAGAAGCTTACCTTGTGGATTCTGCCTCCGATGGGAAACTCGGAATGGAGAAATTCCGGCAATCGTACCATAATCTGATGATAACGGACATTAAAATGCCTCAGATGGACGGTATCGATCTTTTCCATCGCGTCAGGGAATTATCCCCCGCCACCGATGTTATTCTGATCACCGCTTATGCAACGGTCGAGCTGGCGGTTTCTACTCTGAAGCAGGGAGCAATTGACTTTATCACTAAACCGTTCTCCAACGCCGAACTGCGCAGCAAAGTCGAAGAGATATTTCAACGCTGGGCAAATATTCAGCAAATCGGGAACGAGATGCCGGCAAACGATCTGATCATCGGGAATTCTGCGGTGATCCGCAAGATTAAGTCACTGATTCAGAAGGTCGCGCAGGTTGAGAGTCCGGTGCTGATTACTGGCGAAAGTGGTACCGGTAAGGAGTTGGTTGCCCGGACGATCCACAACGAAAGCCCGCTTAAAAAAGGCCCTTTTATCGCCGTAAACTGTGCTGCGCTGAGCGAATCGCTGCTCGAGAGCGAACTGTTCGGGCACGAAAAAGGCGCCTTCACGGGTGCGGTTAAAAGTCATGCCGGAAAGTTCGAGCAGAGTCACGACGGAATCATTTTCTTAGATGAAATCGGCGACATGTCACCCGGTTTACAGGTCAAACTCCTGCGCGTCCTACAGACCAAAAAATTCCAGCGAGTCGGCGGAGAAAGCTTTATCAGCAGCGATTTCCGCCTGATTGCAGCCACCAACAAGGACCTGCAGAAAGAAGTGAATGACGGTAATTTTCGGTCGGATCTATTCTACCGGCTGAATGTCATCCCGATCCATCTTCCCCCACTGCGTGATCGTAAAGAAGATATACCCCTGATCGCGGATTTTATCCTGCATTCCAAATCGGCCGTGCTGGGTCGTTCGGTACCTTCGCTGGATAAGACCTTTCTGCGTAAGCTGCAATACTACTCATGGCCCGGCAACGTTCGTGAGTTGGAAAATTTTATCGAACGCGCACTCGTATTCGTAGATGATGATGTTCTCACCGATTCGCTCTTTTCCTTTTCCGACGGAAATCAAGCGAACTCCACCGCCGCTCACCTACCCCCTTCCGACCTGGTTTCGCATCTGGAAAAAATCGAGCGCGAAATCCTCGTGAACGCCCTGCGCGAAAACCGGGGCATCAAGCAACGCACCGCGGATAGTCTCAATATCAAGACGAGCACGCTCTATTATAAAATCGAAAAATACAAAATCGAAGAGAGCGAATATGCCCTATAATAGAAGACGCAAGCATAGAATTAAAACGCAATTCGCAAATTTTGCAGGCATTTTTATATTCCTCCTCCTGACGGTCAATCCATCAGCCGGCCTCGCGCAATCCCAATCGACAGATCAGTTACGGAATCAGTTACAGGACGAACTGAATCAGATTACTGCCCTTCAAACCCGGATCAATAAAGTCGAAAGCGATTTGAATAAAATCGATCAGGATCTGATCCATCTCCGGGCACCTGAAGGAAACTCCTGGTACTCTCACCGCCGGGCCGTGAAATTGAAAAGCAAAAAAGCAACTGTTAGCGAACAATTATCAGACCTGGTCATACAGCAGCGCGCTCATAAAGAAAGCGCCGCTGCCATCTCTCACAATTTCTACAGCCGTATCTCCACCCGGATCGACTCGTTGATCGAAGCGATCCATCCGAATGAAACCGCCGCCGCCCGCAAACAGCAGATGACGCAACTGCTTGAATTGAAATCCCAACGGGATTGGCTGGTCGAATCGCAATACCTATACTCGGATTATCCCGTCCCGGAAGGGATCGCCGATGACCAGGTCTTCGCTTTTCTGCGCGAATCTAAAAATAATGCCACCCTCAGAAACGAATTCCAGGAATTGATCGGCGAGAAAATCGATCAAGTCAACATGATTATCGCCGCGGCCCGGGAAGAGAGCACCCTTCGGCATCGCCTGGCCCAGTTCAGTAACGAGATGTCTGCTATATCGGGCGAGATTGACCTCAGGTCCGCGACCACTACTGGACCGATCGCAACCGGCTGGGATGGTGCAACCGACCAGGAAACTTATTCTAATGGTAATATTGATATCGCACGTAGGGAGAAGAACGCTGACCAGAGTATCCCGGCAACTGTCACCCAGACGGATTTTCTGTTTTTATTCTATAATCTGACGACCGACGATATGAACACCTATATTAGCCAATTGGATTCTATCCGTCGGTCCTATGTTAAATTATTGACCGAATTGCAATAAAGAACTGACCGGCCCGTAAAGAGCACACGATTCGAAGCTTGAACAACGCCAAATCATATTATCCGTTCTGGATTCTATTCTTATTATGGAACATTTGTAGCTCTGCATTCGCTCAAACGAAACTCCATCCCTACAGTTTTTTCCTTAAAACCGAAGCCGGCTACGAAACCAACATTCTCGAAAGTTATTTGACCAGCAAAGACGACAATACGCTGTATATCTGGGGCGGTTTTCGCTATGATCATTATTCCCGGAAGAATCGCTTTCACCTCAATCTCCTGTCCAACATATCCCTCTATTCCGATTACTCCTCAGAAAACAAGAACAGCAACAACATCACCCTGTTTTATCGTCGAAAATTTTCTCAGATTCTTTCGCTTGAAACGGATATCAACTTGTTTCATAAATCCTGGTACAATATCGCCGATTACCATTATTTCAACGGCTGCGGTTCTGCCTTGCTGGGAATGCAATTCCAGCGGATGAGCGTTCGTGTCGGGCCGCAATTGCGCAGGAATCGTTACCGGATTAATCCAAATTACGACTCCGATGTTTCCGGTTTCGTTCTGAAAGCGAGCTACCCGGTTCGACCGGCTTTTTCCCTGCATGTCGACACGCAATACGATTTTATCGATTATGCACAGCGTAGCGTATTTCAGAGGGCAGAGTTCGGTGATAGTTCCAAAATGCAGGACGATCGCATTTTTCTCCTTAATGCCGGAGTGGAGTATCACAAAGATCTGATTGCCGGTGTTGCTTTTCAGCTGATCCGTCTCTCCTCGAACAGCTTCTTATCGGAATATTGGGGCTACTCTCTGCAGGCCTACGCCACCAAACGATGGCATCAAACCATCCTGCAGTTGGCCGTGCAATTGTTCCTGAAGGATTATTCCAAGGAATTGATCGCCCATCTGGTTGACTACTATCCCGATCCGGAACAGAACATTCAGAACCAAATCCTCTTCGGCTGGGAACGACCGCTCCGAAAAGGGCTGTCTGCTACCGGCAAAGCGGCCCTGATGCGCAATGAGAGCCGCTACAGCGGCGTTTATTACGATAAATGGTACATCTCGGCCGGCATCCAATATCGTTTCGAATAACGCTCCTAATCCCCGTATTCCATCAGAAAGCTGACGTTATTTTCAGAAAGCTGAAATCGATCAGCTCTGTCGGTGGATTTCCCTCCTTATAAAATCTCTGGAACGGTCTTTGTATATTTGATAAGCGATGATAAATGCCATTGAAATCAAGATTCACGTAATGTAAGCGAACACATCAATGTTGAGTGCATTAAAACAGGAACTGACAGTACCATGAAGAATAGACAAACATATCAGCCAATTCTTCTGTTCTCTGCTATGGCGGCCATATTACTCTTAACCGTAATCGGCTGCGATCACCGCAATCCCCTCTATTTCGATGAAGGGCAGGATTTTGTGGTCTTGCATTATGGCGAATGCAAGACCGGCGACATTACGCAACTGGAAATTGGTTTTAACCGGGTGGTTTCCGACTCGCGCTGCCCAAACGGCGAGCGCTGTTTCTGGGAAGGAAAAGCCGAGATTGAAATCTGGATTCATCCCCGGAACCGGGACATCACTTTCATCAACCTGCCGCTTACCGGTTATACCTTCGCCCAGGATTCCATGCGTCACGTCGGTGTGGATACCCTCGGCTATAGCTTTGCGCTGGTTGAGTTGAATCCATATCCGGAATTCAAGAATACCATCGAGGATTCCGATTACGAAGCCAAGATTATGTTTCAAGTTTTAGATTAATTAAAATACACAGGTAATGGAGGAGAATATGAAAAAACACCTATCCACTTTTAATCTTTTTCTGTTCCTGCTGATATTGGCCGGATGCACTAAGAATAACGTCGGTCCGGACATTCAGCCGGTGCGCGAACTCACTACGTCCGAGATCAAATTGACTGAGGCGGACAACCTCTTTGGTTTGAAGCTTTTTAAAGAAATCGTCTCGACCGAGCCGGACAAGAATATCTTCATCTCGCCCCTTTCCGTCTCAATGGCCCTGGGCATGACCTATAACGGCGCCAACAACGAGACGCGAACCGCCATGCATCAGACACTCGAATACGGCGAACTAAATCAAGAGGATATCAACTCATCCTACCAGAGTTTGATTCAATTGCTCCAAAACCTTGATCCAAAGGTCCAGTTTAATATCGCCAATTCGATCTGGTACCGCGAAGGCTTCTCCGTTCTGCCGGATTTTCTCACTCTCAACCAGACCTACTTCGACGCCGTCGTACAGGCTCTGAACTTCAGCGACAATGCTGCAGTAACGACAATCAATAATTGGGTAAGTTCCAAGACGAACAGTAAAATTAAGAAGATTGTCGATGAGCCTATCGATGCCAATACGGTGATGTTTCTGATCAACGCGATCTATTTCAAGGGCACCTGGACCTACGAGTTTGATAAGGCATACACAACTTCCCAGAATTTTTATCAAGACCCTCTGGCGCCTGTTCAATGCAAATTGATGACGCATACGGCAACCCATCGCTATTTCAGCAACGAACAAATGCAGGCAATCGATCTCACTTATGGCGATGAGAAATTCAGCATGACTGTCTTGCTGCCGAATGCCGATGCAGATATCGATGAATTCATCGCGCAAATGGACAACGAAACGTGGAATACGTGGATGCAGGAGTTTTCGCCTACAGAGGTAGCGCTCTACCTGCCGAAGTTCCGAATTGAATACGGAATCGAGATGAATGATGTCCTGTCCGCTCTCGGCATGGAGATCGCCTTTGACCCGGATCTGGCTGACTTTTCCAATATCAATCCCGATGAGCAGCTTTTCATCAGCAAAGTTAAGCATAAAACCTTTGTGGATGTGGACGAGGAAGGTACGGAAGCAGCAGCGGTTAC
>CAZPRY010000062.1:0-19151 GCA_964589175.1 uncultured bacterium
TCGACTCGGTCAGTATCTGCTTTTCGAAAGGGCTTGGCGCACCGGTCGGCTCGGCTTTGCTGGGGACTTTCGAATTCATTCAGCGTGCCCGCAAGTACCGCAAACTTTTCGGCGGCGGCATGCGCCAGGCGGGGATTCTGGCGGCGGCCTGTCTCTACGCCCTCAATCATAATATCGATCGTCTGGCGGAGGATCATCGTAACGCCCGGCGCTTGGCGGAGGGCATCCACGATCTACCCGGTATCGAGATCGATGATCGGCAGGTGCAGACCAATATGGTCATGATCAGGGTGGTGCATCCGCGCTTCGAGGCCGCGTCACTTTGCGACGCCTTGCGCGAGAAGGGTATCGGCGCTTCGGCCGTCGATCGTCAGCGCATCCGTGCGGTGACCCATCTCGATGTTTCCGCAGCTCAGATTGATGAGGTCATCTCCATTTTAAAAATCATAGTAAATGGCGTTCCATCATGAAAATAGTAATTATCGGCGCCGGTGAAGTCGGGTATTACCTGGCCAAGCGTCTGATTTCCGAGGATCACGAAGTCATCATTATCGAGTCGGAACCGGACCGCTACCGGCGCGCTTCGGAAACCCTGGACGCAATTGTCATTCCCGGCAGCGGTTCCAGCATCGAGAGATTAAGGTACGCGGAAGTGCATAATGCGGATATCCTGCTGGCCGTCTCCGGTTCGGATGAAGTCAATATAATTGCCTGTATGATTGCCAAGAAACTCGGCGTGAAAAAGTGCGTGGCGCGGGTGCGTAACGATGAATACAGCCGGCAGGGGGCTTCGCTGAGCCCGGAGGCTTTTGGGATCGATCTGATGATTCACCCCGAGCAGACGGCCGCGCGCGAGATTGTCCGGCTCGTGGAACGTTCATCCGCTTCAAAGGTGATCGATTTCGAGAACGGGCGCTTGCTGATTATGGGCATTTCTGTCAAGCCGGACAGTCCTTTCGTGGACCGTTCCGTCCAGGAAATTGGCAACGCCTATCCGCAGCCGGCATTCATCTGCCTGTGTATCTACCGCGACGAACAGACCATTATTCCGCACGGGAGCAATTACTTCCGCAGCGGCGACGTGATCTACCTGATTGCTAAGAAAGAGGATATGTCCAAGGTAGCCCAGATCGTGGGCTATAATGAAAAAGAGCAGCAGGATGTCATGATCCTGGGCGCCGGGCAGGTCGGCAGCCGGGTTGCGGCTGCCTTATCCGGGGAGATGAACGTAAAACTGATCGAGGACAACCGCGAGATCGCCGAAAGCATCGCCGAGGAGATCCGGGATATCCTGATTCTGAACGGAGACGGCACCGACGTCGATTTCCTGATTTCCGAGCGAATCTCCGACATGGACTGTTTCGTAGCCGTCACGGGCAACGAGAAAACCAATCTCCTTTCGGGTTTACTGGCCCTCTATCTCGGCGTCAAACGCGTGATCATACACCTGACAACCAACGAGTACATCCCGGTAATCAATAAGATCGGTATCGACGCTGTGGTGAGCAAGAATATCGCAACCATCAATGCCATCATGAAATACATCCGCCGCGGGCACATCATTGCCGTTTCACTTTTTGAAGAAATCGACGCCGAAGCCATCGAGATGGTCGCCAAAGAGGACAGCCAGATCACGAATAAATCGATCCGGGAATCGAAATTGCCTGCCGACCTGATCATCGGGGCCATCATCCGCGGGCAGAATATCATCATCCCGCGCGGCGAAACCAAAGTGGAAGCCAACGACAAAGTCGTCATATTTGTGCGGCCGAGCAGTATCCCCAAGGTCGAGAAGTTCTTTAATTGACGGTGACTTGAGGTCGCATGCGATCCGAAGTCGCGGTTGTCGAAACTGGAAATCCGGGCTGTTCCGAAACCGCAGGAACCAAAATGCGCTTTGAACATACACTCTACATACGAATTGCTGCCAAAACCCACGATCTTAACTTTAGTGTAATATGCATGAAATAGTCCTGAAAATAACGTTTCTACTTTTCATCCTGATCCATTGTCTGCCGGCGCAGCTGCAGTTCCGTCAGTCCATCAAACCGGATACCAGCCTGGTTAACCCGCAATTCACACAGATTGCCGTTTTCAAATTCGGCGACCTCTATCTGCTGGAAAAGAATTCCAACCAGGTTTGGCGCATCGACCGTAAAGGCAAAATCCTGGACGTGAACGGCGGCTATGGCTGGGGCGAAGGGCTCTTCGATTATCCGACCGATCTGTCGCTGGCGAGCGGTTTGAATGTTCTGGTCGCGGATTTCAATAACCACAGGTTGCAGCGCTTCGACCGCTATCTGAATTTCCTGACTCAATTCCCGGTGGATGGACGAACGGTCCGGATAGAATACCCGCTCTCCGTGGCGGCCAGTAACCTGGGTGAAATTTTTGTTCTGGAGTGGCAGAATAACGAAGTCGTGCGCTTCGATACGGACGGCGGATCGACGCATTTCGGCGGCGTCGATTACGGCCGCTACGCGCTGATCGATCCCGTGCAGTTACGCCTGAGCAAAAAGGGCAATGTCACTGTTCTGGAGAGCAACGGCCGCCTGCTGCAATTCGATCGCTTCGGCACGCCAATCGGGGAGATCGTCCCACCTGACGGCCTGCGTGCGCGGGGGATGGTTTTGATGGGCAAGAACGTTTTGCTGCTCAACGAGGTCAAGCCGTATCTGGTGATTTACGCCGGGGCTCTGCGGAAATGGCTTCCCATCACATTGCTGGGATCCGAGGTCAAGACGCCGTTTGTTTCCGGCGCATTCTCGGACGACCTTTTGCTCCTGCTGGACCGGAACGGTACGATATATTTCTATGGCACTGAGGACCTGGATTTTTGAGAACAGCCTTCCATAAAACCATCCTTTTACTCCTGGTTTCCCTCGCCCCGGGTTTTGCTCAAGTCTCCCGACAGGATACACTGATTGTGCATCCGGGTGATGAACAGATTGCACTGCGGCACGGTTATGTTATTCCCGAATCGGTAGAGATCGATTTTCCCCGAGACGACCATTTCAGTACCGACAGCCTGCAGGTCAATTCGCTGGACGGTAAACTTTCGGGATTCACTGTGCCGGATCGGGATGTCACGATTGTTGTACGCTATCGCTGCCTCGATCTTAACCTGCCGCGTTACAGTATCCTCAATCCGCCGCCGCGCCTTTATCTGTCCGATTCCGGGTCGCCGGAAAAGCCGCAACTCACGCTTTCGCCGGCGCGCTCGCAGAGCAACCTGACATCCGATTTCCTGAAATCGGGCACGCTTTACCGCGGGTTCAGCCTGGGCAGCCAGAGCGGCTTTGCGCTGAAGTCCGGCCTGAACCTGGAGCTTGAGGGTAAGGTCAGCGAAGACATAGCTATCGTCGGTTCACTGACCGATCAGAATATTCCGATTCAGCCGGAAGGCAACACCCAAACGCTCGATGAGATCGATAAAGTCTTTATTCGCGTCGACATGCCGCACGAAAAGATCACCTTCGGCGATTATGAACTATCGATCGGCGGCGGTGAACTGGGCCGCTACCAGCGCAAACTGCAGGGTATTTACATCGAATCGGAACGGGATTACGGCAAAACGGCCGTCGGCGGCGCGGTGAGCAAAGGCCAGTATCATTCGAATTTTTTCATGGGTGAGGAGGGCAAGCAGGGTCCCTATCAGTTATACGGCAAAGAGGGCGAGACGGCGATCATCGTTTTGGCCGGCACCGAAAAAGTCTGGGTCGATGGGCGATCGCAAGTCAGGGGTGAAAATGCGGATTATGTGATTGACTATTCCTCCGGCGAAATCACCTTTACTCCCAACCGCCTGATCACCTCCGATTCGCGCCTCACGGTGGATTTCCAATACTCCAACCTGATCTATTCCAAAAACATTTGGCTGGCGAGTTCCTCAACCTCGCTGTGGAATGAAAAACTGAAATTTTCGGTGGGAGTGATGAACGAGAGTGACGACCGCGAGAACCCTATTGAGCTGACTCTGAGTCAAAGTGACAAAGAGCGCCTGCGGGTGATCGGCGACGACGCGGCGCGTTCTTTTATCACAACCATTACGGCCGACTCGGGCGGGGCCTATATCCTAACGGATTCCATCCTGGTTTTCGCCGGATCGGGTGGCGGGACGCATAGCGCGACTTTTTACAATGTCGGGAAACAGGGGCAGTACAAGAAAGTGTACGACGGGATAAACACCTATTTTCAATGGATTGACAGAGACGATCCCACGCTTTCGGAACTGGAGAAGGACGAAATCGAGTATCTGCCCGTTCGGCCGCTGAAACTGCCGTGCCGGCATCGACAATACAATTTCGCCGGCGCCTGGGCTCCTTCTGAAAATGTCACGATCCAGTCCGAATTTGCGGCTTCCGACCTGGATAAGAACACTTTCTCCCCGGCCAACGACGGCAATAACCTGGGTACTGCCATGAACCTGACGACCCAGCTGCGTCTGCCATTGGAAAATGCCGGCGAGTTTTTGCTGTCCGGCAAGCTCCGTAATGCGTCTGAGCGGTTTGCCCCGATCGACCGCAACCAAATCGTGGAATATGCGCGTCAGTGGGATTTGCCTTCCGATTCGACGCAGGGCGAACAACTGTACGAAGCCGGGCTGGGCTATCGCTACAAAGAGATTTTTAGTTCGCGCGTTGAAGGCGGTCGTTTTTCCCGGGGCGAACTGGAAGCCGGACGCTATCGCTTTAACACCCAATTACACTATAAATGGCTGGAAAACACCGAACTGAATATCGAACAGACCCGACGTCCCGTAGATGCGGAACACACACGCTTGTGGACCCGCCGGAAGGCCTTCAGCCAGTTGAACCTGTGGGGTGTGAAGCCCTTTGCCGGGTGGGAATTTGAGCAGCGCGACGGCGATCCGCTGGAATCCACCAATTTTCAATTTCTCGAACAGCGCTACGGCTTTGAGAGTAAGCTGCTGAAAAAATTGCTCTGGCGACTGGAAACCCGCTTTCGCCGGGATGAGATCGTTGACCAGGGCCAATGGCGCACCAACGCGCTGGCGCAGAATCTGCTCCTGAGCGGCCAGCTGCAGAATTGGCATAACTTCAGCTCGCAGTGGAACTACACCTTTCGCCGGAAGCAGTATAAATTTCAAAGCGAGACTCCCGATGTTCAATTCCAGCTTCTCTACCTGACGCTGGCCCACAATCCGAAAAAACTTCCGGTTCGCTGGGAGACGAATATGAAGGTCGAAGAGGAGCAGACGGTCAAGAAGGAATATCGCTATTTTTATGTCGGTAAGGGCGAGGGGGCCTTCATCTACGATTCCACCTATGCCGATTACGTTCCCGATGTGCAGGGCGACTATGTGCTGCGTATCCTGCCGTCGAATATCAAAGAACCGGTCACCAGCATCCAGAACGGGTTCCGGCTGCAATTTCAGGGCAGTTCGCTGAAAAACACAAACGTCAAATGGATCCGGCAATTGTCGACACTGACGGATATTCGTTTGCAGCAGCAAATCCGCCGACGCGGCGGCTCCGTTTTGAAGTGGCGATTTTCACCGGCCCGGATCGATGGCGACTGGTCGCTGTTCCAGCGCATCATCCAGCAGGATATCCAGTACCGGCTGCGCAGGAGCAACGGCTACCTGAAGCTGCGTTACTTAGACTCCGACCAGAACAGCGCACTCGATGTCCGGGGTGCGGATCGCAGCCAATCAAAGCAGTACACATTGCTCTACAAGGGCAATTTCCTGGCCGGCTTGCGGCTTGATTCCGAACTGAATACCAAAACCTTTCAGCGTCAATCGGATTACAACAGCCTGCGCAACCGCGATCTGAATACATTGAGCTGGCAAAACCAGTTTTCATACCTGCTGGGCCGCAAACATCTGCTCGAATATATCCTCATTCTGAACCATGATGAAGAGCAGCGTTATAATCCAACGAAGGCGTTTCTGGTCAGTTCGCGCACTTCGTACGAGCGCAAAATAGCGGGAAAGGGACGCTGGAAATGTTTCGTAGAGATCGATAATGTGAAGGTGACGCCCCGCGGCAACCCGATCCCGTGGGAAATGAGCAAAGGCAAAAAAGAGGGCGGTACTTTCGGATGGGGCGCGCTGGCGGAGTACCGGATCGGCAGCAACCTGAGTGTGCGCATGAATTACGAAGGCTGGAACGAACCGCACCGGCCGGTTTATCACATGGGAGGGGGCGAGATTCGGGCGCTTTTCTAGTATGAACAAGTATAAGCGAAAAGAGCAGAGATTTTCTATAGCGCTGGCCGCCGGGCTGCTGATCGGCGCATTGACGCAGCTCTTTGCGATTTCTCCTGAGGATGCGGATACGACGCGGGCGAACGACTCGCAAAGCATTTTCTTCGGCGATATAAACATCATTTCAACGAATCTGCAAATGGAAAGTCGCCTTGACCATCTGAAGATGCAATACGCCCGGAAACGGGTCAATCCCGAAACGATCGAAGAATTTACGACTCAGATACTCGCCTTGCCCATTAGCAAAGGCTATTACTTTCCCGGTCTTTCTCTGAGAGAAATCAGCCCGTGTGCGGAAAGCGGCGGGACCAAGCTCAATCCGACCTGGCAACTGGATTGGGGCGATCCCGTGCAGGTCGATACCTTTCTCTATCAGGGACTTGAGAACACTTTGCCGCGCCTGCTGGACCGGGAATTGTTGCCGTACAAAGGAAAAATGTATAACCCGCAGCTCGTGGCCAGACTTCGGAATTCCGTCGCGCGTTACCCGTTCCTGATGCTCGAAAACGAGGGCGAGATCGTGAAAACCGTCCAAGGCGCGACCGGTTTATTGTTGACTTTAAAAGAAGCCCGGAATAATCGTTTCGGTGGTGTCCTGGGATATGTTCCGCCGAGCGGTGTCAGAGAGGGTTATTTTACCGGTGAGATCGACCTGGAATTGCTGAATTTGTCGGGAACGGGGAGGCAACTTAGCGTCTACTGGTCGAAGGTCAATCGCTATTCCCAGAGCCTGAAACTCGGCTTTTTTGAGCCCTGGATATGGAAGACGCGTCTGTTTGGGAATTGCGCTTTTCAGCAGGATTTACGCGACACGCTGGCGGTGATCCGGGACTTCCAGATCGGGGTAGGGAAACGCGCCTTTGGCCGGAGCTCGGTTCAGTTGCAGCTCGGCTTTAATTCCACTTTACCGACGCCGGGCGGTAAGGAGATTTTGGGTCTGTCCCAGACCCGGTCCGGCAGTATTGGAATGCAGTTCGGATTCGATAACCGCAACCGGCCGCTGAATCCGACTACCGGCACGTTCCTGAAGTTGGCCGGAACTATCGGACAGCGCACGGAAGAAGTGGCGGGACAGGTATGGCAATTCCAGGGCGGTATCGATGCGGAAACCTTTTATGCGTTTCTGTCCGAGTGGGTGGCGGCCGGGAGTGTGCATTTCAAAGGCAAATGGTTCTCGCGCGGCAGACCGGACTATGCCGAGCAGTACTGGTTCGGCGGGGCGCGCAGCCTGCGCGGTTACGCGAACGATTTTTTTCGGGGTTCGGAGGTCGGCTGGCTGGCGCTGGAATTGCGCTGGATCATCGGTGACTACAGCCGCATTTACGCTTTTACGGATCAGGGCTATTACAAACTGCCTAAGCTGGGTGTAAACGAGACGGGATTTCCCAATTCCATTGGAATTGGCTTGAGATTGGAGTCCAGAATGGGTATTATCGGATTGGATTATGGGTTTGGCAAAGGTGATACCTTTACAACCGCTAAAATTCATCTCTATTTGGAAAATAGGTTTTAAGATGGCAAAAAAAGCAACAGAGTTCGAACAGCAAATTCTGCAGTTTCTGCGGCAGAATAAAGGTCTGTCTCTCAAACAGCGCAAACTCGCCAATAAACTGGGAGTGCCCGCTTCGAAATACCCGCTATTCAAACAGATTCTGCGCCGTATGGCCGAAGAGGGAAACATCGAGCGTGGCTCGCATAACAATTACCGCATTCCCGACCCATCGCGTAATGTAACGGGTTTGATTTCCTTTACAAGTAAAGGCTTCGCCTTTCTGGGTACACCGAGCGGGGAAGAGATCTTTATCGGATCGTATGACACCGGTACCGCCCTGAATCACGATACGGTGTTGGTCGAACGCTATAAAAAGCAGAGCGGTAAACTCCCGGAAGGAAAAGTGCTGAAGGTGCTGAAACGCTCCGATGAGCCGATTTTCGGTACTCTGAAAAAGGAAATGGGGAGATGGTTCGCGCTGCCCGAATCCCCTTCGCCGCCGATTAAGATTGAGATTGTCGGCGATACGGAGAAGCTCAGGAACGAGCAATTGATCGAACTAGGCAATCTGCAGTGGGATCAGGCGCAGCTGCCGCCGCAGGCGGAAGTCAAGCAGATCCTCGGGATTCTAGAGGAGCCCCGGGACGACTTGATGATCATTAAAAAGATGTTTCGCCTGCCGGATTCATTTCCCCGGCGTGTTATCGAAGAAACGGAACAACTCGGCGAACCCGATTTCAGGGATACAACGGGATATCGCCTGGATTTGCGGGATAAGGAAGTCTTTACGATTGATCCGGAGGAAGCCCGCGATTTCGATGATGCGGTTTCTCTGGAAACGGCGGAAAACGGCCGCTGGCTGCTGGGAGTGCATATCGCCGATGTGAGCCATTTTGTGAGCGCCGCCTCGCAGATCGACAGGGAAGCCCGCCAGCGCGGCACGAGTGTCTATTTCACAGAAGCCGTGGTACCGATGCTGCCGGAGCGCCTTTCCAATGAACTCTGCAGCCTCAAGCCCAATCAGGACCGTTTTACCTTTTCCGTCCTGATGACGCTGACCGCGGAAGGGGAGGTGGAGGAATACCGGATTACGCCCAGCATGATCCGCTCGCGATACCGTTTTTCATACAAAGAGGCGCAGAAGATTCTGGATGACGGAGAAGGCGTTCACTATGAAACCCTGCAGCGCCTGAACAGTCTCAGTAAAAAACTCAGTGAACGGCGCAAACAGGCCGGCAGTATCGATTTCGATTTGCCGGAAGCGATATTCACTCTGCAGGCCAACGGCATTCCCAGCGATGTGCGCGCCTCCGAACGCCTCGAAACCAATCGCCTGATCGAGGAATTTATGCTTCTGGCAAATCGCACGGTGGCGGAATGGATCGCCCTGAAGCGCAGGAAAGAGCAGCTGCCGTTTATCTACCGGGTGCATGAACCTCCGAAGGAAGAGGCCGTCAACGGTCTGTACGACATTCTGGGACGCCTGGGGATGAGCCATAAGCGGCCGCGTCATTTTACACCGCGCGATATGAGTAAGATCTTACTGAGCATCCAACACCTGCCCTATAAAAATTTTATCGAAAAGATTTCGTTACGCTCCATGTCTAAGGCTATCTATTCGCAGCTGCCGTTGGGGCACTTTGGGTTGGCCTTTCGCCATTACACGCATTTCACCTCGCCGATCCGCCGCTACCCGGATTTGCTGGTTCACCGCCTGCTCAAACTCTATCTGCGGGAGGTCAGCGAAGAGGATAAAAAATTCTATCGCCGGTCGGTTCCGCGAACCGCCAAACTCTCCAGTGAGAATGAAATTCATGCCGTGGAAGCCGAGCGTGAATATGCCAAAATCAAACAAATCCGCTTTCTGGCCGATAAGGTCGGAAAATGGTATAAAGGGATCATTACCGGCGTTTTAGAATTTGGTTTTTTTGTAGAAATTTCGGATTTTATGATCGAGGGGCTGGTGCACGTCCGCACCTTGAATGACGATTATTATATTTTTGATGAGAAGAATCATACGCTGCGCGGCAAGAAAAACGAGCGCAAATTTCAGCTGGGCGATCCCGTGAACGTCATGGTTGCCAAGGTGTCCGTAAAAGACCGGCGTATCGATTTCCTGTGGGGAGAATAATCCTGAGTCGCATGGAAAGCATAGATTGTCCGGTATGTGGGTATCCGCATGCGAAACCGTTCATCACGACTTTCGATCGTTTCGATCCGGCGCGTGAAGAAAAATTTAACATTGTCGAATGTACCCGATGCGGCTTCAAATTTCTGAATCCCCGGCCGGACGAACACGCCATCGCCGAATTCTACGCGAGTGATGGCTATGATCCGTTCATCTCGCTGGAGGGCCGGCGGGGACTACGGGACCGTCTTTATGCTATGGTTCGAAAATTCAATCTGGCCTGGAAACTCCGTAACATCCGGCGGCTGGCGGCGCCGGGAAATTTGCTCGATTATGGCTGCGCTACCGGCGAATTTATGGAATTCATGCGTGCGGCCGGCTGGCAATGTTCGGGCCTCGAAGTAGAAGCCCAGGCCCGCGCTTACGCGATTCAATCCGGTTTCGACGTCGCCGCAACACTGCGGGAACTCAGACCGGACCGAAAATACCGGATCATCACGATGTGGCATGTGCTTGAACACGTTCATCGCCTGCGTGAAACCGTCCAATTTTTCGCGGAGGCGCTGGAAACCGGAGGCTATCTTATAATCGCCGTGCCGAATATAGCGAGCTGGGATTTTCGGAAGTACCGCCAATACTGGATCGCTCTGGATGCGCCTCGCCACCTCTACCATTTTGATCGTCATAGTATCCGGCGACTGCTCCGGCCGTACGGCTTCCGGCTGCGATTTACATTGCCTTTATTGTGGGATTCCCTCTATAATCACCTGATGAGTAATTCCCTCAAAGGAACAGGCATCCGGGGAGTTATAAATTCAGGAACGGGTGTGCTTGGAACCTTTCTGCGGCTCGGACTGCTATCGAAAAGCCATGCATCGAGCCTGGTGTACATCTTTGTAAAGGAATAATGGAATGAAAACAAATCTTTGGATATTGATTCTGGTCGTTGTGATGGCTTTGGGGGCCTGTAGCCGCAAGGAGTTCGCGAAGAGCCCGGTTGATACGGTCTTTGTCCTTTCCAATGACAGAGCCGTTGCCGAACTGCAGCAGGCGGTGGATACAGTATTTTCCTACGGCATGCGCACGCCGGAGTTTGAGCCCTTCTTTACTACCAGCTGGCAACCGCTGAGCGATTTTAAGAATTATATGAATTTCAAAAATTTGGTGGTTATCGCGGATCTGAACGGAGAGGGACTCGGCCGGGATATTGCGCGGCTGGCGCTCTCCGATAAGCAATTTCAACTGGCGGAATCGGACAGCGTATTTATGTTTGCAGTGGATGATTTCTGGGCGATCGGGCAGACCTTTATTCTGATCGCCGGTAAAAATTTCAATCTGATGCGACGCAATATTCTGGAGCAGAAGGGCTGGCTGTACGAAAAAGTCGACACGCGTTTCATGACGGACCAGGAGCATTATATCTACCACATGATGGAGGAGAAAAAAATTACGCGCCAGCTCTGGGAACGCTATAAGTGGACGATTCGGGTACCGCACGATTACGTCATAGTCCGGGAGGATTCCGAGCAGAAATTCGTCTGGCTGGGCAGGAGCGCGCCGTATCGCTGGCTCTCCGTGACATGGGAGAAAGGGATTCAGACGGAGTGGCTAACGCCCAACGGTCTCTTTAATAAACGCAATGAAATCGGACAGATGTATCAGAATATCCAGACGAACCGGGAATTTCTGGGGCACAAGTTCACCCATTTCGGGGACAGAGACGTTTTGAAAATGACCGGCCTCTGGCACCACGAAACCGAAGCCAAGGGAGGGCCGTTCATCACCTATGCATTCTACGATTCACACTCCGACCGGACCTTTGTCATCGATATGATGATGTTTTCGCCCGGCGCGAAATCCGTGGTCTTTATGCGTCAGGTGGAGATTGTAGCGAAAACCTTCACGACCCGGTTCAGCGAAGAAATGTTCCAGCCCTGATTTTCTTCTCTGGCATTTATTCCCTAAATTAGATTTGGAATATAGAGTTGCCTATTGATCAGGGGGCGTTTAAATTAGTTCGGAAATCGATTTTATGCAGATAGAAGTGGCAATTATCGTTGGAAGTGAGTCGGATTTGGGGGTCCTGGAAGCCGCCAAAGCGTATCTCAATTTTTTCCGCTTGTCCCATGAAATCAAGATCCTATCGGCTCACCGCCAGCATGACGAACTCGTCGAATATATCCATCAGGCCCAGAAAAACGGGCTGAGATTGGTGATTGCCTGTGCCGGTATGGCGGCTCATCTTCCCGGTGTCATTGCGGCGCTCACGGATCTGCCTGTTATCGGAGTTCCACTGGATGCCTCGCCGCTGCAGGGCGTCGATGCGCTTTACTCGATCGTTCAAATGCCCAAAGGAATTCCGGTTGCAACGATGGCCATCGGGAAGCCCGGTGTTATCAACGCCGTCGTATTTGCAGCCAGAATTCTCGCCGCCGATCACCCCCCGATTCGCGAAGCTCTGGCAGAATTTAGAAGCAAGGGAAGCAAATTATAAATCCAATGAAGATCTTAATTACCGGGGCTAACGGCTTGCTCGGCGAGAAGTGCGCGCTTCTGCTGGCGCAGACTTATAATGTTCTTGCCACGGATATCGATGAAAAGTCGCTTTACTCGGATCAGATTCCCTATCAGCAGTTGGATATTACCCGAAAAGAGGATGTTATCCAGAAGGTCAGGGGGTTTTTGCCGGATGTTGTGGTCAACTGTGCGGGATATACGGATGTAGACGGTTCCGAGAAAAACCGGGAACTGGCCTGGAGTATAAACGTCGAAGGTGTACGGCATCTCGTCAACGCTTTAAATCCGATCGGCGGCTACCTGATCCATTTCTCATCGGATTATATTTTCGACGGCAGCTCCGGACCGTACCGCGAGGATAGTGAGCCAAAACCGGTTAATTTCTACGGAGAAACCAAACTGGCCTCGGAGGAGGTCGTTAAAAAATCACAGGGTGCCTGGACGATCATTCGCAGCAATGTTCTTTTCGGGAATTCGGTCAATCAGAAATCCAGTTTTGTCTTCTGGGTGATCGATAAACTCCAGCGCCGGGAGAAGATCAGGGTCGTGAATGACCAGTTCGGAAATCCGACCTGGATTCGGGGTTTGGCGGAAGCCGTGCTGGCAATTGTCAAGGGACGGCTGCAGGGTATTTACAACTATGGCGGTGCCGATTATATCAATCGGTTTGAATTTGCGCTGGAAATTGCCGCCGTGTATGCCTACGATCCGACGCTTATTCTGGCCTCAACGACGCGGGCTCTCGGACAGGTAGCAGCCCGGCCGTTCAAGGCAGGGCTTGTGGTCGATAAAATTAAAAATGAACTGGGCGTGAAGATATATTCCATCAAGGAGGCGCTTACCATCATGAAAGGAACCGGATAGTGGAATCGGTGGTCATCATTCCGACGTATAACGAGAGGAGCAACATCAAGACGGTCATTGACCGGGTAAACGCCCTGGGTATCGATCTCGATATTTTAGTTATCGATGATAACAGTCCCGACGGTACGGCTCAGGTTGTAAAGGAACTGCAGGCCGTCAGTTCTAACCTGCACCTAATCGAACGCCCCGGAAAACAAGGCTTGGGAACCGCCTATGTCTGCGGCTTCAATTGGGCCCTGCAGCGTAGCTACCAGTATATTCTCGAGATGGATGCCGACCTCTCGCACAATCCGGATGATTTACCGCGTCTGATTGAACCTTGCAAGAACGGATACGACCTCGTGATCGGTTCGCGCTACTGCGACGGCGTGAATGTCGTCAACTGGCCTATGAAACGCTTGCTGCTGAGCTATGGAGCCAATAAATATACGCGCTTTATAACGCGTATGCCGGTCAAAGATGCGACGGCCGGTTTCAAATGCTTTAGGCGGGATGTGCTTCTGAATATCAGTATGGAGCGCGTAAGATCGTCCGGTTATTCTTTCCAGATCGAATTGAACTTCCGGGCCTGGAAGAAAGGATTTTCCCTGCACGAAGTACCGATCACTTTTGTTGAACGCTCTGAAGGGAAATCGAAGATGTCCAGGAACATCGTTTATGAAGCCGTATTTATGGTCTGGAAAATTAAAATACTTAGCATGTTAGGCCTGCTGGATTAATGGATATATCCGTTGTTATCGTCAGCTACAACGTAAAAGAATTTCTGCAGCAATGCATTTTCTCCTTACGGAAATCCTTGGAAAATTACCAGGCTGAAATCATTGTTGTCGATAACAACTCGGTCGATGGTACCGGCGAAATTTTAAAGCGCAGCTTTCCGGATGTGCGTCTGTTCGAGAACGAGGAAAACGTCGGATTCGCCGCCGGTTGTAACCAGGGTCTAGAGGTTGCCAGCGGAAAGTATTTCCTGCTGCTCAATCCCGATACAATCATCCAGGAAGACACGATTCCGACGATGATTGACTTTTTCGAGGAGCATCCCGATTCGGGCGCCGCCGGTTGCCGGATTTTAAATGCGGACGGGACCCTGCAGCTCGCCTGCCGCCGGAGTTTTCCTACGCCCTGGGTGGCCTTCACAAAACTCATCGGCCTGAGTAGCCTCTTCCCGAGAAGCAGGCGTTTTGGCCGTTATAACCTGACCTACCTGAATCCCAACGAGATGGCCCAGGTTGAGAGTATCAGCGGCTCTTTCCTGATGTTCCGCCGGGAGATATTCGAAAAAATCGGCGGTTTGGACGAGACCTACTTCATGTACGGGGAGGACATCGATTACTGTTTCCGTATCCGGCAGGAGGGCTGGAATATTTATTACGTTCCCGATACGAAAATCATTCATTACAAAGGTGAAAGCACCAAACTGGCCTCCTTCGACAATTTCATCGCTTTTTACCAGGCGATGGATATTTTTGTCAAAAAGCATTTCAAATCGACTTTTTCGCTTTTTCTGGATATCATAATCCGGATCGGGATCCTGTTCAGGGGAGTGATTTCTTTCTTCGGGCGTATATTCCACAAGCAGGCTGTTCCGATTGTAGACGGAATTCTCCTGATTCTGTCGATTCTGACCGTGCATCAACTCCAGCCGCGGCCGTTGCCGTCGTACCCGACTCTGATCTATATGCTCATCTTCTACCTGGCGTTGTGGCTGGGAACGGGCTATGCCATCGGGCTCTATGAGCGTCGCGAGTTACTTTATTCCCGCGCGGCTGTCGCCTCGGTGATCAGCTTTATCGCCTCGGTGATTTTCAATTTCCTCTTCAAAGATTTTATCTATTCGCCGCACCAGATCATCTGGAGTTTCATCACCGTGATGATCTTCCTGCCGGGTTGGCGTCTTTTCCTGATTATTCTGCAGCGCCGCCGCATCATCAAGCCGGCTTCCCTGCTCTCGCGCGCCCTGCTCTCGCGCCGCACGATCCTGGTCGGTACCGGAAAAGAGGGGGAGCGTATTGCCCGTAAACTGCAAACCCATATCGAGCACGGTTTTGAGATTCTGGGATTTGCCGACAAAAAATTCGTCTACAAAACAATCGCCGGTTTCCCCTTCCTGGGGCTGGTCAACGATTTGCCGGAATTGGTCCGGATTCACCGGGCGACCGAGATCATCTTCACGACGGACCAATTTTCCAATGACGAAATATTACACATCATTGATAAAGTGAAACACGTACGCGCGAATATCAAGATCGTGCCGAAAAACGTGGACTACATTCTCGGCAAATCAAGTGTCGAGAAAATCGAGAATATCCCGCTTATCGATGTCGAATACAATATCCTGCATGTCGGCAACCGCATTTCCAAGCGGCTGTTTGATATCTGTGTCTCGGTCATCGGAATCATCGTGCTGACTCCTTTTATCGTTCCGGCTGCGTTCATGAGCAGGTATCGCCTGAGGAAGATGGAGTATCTTGGAGTGGAAAGCCGTACTTTTACGGGCTGGCAATTTGTTAAAAATAACGGTAATCATGGCCGTGATTTCATCCGCAAATTTCCGCTGCTCGGATCCGTAATTCGGGGGAATATGAGCATTGTGGGCAACGAACTGCTTTCCGCCAATCCCAATACCCGGCACCTGCGCTGCAAGCCGGGCCTGACCGGTCTATCGCAGCTGCAGGAAAACCACCAGCCGGATGAGAAAGTTAAACAGAATTACGAATACTACTATATGCTGAACCACTCATTCTTCCTGGACATTGAAATTATATTAAAAGCAATGCTAAAGATATAGGTTAATATGGCAGGAATCATACTGGAATTTGAGAAACCGATCCTTGAACTGGAACGGAGGATCGCTGAGATGCAGGAGTTATCCGGCTCCAATGATATCGACCTGCAGCTGGAAATCAAGCGAGCCGAGGAACGGAAAATAAAACTCATTCAGAAAATCTATGCCGCACTGACCCGCTGGCAGAGAGTCCAACTCGCGCGCCATCCCGACAGACCCTATACGCTGGATTATATCGAACGGATCACCGAAGATTTCGTCGAACTGCATGGCGACCGTCATTTCGCGGACGATAAGTCGATCATCACCGGTTTGGCCAGGATCGAAGGCCGGAATGTCGTCATCATTGGCCACCAGAAGGGCAAAAACACCAAGGACAACCTGTACCGCAATTTCGGCATGCCGCATCCGGAGGGTTACCGCAAGGCCCTGCGGGTCATGAAACTGGCCGAGAAATTCCGCAAACCGATCGTCATCTTTATCGATACGCCGGGTGCTTACCCGGGAGTCGGCGCCGAAGAGCGCGGGCAGGCCGAGGCAATCGCCCGCAATCTGTTTGAGATGGCTGGATTAAAAGTGCCGATTCTGTGCATCATCATCGGCGAAGGAGCCAGCGGCGGGGCGCTGGGAATCGGCGTCGGCGATCGCATTATTCTGCTGGAAAATACCTGGTACTCCGTGATCTCGCCGGAAGGCTGTGCCTCGATTCTGTACCACGACGCCTCTAAAGCGCCTTTCGCCGCCGAGGCTATGAAAGTTACCGCCAGGGATCTGAAAGACCTGGGCATCGCGGATGAAATCGTCCAGGAGCCGCCCGGCGGCGCTCACCGCGATCCGGATAAGATGGCCCAGATTCTCAAAGGGGTAATCCTCAGGCATCTTAATGAACTCTCCAAAATCACGCCCGATGAGCTGGTCGCGCAGCGGATTGAGAAGTACTCCAAAATGGGCAGCTGGGACGAATAAACCTACCTGGTCCGAAGGATCCGGTTGCAGCCTGGCAAAGCCTCCCGGCTTCAACGATGCGAAATTCACGTATAAAAGTCGACTGGAAACCCGATGAGTAATGAGATTCTGTTTTTACTGATGAGCCTGGTCGTATTGAGTTTCACCCTTTTTTCCTTCCGCATGGGTAAATACTGGTTGTACGGCTTTATCACAGTAAGCATTGTCCTGGCGAACATCTTTGTCACCAAGCAGTTCAGAATATTCGGGATTACGGCCACGGGTGGGAATATTACCTACGGCGCGATCTTTCTTGCAACCGATTTGCTCTGTGAGCATTATGGAAAAAAGGAGAGTCGGCGGGCCGTGTACCTGGGATTTTTTGCTGCAATTTTCTACCTGGTCACATCCCAGTTCATGGCAGCCTTCGCGCCAAGCGAGACGGATATCGTGCATGAAGGCATGCGCAAGATATTCGGTTTGGCGCCGCGTATCGTGTTGGGTTCGTTGACCGCGTACCTGATTTCGCAATTGCATGACGTCTGGTTTTTCCATTTTATCAAAGTGAAAACCGCCGGGAAAAAACTCTGGCTGCGCAATAATCTCTCCACGATAGTAAGCCAGCTGATTGATACACTCACGTTCAGTCTCGTGGCCTTTTTGGGTGTGTTTCCGTTTGATATCATCCTGCAGATCATGCTGTCAACCTATTTTCTGAAGGTCGTGATAGCGCTGATCGATACGCCGTTTATCTATCTGAGTTATCGTTTTAAACCGGCTGACCTGGCGCAGACGGAATAAGAGGAGCACCGGTCGCCGCGTGCCGGTCAAATCCGTGCTTGAATTTCAACCGGGATAGGCTTAAACTAGCGCACGATGAAAAAAGGATTACTGGTCACTTTCGAAGGGATCGACGGCTCGGGTAAAACCACCCAGATCCGCAAATTTATCGAAAAACTGGAACAATCTGCGATTCCCTTCATTTTAGTCAGAGAACCGGGCGGAACTGAAATCGGTGAAAAAGTCCGCGATATTCTGCTCGATATTTCAAATAAGGAAATGTTCGGGGAGACGGAGCTGCTGCTGTATTCGGCCAGTCGTTTTCAACTGACCTGCCAGACGATTATCCCGGCGCTTGAGGAAGGCAAGGTGGTTGTCTGCGACCGCTTCTATGACTCGACGACGGCTTATCAGGGCTTTGGCCGGGGAATCGACCCGGAATTTATCAGGCGTTTGAATGGCTTTGCCACTCAATCGCTGGCTCCTGACTTGACAATTGTCCTGGATGTATCTTTAGACGAGCGGATGCATCGAATTCACAGCAAGGATATGGATCGTCTGGAAACCGAGCACAGTTCATTTCAGCAAAAAGTTCGTGACGGATTCCGGAAGATCGCAGAGCAAGAATCGCAGCGCGCGGTTTTAATCGATGGGGCACTGCCCATCGAGGAAATCTCTGAAATCGTATGGAGTCAATTTGAGAAAAAACGGGAAGGGATACAGGAATGATCAGGAATAAAATCCTGCGGAGGAGAGGAATAGCAATTCTCCTGCTTTCACTATTGGTGGCACTGGCGCTTTACGGTAAAGACATTTACGGCGAGATATCGCAGTCGATGCGGCTCTATAACAGCACCTATCGCCAGTTATTGGTCAATTATGTCGATCCGATCAAAGCCGAGGAATTTACCGAAAAAGCCTTGAAAAATATGCTCAAGGAATTGGACCCGTACACGGTATTCCTGACGGATGAGGAAAACGAGCCGCTCGAGGTTCTGTCGAAAGGCTCCTATGGCGGAGTCGGTCTGCAGATCAGCCTTCGCAACGATACGCTGACGGTGATTACACCGATGGAAACCGGGCCGGCCAAACGCGCCGGTATTTTTGCCGGTGATAAAATTGTCAAGGTAGATACTGTTTCGACAACCGGGATGAACCTGGATCAATGTGCGAAGCTGATCCGCGGCGAAATCGGAACGCCGACAAGCCTGACGATTGTTCGTCCGGGCATGTCCGATGTCAGCGTCTATAACCTGGTCCGCGAGACCATCCAGGTGGAAGATGTCTCCTACGCCGGCTTTCTCGAAAACGGAGTGGGTTACATCAAACTGACCGGATTTTCACGCGGTGCTTCCGGTGAGATTCAGAAGGCATTACGCAGCTTCGGCAGCAATCCCGATTTCCGGTC
>CAZPRY010000063.1:0-19036 GCA_964589175.1 uncultured bacterium
TGTTAACAATGGATACAGTTTTTATAATAAAACAGGTTTGTCAAAGGTCTCTTATAACTATACCCGATTGGGTATATTGCTGATTACATTCGATGGTAGATTTAACTCCTCCGGAGTTGATCGAAAAATAAAGGAATCTGATCCACACACACCGGCCCCCTGCGGGGATTTAACGGTTGTTGTTTGGTCGGGTAATTTTGGAGAAATGGTATTCCAACAGGGTAGCGGATTATCAATTTATCGAGCATTGCACAAATAATAGCCGATTGCAAAATGCCCTCAACAAATTCAATCCGTGTAAATCTGTGAAAATCTGTGGCGAATTATTCCGCCGGCACCGGCCAGAGGAAAGCACCCGCGCGGAGAAAATGCTCGACCTGCTCGACGCTCTGGCTCGATTTGCGTTCCACTGCTTCCAGGGTATTGAAAGCGTTATGCGGAGTCATGATCACATTCGGCATTTTTGCCAGCTCCAACGTGGCATTTACCTCGGCGTTGCCACTGCTTGTCCCGGCGCGCAAGGAAACGGCCAGTTCGCTTTCACTGTCGTAGACGTCTATAGCAATTCCTCCCAAATGCCCTTCTTTCAGCAGGCGTAGCAAGTCCGTCGAAGGTGACAGTTCGCCGCGCGCGATATTCACAAAAATCAGTCCCGGCTTCGCGCGTTTCAGGAAATCGTAATGAAAATAGGCCCGGTTCTGCGCCGTCAGGTTCATGGCGGAAACAACAATATCCGCCCGTGCGATGCCCTCTTCGGGCGCGACGTAATGAACATCAGGATGTTTCTGCACGATATCGACGCCGAGCACTTCCATGCCCAATCCCCGGCCTATCTTAACGACTTCGTAGCCGATATTGCCGACGCCTACAACCATCAAAACCTTGCCCTCATTTTCGCGGCCGGTCAAACCGTCGCGATGAAAATGCCTGAAATTTCCAATCTGCATGGGCAGTTTTCGTAAGAGTGCCATCCAGAGCGTCAGGGCCTGTTCGGCAACGGAGCGATTGCAGTACAACGGCAGATAACCGCATTGCACCGGGCCGTTCGTCCCGGCCAGCCAACGAAGAATATGATCGTAACCGGTGCTGCGCGATAGAATTCCCTGAAGCTGACCGGACCACTGCACCGGAATCAGGGATTGAGTGCGCAGGCTGATCAGGCGGGCCGGCGGAGAATCGTGGCCGCTTTCCTGGATCGTCTTCCAGGTATAGCCGGCCTCTATGCCCTCCGGCATAAACTTCTGCAAGAGCCGGGCCTCTTCGTCAAAGGCTTCGTAAAAGTAGATATCCATCCCGGGTACTCTCCGCTGGATTTATTTCGAGGTCAACGACAACAATCCGTCCGCAAAGCGCTGCAGACCTTTTTTGATATTCTCCATGCTGGTGGCGTAGGAGAAGCGCACATAATCATCCGCTCCGAAAGCCGCCCCCGGTACCACCGCCATATGATAATTCTGGATCAGGTATTCACAAAGTTGGACCGAATTGGTGATTTTTTTAGCATTATTCCTCAGGTAATAGGAAATATTCGGCATGGCGTAAAAGGCACCCCTGGGAAGCGCACAGCTGACTTTCGCGATAGCGTTCAATTGCTCGATGAGGTAATTGCGGCGCTTTTCGAATTCCAGCCGCATTTTTTCGACGCTGCCGTCATCTTTATCCAGCGCGGCGATTACGGCCTTCTGGGTCATAGCGTTCACGCAGGAGGTTGTGTGGCCCTGGATTCGGCCCGCGTATCGGATAATCTCCCTGGGTCCGGCAGCATAGCCCAGCCGCCAGCCGGTCATGGCATAGGCTTTGGAAACGCCATTGATGACCACCGTGATTTCCTTCACCGCTTCGGAAACAGCCGCAATGGAAAAGTGGCTTTCGCCATCATAAATCAGTTTTTCATAGATCTCGTCCGAGAGAATCATGATACCGTATTTCAGGCAAATTTCGGCGATTTGTTCCAGTTCGCTCTTTGTATAAACCGTTCCGGTCGGATTATTGGGTGTGTTGAGAATCAGGGCTTTCGGATTGCTCAGCGATCTGACCTGCTCTTCAAGCATTTCGGGACTGATCTTGAATTCAGTCGATTCGTCGGTCTCCAGCAGTACCGGAACAGCGCCAGCCATTTCCACCTGGGAAGGATAGCTGACCCAGTATGGCGTTGGGATCAATACCTCGTCCCGCGGATCGCAGACGGCCATCAAAACGGTAATGATCGAGGCCTTTGCACCGGGCGACACCAGGATTTCATCCGGCTGATACGACAAACCATTGTCCTGCTCCAATTTCCGGACGATGGCATTGCGCAGTTCAGGCATCCCGTTGGAGTCGGTGTAGTGCGAGAAATTATCACGGATCGCCTGGATTCCGGCCTGTTTGATATAATCCGGCGTAGGAAAATCCGGTTCCCCGACGCCAAAATTGATCACATCGATTCCCTGCTGTTTCATCTGTTTGGCCAGCGCTGAAACACCGAGTGTCGGCGAGGGTTTGATAGCCTGGGCACGGTCGGATATTTTAATGGTCATACTTGTGCTCCCGTTGTTGAATTTCACCTGACTTCCGAACGGGGAATTTAGAGCTGTTTGTGCAAATCCAAAACGCTAATTTCGAATATCCTGCTATGCAACGAATTACTCTCCTACGAGCAGAACCTCCCAAACGGGCAGCAACGATTCGGAATCGAGTAGAACCGCCCTCCGGATTTTATTTCAGAACCTCTTCGCCGGTGAATTTGCGGTAGAGCGAAAGTTGAGTAAGAATATCCTGGTAGTCGCGACTGTTGTCGACGATAATCTCGGTCAGAATCTCACCCAGTCCGGGTCCGATCATGAAGCCCTGCCCGCACATCCCCACGGCCAGCAACAGATTTTTCACCTCGTGCGTGTATCCCACGATCGGGAAACCGTCCGGGGTCATTGGGTAGAGGCCGCGCCAGGTGCGACGGACGCGGATGTTGCGCAGGCGCGGGTAGAGCTGAATCATACGCCGGATAACCTGCGGCAGAAAAACGGACGTGTTGTCGATGTCTTTACCGGGAATATTCGGTTCGGGCGTGATGCAAAAGACAACCTGCCCTTCGGCATTCTGATAAAAATAGTAATTCGCGGATCCCTTTTCCGGGCGGATATCAACGATCATGGGCTCGAAAAAACGCTGTACCGGTTCGGTGATTCCGGCTTCATGGGATTCGGGATAAACAGGAATGTCCAGACCGACCAGTTGCTCGATTTCGCGCGCATCGGCGCCGGATGCATCCACAACCAGGCCGGCCGCGTACTTCGCTTTCGCGGTGACGACCGCACTGATTTTCCCATTACTCAGCTGCAAGTCCACTATCGGTTCTTCAAAATAGAAATCCACTCCCTGGGAAACAGCCAGCATGTAAAAGGCGTCCGCCATTTTCAGAGGCGAGGCCGAGCCGTCTTCGGGTGAGAAGGTTCCCCCGCGCAATTTTTCCGGGTTGATTCCGGGCGCCAGTGCGTCAATCTCATCGGCAGCAATCCAGTCGATATTAAGACGAAAATGCTTCTGGAACTCCAGCAATTTCTTCAGCTTGATTTCGGTCTTTTCAGCGTAGACCGGGAAAAGATAACCACCGCTGATCCAGTCCACCTCATAGCCGAATTCTTCTTCCATGCGCCTGACGATTTCAAGCGTGCGCAGGCAGATGGCGATCTTTGCCGGATCGGAATGGGTAGCCCGGATTCCACCGATCGCGGCCCGGTTCTGTCCACGGCCCACGGACGGCATTTTTTCGAATACGGCCACTTTCAGTCCTTTTTCGGCCAGATAAAAGCTCAACGGTAATCCGATACTCCCGGCCCCGATTATAGCGACATCATAGGTCTTCATATCTATTCACCCAATTCTTCATTGATAATGGCATACAGCGGAACTTCGACGCTTAAAGGCCGTTTGCGGCCTTCGGTTACATCTTCCCAGGCAACCCCGGCCAGTTGAAAAACACGCCGCATCAGGGCGGAACAGTTTTTCCCGCCGCAGGCCCCCATTCCGACCCGTGCCTCCTTGAGTTGATTGATGTCGCGCACGCGATGTTCGCGGATAAAGTCCACGATCTCCTTGACCGTTATCATTTCACAATGGCAGACAATCCCGTTTTCAGGCAGATATTCGAACTGCGCATCCGGCATTGCTAATGTGGCGGATTCTTCCTGAACCCGGATTCCCGCGATCAGCGCGCCATTTTTCAGTGACGTTTTCACGGTTACCAACCGCGTCTTGTATTTTTTATGGGTTCGGATTTTAAGCACTTCCCCATGCTCCAGATAATTCCCTTCTAAATCCGTCAGCGGGATCATATCCCCTTCTTTAAAAGCCGGGATATACTCATGCGGCAGGATGACTTCGGCAAAATGATCGTCAATCTTGCGCGCCAGCGTGATTGCCAGGCCGGGACAGATTGCGACACAAAGCTGGCATCCCGTGCAGCCGCCCAGGTAACGGGGAATATCCATGATATTGCTAAGTTTGCGCTCCAATTGGATCGCATTTACGGGACAGATGGAAGTGCAGGGATCGCAGGGTATCTCCTGGTCGCAGCGAATTACGGGCCGGTATTTTTCATCCAGCACAATCTCCGGCGGAGCGTAGGTTTTGCCGGGCCGGCTCTTGAGAATTTCGGCTTTTTCGGTCCAGCTGGGATCGATCTCGACCTCCTTGCCCAGCAGTTTGGCCATCTTCAAGCCGGCGATGCGGCCGCCGAACATGGCCGATGAAGCTTCGGCGATCTCCTCGGCATCCCCGGCCTTGACAATCCTGAATCCGAAAGATGCTGCCATATCGTAAAATTCATCCACCGATATCAAACCGACGGCCACCAGCAGCGTATCCACCTCGAACGTACGGGCAGTTTCCAGAATAGGATTGAACTTTTTGTTCACTTTCGCGATGGTCACCCGTTCGACGGTTTCGTCCCCTTCGGCTGAGATGACGGTATGATTGAGGTAGATCGGCACGCCCATACGCCGGATTTTATCGGCATGCACTTTATAGCCGGAGACCTCATCGAGAATGTCGCAGATGCCCGCAACCTCGATACCGGCCTGCAGGGCATGGTAGGCCGCAATCAGTCCGACATTGCCGCTGCCGACGATGAAGACACGCCGGGACGATTTCACCAGGTCGCGGTTGACCAGTGTCTGAAATGCGCCTGCACCGTACACACCCGGCAGATTGTTGCCTGGAAAGATCAATGATTTTTCGCGCGCACCGGCCGAAACAATCAATCCATCGAAGGCCACGATCCAATAATTTTGATTGTCGCTGAAGAGCCCGGCTTTCTGATCCTTGAAAATGCCGACCACCGCCGTATTGGTAAATACCTTAACATTCGGATAACTGCGCAATTCCGCTTCCAGGTTGCGGGCAATATCAATTCCGCGCGTGCCGGCATAGCAGTCGGCAATCGATCCGAAGAATTTATGCGTTTGCAGCAGTAGTTTGCCGCCCAATTTATCCTTATCGTCCACCAGCACGACCGAAAGCCCAAGTTTGGCCAGCTCGATCGCCGCCGTCAATCCGGACGGCCCGCCGCCGACTACCAGGACATCGGCCTGCATTTCCATCTTTTTATAATTTCCCAGCGGCCGGTCATCCAACGGGAGTTCGGGAAGATGAACCAAAGTGCGGACGTCCATACTTTCCGCAAGCGGCGTAATGCACGATTTAAGCGGATAACCATTGATAATCAGGGTGCAGTGGGAACACTGCCCATTGGCGCAAAAGAGTCCCTGCGGAGCATCATTGCGTTTATGGATTGAGAACGTATGATATCCATTGGCAATCAGAGCCGATGAAACCGGTTCGCCCTTGAATCCGAACAATTCCCGGCCGTTAAAAAAGAATTTGACCTTTTTTCTATTTTCGGGAATTTCCAGGACCGGATGTTTGCTGATTCTATTCATACTGCCCCTTTTAAAATAGAGGGAATTTTACGGTATTTGAAGCGAAATTCAAAAAGTCATTTTTTCATTCGGTCAAATCTAATGCCATTAACGGTCGGTCGTTTGAGTCAATACGACGGGACACCTCACATCGCTGCGAAAATATTCTGGAAAACGGCGCGCCAAACAATTAACTTTTAGCCGAATATGAAACCACAAGAGATGAGGAATCTGCCATGTCCAAACGAAACGTATCCGTTGCTTTATTATGTTTACTCGCAGGTGCCGCGCTGAATTCTTTCCAATGCGCACCATCCGATTACAGCGCCCTGATCGATCAGGGTGAATTCAATCGGGCCGCCCGGATTATTCAGGAAAAATTCGAAGACGATCCGAATCTCTCGGCTGAGGAACAGCTGCAACTGGAATTCGAACTCGAGCGCATGGATCGAATCCGTAAGGATTTTACCCAATCGCGAGATGATCTCATGGAATTCATCAACCTCTACATTCCCGACGCTACAGAAGCGGATTTCCGGAAATGGGAAGATTCCAGGGCCCTCGAATATATGCTAATCGACGGCGAAAAGAAATATTTCAAAAACGCTCAATATAATCTCTTCCGCATCGACAAGGATGCCAGAGCGATCAAAGCCCAAAAGGATTCCGTAGACGGAACGGCCAAGGTGAAGGAATTCCCGCTGGATGAACATATCTGCAGCGTCATCGAGACCGCCCGAAATTCCGGTATGCGCAACGTGAAGCCGGTAACATTACGCATCAAACAAAGCATCACCGTCAACGAAAACATCGTCCCCGAAGGCGAAGTAATCCGGGCCTGGATTCCGTTTCCCCGTGAAATTCAAAACCGCCAGGGCAACATCCATATCCTCAGCACTTCCGGCCCCGATTACATCATCGCCGATAACGACCGCTACTTGCAGCGCACCATTTATTTCCAGCAGAAGGCCAGCAAAAATGAGGCCGCCGAATTCTTCATCGAATACGAATACACGGTTTACGGCGTTTATGCGCCCATTTCCGCCGACCGGGTAAGAGCCATTACGGACGAGAGCGAATTCCGGGCCTTTTTGCAGGTAGAGCCGCCGCACATCGTCTTCACCGACGAGCTGCGTGAGCTCTCCAAAACGATTGTCGGCGACGAACGCAATCCGTATCTCATCGCCCAAAAATTGTTCGAATGGGTCGATGTCAACATTCCCTGGGCTTCGGCCAGGGAATATTCCACGATTCGCAATCTGTCGATGTATCCGTATATCAACCGGCACGGCGATTGCGGCATTCAGACGCTCATGTTTATCACGCTCTGTCGCCTGAACGGCATCCCGGCCAAATGGCAATCGGGCTGGGAATTTCAACCGCCGGACAACAGCATGCATGACTGGGGCGAGATTTACTTTGAGCCCTTCGGCTGGGTTCCCATGGACGTAACCTATGGCGTGCGTGACACCCAAGATGAAGCCCATAAATGGTTTTATGTCAATGGTATGGACAGCTATCGCCTCATTTTTAATGATGCGATTTCGCAGGAGTTTTTTCCCGCCAAAACCTTTCCGCGTTCCGAAACCGTCGATTCACAACGCGGTGAGGTAGAATGGTCCGGCGGGAACCTGTATTTCGATCAATGGGACTGGAACCTGGAATGGGAGGTTATTGCCGAATAACATCCGGGATTTGATGCATATCATTTTACATTAACATGGCAAAGACCTATATTCTGGAAAATTAAGGCCGTTAATTTATGAAATCCGGTTATCGAAAAATCTGCGTTTCCCTTGCGATCGCTTCCGCAAGTGTGCTGCTGGCTTTCCTGCTCGCGCGCAGCCACTTGATCGAGCGCTGGGAAAATCAGGCACGCGATGTCATCTACCGCGATTTCCAGACGAAGAGACTCCTGGATGATGTCGTTATCATCTCCATCGATCAGAACAGCCTCGATTTCATGCAAAAGGTTTCCTACACCCTTTGGCCCTGGCCCCGCGATCTCTACGGCGCTTTCCTCGAATATCTGAACTATTGTGAAGCCAAGGTCGTCGCCTTTGATATTATCTTCGCATCGCCGGATATCGACCGTCTGAACATGCAGGCCGAATTCGCCGACTCCATGTTCGCTTACCAGATGAGGGCCAATGGCAACGTCATCCTGGCGACCCAGATGGAAGACGCCACCCGCACCGATACGCCCGAGCCGTTTACCCGTTTTAATCGCAATATCGATATTCAGCTGCCTGATGAAGTGATCCGCAATTATCCGAGCGCAACGCTGCCGATACGGCGCTTCGAAAAAGCCATGGCCTATCCCGGTTCGGTCAACTTCTTCACCGACGATGATGGTATCTGCCGCAACCTGCCTCTCGTTTTCAAATATCGGGATACTTTCTATCCCTACATGGCGCTCTCCGCCGCGATGCTCTATGAAGATGCCGACGAACTTCGTTTTGATGACACACGGAGTGAACTCGTTTTTAAAAATCGCAAAGTTCCTCTTCATAAGGACGGCACCTTCGGCGTTTACTGGTACGGACCCGGCGGACCGGGGCACACCTTTCACTATGTCTCCGCAGCCCAGTTAATCAATTCCTATCTGCAATGGATGCAGGGCGAGACGCCTGAAATTCCACCCGCCGTCTTTCGCGGAAAAGCCGTGTTCATCGGCGCCACCGCAGCCGGGCTGCTCGATCTGAAAACCACGCCCTTCAGTCCGATCGAACCCTATCCCGGCGTGGAGATTTACGCCACCTTATTCAGCAACATCATACGGGGCGACTTCGTCAGCGATTTCCCAATCGCCGCCTGGATGGCCATTTCGCTCGTTTTCCTGTTCGTACTGGCCCTGGTCTGGCAGAATTTTCATATCTGGCAATCGGCCGCTATTTCCCTGATTTTCTTCTTTCTGCCGTTGCTGACGACGGTGCTCTACTTTCAAAAAGGGCAGACTTTCACGCCGGTGGTTTTTTCGGAACTCGCCGTAATTTTTACGATCATCTCGGTCCTCGTCATTAATTACCTCACCGAAGGCCGGCAGAAGCGCTTGGTAAAGAAAGTCTTCAACCGCTACCTGCATCCGACCGTTGTGGAAGCCCTGACCGAAAATCCCGAGAAAATCGAGATGGGCGGAAAAGAGATCGAAGCCACCGTCCTTTTCACCGACTTGCAGGGTTTCACGGGAATTTCCGAACATTTCACACCGCCCGAAATCGTCCTGTTTCTGAACAGTTACTTCGATAAAGTCGAGCAGATCATCTTCGATAACAACGGCATGCTCGATAAATATACCGGTGACGGCATCATGGCCATCTTCGGGGCACCGATCGAAGCCCCGGATCACGCTATCCGGACCTGCAACGCCGCTCTGGATTTCAAGAAATTATCTTCGCTGAAAATCGAAGCCAAAAACCTTTCCATCCCGCTGATCACCCGGGTCGGCATCAACAGCGGCAATTTCGTGGTAGGCAATATCGGCAGCACCACCCGCATGGACTACACCGCCATCGGCGACACAGTCAACCTCTCGGCCCGCCTGGAAGGTGTCAACAAAATCTACGGCACCCAGAATATCATCTCGGAAACCACTTTCGCCTTCGTTAAGGATTTATTTGAATGCCGGGAACTGGATTTCATCCGGGTCAAAGGCCGCGCGAAACCGCTGCGGATTTATTCGGTCGTCGGCCGCAAGGACGATCCAAATAAAGAGCTGCAAGAGTTGCTTCTTCAGCACCATGAAGCCCTGCAACTCTACCGCAATAAACAATACGACAAAGCCCAGGCCGCCTTTTCCCGGTTGCTGCTCCTCGATCCGGAAGATCCCGTCGGCCGCGTGTTTCAGGACCGCTGCGCCAAACTGATCGTAAATCCGGATCTGGTCGATGAAAAAGGAATATTTAACATCACTCAGAAATAAATACCAAGTGCCCAATAATTTTGTAAATTCAATGCAACAGAGAATTGCGTAAATATAAGAGGCTCGATATGAAAAAATGCATAAACTTGCTCCTTTTGATCATCGTCTTCACTATGCTGATCAGTGCTCAATCGAAAGAGATCGCCCGCGACAATACACATCTGCGCCAGGGTCCCGGCTGCTACTACCCGCTCATCGGAATCCTCTCCAAAGGGACGGTGATCAAGGTGCAGAGTGAGAAACCGGGTTGGATCGAAACCAGCGCCCAGGATTCGCTGGGCTGGATCTCCGAAAACGCCGTTATTCAGCAGTCCAAGATTCAGAGCGGCTCCCTTTCGGCCATGAGTTCCAGCCGCATGCCGACTATGATTTCGCGGGCTTCCGCCAGCGGCGCCATCCGGGGCTTCGCCCAGAAATTCATTCGCGCCCACGAGGGTAACGAGGACTTCCTGCAAAATTATGATGTCGATTTCATCGCGCCCGACGAATACATCTCTTTTAAAGCGGATACCTACCGGAACCGGGATATGCTCAGACTGCGCAACCGCTACACGAAATTGAAAATCGGCAACCTTGACTACAATATCGATTTCGATCTGGAAAAGACCGGTATGGCCATCGCCGGAAAAATCGCTGCCACCGGCCTGGATACGACACGATCGATCATCACCTACGTCAACCTGGTCGGCACGCAAGTGCTGGAAAACACAGAATTGTACTACCATCCTTTTAAATTTTTCGTTCTGGCTGATGAGCGGCCGGCCGCGTATTCCACCCCCAACGGTATGATTTTCATCTCCCGCGGACTGCTCAACCTGATGGATGACGAGGCGGAACTGGCCTGTGTACTGGGCCACGAAATTGCGCATACGGTCCATAAGCACGGTTACCAGGAAATCCTCAAACGCAGGGAAATGATTATCGCCGATCTGGCTTTCGGACAACTTGAGGATGAACTACCGGCCGAAGAGGATACGACCTATCAAAGTCTCGAAGACATGACCATGGAAATGTATGAAGCGGCTACGTTCAAGCGGCAGATGGAATATGAATACGAAGCCGATAAATACGGCATCTGCTATGCGTACCGCGCCGGCTACGATCCTCACGCTCTGGCCCGCCTGCTCAAACGGGTGAAGCAGAAGACCAGGATGGATTTCTGGCACCCCGAGGCAGTCTGGCAAACCGACAAAATTCCGGATCGCGCCAAGAAAATCGAGGAAACGATTCAGGAAGATCTGTACCGCGACCAACAGCTCAATTTTACCTGGAAAAGCCGTTTTAAGGTCTACGTCAGTTCGCTGTAGCAACTCTTTTGTGCGTGTGAAAAATTAAATACTGAAACGGATTTTGTTCCGGCCGTTTTCTTTGGCCTCGTAAAGACTCGAATCCACTTTCTTGATGAATTCATCTTTCGAAAGCAAATTTTTGCTGTCGATGACGGCTACCCCGCCGCTTATGTTGATGTGAAGCCCACTGTTCGGTCCCGTAAAGAGATGGTCTTCACAGCGCTTGCGAATACGCTCCGCGACGACGATTGCGCCCGGTAAATCCGTATCGGGAAGAATGATGATAAATTCCTCGCCGCCGTAACGGCAGGCGATGTCCACGTCGCGGCGCAGCTGGCCGCGGATTGTATCGGCCAGTTCACGCAGCACGACATCTCCCTGTAAATGCCCAAATTCATCGTTGAGTTTTTTGAAATGATCGATATCGGTCATGATCAGGGCGACGCTGCCCCCTTTGCGGCGTACCCTGGCAATCTCTTCCTGCAAACGGATATCAAAATAGCGCCGTACGTACAATCCCGTAAGCGCATCGACCGTTGCCAGTTGGAACAGGCGTGTGTTCTCCATGGCACTCGAAATCAGAGAGGCGAGTACATATAGAATTCCGATCTTAAATTCATCAATGTCTCCGTTCCCGGTGACATCCACGATAATAAATCCGATGACCATATTCTGTGTGCCAACCAGAGGAATAGCGAGGCAATTGCGAGTATCGGATTGCGAATTCATCGGCAAAGGGTAAGGGCTGTTCAGCATGAGGCCGTGTCTTTCAATCTGCTTGCTGCGCAAGGCATCGGTAAGCTCTACTTCTTCGACGTTGTAAACATCATCCGGACAGGAAAATTTTCCATCGATCAGCACTCCCCGCACCGCCAACGTATTCCCATCCGGATCGAGCAATAGAAAGGAGAGTCTGTTCGCCTGATACAAATCGTTCAGCGTTTCCAGTGCTTTAATGATGAGCTGCTCCATATTCAGCTCCGTTACAAGCGCACGGGTAACATATTGCAGTTTTTCTATCATAGCTGTTAAGCCCTCTTGCCTATTTTGTTTTCGCATTGATTAATCTTAAAAGTATTATAACCAGAATTTCTGCATTTTTCAACATTTATAAACAGCTTCATCCGGAATTACGCTAAAAAACAATTATGAAAATTTCAAAAAAAGTCCTTGCCCGAAACGTTTGCATCTATTACATTTCGTCGATTATCGAAATGAAGGAGTCGTTTCACAATGCAAGTACTCAGCAAAACCTTCGCCGCCCTGAGCGATCCGAACCGTATCCGTATTCTTAAAATGCTGGAAACCCGGCCCCTTTGTGTTTGTGAAATACGGGCCGTCCTAGACCTCGCAACCTCCACGGTTTCCAAACATCTATCCATACTGCGCAATGCCGAATTCATCGTCGATCGCAAAGAGGGTAAGTGGGTAAATTTCGATCTTAACAAGGAACAGAGCAACGAGTATACAAGGCATCTCCTGCCCTTGCTGCGTTCCTGGCTCCCGAACGAAGATCAGATTATAAAGGACCGCCAAAAGGTGCTCGAAGTCAACCGCAACCAGATTTGCGGACTTGAATGAACAAACTGTTGATTTCGATATTCGACGAAATACAGAATCCGGAGATGTTATGAATTGGAAAGAGGAATGGAAAAAATTATTTTGGATCATTGCGATATTTCTGCTGGTCTATTTTCTACCCGTTGACAAATCCCGTTTCCAGAATGGTGTTCAGGAAGCCCTCATCCTGGCGAAATGGTACGCGCGGGAACACGTCTTACTCTGCCTGATACCGGCCTTTTTCATTGCCGGCGTCATTTCTATTTTCGTCAGCCAGGCGGCCGTTATCAAATACCTCGGTGCAGCAGCCAAAAAATGGGTATCGTATGCGGTGGCTTCGGTTTCGGGAACGATCCTGGCGGTCTGTTCATGCACCGTGTTGCCGCTGTTTTCCGGGATTTACAGACGCGGCGCAGGCCTGGGGCCGGCGATTGCCTTCCTGTATTCCGGACCCGCGATCAATATTTTAGCGATTATTCTGACCGCCCGTGTTCTGGGCGCCGAACTCGGAATCGCCCGGGTCGTTGGAGCCGTTCTTTTCAGCGTTGTAATCGGTTTGCTCATGCACGTAATTTATCGCAAAGAAGAAACCGTCAAATCCAATGCCCAACTCGCCATGCCTGAACCGGAAGAAACCCGCCCCCTCTGGCAGACCGCTTATCATTTTTTCGTCCTGGTCCTCATATTGATCTTTGCCAACTGGGGCAGACCGACCGGCGACAGCGGATCGTGGTACCTCATTTATTCACATAAATGGCTAATCACGGGAGTTCTGGGGATCGCTTTCGTTTTTTCGCTGATCTATGTGCTCCGCATCCGATGGTACTACGTGCTGGCGGGAGCTATCCCTGTAGCGGTTCTGGCTTTCGCTTTTCCGGCCCATCCGATGATCATCTTCACGGTTGCCGTGATTGCGCTGAGCGTTCTCCTGACGCTGACTCCCGGTGAACCGTCGGAATGGATGGGCGCGTCGTGGAGTTTCGCCAAACAGATTCTACCGCTGCTGGGAATGGGAGTTCTGATTGCCGGTTTCCTGCTCGGTTCGCCGGAAGGCGGGCAGGGTATCATTCCCAATCGCTGGATCGCCGGTCTGGTTGGCGGCAACTCTCTTTTGTCCAATTTGTTTGCTTCGGTAGCCGGTGCCTTCATGTATTTTGCGACTTTAACGGAAGTCCCGATTTTGCAGGGTCTGATCGCCAACGGTATGGGTAAAGGTCCGGCGCTGGCGCTGCTACTGGCCGGCCCGGCCTTGTCGTTGCCGAACATGCTGGTAATCCGCAGTGTCATCGGCACGCAGAAAACTGTCGTGTATATCTCGCTCGTAATCGTCATGGCCACGCTCTCCGGAATGATTTATGGAGGATTGTTTTAGACAGGATAACAAGATGACCGGAATTATTGTGAGGAAAACAATCTTTAAAAATTGAGTGACGATTATTGAAATGTCAGGCGGTTGGAAGGTAACGAGAATGGAGATTAATGAACTAACACAAAAGATCATCGGGTGCGCGTTTTCTGTGTATAATAAAATGGGCTTTGGCTTTCTTGAATCCGTTTATGAAAAATGCCTTCAAATCGAATTCGGGAAACAAGATATTCGGGCCGAATTTCAGAAACCAATCAAAGTTTTTTATAACGGGGAAAATGTCGGAGATTTTATTGCCGATATTCTCGTCGATAATGCGGTCATTGTGGAATTGAAATCGGTCACAAAGCTAAATAAAATTCACGAGGCCCAACTTGTCAATTACCTCGTTGCCACGGGTATCGAGAATGGTTTGCTGATCAATTTTGCTGAACAAAAGGTCGAAGTAAAACGAAAGTTTAAAACTTACGTTAATACCGACAAATAAGGAGATAACCAAAATTTGTTATCTTGGTAATCCTGTTATCATGTCTCCTAAAAAACTGTGTCAATCCTGTTAATCCTGTCAAATTAAGTCCGGCCACCAAAGAGAAAATTATGAAAATCCTCATTCTATGCACCGGTAATTCCTGCCGCAGCCAGATGGCGGAAGCTTTCCTGCAATCTTTCGATGCCGGTCTGGAAGTTCATTCCGCCGGGACCGAACCCTCCCGAAGCGTGCACCCAATGGCCATCCGCGTCATGCTGGAAACCGGTATCGACATTTCTGAAAATCAACCGAAAAATGTCGCCCTTTTCCTGAGAGAAAATTTCGATTATGTTATTACTGTCTGCGGAGATGCCCGCGAAAGCTGCCCCGTTTTTCCCGGGAGAGTAAAACATCGCCGGCATATCGGATTCGACGATCCGGCAGCAGCTGGTGGAACGGAAGATGAAATACTGGCTGTTTTCCGGCGCGTGCGGAATGAAATCCGCGAACGGTTTTTCGATTTTTACGAACAATTGAACCGATAATTAATACTTAGGAGAAAAAAATGCTGAAAGTCATTGTCCTGGGCTCCGGATGCCCCAACTGCAAAAAACTGGAACGCTTGTGCTATGATGTCGCCGCCGATAATGAACTACCCATGGATCTGGAAAAAATAACCGACTTCACCAGATTTGCAGACTACGGGATCATGTTTACACCCGGGCTGATTATCAATGGTAAAGTCAAAAGCAGCGGTAAAATCCCGACTAAAACCACCCTGACAAACTGGTTGATCGCAGCCAATAAAGAAACTGAATAGTACAGTTCAATCACAGGAGGGGATAGAAAAATGAAACGAATACTACTGTTTTCCCTTTTCGCTATGCTGATTCCATCGCTGCTGCTATGCTCCAAACCGGCCGAAAAGAAGGAAGCGAAGCCGGAGACTATCGTTCAGGACAGCGCTGCCGTAACCGGCCCTAATGTTACTTTCGTGGAATTGGGCTCCGTCAACTGCATTCCCTGCAAGATGATGCAGCCGGTGATGGAGGAAGTCGAAAAGCAATACGGTGCAAAGGTCGAGGTCATCTTTCACGATGTCTGGACCGATGGGGGCAAACCCTTCGCGCAGCAATATAAAATCCGGGTAATCCCGACCCAGGTTTTCCTGGATGCCGAAGGAAATGAATTCTTCCGGCATGAAGGTTTCTTCCCTAAAGAAGAGATTGACAAACTGCTGCAATCCAAAGGGATTGAGTAAAACGATCAAACCCAGGAGCAACGAATGATTGAATCCCTTTTCACCTGGCTGTCCCAGGCTCTCTACGCCACCCCGCTTTTGGCCGTCGGCACCGCTTTGCTCTGGGGAGTGCTGAGCATATTGCTCAGTCCCTGTCACCTGACCAGCATTCCGCTCATTATCGGCTTCATCAACGGTCAGGGCAAGATCACCACCCGGCGGGCGTTCTGGCTGTCCGCCCTATTCTCGATCGGAATCCTGATCACAATCGGGCTGATCGGACTGATTACCGGACTGTTAGGCCGCATGCTGGGCGATATCGGTTCATTCGGGCGTTATTTTGTAGCCGTCATTTTCATCGTTGTCGGATTGTATCTGATGGAGCTGATCTCGCTGCCCTTTCTGAATTTTCAGAATCAGCCAAAGCTGAAAAAGCGCGGTTTGGCAGCGGCGTTTATCCTGGGACTGATCTTCGGAATTGCGTTAGGTCCCTGCACCTTCGCCTATATGGCGCCAATCCTGGCGATGGTTTTTTCGGTATCCTCTACCAATCTCTCTTTCGGTATACTGCTCTTGCTCATGTACGCTATCGGCCATTGCGCGGTGATCGTTCTCGCCGGTACGTTTACCGAAGTCCTGCGGCGCTACCTGCAATGGAATGAACAATCGCAGACGATCTCACGAATCAAGAAAATCTGCGGCATTCTCGTCATACTCGGAGGTATCTATTTAATCTTCACATAACTGCGGAGGATTAGTATGACAACTGAGAAAAGATTGAATGTCTTCGAAAAGTACCTGACCGTTTGGGTTTTGCTATGTATCGCGGCGGGCATCTTGCTGGGAAAAATCACGCCGGGCATCGCCTTGAAATTGGATTCACTTTCGCTTTACCAGGTCTCCATCCCCATCGCGATTTGCCTCTTCTTCATGATGTATCCCATCATGGTAAAGATCGACTTCGCTGAAGTGGTCAAAGCCGCAAAGACGCCCAAACCGGTAGCGATGACGCTCTTCATCAACTGGGCCATCAAACCGTTCACGATGTACCTGTTCGCCTATCTTTTTATCGGCGTACTGTTTCGCAAATTCCTGCCGGGCACCGAAATCCTCAAATCCGGCCAGGAAGTCGAACTCTGGCGCAGCTACATTTCCGGGACAATTCTGCTCGGGATTGCGCCCTGTACGGCCATGGTGCTGATGTGGAGTTATCTCGCCAAAGGCAACGACGGCCTGACGCTGGTTATGGTCGCAATCAACTCGCTGACGATGTTGGTGCTCTACGCGCCGCTGGGCGGTTTTTTGCTCGGTGTCAATGCCATGCCGATCCCCTGGCAGACGATCCTGTTTTCGGTCGGGATTTATGTTGCCCTGCCGCTCATCGCCGGCTATTTCTCCCGCAAATGGATCATCAGACGCAAAGGCCTCGACTGGTTCAACGGAACTTTTGTGCACTACCTGACGCCGGTAAGTATCGGCGCGCTGCTGATCACACTGATTCTGCTATTTTCGTTCAAAGGTGAAATTATTCTTAAAAATCCGATGACGATTTTCTGGATTGCCGTGCCGTTGTTCATTCAAACGATGTTTATCTACAGCCTTGGCTATTTCGTCATTGCCCGCCTCTTGAAGCTATCGTATCACGATGCAGCCCCGGCTGCGATGATCGGGGCCTCCAATCACTTCGAGGTAGCCATCGCCACCGCCACCATGTTATTCGGTTTATCGTCCGGGGCAGCCCTGGCGACCGTGGTTGGCGTCCTGATCGAGGTGCCGGTAATGTTGATGCTGGTCGCGATCTCGAAACGATATTGTTGTTTGTTCCCCGAATGCCACTTAGATTCGGCGCGCTGTCGGAAAGTCGAAGTATAGAAATACAGGAGTTTTATAAATCATGGGCTGTCACTGCGATAAAAAGGAATTTATTCTTCAGGTTAATGGCCAGGACCGCCGCCTGGCGGGCTTGGAAGAGTGCGTATTCGGAACGGTTATTTCTTTCCCGGCGGACGATGCCGAAGCCGCCGAAATGATGTGGGAACAGGCCGGCCTTTGCAACGATCTCAATGAGAGTGAAAAAGATTTACTGCTGCCGGTTTTGCTGGAATTTTATCATAAAAATAAAGAGGGATTCTCGCTGACTTCATCCAATTGCTCCGGCTGCGAGGAGTGTTGCTAAAATACCACCGACACCTGTCAGATTTAGTCGATTATTCACCTACAAAATAACTGATTTGTCTTATCCTGACAGGTGTAATTACCTTCTATTCCAGTATATATTGCGCAATTTCCAGGTAATTCAATTTTGCATATTTATGGTCTTCAATAAATCGATCTTTTCCATCAAATATTTCATATATCGCTTCGTGGGGTAATTTCGTCGGCTGGTCACCAATTAATATCGGATAGGAACTCCATCGATAAGACTCAAAGTTCTCGGTCAATCCATGATGTACCGGATTCAAATGGATGTACAGAATAATCATTTTCAAATATTCCTGGGTATCGATAAGTTTTCTTTTAAAAGGTCTTTCAAACAGACTGCCGGAACGATGTTCCTGGCGGTTAATGGATTTAGTATAACAATTGAAGAAATTGGAAAAATGCTGAGTTATTTTACACCTGTCAGGTTTATGAGATTCTTCCTCCCTTGTAGAGCAAATATGTCTAAACCTAACAGGTGTAGTCGATTCTCTTACCCGGGCCAATAAATGAAAATGGTTCGGAATAAGGCAATAAGCATAAATCTCCAGCAAACCGGAAAGATAGGTAGGGTCTCCTGAAAAAGTATCTAATATATTGTTAATACAGTTGTTTATATCTTGAATATTTAGATATAAATGCATACATTTAGGGTGATATTTATCAAAATCCATGCATTTGATTAATCAAATTGGAGCCCTAAATGGTCAATATTGACGATCCCCATCAAATCGAAATAGTCAATTTCACGTTGCCCTTTTCCGGCCGGCTTAATCCAAAGAACAAATGGATTCGTTTAGCGCAAATGATACCCTGGGAAGAACTGGCCGGGAAGTATACAAAGAAGATGTGTAAAGATTTCGGGCGTATGTCGATCAAACCCAGAGTCGCTATTGGCGCTTTAATTATCAAGCACTTCAAACAAATGAGTGATGAAGATACAATCGAAGAGATACAAGAGAATCCTTATCTTCAATATTTTCTTGGTGTAATTGCTACCTTTTGGTAGACACAAAGAAAAGAGTAAATTCAATTGTCTACTAGTAGGAGAGCAAATTATGACAGATCGCAGGAAGTATAATTTGGAATTCAAG
>CAZPRY010000064.1:0-18554 GCA_964589175.1 uncultured bacterium
GGCGATGGGGGAATCTACTCTTCGATTGACGAAATGTTTCTCTGGGATCAGGCCCTGTATAGCGATAAACTGGTATCGTCCGCAACCCTTCGACAAATCTTCACGCCGGGATTGGAGAATTACGGATTCGGCTGGCGGATCGAAGAGTACAGGGGACGCTCACGTGTGCATCATGCCGGCAGCACCTGCGGCTTCCGCACCTGCATCCACCGACTGCCCGGGGATGAATTCACGGTGATCATCCTGACCAACCGCCGCGATCCGGCCGTCGATGACCTGGCCGGGAAACTCATCGATATGTATTTGATCAGGCGAAAGAAGTAACCCGATCTTAAAAAGATATTTAAATTCGCTATAGTGGAATGCCTGATCATTTGAATTTCGGTCATTTCGCTCCTTAGAGATGACAATATCAGCTGGCGCTGTTTTGTCCTAAAATAGTTGATAGTTTAGGAAGCCACAAAGACACTCTCCGGAGTTCGATAACCCTTGACTTTCCTTTCTATAAAAGATTTTTTAGATCAATCCTATTCTTCTACCAATAAAACATATCTTTTTCATATAAAAGAATTAACATTTCCTCATAACTTTTCTTTTTCATTTTTTGTGATGCTTCATGAACATATCCATTTCTATACTTTATATATATCTCCTTTCCAACATGTACTACGTTTTCAACTTTAATGCTATCTATATGGTATTTGATTACGATATCCTGTTTTTTTTGTGCTATATATTGAATTAATTGCCCAAGTGTTTTGTAAATATTATTTTGAAAAGCATTACCAAAAATATTAGATAATCTTCCGCGAATATAGGTTTCAAAGGCTTTAACTATAAGAATCATGGGGGCTGTCCAATCAACAAATTTCGAAGAATGATGATTATAAATATTGTAAAGAGCCAACGATTCTTTAATGCAAGATATTACATTATCATCATAAATCTTATTATAATTAAACTTTACAAACTCATTATCTTCTTTCCAAAACATTTCAAATTGTTTTGATATATCCAGTAATTCTTTATTATGAAGCAGGTCGTCAGCATCAGCAACATGATCTATGGTGCTATTTAATTGTATTAAAAGAGCTTCAATTTTTTTCTCCTGAATTTCATTTTGTTCAACCAATTTTTCATTTTCTCGAAGTATCAAATTTCCAATATTATTAGATATACTTTCAATTTCGTTTGGGACCTTACCAAATGCTAAAGATATTGTCTCAATTGCACCGATATGATTAGTATTATTTATTTGATGATTTAAATTTGATAATACTAAATCTAAATATTTTTCTTTTGAAAACTCGAAGCCTTTATCGATACTTTGATTCATATATTTTGTGGCCACCTCAAATGCATTAGTATAGTCACCAATACCCTTAAATATATCTATTAATAAGGAATTTAATTCGATTTTTGAATTATTAAATGTACCATCATTATATCCTTTGGTGATAGAATACCATATCAAAGAATTTTTATAATCTTTCCTATTTAAATATATTTTAGTCAGTTCTAAACTAAATGAAATTAAATCATCATATTTGGTTGAAGAATAAAAACCATATTTTAAAAATAAAATCTCATATTTATGGTTTGGATACATATTAGATAAATTAAACAGCTCGTGTAAATTAACCTCCCCTTTATTCCAGTGCTTTTTTGATATCTCATTATTCAGTATATTTAACACATCTAATTGATCTTTATATTTTTTTACATCAAATGAACCACTTACATTTCTAAGACAATCAGTTTTTTCTAAACATTCTTTTTGTAGTATTATTAATTTATCTATCGAATATTTTTTATATCTTTCGTTAGGTTTTAATTTTAATGTTGTTATCCTATTTTTAATTATGTTAACATCGCTTTTACGTGTTTTTTGAATTTCTCCTATCATTTTATATTCAATAAGATCTGAGTCAATAATATTATTCACAGTTTTTGGTGTCGTAACCAGTTCATTAACTGATATTATTTTTCTTCCTTTTTTTTCAAATTCATTTAAAATAGTGTTCATTATATCCCAATTCTTATTAACTGAATGAGGAATAATGGAATACCATAATTCATCTAATATCTTATTTTCTAGTAAGATCATCGGTTTTCCTGTAATTTTATAAAATTTATTAGGCAAATCGATTTTAGTATTTCCTAATAAAACTAATGATGTATAACTATGTAATTTTAGTTTCACTCTGCTTTCTAGATCACTTATTTTATTTAGCAACAACCAATCTTCTATAGTTTTCTGCGTGTTTATTTCATTCAATTCTGATAATATTTTATTTGTTTGATTTTTTATTAATGTACCATAAGACATATTATTACTCCTTCTTCATGATCTAACATATACATGAACGACTCGGATAACTGTTTATAGACAGCTTTTTCTGTCGTATAAAATTTCTGATGGATTCTTTGTAAATCATCTTTAATTCAATGTTAAACTTAAAATTTGAGCAAGTCAATTGGAATATTACCCTAGTCGAAAAATGTTTCTGTTGTCGGATAAAGACGCACAATAATTTAAATTTTGCATTTTCCATAGATTTCCAATTCTCCCAAAACAAGATTCATCGACATTACTCCATCTTGTCCTGCGTAGTCCCCGACTATCGGGACGAAGCAAGGACAGGGACCTCTACGAGGCATTTCTCCCCGCCTGCTCAAGGTTTTTTCATGGGTCCGGATGGCCGGTGCTGGGTAGTGAACCGTGGTCGGTGAGTCACGTTTTCTGCCGGAAAAAGGTGAAATATGGCAGAAAATTCGTTTTTTTCCTGTTTTTTGGGTTCAAGAAATAAATTTATTTCACTATTATGATTGACAACGGTAAGGAATATCTATAAATTCAAACGCTTTTTATAACTATCTAGTAATTTAGTGCGGTTGGTTAGTTGATAGTTGGGCTTGGTTAAATCGCGGAATTAAGAGGTAAAAGATGAAGATTTACGTTGGCAACCTGCCATACGAGGTCATGGAAGATGAATTGAAAGACATGTTTGGTGAGTTTGGCGAAGTCACTTCGGTAAACATCATTAACGACAGAGATTCGGGTCGCCCGAAAGGCTTTGGCTTTGTTGAAATGCCGGGTCAGGAAGAAGCTGAGAACGCAATCAAAAGTCTCAACGAAAAAGAGATCAAGGGAAGAAACATTAAAGTTAATCAAGCTCGTCCCAGAGAAGATCGTCCTCGTCGCAGATATTAATAGTTAGCGTTTAAATTTGTTGATCGTGGAAACCACCGAATTGCGGTGGTTTTCGCGTTCTGTTTCCGTGTTATAATCCGCAAAAAGATTTTATCTTTTTTAAGCGTATTATGGAATACAATATTTTGTGATTCGGCCCGCAGTAAATACTACAATCATTGCGATATACGGCACGAATATCGTCAGAATCGCGGGATAAACCTGACATAGGAATTTGTGAAAAGCCCGGTAGAATTCCGGACTTTTAGTTTGCCGTCGAGAGCTGTAAATTCGGTCCAATACAAATTGGAGGCGGGTGGCCGGTAAAAACCAGAGGAAGGCGTACATCTACGGGCTAAGCGCCGTACTGCTCTGGTCAACGATCTCTTCGGCTTTTAAAATCTCGCTTCGTTATCTCGATTCAATCCAGATTCTGCTATGGGCGGATCTGACGGCTATCCTGTTTCTGGGAATTGTGTTACTGATTCGTAAAAAATTCGGTTTACTGTTTGGCTATTCGCGCCGTCAGTATCTTTACTCCCTGGGAGTGGGGATATTGAACCCGTTTTTATATTACCTGATTTTGCTGAAAGCTTACGATCTATTACCCGCCCAGGAAGCCGGACCGATTAATTATACCTGGGGTATTACGCTCGCTCTGTTATCCATTCCGCTCCTGAAGCAGAAGATCAGTCTGAAGGACATCCTAGCGATCCTGGTGAGCTATTCCGGTGTGGTCGTGATCTCTACTCATGGGCGAATTTTCGATCTGCATTTTTCCAGCGGTCCGGGAGTGGCGCTGGCTCTCATCAGTACGATAATCTGGTCGCTTTACTGGATTATCAATACGCTGGACAGCCGCGATCCGGCGGCGGGATTATTTTTAAATTTTCTCTTCGGATTGCCGTTTATCCTCCTGACCTGCCTGTTCTTTTCCAAATTATTCCCCGCTGATTGGCATGGTCTGGCCGGAGCGGTTTATATCGGTTTGGTTGAGATGGGACTTGGTTTCATCTTCTGGCTGACAGCCTTGAAATTGACCGACAATACCGCCCGTATCAGCATCCTGATTTTCATTACGCCATTCCTGGCGCTGGTGTTTATTCACTTCTTTGTGGGCGAGAAAATTCTGCTATCGACTTTCACCGGCCTGGTACTGATCGTAGCGGGATTGATTTTGCAGCGTTTGACATTAATCCGGAAAGATGGATAGAAATTGTTGGTATTCTCTCAATTAGAGCGTATTTTTTCGCAATTATGATCACGGCTCACTCAAATATGGGTAACAGGAAATGCTGTCTTACAAAGAGGATGCTCGTCATCATTTTTCGGATGAGAGGGATTGTATGAAAATTGCCGTTATCGGTGGGACCGGATTACTGGATGCCGAAATTTTGAATGATCCGCAATCGATTTCCGTCAAAACAGTGTATGGCGAGGTTGAGTTGCTGGTTAGTGACGATGTCTATTTCCTGCAACGCCATGCGGGAAAAGTACCGCCCCACCGTCTCAATCACAAAGCCCACCTGAAAGCGATTCAGTGCGTGGGAGTGACCCATATCATCGGAGTCGGCTCGTGCGGAAGTCTGAAGAAGGAGATCAAACCCGGCGAAATCGTGGTTCCACATGATTACATTGCCTTCTACGACGTCACCACTTTTTTCGATAACGAATTGCATTTCGTGGCGCCGGGATTGAGCGAAAATCTGCGGCAGCTTATCCTGAAAGTAGCAAAGACGATGCAGATGAAGGTTCACGATCGCGGTATTTATATGCAGACCAAGGGACCGCGTTTCGAGACGGCCGCGGAGATCCGCATGTTTGCCAAATTCGCCGATATCCTCAGCATGACGCTGGCGCACGAGATAACGCTGGCCCGGGAACTCAACCTGGAATATGCGGCGATTTGCAGTATCGATAACTATGCGAACGGTATTGCCGAAACACCTGTCGATCCCGGCCAGGTGATGCGCACGGCCCAAAGCAATCAGGAAAACGTGTTGAGACTGGTCAAGGCCGTTATAGTCGAATTGAATCAAGCAGAAAACGGATCGAGGAATTTATGAGCATACTCATCAGGCAGGTACTGGTTCCGGAGAAAGGGATGCATGACGTTCTGATTGAAGGAAATAAAATTTCAAAAATAGCTGAGAGGATTGAATCGCAGGCGGATGAAGTCATTGACGGCCGGAACCTGGCAATTATTCCGAGTTTCGTGAATGCCCATACCCACGCCGCGATGACGCTGATGCGTGGCTACTCGGACGATCTGATGGTGCAGGAATGGCTGGAACAGAAGATCTGGCCGCTGGAGGGTAAACTTAGCGAAGAAGATGTCTACTGGGGCGCCAAACTGGCTTGCCTGGAAATGATCAAGACCGGTACGACTTTCTTCAACGATATGTACTGGCATTTTCACGGAACAGCCCGGGCGGTCGAGGAAATGGGAATTCGCGCCGCCATCAGCCCGGTCCTGATCGACCTTTTCAACGAGCAGCAGGCTGCCGAACAGAGGCAGTTAAACGAGCGCCTGTTCAGCGAATCAAAGAAGTATTCCGAGCGCGTGCAATTTGCCCTGGGGCCGCATGCGATTTATACCGTCTCGGAGCCGACCTTGCGCTGGAATAAGGAATTTGCCGATGCGAATGGAATCATCATTCATATTCATATTTCCGAATCGAAGGGCGAAGTCGAAGACAGCCTCAAGCAGTTCGGTAAAACCCCGGTTCGATATCTGCAAGATATCGGTTTCCTGGGACCGAACGTCGTTGCCGCGCACAGCATCTGGCTGGATGACGAAGAAATCCGCATGCTGAAGGATCACGAAGTCAAGGTTGTTCATAATCCGACTTCCAACATGAAACTCAGTTCCGGGACATTTCCGTACATGAAGTTCAAGGCCCGCGGCGTTTCGGTCAGCCTGGGGACTGATGGTTGTGCTTCCAATAACAACCTCGATATGCTCGAGGAGATGAAATTCGCCTCGGTCGTAGAAAAAATGTACGACCAGGATCCGACGGTCATGCCGGCGCAGGAAGCCTTCGAGATGGCGACGAAAAACGGTGCTGAAGCCTTCGGTCTGAACGCCGGAGAAATCGCGGAAGGAAAGCTGGCCGACCTGCTCCTGGTCAATATGCGTCACTATCTCATGGTGCCTAATCACCATCTGATCTCCAACCTGGTCTTTTCAGCCAACGGCAGTGTCGTCGACACAACGATTTGCGACGGCCGCATTCTGATGCGTCACGGGCAGGTGGCCGGCGAGGATGAGATCATCGAGAATGCTGCGCGCATCGCTCAGAATCTCGTAACGCGGGCTTAGGATCAAATTGGACTGTCGAATTAGTCATTACTATTTGGCATCTACTATTCCACTATTTTTACATTCTAAACCGCATTCGATATCTTTATGAGTATACTGATCAGGCAGGTGTTAATTCCCGGACAGGGAATCAAAGACATCCTGATTGAGGGAAATGTCATTTCTGCGATTGGCGATGCGATTCAAGCCGTCCCGGAAAATGTCATCGACGGTCGCAACCTGGCCGCGCTGCCGGGTTTCGTCAATGCTCATACGCATGCCGGGATGACCCTGATGCGTGGCTATGCGGATGATTTGCCGGTGCAGGAATGGCTCGAGCAGAAGATCTGGCCGCTGGAGAATAAACTCACCGAAGAAGACGTTTACTGGGGGACCAAACTGGCCTGCCTGGAGATGATCAAAACCGGGACGACATTTTTCAACGATATGTACTGGCATTTCCATGCGACGGCGCAGGCGGTCGAGGAGATGGGAATCCGGGCCGTAATCAGTGCCGTTTCCATCGATCTGTTCGATGAAGACCGGGCGCGGCAGCAGCGGCAATTGAATGAACAGCTGTTCCGCGAATCGCAGAAGTATTCCGGGCGAATCCAATTTGGGCTGGGACCTCATGCGATTTACACGGTTTCTCCCCGCAGTCTGCGATGGAACCGGGATTTTGCAGAGGCCAATGGCTGTCTGATTCATACGCATTTGTCCGAAACCAGAGAAGAGGTGCAGGATTGTCTGAACAAGCATGGGCAACGACCCGCCCGGTATTTACAGAAAATCGGCTTTCTGGGGACGAATGTAATTGCGGCGCATTGCATCTGGCTGGATGACGAAGAGATTCGAATCCTCAAAGATTATGATGTCAAAGTCGTTCACAACCCAACTTCCAATATGAAACTGAGTTCCGGCACATTTCCATATCGGAAGTTCAGAAAGGCGGGAATATCGATCAGTCTGGGAACCGATGGCTGCGCTTCCAATAACAACCTCGACATGCTGGAGGAGATGAAATTCGCCTCAGTGGTGGAAAAAATGTTCGATCAGGATCCGACGGTTATGCCGGCGCAGGAAGCCTTTGAAATGGCCACGAAAAACGGCGCCGAAGCCTTTGGATTAAATGCCGGGGAAATTGCGGTGGGCAGGTTGGCCGATATCGTGCTTATCGATTTACGGCACTATTCGCTGGTACCCAATCATAACCTGATCTCCAATCTGGTCTTTTCGGCGAACGGCAGCGTCATCGATACGACAATCTGCGACGGCAAAATCCTGATGCGGCATAAACAGGTTGCCGGCGAAGATGAGATAATCGAGAATGCGGGGCGGGTGGCGCGGGATTTGGTAATTCGCTCCTGATGGGCCTGTGTGAGTTTGCCGATATAACATCACGATGGAGCAAAGCACCGCTCGCATTGAGAACTTCCGTTCAGACTTCACAAAAAGCGATTATCCAATCGATGGACTGTTCCGGTTATTCTTCCCGGACCGGGTTGGAGAGTACGCCGATATTTTCGATCTCGATTTCAACTGTATCGCCGTCTTTAATCGGGCCGACGCCCTGAGGCGTGCCGGTCATGATGATGTCGCCCGGCAGCAGCGTAATCTGGCGCGAGATGAAGGCGATGATCTCCGGAATAGTGAAGATCATGTGCCGCGTATTCGAGTCCTGCACGATTCTTCCGTTCAGCCGAGTCTGAATGCGCAGGTTTTGCGGATCGCCGATGTCCTCCGCTAAAACCACCACCGGGCCGATGGGGCCGAAGGTATCGAGCGATTTGCCCCGAAACCAGCCCGAGGCATCGCTGTTCTGGAAATTGCGCTGACTGACATCATTCATGCAGGTATAGCCGAAAACATAATCCATTGCTTCTTCGGCGGGGACGTTTTTACACTGTTCTTTGATGATGAGCGCCAGTTCGGCTTCGTAGTCGACGCGCGGATTTTCAAAGGCATATTCGCGAATATATTTAGGGATGATAATCGGTTCATCGGGACCAATCAAGACGTTCGACGTTTTCGCGAAAAGTACCGGTTCTTTGGGGATATTGCCGGTAATTCCGCGGGCTTTGGCGGAAACGCTTTCCTGGATATGATCGGCGTAGTTCAGTCCCAGCGCGATTATTTTGGACGGGCTGACATAATAGACCTGATCTGTGTCGGCAACCGGTAATACAACCATCGTAAATCCTCGTTTTTTCTTCAACTCAACAATGCCTAATTTGCGAAAAGATTAGCGCTTTCAAAAGGGAAAGAAAATGGGTGAATTGCAGGAATGGAGCTCGAAATTCCAGTTGTTTGTTTTTGAATGATTCAAATATTTGTTAAAATAGGCCCTGATGATAGTAAGATCAGTGAACTAAATGCGGAAAATCAAGTTTGGTACAGACGGGTGGAGAGCGCGAATTGCGGAAGAATTTACTTTCGATAATCTGCGCATTATCGCCCAGGCTGTCAGCGATTATCTGAAAAATGAGGGAAAAGCGGAGCAGGGCGTTGCCGTTTCGTATGATACCCGCTTCCTGTCACCCGAATTTGCGCGGAGCTGTGCGGAAGTCCTGGCGGCGAACGGAATACCGGTTTACCTCAGCAGCAGCTACACGCCGACTCCCGTCCTGTCGTATGCCGTAAAACAGCGCCGGCTGGCCGGCGGCATCATGATCACCGCCAGTCACAATCCGTCCCAATACAGCGGCGTCAAGTTCAAGGGCGACTACGGCGGCTCGGCCATGGAGGCAATTACGCGCTCCATTGAAAAACAGCTATATCGGACGCCGCCGGCCTATTTTCAGAACGGAATTGGTGGAGCAATATTTGAAGTTGATTTTTTCACGGATTACCTAGCCCATCTGCAGAATTTCATCCGCTTCGATCTGATTTCGACATTTCCTGGAAAGATTGTTCTGGATAGCATGGGCGGCGCCGGTGCCGTCTTTCTTAGCCGCTTGCTGGATTTGGGCGCTGTCTCTTACGCGGAAATCGATGCCGGTCCCGATCCGCTCTTTCATGGAAAATTGCCTGAACCGGTGCTGAAGAATTTGTCCGCTTTGAGTGCTGCCGTCCGCGAAGAGAAAGCCAGTCTCGGACTCGCCACCGACGGGGACGCGGATCGTTTCGGCGTGCTGGATGAAAACGGCGAGTTTGTGGAATTGCACGATTTGATGCCGCTGCTTTTTGAATATCTGATCGAATCGCGCGGCTGGAGCGGCAATGCGGTGCGGACTACTTCCATGCACAATACCATCGACCGGGTTGCGGCCGAACATCATCGCGAGGTTACAGAAGTACCCGTCGGTTTTAAGAATGTCTGCGAGAGGATGCTCGAAAACGATGTCCTGATCGGCGGCGAGGAGAGCGGCGGATTCGGTTATAAGAATCACATCCCCGAGCGGGATGGACTGCTTTCGGCGCTGCTGGTCTTGGAAATGCTCGCGTATAAAAAAACATCTATCCGGGAGATGGTGCGTGAGTTGCGCCGCAAATACGGGTCGTTTCACTACGGCCGGATCGATCACTATTTAGATCAGCATATTCTCAGTCAAAATCTGGATCGTCTGCGCCAAAGCCCGCCTCAAGAGATCGGCGGTTTCAAGGTCGAGCGGGTATCGCTCATCGACGGGATTAAATTTTATTTTACGGAAAAGGCCTGGACGCTGATGCGGGTTTCACAGACAGAGCCGCTTGGGCGCGTCTATGTCGGCGCGGATTGCCAGGAAAATGTAGAAAAAATATTGAAAGCCGGATTACGTCTGCTTACCGGCGGCACATCTAAGTAATCGGAAATTCCAGGAAGGAACGGAAACTTGAATCGTTACGGTACATTTTCGGAAGATAAGAAAGAATTCATCATCACCCGGCCGGATACGCCGGCGCCCTGGGTGAACTATATCTCCAACGGCCGCTACAGCGGATTGATTTCGCATACTGGTGGCGGTTTCAGTTTTTACGGCAACCCTAAAGACAATCGCATTACGCGCTGGCGTTATAACAGCCTGCCCATCGACCGCCCGGGGCGCTACGTGTTACTGCGCGATAAGAGCACGGGTGCATATTGGTCGCCGACTTGGCAGCCGACTGCCCATCAGCCGGATTCTTTCGAATGCCGGCACGGCCTCTATTACAGCCGGATTTCATCGAGCTACCAGGATTTACAGGCTTCGATTCTCTATTTTATTCCCGATGACGACCTGGAAATCTGGAATGTTACGCTGAGGAATCTTGCGGATACGCCCAAAAGTTATGACGTTTTTGCCTTCCAGGAATTGGCGCTCGGACACGCGCTGGTCGATCTGATCAACCAGCCCAACGATCAGCATTTTAACGATGTGCATTTCGATCGCGAGCACGAAATCCTCTTCGCGACCAAGCGCTACTGGGTAAAATACAACAAGGCCACGGTGCAACAGCCTAACGAAGCCTGGGACAAAGAAGTTTTCTTCGCCTCTTCGCTGCCGGTTAAAGGCTGGGACGGCGGCAAGAATCAATTCATCGGGAAATGGCGCAGCGAAGCCAACCCGCTGGCGGTCGAGCAGGGCAGATGCTTCGATACTGAAATTACATCCGGTGATGCCATCGTCGCCCTGCAGATGGAAATCGAACTGCAGCCCGGTGAGCAGCAAACTTTTTCGATTCTGATGGGGATCGTCCCCAAAGATGACCAGCGCGCACAGGCTTTGAAACTGGTAGAGAAATATCGCCGCCCGGAAGTCGTTGAGTCGGCGTTTCAAAAATTGCGCAGCTTCTGGCAGGAATACCTATCCCATATCGAAGTCGAAACACCCGATGAAGATATGAACACGATGCTGAATGTCTGGAACCAGTATCAGACCTCGGTGACCTTTCGCTTTTCGCGCGATGCATCTTATTATCATGGCGGCCTGTTGTTCGGGCGCGGTTATCGCGATTCCTGCCAGGACATCATGGGTCCGGTACTGACCAAGCCCGAATGGGTGCACGAACGCATCCTGGAAATGTCGAAGTACCAATTCAGCGACGGCAGCACGTTTCACCTCTATTACCCGCTGACGGGAGGCGGCGAGCGAACGGGACACACGGATACACCGCTGTGGCTGCCGCTGGCGATCATGGTTTATGTCAAGGAAACCGGCGATTTCGAAATTTTAAAGCAAAAAACCGCCTATTACGAAGCTGAAGAGGCTACACTCCTGCAGCACCTCTACGCCGCGATCGATTATACACTTGCGAACTTGACTCAAAATTATCTGGCCAAGTTCGGGCCCGGGGATTGGAACGATACCCTGGATTACCTGGGACGCGAGGGACGCGGGGAGAGTGTCTGGGTGACGATGTTCCTGGCCTACATCCTGCGCGAAACCGTACATCTTTGCGAATACACCGGCGACCGGAAAAAGGCGGAATCGTACCGGAAAGAATATGAGAAGGTCAGCCGGGCGCTGAATGAGAAGTGCTGGGACGGCGAATGGTATGTGCGCGGGACGACCGATTGGGGCGAAGTGATCGGTTCGTCGCAAAACCGGGAAGGGCGCATTTTTCTGAATACGCAGAGTTGGGCGGTGATCAGCGGGATTGCGCAGGGGGAACGGGCGATGACCTGCATGAATTCGGTCATCCGGCATCTGGAAACGCCCAAGGGACCCAAAATCCTGCATCCGGCTTACACGCAACCCGATCCGCATATCGGTCTTGCCACGCGTTGCGTGCCCGGTAAGAAGGAAAACGGTGCGGTATTCAATCACCCGGTAAGCTGGGCGATCCTGGCCGAATGCGTGCTGGGCCGTGGTGACCGGGCCTTCGAAATGTATAAAAAAGCACTGCCGATGAACCCGGTGATCGACATCGATCGCTATGAAGTCGAACCGTACGTCTATGCCGAGTATGTCACGAGTCCCGACCACCCGACTTTCGGCCAGGCCAGTCACTCCTGGCTGACCGGTTCCTCGACCTGGATGCTGCGCGACGGTATTGATTATATTTTGGGTGTGCGGCCGGATTATGACGGTTTGATCATCGATCCCTGCATTCCGAAAACCTGGAAGACATACAGGATTACCCGTAAGTTTCGGGGAATCGAGTATCGGATCGAGGTGACGAACCCGGACGGCAGGAATAAAGGCGTTGCGAAAATCGAACTGGACGGTTTCGAAATTTCCGGCAATAAGATCAATTTGAAAGATTCGCAGATCCAAACGCTGCTGAAAGGCAAGACCCGTACTGAGGTCAAGGTGACGCTCGGATAAATCTATTTAGCCCAAAATCAGGCATGAATGCACAAATGAAGATCGACAGAGAAAAAGTATTGGCCTCCATTCAAGGCGGTTTGATTGTCTCCTGCCAGGCGGAAGATCATGAACCGCTGGGAAAACCGGAGATACTGGCTGCCATGGCGAAAGCGGCCGTCATGGGCGGCGCTGCCGGAATCCGGGCCTGCTATCCGCAGAACATCAGTGCCATCAAAACCGCCGTCGATGTCCCCGTCATCGGCATCTACAAAAAGGTTTACCCGGATTCGGAGGTATTCATTTCCGCGACGCTCTGGGAGAATCGTGAAGTGGCTGCGACGAAATCCGAAATCATTGCCCTGGATGCTACCGCCAGACTGCGCCCGAACGGGGAGAAACTGGCGGAAATCATTGCCGTTCTGCGCCGGGAAAGCGATGCGTTGCTGATGGCGGACATCTCGACACTCAATGAGGGCATTCGCGCGGCGGAAATGGGCTTCGATCTCGTCGGAACGACGTTAGCCGGCTATACTGCTTATTCCCGTGCTGGATTAAATGAATATGCGCCGGATTTCAACCTGATCACAAAACTGGCGCGGGAACTGAACAGTCGTGTGCCGCTGATCGCCGAGGGTCGTATCTGGAATCCGTCGGATGCCCGTAAAGCCCTCGATCTCGGGGCTTACGCTGTCGTAGTTGGTTCGGCGATTACGCGTCCCTGGCTGATCACCGAAAGATTTGTCAAAGCGCTAAAAGACTGACATGTATAAAAACCGATTTCCGCGCAGCCAAATCGCTTTTTATCGGTAGAACGAATTCGGAGAAACCGGATTTCATTTCATATGAGGAAAATATGCGACGATTTTTTTGCTTAGCGATTCTGCTATTCGTTTCAAGATCCATAACGGCGCAGGAGATTGCCCCTGAAAAAGTGACTCCGATTCAGTACTACGATAATACGTATTACCTGATCGAGGGTAGTAATATTGCCGATTCTCTCAAAGAGAATCTTTTCGACCGGCTGCCGCTGTCTTATAAAGATAAAGTCAGGGAACCGGTTTGGAATCTGTCGAAAAATTCAGCCGGTCTGTCGGTCCGTTTTCGGTCCAATTCTACAATCATCAAAGCAAAGTGGAAACTGCTCTTCGATAATGCGATGAATCACATGGCGTCGACGGGTATCAAGGGCATGGACCTGTACTGCCGGGTTGGCCGGGATTGGCAATACATCAATACCGCCCGCCCCGTCGGGGTGGAGAACGAATCATTGCTGATCGAAAATATGACAGCGGAATGGCGGGAGTACCGTATGTTTTTGCCGCTTTATGACGGTGTCTCCAATGTAGAGATCGGTATTGAATCACTGAGTGAAATAACGAAACCGGTGAAAAGCGACCGGAAACCGATCGTATTTTACGGCACTAGCATTACCCAGGGGGGCTGCGCGTCGCGTCCCGGAATGGCCTATCCCAGTATCATTTCCAGGAAACTGGATCTTGACTGCATCAACCTTGGTTTCAGCGGGAATGGCCGCATGGAAGCGCCGATTGTAGAAATTATGGCGGACATCGACGCCCTTATCTACGTAATCGATTGCCTGCCCAATATGAAAGCCGGGCAGGTGCTTGAGAATACAGTGCTACTGGTCGCAGGGCTCAGAAGGGCGCACCCGACGACGCCGATCGTGTTTATTGAGAATCCGGTTTACGAAAAGGCTTTCTTCGATTTGAAAGAACGCCGGATCGTGGATGAGAAAAATGCGACACTCAAGATCGAAGTGAATAAAATTATCGCGTCGGGCGATTCCAATATTTATTACATCGATAATCACTTTTCCATGGAGCAGGATCACGAGGGTACCGTCGACAACGTCCATCTGACCGATCTGGGATTCATGCGTTTCGCTGATTATCTCATTGCGAAATTCGAGGAATTTCAACTTCTGCCGCGTTAAAAAGACGATAATCGCCGCGGATGGGCGCGGATTTTTGATCTGTTTTTTTGATCATTAATCAAATCAGTAAGCTTGTATTTAACTCCTTTTCTGTAAAAAGAGACGGGAAGGCTGTCTTGCGAAATTTCGAACCATCGGAACGAAGCATGGATACTCCATCCTTCGTCTGATCTTTTGCAAACTAGAATTTTGTTCTCTATTTCATTACATTAGCCCACGGTCGGTTAATACGGGATTATGACTGAAAAATTATCGAGGAGTGATTGAGATGAAAAAATCGCCTTGCACAGGCTGGACAATTTCGCTAATAGTTTTACTGATCATGACACATGGATTCGGACAATCGCAATTCGAGTTGCCATTCCTGGATGAGCAATACGCGGCAGCCCGCTTTTGCATGACGCCGCTGAATACTCTACACCTTTCACATGTGGAGGAAATGCTTGGGAAACTTGCGGCACAGTACCCGTCTTTTCATTATGAAGAAGCCGGTCGCTCGGTCGAAAAGCGGCCAATCTACCTTGTGAAAATGGGAAGGGGCGAGACGAGAATCCTGCTCTGGAGCCAGATGCACGGCGACGAACCAACGGCCACAGCTGCACTGTTCGATGTATTCAATTACCTGCTGCGGAATCAGGATGAACCGTTCGTCAGGAATATAATGGACAACGTGACGATACTGGCGGTTCCCATGCTCAATCCCGACGGGGCTGAGAAATTCACGCGACGCAATGCGCAGGGTTTGGATGTCAATCGCGATGCGCGTGATCTGGCGTCGCCGGAAGGTAAAATTCTGTTTATGCTGAAGGAAGTCTACCGGCCGGATTTTGGTTTTAATCTGCATGATCAGAGCGGCCGCCGCACCGTCGGTAAAACCAACAAACTGGTTGGAATTGCACTGATGGCCCCGCCATTCGAGGACAACGACAACGATAATCCGGTTCGTTTACGGGCAAAGAAGATCGTCTCGGTCATCTATCAGGCGCTGGGTCCGCAGCTCTATGGCCACATCTCCAAGTACGACGCCGAATATATGCCGCGTGCGTTTGGCGATTCGATGCAAAACTGGGGCGTCAGTACAGTCCTGATCGAATCGGGCGGCTGGTTCGAGGATCGCGATAATTTTCTGCAAAAAATGAATTTCATCGCGCTGCTTTCCTGCTTTCATGCGATTGCTGCCGGGAGTTACGCGGAAGCGAATCCGGCCGTGTATGATGCCATTCCCGAGAACGACAGGGATATATACGATCTTTTAATCCGGGATGTTACCGTCATCGACGGCACCGGAATTCCGCCGTTTAAGACCGATGTGGCGATAAATTATGAACCCGAAGACAAGACCGATGCGGATTCCAAAAAGATCGGCAGGATTGTCGATCTCGGCGATATGGATTACTTCTCCGCCAAAGATACGATCGACGGCAGCGGCCTCTACCTGGTGCCCGGATTTATCGGGATCGTCCAGGCCGATTTGGCGGATAAACCGGAAACCCTGCTGCAATTACGCCAATCCCTCGAAAATGGATATACGACACAGCTGATTCCGTTCAGGCAGCGCGAGACAGCCGCTTTGAAAGACATAGCAAAGACGTTGGATGAGGAAAAATTCCAGGGAAACGTCGGGTGCCTGCTCTATCTGGAAAAAGAACTGGAATCCCGGGCGGATTCGCTGCGTGTGTTGCGTCTGCTGAACAATGGGGTACCTGGCCTTACGGCTAAAGACAGCACACTGCAGTCGCTTAATCTGGCGAAATGGCTGAATAAAGCCTGCGCCCCGCTGCCGGCCGTCAGGGAGAAAAAACTGCTCCGCGCCCTGGAGCCGGAAAACGTGCAGCAATTAAGCTCCGAAAGAGCGGCAGCCTGGGCAATCGCGAACCGGGGAACAATCCGGATCGGTCAGGTTGCCGACTTGTTACTATTCTCCGCAAATGCCCGGCTCAAGCCCGAAATCAAAGTCATTTTCATGCGGGGATATCCGGTATTTAGAGACGGGAATAGGGTAGAGGCAGCCGTTGCGGGAGAGCGCTGGCTGCCGGAGTAAATTCGGTTTTTCGATCATACAACGACAAATGAGAGCATCATTATAGAGCGCCTCGAACCGGAAATGTGAGTATCGTTTCCCGATTCTCTAATTCTCTGCGATCCGCTTTATCCCCGCTTTCAGGATTTTAACTTTTCGGATCGCCAGATCTTGACGAATACGTTCGTCCGGAACAGGACATTAGCGGACATTAAGATAATTAATAGGAAATAAACGATTATTATTGGACATCGCTGGAAATTGTATTACATTTGCGCGTTTTTTAAGGTGAGCATATGGAATTGAAGATCAAAGACATTGTAGAATTATTGCAGGTTTCGGAGAAAACGGTCTACCGCTGGATCAGGGACAATAAGATTCCCTGTTACCGGATCAACCATCAGTATCGCTTTAACCGGGCTGAAATCAACGAATGGATACTGGAAGGCAAGATCGAACTGGCTTCTCGTCTTATCGATTTGAATATCGCTAAACGCCTGACGAATTTCACCAGTTTATTGGAAAACGGCGGTGTACATTACGATATACCGGGCGCCAGTGTCGCCGAAATTCTACACAATGCCATCAACACAATTCCAACACCATCGAGCGTATCCCGGGAAGACATCCTTTCTGCCTTGCTCAATCGGGAAAGCATGATGTCAACCGCGATAGGACATGGAATTGCCATCCCGCATCCGCGTCATCCGATAATCACCAACATTGAAGATGCCAGCGTTTCGATCTGCTTCCTGCAACAGCCGGTTGATTACCGTGCACTCGACGGGAATCCAGTGGATACACTCTTTGTGTTACTGACTTACAGTCCGCGCCGGCATCTAGAAGTGTTATCCAAAATCTCCTATTTATGTCAGATGGAAGAGTTCCTCAAACTGCTCAGAAGACGCGCTGCCGAGGCAGAGATAATCGAATTTATACGCGAAAAAGAACTGACCTGGCAGGGCAACCGGGTGGAGACTGAATGAACTTATTTCTGATCGGCGTTGTGCTTCTGCCGATTGGCGCCTTCCTGACCATTTTCACTTCTCCCAAATCGAAGGGATATATTTTTTCGATTGCAGCGCTAATCGCTCAATTTTTCCTACTAACTCCGGCGATCCGGGTACTGGCCGGTGGTGAATCGCTTTCGTTCTTTTTTCGCCTATCCAACCCGATTGGCAGTGTACGATTGGTTCTGGATCCTCTGTCAGCATTTTTTACCCTGATCATCAGCTGCGGTGGTCTCCTGGCGGCGATCTACTCTGTCGGCTACATGAAAATGTATGAGAACAGTCGCTACTCTCTATTATCATATTATATATTTTTAGGTCTGCTTATCTCCGCTATGTTGCTGGTCGTCATAGCTCAAAACGCACTTTTCTTCCTGGTTATGTGGGAGATAATGTCAATCTCGTCATTCTTCCTCGTCAGTTTTGAAAACGGCAAGGAGGAAGTACGCAAAGCCGGCTTGTACTACCTGATTGCCATGCAGATCGGTGCGGCTTTTCTGATTTCGGCATTCGCCTGGATGGTAACTCGCAGCGGCAGCATGGATTTTGTCACATTTCGCCGGGTATTTCAAACAAGCGGATCTTATTGGATATTCCTGCTTTTCCTGATCGGTTTTGGAACGAAAGCCGGTTTGGTACCCATGCATACCTGGCTACCGCGCGCGCACCCGGCTGCTCCGACCAGTGTTTCCGCTCTGATGTCGGGCGTCATGATTAAAATGGGAATCTATGGCATTTTGCGTTTGCTTCTGCTGTGGGGCACTCCCGATGTGGCGGCAAGCTATACCGTTCTTGGGATTGCACTCGCATCGGGGATTTTCGGAGTTATGAATGCCATCGCTCAGCATGACCTTAAAAAATTGCTCG
>CAZPRY010000065.1:0-16728 GCA_964589175.1 uncultured bacterium
TGCTGTTTACGCACATTCCGGCCCGTTGTACGATCAAGATCTTCACGTCAAGTGGTGTTTTTGTTGATGAAATCAAGGTCACGGATAATTCAGCAGAGAATGGAATTGTGCATTGGGACATGCTGACCAACGAGGGCCTGGAGATTGCTGCAGGCGTCTACTTGTATCATGTGAAATCGGAAGAAACCGGCAAAGAAAAACTCGGTAAGTTTGCCGTTATCAAATAGATGGAAATTAAACGAAAATATATTCAGAGTGTTAATCGATGAGCAAGAGAATTGCTGTAATTTATTTCCTTTTAATTAGTACCATAATTCCAAAAACCTTGTATTTTCGGACAACCGGTGCAGTCGCCGGTAAAAATTCTGAGTGCGACATCTTCAGGAGAATATGATGTATTCGCATTGCCTGGCTAATATTGCCCGATTGAGATCACTTATCTGGTTATTTAGTATCAGCCTGACGGTTATTGCGATATTGACAACCGTAGGAATATCTGCTGATAAAAATTCCCCGGGAATGGCCGGTACCGCTAGAGTTGAAAATGAGGTGTTGACGATTGAACGGATTTCGACAGTACATTTCTTGAATGTCGAGCCCACTGTGCTGTTTATAAAGGAGCAAAATAAACTTTTACAGATAGTGAAAGTTGCTATTGCGAGCACATCCGAAGTTGCGAATGTAATGATGAATATAAAAATTGGTGATTGGGAACAGTCGACAACTTTAGGAGAATTGGGAAAGGGCGAATCGAATTTCAAGATTTATATCCCCGATCTCGATAAGCCGACGACAGCGAAATTTTATATCGAGACTGGTGGAAAAATTCTGGATCGATTTGAAACGAAATTGCAGCCGCAACGCCATTGGGAAGTATTTCTGGTTCCCATTACTCACCATGATTTAGGCTATACGGAGGTGATTGAAAATATTTTCTATAAGTATAACGGTTTCTATAATGATGTTTTGCGTTTTTGTGAAGCGACCGAAAACTTCCCCGAAGAGTCAAAGTATCGATATACAGCGGAGCAAGCCTGGTCTTTAGTGCATTTCATCGAAAATCAACCGGAAGAAGTTATAAAGAGGCTGGCAAAGTACATTCAGGAAGGAAGAATAGAGACACACGCATTTTTCGGGAATGAAATAACAGGTTTGTGCGGTCATGAAGAATTGATACGATTGATGTATCCGTCGTTTCGGTTGAAACGGGAGTATGGCCTAACGGTGGGTGTCGCCTCGATAACCGATGTTGCCGGATTGAGCTGGGGAATACCCACGGTACTAGCCGGGGCCGGTGTCAAGTATTTCTATGGGGGAATGCCGAATTACATGGATTCCGTCGATAACAACATTCACCAGTTTTGGGATGAAGCATCTGTCTTGCGACATGGTCGCCAGCCTGAAGCATTCCGCTGGGAAGGGCCCAACGGCGAATCCGTTTTGTTCTATTTTGGCAATACGGGTGCCTGGAATTGTTATGGATGCTGGCTTCCGAAATCGTATGAAGCGGCCGTTGAAGAACTTCCCGGAATGTTAAAGACCATGGAGGATAACGGAAGTCAATTTTCCGTAGTACGCTATGGTTCCTGGGGTTGTGGAGACAATCGACCTCCGGACATCAAGACAAGCCAGATTGCACGTGAGTGGAATAAGAAGTGGGCCTATCCCAAACTTATCGTGGCCACGAGTTCCATGTTCTTCAAGGAATTGGAAAAACAGTGTCAGGATGTTCGTGTGTTTCGCGGTGAACTGACGCATTCCGATTATGTTCATGGAGCCATGTCGACCGCCAAAGAGACGAGCATCAATCGGAATGCGCATGATAAAATACTTGCGGCTGAAAAGTTCGCGGCAATCGCATCGACGGTCAGCGATTACTCCTATCCTGCGGAAGAAATACGGCAGGCTTATAACAATATGCTGCTCTATGATGAGCATACCTGGGGTATGGCGCATCCATACGGGGCCGCTGAGGATTGGAATTGGAGTGATAAAAACCACTATGCCTTGAAGGCCGCCGGTTTGACAGAGTCTGTTTTAGAAAAGAGCCTGGCGAAAATTGCGTACTCCCTTAGGATTGACGATGAAGGTCCCCACCTTGTTGTATTCAATCCCCTCTCTTTTTCGAGGACCGATATAGTCCGGGTGCCTTGTACTGAACTTGAGATGCCAGTGGATATCATCGACGATGAAACCGGACAAAAAATCCCCTGCCAAATCTATGAAATAAAAGGGCCGCGATCGCTGGTTCCCTATGCCGGTGATCGCTACTCTATGGGACAGTTCAATCCCGCAGAACTCGCCGACCTGGTTTTTGTTGCGGAGGATGTCCCATCTCTGGGCTACAAGACCTATCGATTGGTACCGGGGGAACAAGTTGTGATCCCAGCTGGCGATGAAACATCGAAAGAGACAATCCTGGAAAACGATTTCTTCAAAGTAGTTGTGAATTCCTCTACGGGTGCAGTTGAGAGTATTTATGATAAACAATTGGCCAGGCAATTAGTTAATCCGGAAGCAGCGTATAATTTGAATCAATTCGTGACTCGCTCGACTCGGACTTCGGAACAACGGACTATAGAAAATGTCAGAATATGCAAAGGCCAGAGCGGGCCTGTTTTCAGCAGCATCGTCATATCCGGCGAAGGTATCGGCTGTCCGCAGATTACTCAGGAAATCATGCTTTTTGAAAAGATCAAACGGATCGATTTTGCGAATAGAATTTTGAAGGATAATACACCCCTCAGGGAGGTCTATTTTGCTTTTCCGTTTCAAATGAACGATCCCCATTTTCAGTACGAAAGTTCCGATGCTGTTGTCGAGCCCCTGGTGGACCAGTTTCCGGGTTCGAACACCAGCTATTATACCGTACAACATTGGGCGAATGTCAGTGATGGCAAGATGGGTATCACCCTGACTTCCGTCGATTCACATCTTCTGGAATTTGGCGGGCTGTGGCCCTGTTATGTATCACCGGGCGCCCATCTTGGTGTGATGCCGGTAGACAGGGGCTGGATGGATAATATCCCCGATAAATTTACCAATGGTCATATTTACGCCTTTGTTATGGACAATAACTTTTGCACGAATTTTTCACCTGCCCAACAAGGTGATCTGTTATTTCGTTATTCTTTGACATCGCACGAAGGTGACTGGAAATCGGGGCGATCACGGGATTTCGGCTGGGCTGCGACGAATCCCCTGATCCCGGTAGTTGTCGAGGGCAAAATTGAAGGGCGACTTGATCGGAAAACGTCTTTTGTGCAGATAGACAAACCGAATGTCCTTATCCTGGCGTTAAAAAGGGCGGAAAATAACAATGATATCATCCTACGGCTGATCGAAACCGAGGGGCAAAAGGTTGATGCCACCGTCACGCTGCCTTATCTTTCCATTAAGAAAACCTACCTGACGAATTTGGTAGAGGAAAATATAAAAGAAGTAGCCTGCAGTGAGCATGAAATTACCGTAGCAGTCAAGGCTTTCGGGATAACGACGATTCGCTTGCAAATACCTTAATAATGGAAATGATAAGTTATCTGCATGAGCCTACGCATATATAAAGATTTTAATTAGTAACTTAATTGAAAAGAGCAGTAGTTTGAATGGGTGGAATAGCAGAAATAAAGTAAAGAAGATGGGAATATGAAAAAAAAGAAAATATCTATAGCGATTTTATCTGTGAGTATTTTGGTAATCTTACTGTTATCATTGATTTTGATTGTCAGAAATCAAAAACCAAAATCAAAAGAAATAATCCTTGCAAAAGTCGGGGATAAAACGATTTCATTAAATGAATTTATCGGAAGAGCAGAATATACCCTCCGGCCACAATATTGTAAAGGCAGCGACAATATCAGTAAAAAGGTCGTGTTAAATTCTCTTATCGCCGAAAAAATGTTCGCACTTGAAGCCGGCGATACAAATAAGTTGGCCCAAAATGAGCGCTTTCAAAGATTTATCGAAGGGCGCAAACAGCAGGCAATGCGCGAGTGGCTTTTTCATAAAGAAGGATTCGAGAAAGTCAAAGTTGATACCAGCGAGATAAAGAAAATCTATCAATTGGCAGGGCGGAAATATCGCGTCACCTATTACAGCCTGAATAATGATTCGCTTGCCGAATTAATCGGAAAAGAACTGAGTGCAAACAAGGAATTGTTTGGTCCGATTTATTTCGAACTCAGCGGTTCGGATACGATTCCGGGCAGAGAAGTAGATTATAACGTTCGAGAGAGTGAGATCGTCCATAAGGCCCTCTTTTCTGAGAAACTTAATGTTGGGGATGTGATCGGGCCCCTGAAAACCGGAGACGGTTCATATCTCGTCATGAGGGTGAATGGCTGGGTTGATTCCCACGTCATGACGGAAACGGATGTGTCCCGCCGCTGGAACGACGTCAAAGAAGAATTGACCAATCAGAAGGCCACGCGGATTTATGAAGAATATGTTGCCGGAGTCATGAAAGGCAGGCGAATCGATTTCTTTCCGGATACCTTTCATAAAATGGTAGACGTTATCGGTCCCCAGTATTTTTCCGCCCTCGAAAAGGACAAAGAACTTTTCATGAACAAGGCGTTTGACAAAGAAATTGAAAACATCGCCCCCGACATTGGAAAGCAGATTGAAGATTTCATCGATGAGCCTTTATTCCAAGTTGACGGAAAAATCTGGACAGTTCGGGATTTTGGCGAAGAAATTGAAGTACACCCACTGGTGTACCGGAATAAAAAGATGCCCAAAAATGATTTCGCGAATCAGTTCAAATTAGCGATCGTCGATATGATTCGTGACAAATATCTTGCCGGTGAGGCCTACAAAGCAGGATATGATAAAGTTGGAATCGTGAGCAGGAATGTTGGGATGTGGCGGGATGCCAGCATCGCACTTTATCATAAAGGTCAATATCTCAAGAAAGTAAATTCGGGGGAGACAAATCCGTTGGTTCAAATCGAAAAGTACCTGAATCCCTATATCAATGAATTACAGCAGCAATATGCAGCTGAAATTGAAGTGAATGTGGAAGAATTCGATAAAATAAATCTGACGCGTACCGATATGTTCGTGACCCAATCCAATGTCCCGTTTCCGATCATGGTTCCCTCATTTCCGCAGCTGACTACGGATTATAAACTGGATTATGGGAAGAGGATGAAAACGGATCAAAACGAAAAAATACAGGACAAATAAACATTGCTAAAAGCAGAGATGCGGAGGTTTATGAATGAATAAAAAACAATTGCTGATCACAGCTCTGGCGACGCTAATCATTGTCAGCTTACCCTTTTTTAATTTGCTGGGTGAGAATACGGAATCAAGGAATCAATCGGCGCAACTTCAACTGAATAAATTCTGGGAAACAGAAGAGATCATGTCTGATTATGTGAAAAACGCAGAGATTGTTTATGAGAATTATTTGGCTACGGATTTTGATGACGAATTCCAGGTGAATATCATCAGGCAATCGACCAATTATGGCGACGCCTCGGAAGATAATTATTTGGTCGTTGTAAATCAGAGTCTATACAATCCCGCCACTATGAGTTCTTTTACAACGTATATCGACGATCTTGAATCAGAAGGTTGGTCGGTAAGATTGGTTACCTGTACCAATACCGGTGACCCGGTTCTGTTTCGAGACTATTTGATTCAGGAATATAATGATAATTATATCCGCGGAACGTTTCTAATCGGTGGCCTGCCGGTGGCCTACTATGAGATGCCAATGACCAATGCTGATGGCGATACAACCGGGTGGAATTTCTTTCCCTGCGATTTGTACTACATGGATACCGACGGCGAATGGATCGATAATTGTGGGTATAAAGGGCGCTATGATGACCATACGGGCGCGGTGTATCCTGACATGTGGGTGGGGCGTCTGTACACGCCAACGATGACCTATCATGAAGTCACGGAAGCCCAACACGTAACGCGATATTTGCAGAAGTGTCACAACTACCGTGAGGGTACGCTACGATTGAAGGACCAGGCACTCTGCTATGTGCAGCCGGATTGGGCGGGTCCGCCGGAGCAGAGCGAGGTATTTATTGTATACGATGAAGTGGGTTTTTACAATGATGGGATAGAGGGAGTGACCGTCTCGGCCGCAGATTATCGCTACAGAGTTAGGGCCAGCACTAATAATAGATATGAATGGTGTTATATCGCTGCGCATTCATCCGCGACTTATCACGGTTTTAGCGATGGGGGTTTTTTTAGCGAAGAGGTTGATGACATCGATGTGCAAGTGCTCTTTTTTCTGAATTTTAATTGCACCTCGGCGCTTATAACGGCCAATAACTGTATTTGCAGCTGGTATGTTATGCAGGATCCTTACGGTCTTATATCCTTAGGTTCAAGCAAACCCGGTAGTATGGTTTGCCAGGCAGATTACTATACCGGGCTGAGTACCGGTAATACAATTGGGGATGCTTATCTTTTTTGGGGACTCGCCTATTTTGAAATGCGTGACTGGCATTACGGATTAATTCTATCTGGAGACCCAACTCTGAAAATCGGTCGATTTATGGAAAAACCGGGTCCAAATTTTTCCTATGCCCTATCGCCCGACCGAGACGATGTTGTCTCGACGGCCACACCCACATTTGAATGGACGGCCACCGATGGCGCCGATCATTATAAACTGATCATTGAGGGGAATTCGGCGATTTGGTCTTCCGGGGACCTCCAGGCTACATCGTTTCAGGTTCCCAGTGATTTATTAAAGAATAAGGTCGACTACACCTGGACGGTGAAAGCCTATGCCGGTCTTGAGTGCATCGATTTTTCCCAACCTAGATCGTTCAGCTACGTGAATCAGGCAACGGCCATAGATCCGTTTGACGATGACGAGACACTGCCCCGGGATTTGGCAATCCTGGGCAACTTTCCGAATCCTTTTAACTCGTCAACCATGATCTCTTTTTATGTTCCGGATCGACAGCCGATCAGTGTAAAAGTGTATAATGCGCTGGGGCAACATGTTAAAACGCTGCTGAACCGGGAGTTTTTATCGGGTAGCCAGACGGTGGCCTGGGACGGTACGAACGAAGCGGGCCGGCCTGCAACCAGCGGTTTGTATTTTTGCCGGATTTCCGACGGCAATGAACTTAAAATGAGCAAAATGCTCTTTATACGATAAACGAGAGAGATCTTATGGAAGCCAATAAAAGCGATAAAAGAATGCCTCAAAAGCCCAGGAAATCTTCAAGGCGGGAATTCTTAAAAACGGTTGGTGCTACAGCCGCGTTTCTACCCTTGATTGCCGGAGGCGTGCGGAAACCTCAAACGCTGAAAAAAATCCAAAACGTTGCAAAACCCCGGAATATCATTTTTATCCTCAGTGATGATCACCGCTCTGATTTTATGGGCTTCTTAGGTAAGCCTTCATTTTTGGAAACCCCTAACCTGGACCGCTTTGCCAGCGGCGGCGCTCATTTCCAGAACAGCTTTGTCAGCACCTCGCTCTGTTCTCCAAGCCGTGCTTCGATTCTCACGGGTCAATATGCCCATAATCACGGCGTGGTTGACAATATTTCCAAAGTACCGGAGGGCACGATTTTCTTCCCGCAATATCTGCAGGAAATCGGCTATGAAACGGCCTTCATCGGCAAATGGCACATGGGAGAGACCGTCGAGAGCGATGAACCGCGGCCCGGCTTTGACCATTGGATCAGTTTTCCCGGTCTGGGGCATTATCACAATCCGATGATGAACATCAACGGGAAGCGCATCAAACACGAGGGCTATATTACGGACTTGCTCACAGATTATGCCCTGGATTGGATGCAGCAGGACCACGAAAAACCATTTTTCCTGTGTCTTTCCCACAAGGCAGTCCATTCCCTGTTCAAACCGGCCGCCAGGCATCTAGGAAAGTATGCCGACGTTCCGCTGGAATATCCCAAAAGTATGGCCAATACAGAAGAAAACTACCGCGGTAAACCGGCCTGGGTGAAAGCCCAGCGCGATACCTATCACGGCCTGGATCGGATGTACTACGGTGAAATAGATTTCGACACTTTTTATCGGAGCTATTGTGAGACACTGCTGGGAATTGACGATAGTATCGGCCGCGTAATGGACGCGCTGGAGAGCTCCGGCACGACGCAGTCCACCCTCGTTTTGTATACGAGTGATAACGGCTTTAGTTTTGGCGAACATGGGCTACTCGATAAACGGCACATGTATGAAGAATCCATCCGCGTGCCGCTGATCGTCCATTGTCCCGAAATCATCAAGCCCGGCACGAAGGTATCTCAGATGGTGCAGAATATCGATATCGCCCCGACTATGCTGGAGCTCGCCGGGCTCGAGGCTCCGGACTATATGGATGGCCGCTCGTTCCTGCCGCTTTTAGAGGGCAGGGAAGTCCCCTGGCGCGACGTGATCCTGTACGAGTATTTCTGGGAACGTCCTTTCCCATATACACCAACAGTCCATGGTATCCGTACAGATCGCTATAAGTATATTCATTACTATGGTATCTGGGATACCGATGAATTTTATGACCTGCAGAACGATCCGGAAGAGATGCACAATCTCATCGTTAGCCCGGAACACGAGGAATTGATCAAGGAATATAATGAGCGCTTGTTTACGATGCTCGAATCCACAGGCGGAATGCTGATACCTCTGAGAAGAGATGAATCTGCCCTCAGGTGGGATCGGAAATCCCTGAAACTGGAGACAGAGACTTAGAGTGAGTCCTACGCAAGCAGGAACGCGAGGATTAAGAGGATTAAAATGAATCGACGTGAATTTGTGAGATCGCTATCGTTGGGGTTGACAGCTTTGACTTTCAATCGGCTGTCGCCAAGGTCCTGCGCACGATACGCCTTGACGACAGCGACGCCCAACATTGTGCTGATCTATGCCGATGACCTCGGCTATGGCGACATTGGCTGTTACGGCGCAAAACGCGTAATTACGCCTAATATCGATCGGTTGGCAAAGGAAGGCATCCGCTTCACCGAAGCCTACTCCACGGCGGCGACTTGTACACCCTCACGGTACTCTTTATTAACCGGGCAATATGCATGGCGGCGCGAGGGAACCGGTATCGCGCCGGGTGACGCCGCTTCGATCATCCCTACGGACATCATAACCCTACCATCGATGCTGGGTAAGGCAGGCTACAAGTCGGGAGCTGTAGGCAAATGGCATCTGGGTTTGGGTGAAGATAAACCCGATTGGAATGGCGAAATTAAACCGGGACCTTGTGAGCTCGGTTTTGATTACTGTTTTATCATCCCGGCCACCGGCGATCGGGTTCCCTGTGTTTTCGTTGAGAATCATCGTGTCGCGGGTCTTGATCCAAACGATCCGATTCAGGTTAGTTATTACGAAAATGTTGGTGATGATCCCACCGGTATTTCCAATCCGGAAATGTTGAAAATGAAGGCCGACAATTATCATAGCAACACCATTGTGAACGGCATCAGCCGGATTGGTTATATGAGTGGCGGCAATGCGGCGCGCTGGACCGATGAAGATATCGCCGATCGTTTGACGGCAAAATCAATTGCGTTCCTCGAAAAAAATCAGCACAATCCGTTTTTTCTCTATTTTGCCCTTCATGATGTGCATGTCCCGAGAGTACCAAATCCCCGTTTTGTAGGCAAGACCGACATGGGACCGCGAGGAGATGTCATCGTGCAGGCCGATTGGTGTGTCGGTCAAATCCTGACTGCCCTTGACAAATTGGGGCTGACGGATAATACCCTGGTAATCTTTTCATCGGACAATGGTCCGGTCTTGAACGACGGTTACGAAGATCAGGCTGTCGAAAGGGTCGGCGATCATAAAATTGCGGGACCGCTCCGGGGTGGCAAATACAGCAGTTTCGAGGGCGGCACGCGGGTACCTTTTCTGATGAGATGGCCGCGCAAAGTGAAGCCGGGTGAGAGTCACGCTCTGGTCAGTCAAATCGATTTAATCGCCGCTTTTGCGGGACTGACCGGTCAAGAGTTATCCACGAATGATGCACCTGACAGCATCGATATCCTGGCTGCCTTATTGGGACAAAGTTCCGAAGGCCGTGAATATTTGGTACAAGAGGCGTTGGGCGGTTACCTTTCTTTACGCAGAGGGGATTGGAAATATATTGCACCCGGCGAATGGAGAAAGACGGTCAGAGGCAACGAAACGGGACGTGATTCAGAACCCCAGCTATTCAATCTTAAAGATGATATCAAAGAAATTTGGAACTTGGCCGGCGAACGGCCTGAAATTTTGCTCGAAATGCAAAATCTATTGCAGAGGATCCAAAACAGCGGAGATCGGCTGATTATGAAAACGGGGCTGTAATGATTGGACGTCGTGATTTTCTGAAGATAAGTGGGAGTGCATTAGCAGCCTGTTCAATGGGAGGCGTCCTTGAGGCATTTCCTTTTTTTAGAAAAAAACCGAATGTCATCTTCATTTTAACGGATGATCTCGGATGGACTGAATTGGGTTGCTACGGGAACAAATTCAATGAGACTCCCAATATCGACAAACTGGCCAGTCAGGGCATGCTTTTTAGTGATGCCTATGCCGCAGCACCGGTGTGCTCTCCCACCCGGGCATCATTGATGACCGGGCAGTATCCTGCACGGGTCGGGATCAACGATTACCTTCAGCCCGAAACCGGCTGGCATTTGCCCGAAGATATCGTGTCGCTGGCGGATATATTCAAAGGGGCCGGCTATGTCACCGGGATGACAGGCAAGTGGCACCTGAGCGGCTACGTCAACCAGAAAGTCAAATACGGTCCCGAGGGATATGGTTTTGATGAAGTTTTAATATCGGAAAAGACCGGTATTGCCCAGGGAAGTTATTTTTATCCTTATGAAAAAGTTGATCGCAATATCAAGCCGGTTCTGGGTGAAAACGAATATCTTACTGACAGGTTAAACTATGAGTCGATAAAGTTTATCGAGCGCCATAAAAAGCACCCTTTTTTCTTTTTCAAGAGCCACTATTCTCCTCACTGGGTACTGAGAGGGAAAGATGAAGATGTTCGCTATTTTGAGGAGAAACTGAAAAACGGGACTTATTACGACAAGGCCAACCCGGAGCTCGCGGCGATGCTGAAGGTCGTCGATGAAGGTGTCGGCATGATTATGGATAAACTTGAAACCCTGGGAATTTCCGACAGGACCGTTATTGTGTTTGCCAGTGATAACGGCGGGGACGAACCGCTGACCAGTATTTTACCGCTTCGCGGAGGAAAGTCGACTTTGTATGAGGGCGGTATCCGGGTACCCCTGATCGTCAAATGGCCGGGTACGGTCCAACCGGGTAGTGAATGCAAAACGCCGACAATTACTCCCGATTTCTATGCAACCTTTAGCGGGATTACGGGTGCAAATACGATCCATTCACAGCATCTCGACGGGGTGTCGATTGTTCCCTTATTGAAGGGTCAAACGGTCGATAAAAGGGCATTGTACTGGCACTATGCTCCACAGAGCGGAGAGAATCCCTGCGGGGCGATTCGCTTGGGGCATTGGAAACTAATGGAGTTCTTTGAAACTCAGGAAGTTGAACTTTATGATCTGGCGAATGATATCGAGGAGAGTAAAAATGTAGCGAATCAATATCCCGAAAAAGTCAGGGAACTTCGCGATCTTTTAAGTGAATGGCGCAAGGATACCGGAGCAGTGATTCCCGATCGGCAATCGGCGATTAATAAGGATGAATGATACATTGATAGAGTTCTCAGCATTGTTTTTTTAAGATATTGATTGGGGATTTTGATCTGATTAGTGATGAAAAACTTTAATTTAATCGAGGAGAATACAAAAATGAATGAAAGAAGAAATACTTATCAGAAATTTTTCAGAAGTAAAATTCTGATGAGGTCAATCCATGTATTTCTAATATTTCTAATGTTGATATTTCATGGAGCCGTATTTGCCGATGATAACGCAAAAGTATTTCCCGGTGCCGATGAAAAGACACCGTCGCGGGCCTTCTTCTTCGACTGGATCAGTAGTCAGTACGAGGGTTCCAATGAAGCCCAGACGCTGATATATCTCGATTTTTTCAAATGGCTTCATGATGAATACGGAATGGCACTGGATATCTACTCGCTGGATGTCGGTAATATCGACGATGGCCCTTACTGTGCCGGTGTCGGTCGCCTGGTGCCCTATCAGTGTGGCACGCTGAATTCCGAAGATTTTAAGAAACAATTCCCAAATAGCTTCGGGCCGCTTGCCGAGAAAGCCAAGTCTTTTGGCTGCCGTCTGGGAATCTGGCTGGGTCCGGACGGATTCGGCGATACGCCCGAGCAGGAGAAAGAGCGTGCCGACATGTATGTGAAACTCTGTCGGGATTACAATTTTATGTTATTCAAGTTCGATGGTTGTGCGGGAAGACTGAGGCCCGAAAAACAGGATGTCTTCATCCGTACGATCGAAGAATGTCGTAAGTATTGTCCGGATTTGATCCTCCTCAATGAAAGAATCGATTTCGGCAAAGCGGAACCTCACACGACTACTTCGCTCTGGGAGGGTGCTGAGACGTACATTGATGTTTTTAGCAACAATACCCAAACAGCTACGCATCATAGAGCCGGTGCCCTCTCACGCGAATTAGTTCCCGGGATGCAACGCCTGATTGAAGATCATGGCGTATGCTTTTCTTCGTGTCTGGATTACTGGGAAGACGATTTGATTCTTCAAACCTTCAATCGTAGTTTGATCATGTCGCCGGAGATCTACGGTAATCCCTGGTTTCTGAGGGACGATGAATTTCCGAAATTAGCCCGGCTTTTCAATCTTCACCGGCGTTTTGGCGACATTCTGGTCAACGCGCTGGTTCTTCCAGAGGAGCAGTACGGCCCCTACGCGGTTTCGCGTGGCGATGGACAGACTCGTTTCCTTACGCTGCGCAATCTTAGCTGGAACCCGGTTACCTACAAAGTAAAACTGGATCAGTCGATTGGTCTGGACAATAGTAAAAAAGTCAAACTAATCCGGTTTCACCCGTCGGAGAAAATTCTGGGGCAATATTCATGGGGTTCCGAAGTTGAAATTGAAGTATCGCCGTTTCGTTCATACCTTTTAATGGCTACGTCCGGACCGTGCAACGAAATCGGAGTCACCGGGTGTGACTATGAAATTGTGCGTGATACTCCCGGTAAGCCGGTCGTGATCAAACTCCTGGGTTTGCCGGGCAGCAAGGCGTCCGTTGCTCTCTCGGCCGGGGAGCGAAAGTTCGCGAAAGCAACGCTCGACGGCGCGCCCAATACTGAAATTGTTAAAAACAAAAAAGTGACGGTTAAATTCCCGGGTAAAGCACTGAAAAATAATTGGCATCGAAAAATCGCGGATTTACGACCCTGCGATGTACCCGACGATTCCGAAGGGCTTTACGAGGCCACCTGTTTTGCCGCCGACAACAACGCCCTCGAAGTCCGCGCCATGCAGCGTTCGGGACCCAGTGATATCCCCAGCGTTCAAAACGCCCGGAACTCATTTTTCGAGAAACCGATGTTCGTAAATCGCGCGATCTGGGATAAAAATCTGTTCGATGGCGATATCAATACGTTCTTCATTGCCCGCTTTGACCAGAAGGCGCTGCGTTTGGATTTCGGTGAGCCTATTAATATGGATCGGTTGATTATAAAAATTCGGGACAGGCAGGAGCGTGATATTAATTCTGCAATGCATCGCTTCGATGACGATGCCATAGCCCAGGTCTCGTCCGATCTGAAAACCTGGACGACCGTGAAATTGGGCTGCCGGAATCTCGGAACGATTGCCACGGTGGTAATTCCGCCGGATTTACCGGTAAGATACATACGGATTCACGGAGCGCCGCAACGAATCGCCGAAATCGAGGGATTTCTGAACGACCAGAAGTTGGACAGGAGCAAATGGCGCGCATCCAATCTTTTCGATTCCTACGTTGTCAAACCGGCGACGGCAGCGTGGTCGGCCTCTTTTACACCGCAGGAAATTCCCCGCAACAGCACCCTGGCCGTGGCGATTAACGGCAATCACGGCAGCGAAGGTGCCTATGCTGCGCTGCGTATCGAAGGTGAAGTTTACGGAGCGCCGGATCGAAGCGTCTCTTTTGCAAGCAACACCTGGGAATATTACACCGTTGAAATGGATAGCAATTACACCTACTATTTTCCCATGACCCCATCGATGGTTGGAAAGAAAATAGATATTGTAGTGCTCATTCACGATGGCGGATACAATGAAGTTAAACCGGAAGCGTGGATGACCGCCTATCCGGTACCATACGAAAGCCATGAACTGGTACTGATTGAAGAGTAATTTTATAAAATAGCGAAGGAGTTTTAACATGCGTAAATATTGTGTGATACTACTTGTCATTTTCTCCATACCGCTTTTTGCGGGAAATCGAGGGCCGGCGATCACCACCGGTTCGTTGTTTGAGGAAATGGTCGATATGACAAACTTAACTTACTTTCCCGATCCGGCCTATCGGAACGTACAGTACTCATCCTATGACCACCGCAGCCAGATAGCCGGCGGACCCGATTGGTTTGCCAATGCCGATGGCTTTGGCGGCGACCCAATCCCTAACTTTGAAGAGGTGTTGAAAGCTCCCGATGCGGATGGAGTTGGTGAGTACCTGATCGCAGACGTTGACGGTCCCGGCGCGATCGTCAGACTGTGGACGGCCTGGATTGTGGGTACGATTAAATTGTACATCGACGGTTCGAAAGTCCCTGTTTATGATGGTTCTGCCCAGGAATTTTTCCGTAATACTTATGACAAATACCCGGGAATGCAGCAAGTCGATACAGCGCGATTTGATGGGACAGTGTATCAGCAGGATGCATCCTATACACCCATTCCTTTTGCCAAGCACATGCGCATGGTCTGGACTGGGAAGATTGAAGAAATCCATTTTTACCAGGTCCAGGTGCGCTTGTATGACAAGTCAGCGAAAGTGAAATCTTTTACCCCGGCGGATATTGTCAAGTATCGCGAAACAATAGATCGGGTGACGCAGGTACTGGCTGACCCGGATAAAAATATCAAAGGCGATACGGAAGAATCCTTCGGGGGCAGCGTTGCTCCTGACGAAAAAAAGAAAGTATTCAAGGTCGAGGGTTCCAAAGCCATAAAGGTTCTGTCACTCCGACTTCAGGCCGATGATATCGATAAGGCCTTACGCCAAACGGTTATCCAGGTGATTTGCGATGGATATCCCTGGGGCCAGGTTCAGTCGCCGGTGGGTGATCTTTTTGGAGCAGCGCCGGGTATTAATCCGTATCAGTCACTGCCTTTCACGGTGCTGCCGAATGGTACGATGATCAGTCGTTTTGTGATGCCCTTTAGCAAATCTCTTGAAATCCAATTGGAGAATTTCGGAAACCAGGACGTATCGGTAGAAGGAACGGCTCAATTGGTGGATTATACTTGGAATGAACGATCTATGTATTTCAGAGCCAAATGGCGGGTTAGTCATGATTTGATTGGTTCCGGTCAGGATATTATTGACCTTCCTTTTCTTATCGCTAATGGCCAAGGTGTCTACGTCGGAACGACCTCATTACTGATGAATCCCTGTGGCCCACCCACGCCATACGGTGGCTGGTGGGGTGAAGGTGATGAGAAAGTGTTTACGGATGATGATACTTTTCCGTCGATATTTGGAACCGGTTCAGAGGATTATTATAACTATTCCTGGTCGATTCCGGATATCTTTTTTCATCCCTATTGTGGGCAGCCCAGAGATGATGGTCCCGGCAATCGCGGATTTGTTACGAACTACCGTTGGCAAATTTTAGATCCGATTCCCTTTCAAAAGAGTATCCGCTTTTTCATGGAGCTATGCACCCATGAGAGGACCCCCGGCTTATCCTATGCCCGGGTCGGGTATCATTATGGCAAGCCCGGAATGATGGATGATTGCGAAACGCTGATGCCGGAGGATGTGCGTGTTCTTCAACTCCCGGCAAATTGGCAGCCGGTTGCCAAGAAAGGCTCGGCGAATTCGGTCTTTTTTCAGGCGGAAGACATAATCCAGAATGCCGAAAATACGCAGATGGTCGAGGGAAACTTGTGGTCGGGATCCAAATTGATGCGCTGGATACCGAAAAATATCGGCGAGCAGATTAGTTTCACAATTCCCAATCCCGAGGAAGGGAAACGGCGCTTTTATATCACGGCTGCCCTGACACCGCAGTCCGGTTCGGTATCTGTTAAATTGAATGGGGAGCCCGCAGTCCTTGACGGCGATACCGACAGCTTCGATCTTTACCGTCCCTACCGTACCCTGTCGCGCAATTTCACCATAAAATCGATGGACATCCCTGCCGGAGACCAGGTGATCACGCTGAAATTCAAGGGTGCCCCGGAAACGGTCACGAGTCCGGAAATCGGTATTGACTTCCTCTGGATTCAAAAGGCGACCTGGTAAAAACACAAGATTTGGAATACGCATTAAGGAAAGTTGGAACATGAAAAAAAGACAGTTTTTTACAGGAATATATTCACGACGGCAAATCCTGGTTTTGGCCCTGCTTGGGCTGGTCCTTATCAGTTTGCCGTCCTGCGCAAAGGACGATAGCGAAATAGCACTTTTATCCATCGATCCGCAAGCCCGGTTCGAACTATCGCCCTATTTGTATATGCAGTTCATGGAACCCCTGGGTACCACAGATGGCTCAATTGACGCCGCCTGGGACTTTATGGAAGATCGCTGGCGGACAGACTTCATCGAAACCACGAAGGAACTGGCGCCGACAATGAT
>CAZPRY010000066.1:0-16500 GCA_964589175.1 uncultured bacterium
AATTGTTAACAATGGATACAGTTTTTATAATAAAACAGGTTTGTCAAAGGTCTCTGTAACCGAAGATCGCCCCACTTATCGAAGGTTTCTGTCTGTAGATCTGATTCAATCCGAAAAAACCGAAAAGAGAGGATTTATGATTCGCGTAAATGAACATTACTGCCCGCAAAACCATCCCTGTCCCATCGTGCGTGCCTGCCCGGTTGGCGCCGTCACCCAGGAGAATTTCTACTCCGCGCCCAAAATCGATGAAGAGGAATGCACTGAATGCGGTATCTGCACCCGCATGTGCAATGTATTCTTCACGGCAGCCTGATTTTCACCAATTCGTATTTACATTGGATAATAACATCATGAAACGTCTCGAATCGATCAAAATCTATTTCGAAGGAAAAAAAGTGTTAAGAATCGCAATTTTCTCAGTTGGGGGTGCCATTGCAGGATTTCTCTACTACAAATTCGTCGGTTGCCGTTCCGGTACCTGCCCGATTACGAGCAATCCCTACATCAGCACTTTCTGGGGTGCGTTGATCGGCTTCCTGTTCTCGATCTGAGAAGCGACTGATTGTCCCATTTTTTGCCTTCCGCAGTTTTTTCGAATCGGCGTAAGGCTTTTCATTTTCCGGCAGGCAGTATTTCAGCCCGGCATTTGCCTTATTGTAACCTCATATTTCATCCGAGCCTCAAATTGCGATGTACCGAATTATTAAAACTTATTTGATATTTTTGAATTTAGTCGCTATTTTAATGAAAACAGGATAACAGATGAAAGACTCGCGGTTGCTGATTTCACCTGGCCGAAACGTACATTCCCATCTTGCCGTCGAGGAATTTTTCCTCAACAATTTAGATGCCGATCAAGCGTTCATCTTGTTCTATCGCAACGATCCTTCGGTTGTCATCGGTAAGCACCAGAATCCCTGGAAAGAGAGCAATCCGTACCTCTTGAAGCAGGAACACATCGCGCTGGCACGACGTATTTCGGGCGGCGGTACCGTCTATCATGATCCGGGGAATCTTAACTTCGCCTTTATCGCGAAGACCGACTCTTTCGATAAAGTTCAAAACCTGCGTTTAATCCAGCAGACGCTTTCGACATTGGGGATCGAGACCGAACTGAATGAACACTGCGATATTTTACATCAGGGCCGGAAAGTGTCAGGCAGTTCCTGCGCGATCCGTAAAGGCAAGACTCTGCAGCATGGTACGTTGCTTATCGGTGCCGATCTCGATACACTGGAACGCAGCCTGCAGCCGGCAATCGCCCAAATTAACGATAAATCGGTTCTATCCCGAAAATCCCGGGTGACAAATCTGGACTCCGTCCGAAGACATTTGAGCCCGGAAATGTTCATCGAAGCATTCCGGCAGAAATTCCGGGAATCATTCGATTCCGAATTATATCCCGAAACCAAGATACCATCCATAGAGCAATCCAAATATTACTCGAAGCAGACATCTTTTGACTGGATTTACGGGCACACGCCCGACTTCCGGGTGGAATTTTCCAATCAATTTTCCTGGCATTACAATGCAATGGAAATCAGCGTATCCCGCGGATTCATTCATAATGTTGAATTTGATGGTCCCCTTCCCTGCGGATTGGTGAACAAAATCGCCAAACAATTCACACAGTCGCCTTTTGACAGTGAATATCTTGCGGGCCGCATGGCTCAAGAATTCACGCGATTGAAGTCGGAAGAGGAATTCTACCGCTGGTTTTCCGAAATAAAATTTTAACAGGAGGGTACAATGAAACCGAATGAAATTATGCAGAAACTGGACGGCATTCTCAGTAGTGTTAAAACCGCCGTTCTGGCAACAACGGACCAAACCGGCAATCCGCATGTGCGCTGGATGAGCCCGGTGATCCTGGCCGGTCAGCCCAATGCCCTGTACGCCGTGACCTCACCCCATTTCACGAAGACCAACCAGATCGGCGAGCATGCCGACGTGGAGTGGATGGTCCAGAGCAAAGACCTGCGCGAAATCATCAACGTCAGAGGCAAAGTCAATATTATCGACAATCCCGCCCTGAAAGCCGAAATCCTGCAGAGCATCGGCGACCGCCTGAATGTCTTCTGGAAACTCAGTGGAGAAGCTACCGATTACGTGGTACTGGAAACGGTAATCGAAGAAGCCGTTTACTATCTCCCCATGAAACCGCAGAAAGTCCGCATAAAATTTGCCTAAAGGCAAGTTTTAAAAGGTATAATGAAAGGATAGATCATGAAAATAAATCCAAAAAAATACAAAAAGGACTTTCTCTCGAAGCTGCTCAGGCACATGCTGCTGATCCGGCGCTTCGAGGAGAAAGCCGGCCAGGCCTATGGTCTGAAGAAAATCGGCGGTTTCCTGCACCTGTACATCGGGCAGGAAGCGGTTGCAGTCGGTTCGATCGCCACCCTGGATCTGAAAACCGACTACGTATTCACGGCCTATCGCGATCACGGTCATGCGCTCGCCGTGGGTTCCGATCCGAATGCACTGATGGCCGAATTATACGGCAAGAAAGACGGCATCTCGCGCGGCAAAGGCGGTTCGATGCATTTCTTCGATAAGGAAAAGCACCTGATGGGCGGAAACGGTATCGTCGGGGCGCATGTTCCCCTGGCGGCCGGCGCGGGCCTGAAAATCCGCTATAACAAAGAAAAGGGCGCCGTGCTGTGTTTCTTTGGCGACGGCGCGATTCACCAGGGCGCATTTCACGAAACTCTGAATCTGGCCAAAATCTGGAAGTTGCCGGTGATCTTCATCTGCGAAAACAACCAGTACGGCATGGGCACCGATTTCCGGCGGGTTTCCTCGGTGGACGATTTCTCGGTCATGGGCGCTTCATACAACATTCCGGGTAAACAGGTCGACGGCATGGACGTTCTGAAAGTTTACGAAGAAGTAACCGAAGCCATCAAGCGCGCCAAAAAAGAGAGCGAACCGACCTTTCTGGAAATCAAGACGTACCGCTACAAGGGACATTCCATGAGCGACCCGGCAACCTACCGCACGAAGGAAGAGTTGCAGGAATACAAGGACCAGGACCCCATCCTGATTCTGAAAGAAGCCATGAAGGAAGCCGGAATGCTGACGGACGATGAATTCCTGGAACTCGACAAGGAAGCCAAGAACATCGCCAAAGAGTCGGCGGAATTCGCCGAGAAAAGCCCCGAACCGGAACTTAAAACCCTGTACGAAGACGTACTCGTATAAAGGAGGGCCAAATGCCAATCATTACATACAGAGACGCAATCCGGGAAGCCATCGATGAGGAAATGGCCCGCGATAAAAACGTCATCCTCATGGGAGAAGAGGTCGCCCAGTACAACGGCGCTTACAAGGTCAGCAAGGGACTCTGGGATAAATACGGCAGCGAACGCATCATCGACACGCCGATCACGGAGGAAGGATTCACCGGTGTTGGTATCGGCGCCGCCATGGCCGGCCTGCGCCCTATCGTCGAATGGATGACTTTCAATTTTGCGATTCAGGCCATGGACCAGGTGTTCAACAACGCCGCCAAAATGCTCTACATGTCCGGCGGGCAGTTTAACATTCCGATCGTATTTCGCGGTCCCAACGGACCGGCCGAATTTCTGGCTTCGCAGCATTCACAGGCGCTGCAGTCACTGTTCGCCCATTTCCCTGGTTTGAAGGTGGTGTCGCCGGCAACGCCCTATGACGCCAAAGGGCTGCTCAAGACAGCCATCCGCGACGATAATCCGGTCGTCTTCATGGAAGCCGAGATGATCTATGCCTGGGAAGGCGAGGTGCCAACCGAGGAATACCTGATCGAAATCGGCAAAGCAGACATCAAACGCGAAGGTTCGGACATTTCGCTGATCACCTTCGGTAAACCGCTGCGGATCGTCCTCGAAGCGGCCGAACAGCTGGCGGACAAGGGCATCCAGGCCGAAGTACTCGACCTGCGCAGCCTGCGCCCGCTCGATGAAGAGGCAATTCTCGCCACCGTCCGTAAGACGAACCGCGCCGTGATTATCGACGAAGCCTGGCCGGTTGCCAGTATCGCTTCGCATGTCGGCTGGCTGATTTCGAACAAGGCCTTCGATGAACTCGACGCGCCCGTCGAACTGGTTACGTCCGAAGATGTGCCGATGCCGTATAACCACACACTCGAACTGGCGGCGCAGCCTTCGGTCGAAAAGATAATCAAAGCGTCCCAAAAAGTGCTTTACCTATAGGAGGATGTCATGGCAGAAGTTTTAATGATGATCGCGCTTTCTCCGACGATGGAGAAAGGTACCATACAGCGCTGGAATGTGCAGGAAGGTGACAAGTTCGCCTCCGGTGACGTCCTCTGCGAGGTCGAAACCGACAAGACCACAATGGAATACGAAGCACCGGACGAAGGCACGCTGTTGAAAATTATCGTGCCCGAGGGCGGTCAGGCGGCAATAGCGCAGCCGATCGCCATCTATGGCGAAGAAGGCGAAGACATCAGCGGTTTATTAAAAGAGACTGCGGCCAAACCGGCGGAAGTCGCCACCGTTCAGGAAACCGGTACGGCTACAGAGGCAACCGTTACCCCGGCAGCCGTACCGGAATCACCGGCGGATGTGCTCTTCGAAAAACGTATCCGGATTTCACCGCTGGCGCGCAAAATCGCCCGACAGAAGGGCATTGATCCGGCCGGAATTCAGGGCAGCGGACCGGGCGGACGCATTGTCAAAAGCGACCTGGAAAAAGCCGCGGCTCCGGTTCAGAGCAAACAACGGATTTCCCCGGCGACGACGGCGGCCGTTGAGGACGATATCATCCTGCCGGTTTCCGATAAACGCCGCATCATTGCCCAGCGCCTGGCGGAATCCAAATACACTGCGCCGCATTATTATCTTAAACTCGGTGTGGAGATGGATGACGTTCTGGCCGCGCGTAAAAAGTACAATACACAACACCCGGACGGAAAACTCTCGCTGAACGCCTTTCTGATCAAATTCGCTGCCGAAGCACTCAAGCGTCATCCGATTGTCAATGCCACCTGGACTGGCGACACGATCCGGCAGCATCCATCGATCGATATCGGGTTGGCGGTCGCGCAAGAGGACGGATTAATTACACCCGTTGTCCGCGACTGCGGTAGCAAAGGTCTGCAACAGATTGATGCTGAATTGAGCGGCCTGATCCGCAAGGCGCAGGACGGCAAACTGGCCCCCGAGGAATATAGCGGTGCAACCTTCACGATCAGCAATCTCGGTTCTTACGGCATCGAGGAATTCACGGCGATTATAAACCCGCCGGGATCGGCTATCCTGGCTGTTGGTGCCATACAGAAAACTCCAGTTGTAGACGAAGCTGACCAGATCGTCGTGAAATCAATCATGAAATTGACGCTCTCCTGCGATCACCGCATCATCGACGGCGCCAAGGGAGCGGCGTTTCTGAAGGATTTGAAAGACATCATCGAGAATCCGCTGCTGGCGCTGATGTAACAAAATAGCCAGAGATTTACTCCGCAGGAGTTCCTTCGGAACACGGATTAGCACAGATACTTGCATAGAAAACCCGGTCGATTCACTAAGGATTGACCGGGTTTTCTATATTCAGCATTCATGTCTGGCAAAATGACATTCAACTCTTTCGGGATCATTACCACTCCACCGGGAAGGGCATCCGACACCCTGGTAATCAAAGCCGTTACTTAAAATGATTACCATTGGAAACATAGTGATTCGTACATATCAATATTTATGACGGAGTAACAAAGTGATCTTTCCCTAAAAGCCCAAAATGCTTGCATTTTTAGCGAATGTTCACTAACCTGATTTAAGTAAAATTAAAGTATGTGGTAGAAATGCGAATTGCCCCTCTACCTTTTTATGCTATGTTAACCATTTTTAAAAATGGAACAGAGACCTTAAAAGATCGTTTATTGAATATCGATCAATAGCTAGGATAAACCATGAAACCAAAAATTCTCTTTTTCCTGCTGTGGCTATTTATGCAATTTGCCCTTTCCCAGACTCCGGGAACGATTAAATGGGAATACGCTTTTAATACCGACCTGATATCCGCTCCCGCTCTTGATTCCAATGGCGTTATTTACATCGCGGCAAACACGACTCTTTTTGCTTTTAATCCTGACGGTACAACGAAATGGACCCGGGGAATGGGTGAGAAAATTTCTAGCGGGTATGCTCCGGTGATCGGTCCGGAAAACACGGTATATTTCGAAGCCGGCGATATATTCACTGCTGTCAGCGCAAGCGGGATTGATTGCTGGAGAATCATAGAATCCTTTTTTCGTTTTACCAATCCTGTTATAGGTAAAAACGGCAGTTTATACGTTGGGGGATATGACAACTTCGCAGCACAGCGGGGATATTATTATCAATATTTATATGTCATTTCCCCGAGTGGAAGTATAGAAAAAAAAATAGAAGTCTCTGATAGATTTAAATCCCCTGCCATCGACCAGGCCGGTACCATATATTTTTATAATGGGAACTTGAAGGCTTACAGCCCGGACGGTACCCGCTTATGGGAAGCGTTAAAAGTCAATACTTACTTAGCCACGGCACCGATTATCGGATCGGATGGTACTATTTACACCTGCAACCATTCATCCGATTTAGTCACGCAGGCTAAATTGTGCGCTATCAACTCCGACGGCCTGCTGAAATGGCAGTTCAACAGGTATGGAACATGTCATTCTTCGCCGGTAATCGGTCCGGACGAAAAAATATATCTCCTTGTAGATCAAACTGCCTATATCGTCGATTCGAATGGGACTCAATGCAATGCTTTTCAATTTGACGGAACCAACCAATCCACTCCGGTTATCGGATCCGACGGCACAGTCTATTTCGGTGCTGAAAATGTTCTCTATGCCCATCATCCCATATCGGGTCGTAAATGGACCCTGGATACCGGCGCAGAGCTTCACCCTTCCTCGCCGGTAATCGCTGATGATGGAACGCTCTATACGATTTCCGGCCGCAGACTACTGGCCATTCAAACAGAAAGTCATGGATTGGCGATTAGTGCCTGGCCGAAACAGAACCGAAACAACCAGAACAATGCCAGTCTCTACAATCCGAACTGTCCGGTTGCGATGCTGGCCGATTCCTGCATCGCAGTTACTCCGACCTCACGAACTTTCAGTCTGGATGGATCACAATCCTTCGACCCGGACAACGATCCCCTGGACTACATCTGGCAAGTCATTGAAAAACCGCGTAACTCCAGGCTCACATTGCCCCAAACCAATGCGAGTCGGATTCATGTCACACTTGAAGAGAATTTGTACGGAATCTACATCTTCTCGCTCACAGTGACCGATCACCAGGACGGTCTGGCATGCGCCAGAACAATTGTCCATTACGGAGAAAAATGGTCTTGCCTGACCGAAGGCGGGATCAAGTCCCCAACAATCGGCCCCGATGGCAAAATCTATGTATTTTCCAAAGCCGCGAATGATTATTGCTACGTGCTGGATCACAACGGCTCGATTATGCAGACATACCGGTATTATCACAATTTTCCACCCAGCACTGTGGAGGACGTGACAGAGCGGTATCTATCTTACGATAATCCTATAATCAGTGAAAATGGCGATTGTTATGTAGTACATAACAGTCATAGCTTTTATTATAAGAATCCATATTATTATTTGATATCGTACCAGCGATGGGAATATCAATTCGATATGTATACGGAGATTACTCAACCGGCAATCGGTCCGGATAATGGACTCGTTTTTGGTTTAAAACGGCAAGAAGCACCTCATCAATTATACACGCTGAATTCTGATAGTACCCTAAGACGGAATTACCAAATCGAAGTTTCAGTTGAAAATCAGCCGATCATCGGTCCGGATGGAACGATCTATTTTACTCACGATCGATACCTTTACGCATATGACTTGGAGGGTCACCTAAACTGGAAAACCGACGTCGTAACAAAGGTAAATAGCAATCTTGCCATCGGTCCCGGTAGCATAGTGATCTTGAGTAATAGCAAAGGAAATATCTTCTCGGTTAGGCCTGATGGCAGTATCCAATGGAAATACCTAAGTCAGGGTAATCAAAAGACTTCAGCTACAGTTGCAGGAGACGGGTCAATCTACTTCGGGTCTGATAACGGTACTTTTTATGCCCTCGATCCGGATGGTTATGAAAAATGGCTATTTCAGGCCAACCGCGCGATTAAAACCACCCCGGCGATCGATGCGGACGGTACGATCTATTTCGGGTCCGATGACAGCCTCCTGTACGCCCTGAATCCGGACGGTTCGAAGAAATGGGAATTCCGAACCCGCGGTGCAGTTCGCTCTTCGCCAGCCATTGCTACCGACGGAACAGTTTACTTCGGCTCAGATGATGGTTATCTCTATGCGTCTGCTGCTCCGGGCAAGAGTCTGGCCGAGGGTATCTGGCCGAAATTGGGAAGAAACAACGGCATGACAAACAGCGCCTATGATGTCAATTGTCCCGTAGCCGAAGTAGCCCAGGATTCATTTTACGTTTGGGAAGGTGCTGAAACCATCACTTTCGACGCCACCCCATCTGCGAATAGCCAGGGTGATGCGCTCTCATTTCTCTGGCGGATTTTATCGAAACCCCAGGACTCCGATGCCATACTATCCGACTCGACCTCGGCAATGCTTGAGATCAGCACCGAAGGATTCCCAATCGGCGAGTACATTTATTCGGTGACTGTGACGAATCACCAGCACGGCTATTCCAGCGAACGGGTTTATCTCCAGGTAAAGGATGTGAATAGCGCCATCGGGAACTCTTCATCGGCTTATATTCCGGACAGTTTTCATCTTTATCCGCTCTTCCCGAATCCTTTCAATACGTCGGCCCGGATTCAATTCGATTTGCCGGTTGAGTGTCTTGTCGAAATCAGCGTATATAATATTGCCGGGGAATTCATCGGTACGACCCTGCATTGCCGGAAACCGGCAGGCATTTATAATACTGTTTGGGACGCTTCAAACCTGGGTTCGGGAGTGTATCTCGTCCGGATGGACACCGGTGACTTCTCGCAGAGTCGCAAATGTGTTCTTTTGAAATAGATGATGATGTCTATTATAAGATTAGGCAATATTTTACCACCATAAATAGAATTCACGGCTGACCCTTCAGGGAGACTTTCATGAAAATCATTGCACTCGAAAAAGAACACCGGCCCGCTTCGGCCGTTGAATATGCACCCTATCTAAAAGCCGAAGCCCGGAAAGTATGGGAACTCCAGCAGGCCGGAATCATACGCGAGATCCATTTCCGCCAGGATCGGTCCAGCGCTGTCCTGATTCTGGAATGCGACAATAACGAGGCTGCCCAATCGCTTCTAAATACCCTGCCTCTCGTCCAGGCCGGTTTGATCGAATTCGAGTTGATTCCCCTTGTGCCCTACCCCGGCTATGCCCGCTTGTTTGCCGCAAAACCGTAAATCCCCACAGGGTAAATTTTCCAAAAAAATCCTATCTGTTTTGTTCGAAAATCCGTGTAAATTCAGCGCCATTCCGGGTTTAATCCCGGGCTGAATTGGAATATACAGGAATCTTACAACGAGAATATATGCGAGTTTACGTCATCACCGCCCTGCTGCTCTGCTGCAGCAATGTCTTCATGACTTTTGCCTGGTACGGCCATTTGAAAAACCTTTCCCACAAACCATGGATTATCGCCGCCCTGATCAGCTGGGGAATCGCATTATTCGAGTATCTGATCCAGGTACCGGCCAACCGCATCGGTCATCAGGCGATGAACATCGGGCAGCTGAAAATCCTCCAGGAGGTCATCACGCTCACAATCTTTGTGCCCTTTTCACTGCTCTACCTGAAGGAGAAAATTAATCTCGACTATCTCTGGGCCGGATTCTGCCTGATGGGCGCCGTTTTCTTTCTCTTTCGCAGCAAAATTTTCGGCGCCTGATCGAAAGCCAAACCAGTACCGGATAATCGGGAAAAATGATGTGCGTTTTACGAGCGATCTAGCGCAGCAGCATCATTTTTCTAACAGACTGAAAATTGCCGGAATTCATCCGGATAAAATAAAGACCGCTGGCACTCATCTGTCCCAGGGCATCGCACCCGTCCCAGATCACTGTGTATTTCCCCGGTGTACGCTCTTCATCCAGTAGAAGGCGGACCAGTTCACCGCGGAGATTGTAGATAGCCATTCGGACATGATTACGCTCCGGCAATTGAAAACGAATGCTTGTCGACGGGTTGAAAGGGTTGGGATAGTTATTCTCCAGAAGATAATGTTCCGGTGATTTTACGACCGGATCGACAGCAACGGTCCTTTCCTTTACGATAACAGTGGCTTTAACCTGGATAGCACTGAGCGTATCGGTGGCGCTGATTTCATAGCTACCGGGAACGCTGTCGGCGCGAAAAAAGCCGGCGTTTTCAAAACGGCCGCCATCGCCGGACCAGGCCAGGGCTGTCGGGTGCGGAAAGCCAAACTGGTTCAGACCCTTAACAATGAAAACGGCGGTCTTCCCTATCTCGATTTCGCACAGTTGCGGCGTTATCCTCATCGAACCAAGCTGAATCGAATCGGTCGCAACCATCACGGTGCTGTTCATACTGATCCCGCAGGCGGGAATTTCTACTGTCAACGCGACCGGTCCGGTCTGGCTGTCCGGTTTGAACCAGCCGTCTGTAATTGCGCCGCTTTCAGCCGTCCAATTCGCCAAAAGCGCCAGACGCTCTCCGTATTGATCGAACAGGTCTATATCCAGTTCGAGACTATCACCATACTCGACTGTCGCTGAATCCGAATCTATTGTGTACGAGGAATACAGCGGTTGATAGAGCGCGACGATAAACGAATCAGCGACTGCCTCCGCTTTACTCTCGGAGATGAAAGACAGTTTAACCCGTTGGGTGGCGCCTTCGGCTGTTTCGTCCGGTATCCGAATGGCTAGCGGAATTTCTGCGCCGGTGCTGTCGCTGAGATTCAGGGTGACGGGCGAGGCGGTCTGCACCCAGCTACCGGGATCGTCGATTTCAATCCGAATCGTTCCATCGAGCTGATCGTGATCGCGATAATATGCCGTAACCGTATCGGTTTTTCCCGCCGACAGAAACAGCGTGTCAACATCCACGCTCAGGCGTTTATTGGGTGCGGCGCTCAACCAGCTGCCGATTATCACATTCTCCGAAACTTCACCGCTGCCCGGGCCGTTGGAATCACCCCACCAGTTGCCTGAGGCGTCGATCGTGCCATCGTCGTTTTCGTTCAACAACCCCATGCCGAGGTTGCCCTCGATTATGTTATCGCTGATTTGCGGAAGGGAACCGTCGGTCAGCCAGATGCCGGCGCCTTCGTTAGCGCTGATCTTACAACCGCTAATCAGGGGACTGCTGTTCTCCAGGTGAATCCCGGTAAACCAGCAGAATGAGTCGGATACGTTGAGATCGCAGAGGCGCACATTTGTGCTACTGATTACTTGAGCCCCGGTGCAGTTGCGCAGCAGATTATTGCTCTGGGAATAGACATCGCTACTGTTGATGATGTACAAACCGGTCGGCATCTCAATTCCCGAATGCGTATCGTTATGGTCCGTAATGCTGTTGTTGGTTATCTGAACGTGCCTGCCGGAAGTCAACTCTATGCCGTCCTTACGGTTCTGCGTGATCCGGTTGCCGGTGATCAGGATATCGCTACCTTCCAACGTAATCCCTTTATCGCGGTTATTGCTGATCGTATTGTCCCGGATGACAATACCACTGCTGCTGGAACAGCTGATGCCGGCATGTAGTTTATCGAATTTTCCATTGGATAGGATGGTGTTGCCGACAATATCGCAACCCTTAGCGTGATCGAGATGAATGCCGGGACCGAAGGAGTTGCGAATTATATTAGCACAAATCCGGTTTCGCATTTCTGTTCGGCTTCCATACAGTTGAATGCCGAATTTCAAGCCGCCATCGATTGTATTCTGCAGAATGCGAAGGTCTCCCGATTCCCCGATTCCCATTTGTTTTACCTCATTGGTCGAAATGAGGGAGCTCTGCTCTCGTTCTATCCTAATCTCCTCGGCTATATTGCCGGTAAGCTCGTTTTGGATACCATCGTCAGACGTGAGTACCGCATTCGGTATACCGTTGCCCCGCACTTCACTTTTCCGGCAATGAGTCAGTGATAACCAGCCCGAAATTGTGGAGCGGTTCGCATTGATGACGGATTGTTTCGTATTTAAGATTTTGACAAACCATTGATCACCATTCCAGACGTTTTCAGATATTAAGACATCGCTGCCGGTATCGAAATCGATCTGCGTATTCGCGGTACCGAACCGGTTTCTCCAGATGTTCGTTCCGACCGCCGATTCCAGAGAAAGGTGCCTGTAAAAGCCATCCTCGAAGATATTGTCCTGGATCAGCAGTTTTTCATTGGGGCTGTAACAATCAGTGCGGATGCCGATCGCCTTTCCCATGGTTTGCGTGCGAAAAGTGAATCCCTTGATTGTCACGTTTTCCCTTTTAACCTGTAAAATGGCGTGCCGTTCACTGTTATCCGAACCTATCAGGACGGTGCGGTCCACGCCTTCGACGGATTGGATTTTCAGGGATTTGTTGACCTCGTAATCGCCGCTATATTCACCGCGGCAGACGCAGAGGCTGTCGTCATCGTTGGTCTCCGTTGATGCGATACTCTCGCCGATCGTGGCGAATCCGTACTGGCGCCCGTTATAGACCGGCGCGATGACCAGTGTGTCCGATTTTGCCGCGCCGGCAATCTCGCCTGGTTCATAATTCACGGGACGAGCAATCACTTTTTGCGTCTTCAGACCGAAACTCCGGGCTTTGTCGCGGGCATAGGTTACGGGATCGAATTCGAAATCATATTCCACTGTGTAGGAAACGCTCTGGCCGGCGATAAGATAGTACGGCGGATTAATATCCAGCGTCAGTGTGCCGTTATCGCCCGGAAAGCGACCGCTAGTCACAACCGATCCGCCGCTTTTTAACAAGACTTCGCGTATATGGTTCTGATCGTGGCCGGTACCGCTGGCGCTGATGCTGATACTCGAAATAGTCCAGTCGTCGGCCAGGCTGGCGGAGATCGTGATCGGCATGGCAGTCTGGACCTCTTCGTTGGCGGGATAAGGACAAAGCACACGGCGCGTCGCCCGTCCCGAGACAGTCAATATCGGCCCGAATACGGCCGTCACTTCGGCGTCACCGATCATTGTGATTTTGGTCGGATTGCCGACCGGGACAGGCCCGATCCATTCGGAGAAGAACCAGCCGATACCGGGTGTGGCACTGATCGAAACTTCTGTCTTCAATTTCGGATCAAAAAAGTAGACTCCGGGCGGTGGGCTTGTCTGGCAATTTTGCTCAATGGCTTTTTGCGGTGTAATGGCCAACGTCAGCTGTACCTGGCCGGGAGCGGCTGTACGTTTAACGATACGAATCAGGCGTGTACCGCTGCTCCATTCACTGGCGACGCTGTAAAAAGTCGCTTGTGTCAATTCACTGATCCCCTTTTGGTAGGTCGAGGCGCCATTTTCCCTCCATCCGATGATCTGAGCCGGATAGTCGCATGGAACCGTCAGTCCTGCAACAAAGCATTGCTGACTTTTATCCCAAACGAACGAGTAGAGTGTCCGGGTTTCGTTGCCGGAAACCAGAATGATCTTGTCCATCATCAGCATGTCGCCGAGGCCGTATTCGTTCGGAATATCATAGGAATCGAGATAAACCGGATCGGCCGGCGCAAGCACATCCCAGGCCATCAAGGTACCTTTACCGCTACCTTCCACGGCTGCGATCATCAGGCTGTCGTCCGCCCACAACGCTTCCGGGCGACGGTTCAGATAGATAATTTTGACTTGGGTTGGTGCTGCGGGATTGGAGATATCGATCAATTGAAGGCGGGCTTCGCTCCAGCTGCTGTACGAAGCCAGCCAGAGATGGCCGCTTTGCGGATCGCCGGCAAGCGCTTCTCCTGCACCGTTTAAAAGCAGGTGGCCCGTTTGAACCGGGGCGTTTTCATTCGAGATATTGACAATCTCAAATTCGAAATATCCGTCACCCAGCAACAGGTTTTCGGTCAGAATGTAGGCAGATTGACCGGAAAAGATGATGTCAACCACTTTCCCACCCGTTCGACGGCTGCTGATGAGTTGCGGCTGGGCCGGTGTTTCGACGTTAAAGATATGAAGACTGGCTCCCCAGGTGGCCACGTACAGGCGTTGATCATGATAGAAAATCCGACTGAGGCTGTCGACTTTAACCTGGCCTGCCAGGACCGGCACTGCCGGATTCTGCATGTCGTAAATTCTCAGAGAGTCCAGATAACTGACACTATTGTAGAGATAGCGGCCATCGGTAGCGGTGTAGACGGAGGGAAATGCAAAATTCCCAATCTCTTCCATGGAAAGCGGCAGGAAATCCGTTTCCGATGCCTGCATTACGTGTGCAAAAATCATTATGAGTATAATCGCCCCTAACATTGCAGAAATGGAACGAATGCCGTCTGGCTTTCTCATGTTGCACCTCATCGAGTAATGTTTTATTGCGTATTCACCGTTACGAACGTAATTAAACAAATTCTTAAGTTTATGTCAAACAAATTTAATCTCGCCAGATGCATTTTCTGTGACGCAAATCTGGTATTTGCTCTGCCACTCAGGTCCGGAGGTACAGAATTTCCGATTCTTCCGGGACCCGGATGATGTCACTGTTTTAATCCCGCCTCATCTCCCAAGCGCGGGGGAATGCAGGCCACGACGTAAAATATCTTCGGCATAAGAAGTATATTCTACGTTCACTGTCGATTAACAATATGCAACTCACCGTTCAGGAGTAAAAAAAGAATCTAATTTATTTGCTGTATTGTATGATTTTTATAGCATCCTGAAGTGTTTGATAATAAGTTATGGTGGATTTATTGCCTTTATAGACATTTATCTTCATTTATTTCTCATCGTGTCGGACATTAATAAACCTGAACTGAAGGAGACTAAATTGAATACCCCTCGCATCGCTATTATTGGCGCCGGCAACATTGGCGTATCGATCGCCAGCGGGCTGGCGGACTCCGGTCGTTTCCAGGCGGGAGACATCACTTTGACCCGCAGGAAAATTCACCTGCTCGAAGAACACAAGAAACGGGGTTTTATCGTTGAATCGAATAACCTCAGCGCGGTTCGAAATTCGGACCTGATCATCATTGCCGTCGAACCACAGCAGATGAACACCGCACTCGCAGAAATAAAACCGGAATTACAGAGCGACAGGCACATCGTTATATCGGTGGTTACCGGTGTCAGCACCGAACAAATCACCAAGCAGATCGGTGACGATATTCCCGTAGTACGCGCTATGCCCAACACTGCCATTGCCGTTCGCGAATCCATGACTTGTCTGGCGTCGAACAGCAGCGGAAAAGCTGCCCTGGAACTCGCTCGCGCGATTTTCGATACAGTCGGCAGAACTTTGGTTATCAACGAAGATAATATGATCGCCGCTACGGCTTTGGGTGCTTGCGGAATCGCATTCTTTTTGCGGGCCATCCGCGCCGCCTCACAGGGCGGTATCGAGATCGGTTTTCACTCCGAAGATGCCATAGCCATCGCCGCCCAGACGGCCAAAGGGGCCGCTTCGCTGTTGCTGGCCGCCGGCGGCCATCCCGAGCACGAAATTGACAAGGTCACAACACCTAGGGGCTGTACGATCTCGGGATTGAACCAGATGGAACACGAGGGATTCAGTTCGGCAATGATCAAAGGCATCACCGTTTCAGCCGAGAAGGCTGCCAAACTATATGCCGTCAGTAAAACGATATAAAAAAAGGCCTCGTATCAGATACGAAGCCTTTAAAACCTGTCTTGATTTTACGGTAATGTTACCAGGAGCGCGGTCGTGATCCACGATTGCCGCCGCCACCGCTACCACCGCGGGAAAAACCGCCGCCGCCGCCGCCGCTGGAACGTTCGCCACGGGGACGAGCTTCGTTGACAGCCAGGGTACGCCCCTCTAAATCACTTCCGTTAATGGATTGAATCGCTTTCAGCGCTTCGGATTTTGAAGGCATTTCAACAAATCCAAATCCACGGAGATCACCGGTATACTGGTCTTTGACTAATTTTACTTCACTAACTTCACCGCATTCTTCGAAAAGTTTGCGCACTGCTTCTTCACTTGTTGTTCTGGGTAAATTACCCACATAGATGTTCAAAATAAACTCCTTTGATTAAAATTATCTTTGAATTTCGAAAATTGACTTAAAACCATTTTATAAAAACCCTCCGAATCGGATGGGTATAATTTTTGGTATAAGTTAATCGAATTCAAATCTGCTGAAGATACACATAATTTAATGAATAAACAAGTTATTTAATCTAAAATATTTTCCCGCGAAACTCCCCCCTAAGGTACATTATTAATCGACACTAGTGTCCGGTAAAAAATGAAAAAGCACTGGCACTCCCCCAAAAGAGTGGTAATTTATTTTGGTAAAAAAGATGAATTACCGAGGAGCGCCAGATGCAGAAACAAGTTAATACGATCATGAC
>CAZPRY010000067.1:0-15927 GCA_964589175.1 uncultured bacterium
TATTCATTTTTACCCTCTAATATACGCCTTGGTACGCATTTGGGGGATGAACCTCTTTATAAAGGGAGAAGGTCACCCTGTTTCGTCGATAGATCGCATGAACGTTCATTATCCGGTTGTATTTCCGGCCATCCGATCCGAAATTTGGCGGGGTGCGTCTGAACGAAATTTATAACCTGAGGAATACATGCAACGTTTGATTTTTATTCTATTAATCGGCGTCCTGGCCGGGGCCCAGGTAATGATCGTCCAAACCGATGTCGGCGAACGACAGTACAGCTACGATCAAATCCGCCAGCTGCGTTTCCGCGACAACGGATCGCAAACGAATCCCGCCCTGAATATTCACACGCCGGCCGGAATTCGCCAGCTGCGTCTGGCTGTCACCGACAGCCTCACGATTGTCGGTGACAGCCTGCTGGTCGTCTATCAGGACACCCTGCGCCTGGATTTTCGGCTGGATGAAATCGATTATCTCAGCTTCGGTCCGGTCTACATGCCGGATCGCCGGGCCGGGGCGCAGACCGGATCGCAATTCATGAACTCGGTCAAGCTTCCGGTACAGCCGGCCACGCGCGAAGCAAGAATCCGCTCCCAGATTCTGAAAGGCAATGTGCCGGATTTCTTCCGCCGGCCGGTGCGGCTCAGCTCTCAGTTCAAAGACGCCAACAACGTAACCCACACGGTGGAATATGATGTTATGCCGGATTATCTGGCGGTCGGTTCGAACGAGGATTGGTGCCGCGTGCCGATGACCCCGCAGGTGGCTCAGGCCATCGCCGATTCATTTCATTGCACGCTGCCGACAACTAAATTGGTGGACGATATCTGGAAGCATGCCGTCCTGAAACTCGATCCGATATTCTATACCCCGGTCGGAACAGAAAACAATGAAGTCCCTAAATTCATCCTGCACAACCGGGAAATCGAAGCCCAGCGGATCGCCATGGGCGGAATGCCCGGCGAGCTGATTGCGGGGATAAAAAAGGACGTCGTCATCTGCAATGTGATCAAGGATAAATCCGATTATGTGGCCATCTACGGCTGGCACTATCCGAGCGGTTCGCCGATTCAATCATTGTATACTAGACACACCGCGGATTACGTTGATTATAGTCACGGCATCCGGCTGATCGGCAATATCATGAAGGTGGATGGGGTGGAGATGGCGGTGCGCGAGATCCTCACCGATTCCGTTTTGTTCCGGCTGATCAGCAATGAATCAGCAATTATGCGTCAGCCATATTATATCTATTCGAAATCCGGAGATTCAGATGAAAGCAATTAAATACATTGCCGGTTTCTTGATTGTTCTATCGTTAGGTTTCGGGCAATCCTATCGCCTGGAAATTGAATTCTCCGATGGTGCAGTTGAATCAATGGACGTAGGTTCTATTCAACAGATCAGTTTTCTAGACAGCAGTGCGCTCGGAAAAGTTCGCCTGGTTCAACCATACAACGGGCAGACGCGGGTTCCGGTCTCGCCGGTGTTGCGCTGGTCGCTGATCAGCGGGAGCCGCTATGACCTGCAATTGGCCGTGGACAGTAATTTTACGGATTTACGCATTAATGAGACTGCCTTGGATACAAACCGATTTACAATTGGCATCCCGCTGGAATATGGTACCCGCTATTTTTGGCGGGTTCGGGCCGTAGAGATGGATAAGTGGTCGGATGTCTGGCATTTCACAACTTTTTTACCGTTGCCGCCCGGGCCTGTGAAATCTTTCTGTCTCCGGGGGCAGAGCGCAACCGCTATCCGGGTGGATTATCTGTTGCCCGATGACGCGGATAATGTCTGGGCTTATTGGGGCACGGACGGAGTTTCTTTCGCGGATTCTGCTGTTTTGAGCAACGATAATTTGCTGATCGAGGGATTGCAGCTGGAAACGCTGTACTATATTCATTTGTGCGCTGCCAGCGCCGGCGAACGCGGTGACTTCTCCGAATTGCTATGCGCCCTGCCGTCCAATCTGACCGAAGAAGTTTTGATTGTGAATGGATTTGACCGGGCGACAACGGGCAACAGCTATGATTTCGTGCGGGAGCACGCCCCGACAATTGTCGGTAATGGTTTCGGCCTGGCGTCCTGCACAAATGAAGCCTATAAAGACGGTTTGCTGCTCCTGGAAGATTTCGCCGTCGTAGATTACATCCTCGGCGAAGAGAGTACGGCGGACGAAACTTTTGGCAGCAACGAGCAGGAACGCATCCGGGATTATCTGAAACAGGGTGGGAATTTGCTCGTTTCGGGAAGCGAACTGGCTTGGGATCTGGACGAAAAAGGCAACTCTTCCGATAGAACCTTCTGCCATAAATATTTGAAAATCGGTTATGCGGCGGATGCGCCGCACGGTCAGGCCGGATCGGCCTATTCGGCGGAGCCTGTCGAGGGCGGTTTTATGGCCGGCCACGCCACGGTCAATTTCGACAACGGCAGTCACGGCAGTTACAATGTCAAATGGCCGGATGTCTTTGCGACCGCAAACGGTTCGACGGGATTTCTGGCTTATACCGGCTTGGCGGTCAGTAGCGGCTACGCGGGCGTCTGCTCGGAGGGGCTCGTTCCGGAAGGTTCCGCTCCGGCCAAAGTCGTTGCGCTCGGTTTTCCGTTTGAAACCATCTACCCCGAAGACCTGCGTAGCAGTTTTATGCAGCGTATTCTGGCCTATTTTCAACAACCCTTCACGGCCGTCAATCCCGATGCCAATTCTGCTGTACCTTTGACTTACCGGCTCTTTCAGAATTATCCTAACCCGTTCAATCCGCAGACGACGATTGAATACCAGCTGCCGGAAGTGCAGATGGTGCAGCTACGGATTTATAATTTGCGGGGCAATGAGGTTGCCACTCTGGTCAACCGGGAACAGCCGACAGGTGTATACCGGATTGTTTATGACGCGTCTGATTTGCCGAGCGGGAGTTACCTATATGAGCTGCGGGCGGGTGATTTCGTCGCGCACCGAAAACTCTGCTTGCTGAAGTAAACCGGAAGCAGGACAAACTCTCAGTTTGTCCGAAACATGATATCCGGAAATGGTAAAACCACAGATTATCAGAGCTGATCTTCCCAAAAATTTGGACAAGCAGGAGCACCTGTCCTACGGGCGTTTTTGGATTACTTTTGCCCGTGATCACAGGATATCAGGCATTAATTGTGTAATCTTCTGTTGAATATTTCGGTAAGACTGCGTACAATACAAGTGAATTCATCATAATAAAGGGGTGGTCTATGAAGAGAACAATCACGTTTCTGGTCGGAGGCGCAATTTTATTGTTCACGGGATCGATCGGCGTCGGCCAGGAGGATATCGATTCCATCATAAAAGCGGAAGAGAAAGCTTTGCAGGAGATTATGGACAAGGACCAGGCCTACAAAGACCGCGTGGAAGAATTTACGAGGCTTTATCAGGCTCGTATTACCAAGGAATACGAAGAATATGAGGCCGCCGAAGCCCGCCGCCTGAAGGATATGGAGGATGCGATCCGTAAAAAATGGGCAGATTTTCGCTTTGACACACAGGAAGAGATGGTGGATTATAGCGCCGACCTGAATGCCCGCAGCAGTGTGAATTTCAAAGAGGGTACGGTTGAAGTTGAGGTTATCGAAGATGCGGGGGATGCCGCCGCCCAGCAAAAAGCCGCGGAAGAGATCAAGAAAAAACTGGCCGAATTGGCTGTGAAAAAATCTGCTGATAACAAGCCCATATTGAAAGATCAGGTCCGGTTGAAACCCGGGAAAAATGTCACCGCCCAAAACGCGCAGGAATTTGCCGAAGAAGTGGTTAAAGAGAAGCCCCTAAAAAAGAAAACCTATTCTGCGCCGGACGGGAAAGAACGCGTGAAATATTCCGTGACGGTGCCGATGGTTCCCAACCATATCGAGATTCGCGCCAAAGAGTTCAGACAGGATGTCTGCGATCAGTCGCGTCGTTTTAATATCGACCCGCGTGTGACTTTTGCAGTAATGCACACCGAGTCCTACTTCAATCCGCGGGCGCGGTCGTACGTGCCGGCTTTCGGTTTGATGCAACTGGTGCCTAAATCGGGAGCGCGGGATGCCTACATTTACGTCTATAAAAAAGACCGTTTACTGCAGGGTGATTACCTTTTTGTGCCTAAAAACAACATCGAACTTGGCTGCGCCTATCTGAGCAAGATTCGACATGTCTATTTTGGCGGTGTGAAGGATGATAAAAAAGCCTATTATTGTGCCATTGCGGCCTACAATACCGGTGCCGGGAATGTTGCCCGGGCGCTGACCGGCACAACCAAGCTGGGAGCTGCGATCGATGTTGTGAATTCACATGACGCCCAATGGGTTTATGAGCGTCTGCTCCGGTCTTTGCCGTACGAGGAAACCAAGAAATACATCCGGACAGTGACAGAGCGGATCGGAATTTATGAGTCCTGGATGTAAGGAAGGACTTTCGGTATCGGCACTCCGCTCGCCTGAGTCGGTACGCGGATATTAATAAAAGTTTTCAATCTCTAAATCGCACGGCCGGTTGGCACCGGGAATGTTATATTGTCCACAAAAATATCTTGGAATTCGGGATCCTCGGCCAGGGGGATGTGTCGGGTAATTGACACAATGCGTTCAATCTGATCGTCATTAAAGAGGGCCAGTTTGGCGCCGCGCAGGGCGCTGTTTCCGGCCGCTTCGATTTTTTCCCGCTGCAAGGGGATGAGGCCGATATCGACGGCGCTTTGGGTGTCGATATAATTTCCGAAGGCGCCGGAAAAGTACAATTTGTTGATATCATCGGGCTTCAGCTTGAAATTCTTCAGCAGAATCTCGATACCGGCAGCGATGGCGGCTTTGGCCAGCTGCAACTCGCGAATATCGCGCTGCGTCAATCGGACCGGTGGCAGGAGCCCGATGTCGTCGTAGCCGTTCGTGATTTTTCCACTCGTATCGATTTTTTTCATCCTTAGAGCGACGGTGACTGCGTCCACCAGGCCGCTACCGCAAATTCCGGTTGCTTTGCGGTCCTTTCCGCCGATTACTTCGAAACTCATTTTGTCTTCCTGAAGAGAAATGTGCGCAATGGCCCCAAGGGTGGCACGCATGCCCATCGCGATTTTAGCGCCCTCGAAGGCTGGTCCGGCGGCCGTGGAAGCCACCAGGATACGCTCCCGGTTCCCGAAAACGATCTCGCCGTTGGTGCCCAGATCGATCAGGCCGGTAACTTCCTCGAAATTGTATATGCCCGTCGCCAGAATGCCCGCTAAAATGTCACTGCCGACAAACCCGCCCAGGCAGGGCAGGAATCGAATCCGGGGATTAGCGGAGAGATTCCAACTTAGTTCCCGGGAAGTGAATTGAAATGTCTGGCAATAGGCGGTCTCGAACGGGAACTTTGAAAGCGGCGCGACATCGACGCCGCAGAAAAGATGATGCATGACGCTGTTGCCGACGATGACGATTTCCTGAATTTGATCCCGGTCGGCCTGAGCCTGTTCGATCAGGCTATCAACGTACTCGCCGATCTGGCGGCGGATCATCTCGCGTAATACCTGCGCGCCGTTGTTCGCAAGGGCAAATTCCAGCCGGGTCATGATGTCCGCGCCATAACGGCCTTGTGAGTTGAGACCGGAAACAACTCCCTGGATGCTGCCGTCTCGCAGGTTAATAAGCTGAGTGGCGAGGGTGGTTGTCCCCAGATCGACGGCAATTCCCAGACCGCTCTTGCCAGTGCCTTCGATGCGGGATTGATCTTCCAGGATGGGCATCCGCCACTGAGCCAGTTCAAGTGTAACATCTTTGATAACCCGGCTGCGACAGGCCAGACGCCAGCCTTTGCTATAATCCGCATCGCCGAGGATCAGTTGTTGATCAGCCGAGATCTCCAGTTCACCCCGGATAACGCGGACCCGGCAGCCTTTACAGCGTCCTTTTCCGCCGCAGGGGAATTCGACGCCGAAATCGAAAAGTACATCCTGAAGCGGCGTGCCGACAGCAACGTCAATCTTTTTTCCCAGCGGGTAGAGTTCGATTTTAGGCAAGATCGGATTCCTTAGATATTGGGCAGATAAAATTTAGACAAAAGTCCGAACAAATGGTAGTGTGCAAATAACTCGTTTGGGAGCGAAAAAGACACTTTATCGCAAAGAGGAGAGCCCTGAGATCGATTATTTCCTTGACTATAAAAGGACGATTAAATAAAATAGTAACAGTAGGCCAGTATGGGTTAGGTTAAATGTTCTAACAATGGATTCTGAAAGCAAAATAGTGTAAATAAAAGGACTTTGTTAACTGGCGTAGGTCTTAGATTGGGAGATTTAATGACAGTTCGAAAGATTCTATCATTCATAAATAGCCTTGTTCTTTTATTATGTTTGCAAACGATTGCCCTGGGAGGTACTACCGGGAAAATAACCGGAAAGGTTTCTGATGATGAAACCGGGAATCCTTTACCCGGCGTAAATATTATTCTTAAGAATTCCGATTTGGGTTGCGCAACGGATTCAGACGGATATTTCGTGATTCTTAATCTGGGGCCGGGTTTATATACTCTACAGGTATCCATGATGGGATATAAAACAGTAACCGTAAAAAATCTCGAAGTCAGAATTGATCTGACCAGTATTGTTAACCTATCTATTAATAAAACAGTACTGGATTTGGCTGAGGTTATTGTGGAAGGAAAGCGCCCGATTGTTGACATGGATGTATCCAGCAGCCAGATGAATATCGAATCCAGCAAAATTAATTCTCTACCAACTGTTAGTGTGGAAGAGATAGTCGGACTGCAGGCCGGTATTGACGGTATGTCCGTTCGGGGCGGCGATAGTCGCCAAACGGCATTCATTGTTGATGGTTTTATTACAAACGATGAGCGGTCCTATCAGCCGGTAACAACGGTGAGTCTTTCCGCGATCGAAAAAATCCAGATTCAAACCGGTGGGTTCAATGCTGAATACGGCAATATTCGTTCGGGCCTCATTCAGGTGGTTACCAAAGAGGGTAAAAAGGATAGATACTCGGGCATGCTGTCAATGCAATTCCGGCCGCCGACGGCAAAACACTATGGTCCATCGGTATACGCGGACGACGGTTATTTCGCTCGACCGTACTTGGATCCGGCCGTATGTTATTCCGGTACTGCCAATGGAAACTGGGATCAGTATACAATGAATCAGTACAAAGAATTCATTGGTTGGGATGCCATATCGGCTTCGACGACTCAGGATGATGATCCCGGTAATGATATTTCGCCAGAAGGCGCTAGGCGACTTTTCGAATGGTACCATCGTCGCCAGGGAGATATCAAGAAGCCGGATTATATCATGGATTTCGGATTTGGCGGGCCCGTACCATTTGTAAGCGAGTGTCTCGGAAACATGCGTTTCTTTGCGACTCACAAGCGCACCAACGAGATGTTTCTCTATCCGTTATCTAGGGATAGTTATAATGAAAATGTCAGCAATGTTAAAATGACTTCGGATATTTCATCCCGGCTTAAGATCACGGCGAATGGATCCTACAGTGAGATTTATTCTGTATCGCCCTATGATTGGACGGTGACGCCAACGGGTGATGTCCTGCGGGATCAATACAATATCGCGGATTTGGTAAATAGCAACAGTGGCAACTCGATCCTTTATATGCCGGGTTACTATAGCCCGAGTTCTATCTTTCGCACGATGATAGGGCTGAAAGGGAACCACATATTGAGTTCCCACAAGTTTTATGAAATCAATATACAACACAGTATTAATCGTTATCATACCTTCCAAACCGAGGATCGCGATACTTCCCGGATTTACGAGATTTTACCGGAATTCCTTCTGGATGAGGCGCCGTATGGATACTGCCCGGAGAGCCGAAGCGGCATAGATGGTTCTTCCTTGGGGGGGTGGATGAATCTGGGGCGCGATAAGAGCGTCATTGCGACGACATCGATTCGGGTTGATTTTACAAACCAAGTCGATAAATACAATCAGATCAAAACGGGCACAGAAATTGTCATGAACAATTTTAATATCAATTCCTATACCGAAAGTCTGGTGGATACGTGGAGTCGATCGCAAGTATATGAGGTGTCACCCTATCGCCTGGGGGGATATTTCCAAGATAAGATGGAATTTCAAGGATTCATTGCTAACCTTGGAATGCGTATCGATTATTCGAGTGCAAACAGCCGGAAATATTTTTTAAACGACTATGATGAATATTACCAGGAAGGAAATGGGAAACTCATCGAAGCGGAAGCACCCAGGGAAAAATCAGCACCATCTTGGGGAATTTCTCCCAGACTGGGGATTTCACACCCGATTACCGAAAACTCAAAACTCTATTTTAACTACGGTCATTTTTTATCAGAGCCGGCCTCAAGCGACCGATTTCGTATTCAGCGCGAATATAACGGTCTGGTCACATCTATCGGAAATCCGAACTTAAGCCATGAGAAAACGGTAGCCTACGAATTCGGTTATTCTCACGATCTATTCGACGAAATTCTAATTAATATATCGACATATTATAAAGACATTACCCAACAGGCCGGCTGGATATTTTACCAAAATATCAACAATTCAATCCAATATCAAACAACATCAAACAACAATTATTGTGACATACGCGGTGCCGAAATCACAATTGATAAGCGTGTTGGGGATTGGTTTACCGGTTTTGTAAATTATACTTTCATAGTCAAGACATCCGGGTATTTTGGCTACACGAAATATTTTGAAGATCCGAATAAACAGCGTGAGTATTTGCAGATGAATCCTTACCAGGAGAAGCCCCACCCCCAACCATACGCCAGAATAAATCTTGATTTTCACACGCCTCCGCATTATGGTCCCGAGATTGGTAGTGTTTATCCTATCGGCGGATTGAGTTTAAATCTTTTGGGAAACTGGGAACAGGGTTCGTATACGACTTATAATCCGTTTAATATTCCCGGAACCATCGATAATGTTCAATGGGTGGATCGTCATCTATTCGATTTACGGATTTCAAAGACGATGAATCTGAAATCGGTTCAACTGCGGGCCTATCTCGATATCAAAAATCTCTTAAATTCAATGTTTCTGGAACAGACGGGATTCAGCGATTCCCGGGATTTTCAGGATTATATGCAATCGCTTTGCTTTCCGTGGGAGAATGGCGAGTATAAAGGCGATGATCGGGTCGGGGAATACCGTGAAGCCGGCGTGCCGTACGATCCGATTGAAATGCTGATCGAAAATCCCCGAAATTATCCGGACATCGCTGAACAAAACCGGCAAATTCAACTTAGAAATGAGAACCGGCGTAAGAGTAATTCCTATATTGATATGCCGAATCTAAGCTCTTTAACATTTTTAAATCCCAGAGAAATACGGTTTGGGATCAAAATTAGTTTTTAACGACCAGGGGATGTAAATGAAATTCAGAACAATAGTCTTGCGGTCGCTTGTATTCTCGATGATCTTGTTGATTCAAACCGTGCTTTGGGCACAGGTCGGTGAAAATTCTAAACGTAATATTCGAATCGGTAGTTTGCAGAGTAATTTCCACGCTTATGGCCATGAGCGCTACTGGAATAATATTTATTATGAAGGTATGATCTGGCCGGCGGATTACAAGACTCAGGACAATGCAGTTATTCAGCGCTGTTGGATTGCCGTCAAAGATTTTGTCGATAGCACCGGCTACAAATGGAGTTATTGGGGTACCAATATGGCTAAGAATCGTGTGAAAAACAGCACGTATCCAATGGTCTTGAAACAAATTGCGAAATTCGAGCCGCCGACGGTATATGTGGATTCTGAAAACATTACTGCTCCATACGCTAATGAGGTTGATGAGATCGATCCCAGCATTCTCCCAGATCGAATTGTCATCAATGTGGTTAATACGTCCATTGGTTTAACCATGACCCGTAAAATCATGGCGTTTAGCCAGCAGTATCACGATAATTATTTTATAAAAGAGATCACTTTTAAAAACACCGGTAATGTGGACTATGACGATGCCATCGAATTGTCAGAAACACTGCACGGCGTTCGGGTATCTTGGTCAACAGGCTATTCCGTCTGTCGTGAGGGTGCCAATAAAACCTCGAATGCCCAGCTGTATGGAAGACATAATTGGGTGACGGTGCGCGGGGAAACGTATACAGACCATTACCGCGAAGTATTGACGGAGGATACTCCCATCTCCGAACAGGATTGGTTGCGTTGCGGTTTTGCATGGTTTGGCCAGGCCGAAGAAGTCTCTTACAATTGTATCGGCGCGCCGGATATGGAAGCCGATGGGCACTTGTGTTCGCCTCAGCACGCCGGAACGATCGTTATTCATGTAGATAAAAATTGCCTGGATCACAGTGATGACCCCAATCAGCTGGCCGCACTGGGGTGGCATGGCGATGTATTACCGGATATAGGGGAACTCACCCATGATGATATTCCCATGATGACACAGCAATATGATTTTAACAGCGGTCATTCTTGGCCGGAGCCGACCTTTGGCGGAACCAGCCGGATGGATGAAGTTTTCATGACGTCCATCACGGACCGGACCGATCCCTATACGATTCACACCAACGTGGGGGGCACCAATGTATGGATCTGTTATGGCCCATGGGATATTGCACCGGGTGATAGTATAACGATTGTTGAAGCGGAGGGCGTCAACGGCCTCTCGAGAGCCATGTGCCGGGAAATTGGTCGCCGTTGGAAGCAGGCCTATGATAACCCGACGGATAACGGACCATTTGTTTTACCGGATGGATCAACGACTGACGATAAAGATGTTTTCAAGAACGCATGGGTTTTTACGGGCAAGGATTCAATCATAAAAACATTCAGCCGGGCAAAGCGAAATTACGATATGGGCTACCAAATCCCGCAAGCTCCGCAGCCGCCGATAGAATTTACGGTTACATCGGGTGGTGATCGAATTCTGCTAGATTGGAAACCCAGTCCGTCTGAGATGGAAAGCGATTTTGCCGGGTATAAAATTTATCGCTCGGAAGGACGCACGGATACGATATTTCAGAAGATCGCAGATGTTACGAAAGGAGTCTGTAATTATGCGGATTTAACACCGAAGCGCGGCGTTTCTTACTATTATTATATCTCAGCCTATAACGATGGCTCCAATAATACGGCCGGCATCGCCAATCCCCGGGGATCTTTGCAGAGCAGCCGGTTCTATACGAAAACAAATAAACCGGCATTTTTACGCCGGGCGGCCGGTCGCGCACTAGAGGATATCCGATTAGTACCCAATCCATTTTTTATTCGAAACAAGGATTATCAATACAGTGGCGAAGTGGATAAAATCATGTTTTTAAATATTCCGGCGGTTTGTATAATACGAATCTATACAGAGCGGGGCGATCTTATAAAATCCATTCATCACGTAAACGGTAGTGGCGATGAAGCCTGGAGTTCCATTACTTCTTCGCGTCAGGTTGTGTGTAGCGGCATCTATATTGTTCATTTTGAAGTTTTGGAAGATCAGTACGATGGGGAAACGGGCGATATCTTTTACCGGAAAGGTGACATGGCGATACGTAAATTGATTATTATACGATAGATATGGTATTTACAAAGAGCGCTTAAAATCCGGCTGGCCGGTGCCCTTGATTTTTCAATATGTATGATTTGCCGGGACTCTCGTGCCCGCGTTTACATTTGTATACGGAGAAGCGGTTGTGGATTATAATGATTTTCTGAGAGTGATTTGGGTTGTCACGAACTTTTGAACGAAATGAGGATCGTTAATGTAATCCGCGGTCATTTTGCCCAGCTCGGCAAAGTCAGTAGAAATAACAGTGATGCCGTTAGCAACAACGCGCTTAATGGGGGTGTCGTTATAGGAAAGAATACCACAATCCTTTCCCAGATTCAGGCCCCGCTCCTGGCATTTTTCTATGACGTAGACCAGGTCACTATCTTCGATCACTAAATAGACCGCGCCTTTTTGGATATCGGCTTGTTCAACCTGGTAGATGATATTGTGGGATAAGTTATAATCCTTGCAAAAGCGCCGAAATCCGACCATAATTTCAGGTGGATGATTAGAGGGTTTGGGGAAAAACAGGGTGAAATTCTTATAAGCGCTGATTTGATGATAACATTTTTTAAGGCTATCGTAAACCACCTCATTGAAATTTTGGCAAATATAACGAAAATTCTTTTGGGTTTTTATATAGCGGTCCAGAATCAGCGTTTTATTGGGATCCAACAATTCTGTTACGGAACGAACATGCGGATCGGGGAACGGCATAATAATGTATTCGTTGTAGGAGGCAGTGCTATCGGTGATCAGTTTTTCGAAGATATGTTTGTTGTAATGATGAAAGTAGATATCGACAATGGTGCTTTCTTTGATAGAGTTGCGTAACGAGTTGTAAAGAATATATTTGTATGGACTGAACTCATCGAAGAGTAAAAAGACTCTTTTATTGTAAAGGATGTTTTCGGTTGCAACAAAATAACCTTTCGTGGAGATCGATTTGATGATTCCGCGTTGCTTCAGTTCCAAGTAGGCCCTTAAAACGGTATCATGAGCGATCCCCATTTCTTTTTTTAGATCATTTATGGAGGGTAATTTGTCCCCGCGCTTGAGTTTTTTATCCTGGATAGCCTGAATGATATTCTCAATGATTTGTAAGTATTTTGGCTGCCGCATATCTTGCCTCTTGTGTATATCTTGGGTCATTTGTTGTGTCTTTAGCTATGCTTCATGGATCGAGTACGACTATCGTCTGTGTATGTTTAGGATAATTATATGGAAAACAGAGCTTTTGCAGATCCTGTGTTTCGAAAATAATATAATATTCGATATCGCTTTTAATGTTACTAATTCTTGCACTAAACACTCCCCGATTTACATGGGTGATCGGAAAGGATTTGAAGCGCCCCTTTCCCAACTGGCGCCAGTACAATTTGAAGTCGACTGGCGGCTTTTGGCCCAAATAGTGAATTTTTAACTGAAGGTTTTCACCCCGGCGAACACTACTGCGAGAGGAGGGAACAATGATTCGGGAGGGCCCGGTGTAACGGGTCGATAATTGTGCTTCTGCCGGTAGCGGATGTCCCCAAGCTCTTTGTAATTCGGCGCCGGTTTCATTAAGGAGATGAGGGAAAATGTGCTGTTCCCAGTTCATAATCGTTCCCAGCTCAGCGTTTGTCGAAACAAAAGCCAACATCGTTTGGTAAAGCGCTTCTATACTGCTGATGATCTCGGTGTAGATGGGCAAGACCGTTGCTTCGGCGTATAACCGGCGTTGTTTTTCGTCCTTGACCTGTTTTGTACTGTCCATAGCACTGTTGAATTGTGCCCACAAGCAGTTGATCTTCGCGTTGATCCTCATATTTCGGAAATGTGCTTGCCAATAGTCGAAACGCTGCAAATTCCCTTTTCCGCGGACGCCGGATCGAAATGACTCAAACTGAGTGACAAATTCATATTCCCTACTGACCTCATCCCAATCGCGCGGATCCGGAACGATGCCGCCCGGTCCCTTTACCCATTGTGATGGCCGTGGTAAGTGACCGTCTATTTTGTTAAAGAGTTGAGCTATATTATCGGCGTTTGCTTCGCCGAACTGCCGGATTGTCCAGTCGGCATAAAAGTCATCCACCGCGCTGTATCTTGCCGCATCGGGTTGGGTATCGCTTTTAAAATTCGAGTCATCCGGGCCACCGCAATTCAGGCGGACATTTTTCTCTTTACCAACAATTTCGATGCCCGAAATACAGGTATAGTTCTTCAATTGGATCAGATCAATCTGCAGTTGTCGGTCTTCAACCAGAATATTATCGAAAGAATAGGAAAGCGCAGTGAAACGCCCGGCAATCTTAAAAATATCAAGTTCGTTTAGTACCTGCTTTCCCTGCAGATTGATATGAAACGTTCGTTGCCCTGGTTGATCGCATTGATATTCACAAAAGTGCAGGATCACTGTATATTTACCGTTGGGTATGGCGAGCCGGTATTGGGGTGTGCCAGCTATTTGGGATTGATATAAAATATCGTTTTCGGTATTTTCAATTGGATGTGGGGTTGTTTTGATCACTCCGTCAGTGGAACCGGAGGGAGTATCCATTAGCGACCAAGGGGATTGCTTCCAAGCGGCGCGGGAAAGGGCCGCTATGTTCGGACCGAGAATCCGGGTTCGCCAGTGAATGCCAATCAAACCGTCGCAACCGTAGCGCAGAGCGTCTTGGGCATCCCTTCGCAGGCGCCCTACCCAGAGTTGCGGTGAAACTAAGGCTGCGTCGTCTTCTAACCATGGAATAGCCCAACTGGGATGGTTTTTTATATCGCGGAAAGCCGGATCAAGAGAGGACATCCCGGCATGTCGATTTATACAACTCAAAGTGATTTGTTGTGGTAAAATTTTTTCAAATAGCGAGCGATCCCATTCCGGACCCAATACCCAGCCGCAGGTTGCCAGTTGACAGTCCGGATAACTGTTTTGTATGGCCGTCAAGGCGGCGTAAATATCCACGATGGTTGACGGAATCTGTTCCTTTTCCGTACCGACCCAAGTCCAGCTTTCCGGAGTCCAGAGCCAGTAATAGTCGATAGGATAATGCTTATGAATTGCCCGAAAGGTACCCATGTAAAGTTCGATCGAAGTTTGCAGGCGCTCTGGTTTTTTCCCCAGAGAATCCAGATGTGAATATAAATCAGACGGAATGATCAAAGGGGTATTTGTGCCGACACAAGTTTGGATGCCCACGGATTTGGCGAATTCAAACACCCGCCGGAGTTGCTCGTAGGATTTTTGAAAGACAGTATTCGAAGCACTCCTGTTTTGAGGGTAAGGACAATTGTCATCCATGATCTCCGCACAATAAATATCTTTTTCGAATAATTGATCCGCACCGCAATGATAGCTACTGGTTAGCATAGAATCATAGCCCCAGTTGCCGCGAATTGTGCTGCTGTAACTTGCCGGATAACTGAATTTGAAATTTCCACTATCCGAAAGATCCCGCTCCAGCCCATGCCAAACCGTCGGCTCGGCATTTGGGCCTCCTTCAGGATAGCAATGCAAAGCAAAGAAATTCATTCTTAACTTTGGCAGTTGTTCGAGAATTGCATAATAATCCTCCAAATTCCACCAGTCCGGACCTTCGGGGAAATCGTGAAAAGGCAGTACGCCACGAATCGGGAACAAAGGTGAATGGAATTCATCCAACCGTGTCAAGGTTGCATTATTGTCGATAGAATTGGGTATCACATCGCCGTGGAGATAAAATCTGACACCGAATTTTTCTACGAATGTGAAAGCCGCGTATAGAGTCGATTGGGAAGAACCCCCGAGTAAAAGCAGTATATTGTGGTCGTTTAAACCGATGTTTTTTAAACTATATTCGTCAGATGCAAAATTACCAAACGATGAATCTTCTTTCAACTCATTGATGATGCCGGAGATTGCCTTACTGTTGGCGATAAGAATAGCGTCTTTTTCCGGGTGAAAATTTGGACCAGTTGAGCAGATTGGTAGAAGCGTTTTCGTACAGAGATAGACATAACGGCGGACCTCTTTCGCTGCCAAAACTTCATTTGGACTTGCCTCTTTTGTTGTGAAGATAGTCGAATATGGAAATGAGCCGGCCTGCAAATTCGGTAAAGCAATGAAGAACAGAAGGACCGCCGTGATTTTTTTGTCGTGTTGCATCATTTATCTCCGTCGATGAAAAGATCTCCGCTTAAGAAGACTAGCCCATACTAACCTAATTTATTTAATTCCGATTTGTTAGTCAATAAAAAACCTACTGTTAGCGGAATTGGATATTGGTTCGGTTTGGATCTTTACCGATAGCGTATATTTCCCAAAATGGAATTGTATGATTGCTGAAATGTGTGGAAATAGCGTTTGGTTGTGCCGTATGAGAATTTGAGCTCATCGGAATCTAGTGTAATGTCATTCATGATATGACGGGTATAGTCGTTTCAGTTTAATTCTT
>CAZPRY010000068.1:0-12558 GCA_964589175.1 uncultured bacterium
TGAAAGAAGATGCTAATGATGTCCCTTCAATATTATAGCTTCTGGGACAGCCCCTTTATATTTCCATTCTTAGTTAGGTTTCAAATTATCCCAAAATATCTTAGATTACGCCGCGATGAATCTGATTTTCCGATGACAGCATCCTGAAAATCGAAACCGACATCAGCAAGAACCGAAGACCGGCAAAAGAAGGAACTGCCCCATGGATCAGGTGGAAACCGAAGAGATTCGCAATCATGACGAAGAGCTCATCGAAAAAATCCGACAGCGTTTTCAGGAAGTGGAAACATTGATTGAGGGAATGAAATCCAAGTTGCCCGAAGCGCGGCAATAAAGTCCATGTCATTTTTGACAGTATCATAAAATTGACCGTTCCAGATTGAGAAAAACGGCATTTCTCTGTTTTTAGAACGCTTTCGACATTTACCAAGAGGGGAGATTACAGTGAAGATCATTGTGCCTATTAAACAGGTACCTGAAACCAGTAATGTCAAGATGGATCCGGTGACCGGAACGATGGTGCGTGAGGGCGTGGAGCCGATCATCAATCCGCTCGACCTGTATGCGATTGAAGAAGCCGTAGCGCTGAAGGAAAAATACGGCGGCGAGGTCATCGCAATTTCAATGGGTCCGCAGAAGGCGAAACTGGCTGTCAAGGAAGCCATCGCCATGGGCTGCGACGACGGCATTCTGCTCAGCAACAAAGCCTTTGCCGGGGCCGATACCTGGGCGACTTCCTATGTGCTGGCCCAGGCGATCCGCAAAATCGGCGCTTTCGACCTGATTCTCTGCGGGGAACGTGCCACGGACGGCGACACGGGACAGGTGGGACCGGGCATCGCCGCTTGGCTGGATATTCCTTTTTCGACGTATATCAGTAAAATTGAAGAGGTCCGCGACGCCGTCCTGGTGATCGAACGCATGGTGGAAACCGGCTATGAGATTCTGGAGATCGAAAAGCCCTGTCTGCTGACGGTGGTGAAAGAAATCAATTACCCGCGCCTGCCGACCCTGCGCGGCAAACAGAAAGCCAAACAGGTGCAGGATGTGGTCTGGGGGCCCGATGAGATTGCCGCCAAACCCGAATTTCTGGGACTGAAGGGTTCGCCGACGCGCGTCGTGAAAATCTCCACGCCGCAGGTGGCGCGCCACGGCGAACTGCTCACGCCGAAAGACGAGAAGCAGGTCGAGGCCGCCGTGGATCAATTAATCGGATTCCTTCAAGAAAAAGAGATCATTTAGGGAGCGAGCATGTCGTATAAAGATGTTTGGATTTTGGGAGAGCAGGAAAGCGGGAAAATCAAACTCGTTACCTTTGAATTGCTGAAACGCGGCCGCGCCCTGGCCGACAAACGGCAGGTCGATCTGGTTGCGGTGCTGTTCGGCAAAACGATCGATCGCGCCGAAATTCCGGAACTTTACCAGCGCGGCGCTGACCGGGTGATTATCGTCGAAAATCCGGGACTGGAGCATTTCCTGCCGGAACCGTACGTCAATACGCTGATGGCCCTGATCGGGAAATACAAGCCGGAAATCCTGATTGCCAGCGCGACGACCACCGGCCGCACCGTGGCGCCGGCCGTAGCGGTTAAATGCGGTACCGGTCTGACCGCGGATTGTACGGAACTGGATATCGAAGCGGGAACCGGCAACCTGATTCAGACCCGCCCGGCCATCGGCGGCAACATCCTGGCGACGATCAAGACGCCCAATCACCGGCCGCAGATGGCGACGGTTCGCCCGCATTCCAACAAACCGCTCGAAGCCGACCCTTCCCGAAGCGGCGAGCTGATCTGTGAAACCGTGGACGTCGGCTTACTCAAAAGCCGCACGAAACGCCTGGACTTCAAAATTAATCAGGAAGAAGGCGGCAGCATTCAGGACGCCGAAATTGTCATCGCCGGGGGAAAAGGCTTCAAGAAAGAGGAGCATTTCAAAATGGTGCATGAGATCGCCGCGATGTTCGGCGCGGCGGTAGGCGCCACGCGCGACGCTGTCGATTTGGGCTGGGCGACCTACCCGCACCAGGTGGGACTCAGCGGCAAGACCGTCAGTCCGAAATTCTACCTTGCAGTCGGCATCTCCGGTTCGGTGCAGCACCTGGCCGGCATTAAAACCGCTGAAAATATCGTGGCGATCAACAGCGACCCCGACGCCCAGATTTTCCAGGTGGCGGATTTCGGCATCGCGGCGGACCTTTTTGAGGTGTTGCCGGTATTGAAGGCCAAACTGCAGGCGTTGAACAGTGAAAGACTGGTGAAGAAATAGAGTGTAAAGTTTACGATATATATAATGAAACCAAGCGCGGGAGCCAAAGTGTCATTATTTACTTACTATAAAATAGACGAAAAGATTGTTGCGGAATTAAGACGAATTGTGGGCGCCAAGTGGGTGCTCTACGATGATTCCGAAAAACTGGAGCCCTATTCGCATGACGAGATCGCCGAGAAAAGTTATGCGCACATGCCCGATGTGGTCGTCAAGCCGCGTACGGCCGAAGAGATCGCGCAGATCATGAAACTCGCCAATCGCGAGTGCATTCCCGTGACGCCGCGCGGCGCCGGCAGCGGACTCTCCGGCGGGGCCGTGCCCATCGAAGGCGGGATTTTGCTGTCGGTCGAGCGCATGAACGAAATCCTCGAGATCGACAGGGAGAACATGGTCGTCGTCGTGGAGCCCGGGGTCGTGACCAACGAGATCAACGAGAAGATCAAAGATGACGGACTCTTCTTTGCCGGTTACCCGATGAGTGTCGAGAGTTGCTTTGTGGGCGGGAATGTGGCTGAAGATGCCGGCGGCGGCAAAGCGGTGAAATACGGCGTGACCGGTCGCTATATTCTCGGATTACAGGTCGTGACGCCCGAGGGCGAGATCATCAATTTGGGCGGCAAGAACGTCAAAGACGTCGTCGGCTACAACCTGGTGAAACTGATGGTCGGCTCCGAAGGTACCCTGGGGATTTTCACGAAAGTGATCATCAAACTGCTGCCGCTGCCGACGGAAGCGGTCGATCTGCTGGTGCTGTTCAAGGACGTCGAGAGCGCGATCAGGATGGTGCCGATTATCATGACTTTCGGGCGCATCATTCCCACGGCGGTTGAATTTATGGATAAACTATCGTTCCAGACTTCCTGCAAATACCTGAACGAGCACCTGCCCTATGAGCAGGCCGGGGCCATGTTATTGATTGAAGTCGACGGCAACAATATCGAACAGCTCGAAAAAGAATACGAAACCATCGGCGAACTCTGCATGCAGCACGGCGCGATCGAGGTTTACGTCGCCGATAATCATACCACCCGCGAACGGGTCTGGAGCGTGCGCCGCAATATCGCCGAAGCCTTCAAGGTTTACTCGCCGGTGCAAAGCCTGGAGGATATCGTTGTTCCGGTGGGTAGTATTGCCAGACTGCTGCCGGAAATTGAAGAAATCGGCGCGAAATTCGATGTGCTGATTCCCTGCTACGGGCATGCCGGTGACGGTAACCTGCACGCCACCCCGGTCAAGAGACCGGCGATGTCGATGGAGACCTGGAAAGAAGTTTTACCGCAGATTTTGCTCGAGATGTACCGCAAGACCAGGGAATTCGGCGGAACGATCAGCGGCGAGCACGGTATCGGCCATAAGCGCAAAAAATACCTCGGCGAGGCCCTGGAACCGGCGACTATCGAACTGATGAAGCGAATAAAATTGGCCTTTGATCCGAAATGTATTTTGAATCCCGGAAAAATATTCGATATTTAAGCACTGTGAGGGATAAAATAAGACCTGTCGGGTTTCCCAGATCCGGCAGGTCTTTCCTTTTTTGAGCAGATCTATTAAGCGCTTTTTACCGAATTTTCGTCCATGAATCTAGCTTCTCAGGTCGCAGACAGGGTGTTGCAGGATCATAGGTTTGGCGTTGATTTTCGGTTGCCAACAGGTTGGAAAACCTGTTCTACTGTAAAGCAGTCAGAATTTCATTCTTCATCAGATCCAGAATCCTGCGCTCCTGGGCATCAGCGGGGTCCCAATCCACATTGGAATCACAGCAGGTTACGATGATCATCTGCAGATCGGGGATACAAAGAATGTACTGCCCGCCATGTCCCAGTGCGGTGAATATTTCGTAGTCACCTAACTTACCCAGCCACCAGCAGTAACCATATCCGATCTCTTCCAAGGCTCCCCATGCCGTTGAGAATTCGGAGTACTTGCAAAGGGATGCTTCAACCCACGCTTGCCGCACGATCTGCTCGCCGTCGATTGAACCGTTGTTCAAATAAAGATAACCGAGTCGCGCCATATCCCGAGGTCGGAAGTACATGCCGGACCCGCCGAAATAATAGCTCTGCGGATCACGTTCCCATTTTTCCGCGCTGATATCCAGCGGCTGGAAAAGATGCTCCACTGCGAAATCAAGGGTGGATTGCCCGGAGGTGCGCGTAATCATGACGGAAAGCAAGTGGGTCAGGAAGGTGTTGTAACTGAAGCCCGAACCGGGAGCGGCCAGTTGCGGCAGCAGGAAAGTGCTTTCAATCCAATTGCCGCTCGAATGGATGGTCATGTAGACCGCGTGATCGTCTTCTACGCCGGCCCGCATCGTGAGAAGATGTTTAACGGTGAGATTCCTTTTGCGGTAGTCCAGACCGGGCAGATCCATCTCCGGAAAGAAATCAAGCACGTGCTGATCGATTCCTTCGATTAATTCCTTCTCCAGGGCAATTCCCACCAGAGCCGATGTAAAACTTTTGGAAACGGATCGGACCAGATGAGCGTCGTTCCGCTTGAATCCGTGAAAATATTCTTCCAGTACGAGTTTTCCGTTGCGTACGATCAGAAGGGCGTTCAGATATGAAATGCTTTCGGCGACCGATAGCGCATCATCCAGTAACCGGGCATCCAATCCCTGAGATTCCGGATTCGCGCTTTGTCAGTCAAATGGCTCGGGGTCCGGCGCGGTGGAATTGGAATTGCAGGACTGGTAACAAATCAACAGCAGTAGAAAACAAAATCCCCCAATTTTGCTTTTCACGATGATCCCTCCAGAGTTTGTGAATTGTATTTAATACCCCGATAAGATAGTTTAGATCTTTCAGGTTTTCACAGTCCTAATGGTGTTTATTCGAACGGGTAGCGCAATCCCCACTGCGACCGGATACGATCCATAGTCAGCATGATTTGCAGGGTCTCATCCAGCGGCATCAGTTCACTCTCGATCTTCGCCAGGCGGATACAATCCATGGCTTCCACGGCTTCGTAATTGTAGCCGCTGCCTTCTTTGGGGATGTGGATGGCTGTCTCTTGGCCGTTCCGGTCCAGGGTGGCGTCGGTGATTTGCCACCAGGGACCGTGGATACGGATGTAGCCGTCCGTCCCGTACAGGAAGGAATCATGGCATGTCCCGGTGCGTACCGCAGAGGAAAGCAGGGCCAGTTTGCCCTGTGAATATTCGAGGATGATGGCGGATTGTTCGTCGACTCCTGTTTCACCGAGATGGGCTTTGCTGACGATGTCGCGGGGCGGCTCGCCGAAGAAGAACGAAGCCAGCGAAATCGGGTAGACGCCGATGTCGAGTAGGGCGCCTCCGGCCAGGTCTGGATTCAATGAGCGGTGCCCGGGCTGCCAGGGAAAGCGAGTGCCGTAGGAGGATTGGATCATGCGCAACTTGCCGATCAGGCCCTTGCTGATCTCCGCTTTTAAATGCCGGAATAACGGGCAGAAGCGCACCCACATGGCTTCCATCAGAAACAGGTTGCGCTCATGGGCGAGTGCGATCAACTTGTCTGCTTCGGCGGCCGTCATGGTGAACGGTTTCTCGAGCAGGACGGCCTTGCCGGCTTCCAGGCACAGTTTGGCATTTTCAAAGTGAAACGGATGAAGGGATGCCACGTAGATGATGTCCAGGTCGGGATCGCCGACCAGTTCCCGGTAACTGCCGTAGCGGCGCGGAATCCGGAATTCATCACCGAATTGGTCGGCCTTTTCCGGGGTCCGCGAGCCGACGGCCAGTATTTCCGCCCCGGGAAGTGTACTCAGGGCGAGCGTAAATTTGTGGGCCATCCAGCCCGTGGACAAAACGCCCCAGCGAATTTTTCTGCTCTGATTCATGATTGTTTATTCTCCGGGCTTTCGACTTTGCGTTCCGGACTGCAATTGCCTACGGAACAGCCGCCGCACTCGCCGCCGCAGCCCGGTTCGGCGATATTGTTCTTCAGCCGGAAACCGATAAAAAGGACACTCGCGATGAACGCGACGGCGACGATGACATATTGCCACCACATATTAACCTCCAAATCCTAAAAGCGATCCGATTTGATATACGCCGATGGCCAGGGCCAGGGCGACGAAAAGGGTATAGAAAGCCTGAAGAGCCGGCCATTTCCAGGAGCCCAACTCCTTGCGCACCATGGCAAGCGTGGCGATGCAGGGTACATAGATCATGACAAAAAGCATCAGCGCCAAACCCATTAACGGCGAATAGTTCGGATCGGATTTCAAATGGTCATAGAGCATTAAATCCGGGACAACCGGCTTTGTTTCACTTGTTTCGGCTTCGATGCCGTACATGATTCCGAGGGTGGAAATGATCACCTCTTTGGCGGCCACACCGGCCACCAGGCTGATACCGATTTTCCAGTCGAAGCCCGCCAGGGCAATCACCGGTTCAATTGCCTTCCCGATCCGTCCACCGTAACTATAGGAAATTTGCGCTTCGTCGTGGAAGTCCGCGATTGAGGCTGCTTGTCCCGTGCTCACGGAAGTCTGCGCTACGGAGGTCTGCGGCTGCGAAGCTGTTTTGGGGAACGAAAGGATGAACCAGACGATAATCGAAGCCGCCAGGATCACCGTGCCCGCTTTTTTGACGTATTCACTGGTTCGTTCCCACATATGGTAGATGACGCCTTTAAAGGATGGGACCCGGTAAGGCGGCAGTTCCATCACGAAGGGTGTTTGCGCTCCTTTGAAAAGAATCCGGCGGAAAATCAGGGCCAGCACAAAGGCCACCACCCATCCGAACATCCAGATTCCCCAGAAAACGAGGGCGGCGTGGTTGGGATAGAACGCCGCAGCCAGCATGGCGATCACGGGCGTTTTGGCTCCGCACATCATCAGGGGCGAAACCAGAACCGTGACGATGCGGTCTTTGGGATTGGCCAGCACGCGGGCGCTCATGATGCCCGGCACGGCGCAGCCGGTGGAGACCATGAACGGGATAAAACTGCGTCCGTGCAGCCCGAAGATATGAAAAAATTTATCCATGACGAAGGCTGCCCGTGACATGTAGCCGGTATCTTCCAGAAAGGAAAGCCCGAGGAAAAGGAAGACAACCAGCGGCAGAAAGACCAGCACGCCGCCGACGCCTTTGATGATTCCGTCGGTCAGAAATTCCTGCAGCGGCCCGGGCGGCAGAATCGTATGCAATTGATCGGAGCACCAGCCGAAGAAGGTCGATATCCATTCGGAGGCGGGATTGCCGAACATGAAGGTCATCTGGTAAATCAGGAACATGACCAGCAGGAAGATCGGAATGCCTAGGAAGCGGTTGAGCACGAAGCGGTCGATCTTCTCGGTGAAGTCGGTGTATTCCGGCTTCCGTTGCTTTTTGACGGTCTCCTCGAGCGCGCCGTGGATGTAGGCGTAGCGCTGTTCGCTGACGACCACTTCGCTGTCCTCGCGGAAATGTTTTCCGATCTGGCTGCGCCCGGCCTCCGCGATCTCCAGGACAGGTTGCGGATTCAGGTGCTCTTTTGATACTTTGTTGACGGCGTCGCTGTCGTTTTCCAGGAGTTTGATGGAAATCCAGTGCAGGGCATACTTTTGCGCGAATTCCGGGTCGGTCGATAAGGCCTCGATAATGTCATTGTGAGCGCTCTCCAGCCGCGGGCCGTAATTCAGGTGGCGTTTGTTGGAGTCGATTTCGCCCTTGGCGACCTTCACCGCGGTATCCAGCAAGGTTTGCACGCCCTTGCCGTTATTGCCTACGGTCTTGACGAGCGGAATGCCGAGGATTTTTCCCAGTGAAACTTCGTCGATTTCGATGCCTTTTTCGAGGGCTTCATCGGACATGTTCAGGGCGCCGACGATGGGCACGCCCAGTTCCTGGAATTGCAGCAGCAGGTAGAGGTGCCGGTCGAGGTTGGTGGAATCGAGAACATCGATAATCACATCGGGCTTCTCTTTCAGCACGAAGTCGCGCGAAACGATTTCCTCGATCGAGTAAGCGCTCAGGCTGTAGGTCCCCGGCAGATCGATGATTTCCAGAATCCGGTCGTGATAGGGAATGCGCCCGGATTTTTTCTCGACCGTAACACCCGGGTAATTGCCAATATGCTGATGCTGGCCGGTGATGGCGTTGAAAATAGAGGTTTTTCCCGAATTGGGATTGCCGGCCAGGGCAATGCGGATATGCCGATGGGCAGCCGGCCCGCAGTGCTCTGGTCGGTTAACTCGTCCCCAGCGCCTGCGCCGGCCGAACTCACTCATTCGATCATCTCGATATCGATCAATTTGGCTTCGGAACGCCGCAGGGAAACATGGGCGCCCTTGATCTCCAACTCAATCGGGTCTCTCAACAGAGCTTCGCGCACGACCGTTCCGACCTCTCCGTTTATGAAACCGATGTCGATCAGCCGCCGCCGGATCTCTCCGCTGGCCCGGATTTTCCGGACCACAAATTTTTGTTTCGTATTGGCATGTGATAACGGGATGCTGACCAGATTGGGTGTCATAGGCTGTTATTCCTGATTTTCGGACGAGTCGTTGGGGGTAGCCTCGTTGAGTGCGATTTCCATATGGCGGGCCTCTTCCGGGGCGATTTCCACCCGGTAATTGTCGAGGCTGACGTAAAAGATGTTCTTTTCCGTGTCGTTGAATTCCATGGTGATTTCGGTGCCCGGCATTAGTCCTTTTGCGATGATGTCCCGGCGCATCTGGTAATCCGGTCCCAGCATGGTAATCCGTCCTTTCTGTCCCGATTTCATATCGGCCAGCAGAATATGAACACGCTTTTCGGAATCGTCGAAATGAGGCGATTCGCCGGTGAAAATACAATTCCGGCATTCGGTGTCCTCGGGCGCAAGGCTTTCCGACAGTTCGAGGCAGTGCCGGAAATTCTGAATGGTCGACTGATCGTTCCTGGGACAATAACTCAGGTACTGGTAGAGCAGAATCAGGCGCTCCAGGGTTTGGGGGCTGAGGTGATGTTCCAGGGCGCAGGCTTCCTGAGTAGCCAGGGAAGGATCGAGACTCAATACATCGACGAGGAAGCGGTTGAGAAACGTGTGCCGGTTGGCCAGATGATGCGCCCGTTTTTCGCCTTTGCTGGTCAGTTCGATATATTCGCGGGCGCTGTATTTGATCAGCCCTTCGCCAGCCAGTTTGCGCATGGCCTCGGTTACGGAGGGCATGCTGACCCCTTTTTTGAGGGAAATGTCCTTAATGCGCGCCACGCGTTTCTCGTTGGTCAGGTCGAGGATGATTTTAAGATAATCCTGCAGACTTTCAGAAAGGGTTGTCGGGTTTGCGGGCGAGTCACTCATAAGGTCCTAATTTACTTAGGCGCAGCTAAGTAAACAACAGAAATGCGCCCAATTCCTCGGTCTGGCGCATACATTTATGAAAAGCGGGAATGGGTCGTTATGGGGAAAAGTAAAAATAATTCTTGACAGGCTTGTGAGATTGTCTTATATTGCTAGTGCACTAGTAAGATAGAACACTAAAACGGAGGAACAGATGATTGAAATTCAAGATTTATCCTTCGCATACCGCAAGAAGGAAAATTTATTCAATCAGTTGCAGCTGAGTCTGGCACCCGGAAATGTCTACGGACTGCTCGGAAAAAACGGCGCCGGCAAGACGACTCTGCTGAAAGTGATTGCCGGGCTGCTATTTCCGCAGACGGGAACTTGTGAGGTTCTGGGCTACAGTCCGCAGAAGCGTCTGCCCCAGATGCTCGAGGAAATTTTTTTCATACCCGAAGAGTTTTACACACCGCCGATTACCCTGAAACTCTACGAAGAACTCTACGCGCCGTTCTACCCACGCTTCGATCATGCCAGGATGGCTGATTATCTGAAGGACTTCGGCATTACGCGCTCGGAGAAACTGACCAGCCTTTCCTACGGCCAGAAGAAGAAATTCCTGCTGGCTTTCGGCTTGGCGACCGACTGTAAACTGCTGATTCTGGATGAGCCGACGAACGGGCTGGATATTCCCACGAAGAGTCTTTTTCGCCGCATTCTGGCGTCATCGATGACCGATGAGCGCAGCTTCATCATCTCCACCCACCAGGTGCGCGATATGGAAAACCTGATCGATCCCATCATCATTCTGGATGAAGGCCAGGTCATTTTTAATCACAGCGCACTCGAGGTTTCGGAGCGGCTTTCGATCCGTTTGGAGCAGGATGAGCCGGCAGCCGGCGAAGCCCTTTTCTGGGAAAGGACCCTGGGCGGCTATGCCGTTATCTACCAGAAAAGCGACGACGGCGAGAACAAGATCGATCTGGAGATTCTCTTTAACGCCGTGATCAACAACAAAGAGAAAATCGGGAAAATTTTCGGAGAGGAGGCCGGCTATGCAAACGGATAAATTTTTCAATTTCAGAAGATTCTGGTTACTCCTGAAAAACGACTTTCTGGGCAATTACCGCTCGTCGCTGATTGCGATCGGAGCCGTTTTCGGCGTCCTGCTCTTCATTAATGTAAGCTCGTCGTCGAGCAGCTCGGACTGGGACTTTCACCTGGTTTTTTACCCGCTGACGCTTTTCATCGGCGGATTTATCGTCACCAGCATGGCCTTCACGGAACTGCATCACAAGCAGAAAAGTTATGCCTACGTCACCTTGCCGGCATCCCAGTTTGAGAAATTTCTCAGCAAATTCCTGTTGACTTCGATTGGCTATGTGCTTATTTCAGCGGTCCTGTATTATCTCTATTCGCTGATTGCCATCCTGATCAGTATGCCTTTCTTCAGCCGCTATCATGGAGCCTTCGATATGTTCCATCCCGTGATCATCAAAACGATGCTCATTTACCTGGTCACGCAATCGGTTTTCATGTTCGGCGCCGTCTATTTCAAGAGCCATAACTTTATCAAGACCATTCTGAGCCTCTACGCGCTTTCGCTGGTGCTGAGCCTGTTTTCGATGCTGTTGGCTCGTATTTTATTTGGTGATTTTTTTCACGGTGCGCCTTTTAGTTTTTCAGGAATGGAATCGGTAGAGTTTCAATATTTCGCCGAGTCCACCGGTAGAATCATTGCCAGAGTCGCAGAAATCTTTTTCTGGGCTTTCATGGCGCCGTTATTCTGGGTGCTTAGCTATTTGCGCCTGTCGGAAACGGAGGTGTGAGATGGAGTTCAGAGGAAATCAAGCCATCTACCTTCAAATCGCCGACTCCATCTGCGAGAAGATCCTTTCCAAACGCTGGGCGGCCGGCGATAAGATTCCGTCCGTGCGCGAAATGGCTGTGAATACCGAAGTGAATCCCAATACCGTGATGCGCACTTTCTCACTGCTGCAGGACAAGGGCATTATCTACAACCAGAGAGGCATCGGGTACTTTGTAGCTGAGGACGCCTACCAGAATACGCGCGAACTGATGAAGGCGGAATTCATCCAGCACGAACTGCCGCATCTCTTCAGAATGATGGATCTACTGGTTATGGATTTCGAAGATTTGCGGAAATTGTATGTTCAACAGAAGTCATAAAAGAGTGTGAGGAATCATGAAAACTTCAAATAAAATTTTATTGATCATGCTGATTGTCCTGTTCAGCCTTGTGGCAGGATTGGTTATCACGGCGCGGATTCTGGTCAGTTGCGAACCTTGGGCCGATGAGGCTGGCAGCACCGAATTCGATGAGAGCGACCTGCAATCTATGAATTATGATTATCAGGATTTCTCCGAAATCCGAATCGAAGGGAGCTGGCAGCTGCGCATCTATCGCGCCGATACATTTGGCGTGGAAGTGCGGGTTCCGGAATATTTAAAGGACGAGGTCGAGGTGGAGTCCCGGGATGGCCGCCTGTATCTGAAAAGCGATCGGGACAGAATGTCCCATGATGGTGTACGGGCGATGATTTATATGCCCAGCTTATCCAGGATTGAATCCCGCAGCGGCGCCTCGATTAAATTCGATGATTTCGTAAGCCACGATCTGTACCTGCAGATGGAAGGCGGCAGCTCGATCACCGGGCGCGAAAACACGATCGAGAATCTCTATCTGTCCAGCACCGGAGCGACCAATGTGGATCTGAAGCGCAGCGATGTCGTCAATGCCGATATCGATCTGACCGGCGCCAGTTCGATTATCCTGACCATGAAGGGCGGCGAACTGACCGGCAGCGCCTCCGGCGCCAGTTCGATTCGCTATTTCGGGGAAGTGTCCAAAGAGTCGATCCGGACCTCCGGCGTGGTTCATATTCAGAGAGACTGATCGAAGAATAGTACAATTGAGAAGAACGGTCATCGGAACCTATCCGGTGGCCGTTCCTTGTTTTTTTTAAAATCGAATTGCGGGTTTTTGTTTATTCGAAATTACTTTTTGCCTAAACTATGACATGGAAAAGACGGA
>CAZPRY010000068.1:12658-15632 GCA_964589175.1 uncultured bacterium
TCCGGCGAGCCCGCGGAGGGAACGCCGGAACGCCCTAAAATCGGTTTGGCCTTATCCGGCGGCGGCGCCCTGGGCGTGGCGCATATCGGCGCTTTAAAATTGCTGGATTCGCTGCAGATCCCGATCGATTATATTGCCGGTACGAGCATGGGCGGTATCGCCGCGGCGCTCTATGCCATCGGTTACAGCGGTCACGAAATAGAGAAAATTACTGCCGGAATCGATTGGGAAAGCGCTTTTCGGGATTTACCGCCGCGTGAGAAATTACCTTATATTCTGAAACAGGAGACTTCCCGCTATCAGGTGCAGCTGGGTTTTAAGGATTGGATTCCGGTAGGGAAAGGCGGCCTGATTGCCGGGCAGAGCATCTCACTGCTCTTATCACAGCTCGTTTACCCCTATGGGGAAGTGATCGATTTCGATGATCTTCCGATTCCGTTTCGCTGTACGGCAGTTGATTTGATCACCGGAAAATTGGTCGTTCTGCAAAAGGGTTCTCTGGCCAAGGCCATGCGCTCGACGATGTCGATTCCAAGTGTGTTCAGCCCGGTCGAGTGGGGGGACTCGTTGCTGGTTGATGGCGGACTACTGAACAACCTGCCGGCCGATATCGTGCGCGCGATGGGCGCTGACATCGTTATCGCTGTGGGGGTCGGCAATGCTCTGAAAAATCGCGAGCAGTTACGCACGACGATGGATGTTTTGAGCCAATCTTTCAATCTCATGCGCACCATGCAACTGGACCGCTTCATCCAGGATGCGGATATCTATATCAATGCCGAGACCGAAAATTATTCTGCCGCGGATTTTACGCCACGGAAAATCGCAGGAATCATACATCAAGGCGAGCTGGCTGCCTACGCAAAACTAAATGAACTGGTTGAATTGAAGGCCAGGTACAATCTGGTCCGGAGTTATTCCACATCTCTGGATCTACGCAGGGCGGCTCAGGAAAACCGCCTGGTGTACGGCGTCTCCATAACGGGCAATACCACCCTTCCGTTTTTGAACGTCAGTAATCTGGTCAACATCAAACCCGGCGTGCCCTTTAATCCCGATACGCTGCTTGCGCGCGTCATGGAGATGAGAAAGACAGGGCTTTTTGAATCGGTGAACTATGAGGTTCAGCCCTATGGCGACAGCTTCGTGAAACTCATCATCCGCGTTAAAGAAAAGCAGAAACCGACCATTTACGGGGTGCGCATCCGGGGCAATCGGATTTTACCCTTTGAGTTCATTTACCGGCTGATCGACATCAAGCCGGGAGATGAATTCGATACGGATATGGTGGAAGAGAGGATTACGACCCTTTACAGCCTTGGTTATTTTGAGACAATCGATTATACCATCACGCCGGTGGATTACGATCACGTCCGCCTGACGATCAACGTCAAAGAGCAGTCCCTGACGCAACTCTGGCTGGGCTTTCAATACGGCGACCAGTATAATCTGGTGATAGCGGCCAATCTTCAGCATATGAACCTGCCGATACCCGGGCTGCGGGTGGAGAACGAATTCCGGTTTATCGGTTATAACCAATATCATTTTAAGGCTTACTATCCTTCGCGCACGCTGGATTTTCCGGTTTACCCTTTTGTACAGGCCGGTTACTTTTCCAAACCGGTGAACATCTATGGCTTCGACGGGAAGAAAATCGCCTCGTACAAGGACAGGAGCACTTCCCTGGGATTCGGCCTGGGGATCCTCGATGAAAAATTCTGGAACCTTGAAGCGGAGTACAAGCTCGAATATCCGGATATTAAACCGGAGATCGCCCTGCCGGATACGGCGATTTTCCCGGCCTGGAATGAGAACATCCACGCAATTGATGTCAACTTTCACCTTGATTTGCTGGATGATGTGTATGACCCGCATCGCGGAATATCGGTCCGGGCCAGCTATGAGGACAGCCGGAGAGACCTGGGTTCCGCTCTTGAGTACAGGCGCGCCGAGGTATTCGCGAACGGCTATCTTACCTTTGCCGGGAAACACACGGTCCGTTTCGGGATTTTTCATGGGCAAGGCACCGAAAATCTGCCCGTTTACAAATATTTTTATACCGGGGGTCCGGAAACCTTTATCGGCGTCAACTACGATCAACTCTCCGGCAATACCCTGACTTTTCTGCGCTGGGATTATACCTATCATTTGCGCAAGAATTTGCGCCTCTCCTTTGTAATGAATAAAGCTGTCAGCTACGGCGCGACCATTGCAGATGAAGCCCTTGGAAATAAAACTATGTGGGGCTACGGGCTTGGATGCAAGTACCTGACTCCGCTCGGTCCGATCGAATTAATTTATGCACGCGGTGAAAAGAGTATCTATCAATCGGGCAATAAGCGGAATCTATTCTATTTCAGGGCGGGATATCGTTTTTAATTTTCACGGGATTTGATAATTTTGACGGCGATACCGCAAGACTGGGGATTTTTTTATCTTTTTTATGACAGTACTCCGAAACCGGATCATCTCTACGGTTAACGGAAAAGCAGGAAAGGATCGAAATGGAAAAGAATCGCTGCGGATGGACGAACCAGGATTTACTCATGATTCAATATCACGATTCGGAATGGGGAGTGCCCATTCATGATGACCGGCTTCTGTTCGAGTTTATTGTCCTGGACGCCTTCCAGGCCGGTCTGAGCTGGTCGACCATTTTAAAAAAGCGCGAAAATTTCCGGGCTGCGCTGGATAATTTTGATGTGGCCAAAATTGCCGGGTACACCGAGCAGAAATACATTTCCCTGATCCAGGATTCGGGAATCATTCGCAACAAGCTGAAAATTCAATCGACGATCAATAATGCCAAAGCATTTCTGAAAATACAGGCCGAATTCGGCAGTTTCGACCGTTACATCTGGCAGTTTGTGGGCGGGAAGACGATTATCAATCAGTGGACGACGCTCAAAGAATTGCCGGCCAGGACAGCGGAATCGGATGCGATGAGCGCCGATCTTAAGAAACGCGGTTTCGG
>CAZPRY010000069.1:0-15001 GCA_964589175.1 uncultured bacterium
CAATTTAGCTCAAACATCGATTATCTCAAAATACTATTCTTTTGGGACAGCCCCAACATAATACGGATTAGCAGTAGGGGCACGATGCATCGTGCCCCTACTGTTTGATTGACCCTATTTCAGGAGCAGACACTTCTTTGTGTCGCTGAAATTCCTGCTGCTAATGCTGTACAGATAAACGCCGTTGGGCAGATCGGAAGCGTCAAAACGGACGCTGTGAACTCCGGCTCCCATTTGCTCCTGCAGCAGCGTTCTGACCTTCTCACCGCGCAGGTTGAAGACCTCCAGCGTAACGAAATCCCGGGTCGGTAGAGAGAAAGTGATTTCCGTACCGGGATTGAACGGGTTCGGATAGTTCTGCAGCAGCTCGAATTCATGCGGAATGACTTCGGCCTGCTGATCTACATCGGTCGCCACTGTGGCCGTAATGACGACATCGTCGATAAATTGGTAGAATTTATCCACGGAAATATTGTGGAACGCGATGTAAATCGATTGTCCTGCGTAAGAAGACAGATATTCGTAGGTGAAAAGCGTCCAATTGGAAGCCGTATTTCGCACACTCATGATCGGATCACCGGCGAAATCGGCCACATCCGTGCCGGTTGTTGAAATCCGCACATCGAAATCCTCCAGATACACGGAACTGTGCGATCTGGACCAGAATGTCAGTATTGCCGATTGGGTACCGGCCGGGATTTGGATTTCCGGCGAAACCAGGTAGTCGTCATTGCCGATATTGTTGTAATAGATGCCGGCGCCGTGCAGACCGCTATGTGCCACCGTGTCGGCCGGAGCTTCTTCGGAATAGATGCTCCAGTAGACCCCGTCGCTGTTATTATCGATGTACGACCAGTTGATCTCATCCCCTTCGAAGCCCTCACTAAGCAACGTGATTTCGACTACACTGCTGCCGGTAACTTCGACGTAATTGGTTTTGGTTTCAGTAGCCTGGTTGCTGCCGTCGGAAACCGTCAGCGTCACCGTATAATTGCCCGGATTTTGGTAAATATGAACCGGGTGAGTTTCAGTGCTGCTCTGCCCGTCGCCGAAATTCCATTGCGAGGAAGTGACACTCATGGCGGATTTCTTAGAGATAGCCTGACCCAGGGCGATACTTGGTTTGCCGCCTTTGGCGGAATTGTCTCCGCCCTTGGCGCCGGGCGCTGCGGACTGAATCACATTCACCAGGCTGATCTGGCCGGTGCTGCCGTCGATCGCGCAGACATTCCAGTAATCCCCTTCGCCGGTACTCGGAACCGGGATGGTCTGCAGTAAACCGTATTGATTGTAGATCTGGACCACCGCGCCCGAGGTCCGTACTTCGCCCAGACCGGCATAGCGGTGAATGTAGTAGTAATACATCCCTGAATAGAGTTGATGGATCGTCATTGTTTCGGGTCCATAGCCCTGGGTGACGTCATAGTCGAGAATTGCGTACGGTGCGGATGTCGCGGAACCTTTGGAATTGTAATACACGGTGTACCAGGAGCCCTCGATCTGTGGGGTCTTGAGATAGGAGTCCAGATCGCGCGGATCGGCGCCCCAGTTCAGAACAAAACGCAGGTTTCCGGCCGCCAGGATTGGCGAGAGCGATATATCCAGGGTTTGCGTTTGATTGGCATACACGGAAACCTGGCTGTTGATATATTCGATGTAGCCTGTTGCCGTGGCCGTTACACGCTGGGCGCTGGAGCTGGACAGATTCGAGAAATAAACCGCCAGCGGTGCGCCGCCCGAGCGCGGATTCGCACTGAAGTCGGCAATGAGCGTTCCGACCGGGACATTGTTGATCGTATATTGACCGCTTGCATCCGTGGTGGTCGATAACCCGGCAACCGCGACCGTCGCGCCCTGAATCGGGCTACCATTTGTAGCATCCGCGACATGGCCGGTCAGCGTTCCTGTGCTGCCTGTCGAAGTCCCGGTAACCTGGATATAATCCGTCTTGGTCTTACTTACCTGGTAGCTGCCGTCATTCACCGTCAAAGTCACGGTATAATAGCCCGGATCCTGATAGGCATGCGACGGATTCGTTTCGGCGGAGGTTTGCCCGTCTCCGAAATTCCACAGACGCGAGGTAACTTCCATCTTGGCCCTTTGACGTGGGGAAGTTCCCAGTGAGGCGATTTCCGGTTTCTTCGCTTCGCGGATCAGCTGCGCGCCGCCTTTGGAGCCCGGAGCGCTGGACTGGATCTGGTTCACCAGCGTGATCTGCCCGGTGCTGCCGTTGATTGTACAAACGTTCCAGTAATCGCCCTCTCCGCTGGTTGGGACTTGTACCGTCTGCAGCAGTCCGTATTGATTGTAGATTTGGATCACCGCGCCGGATGTGCTGACATATCCGCTGCCGGTGTAGCGATGTATATAGTAATAATAGGTGCCCGCATATAACTGGTGGATCGTGACGGTTTCGGGGCCGTAACCCTGGGTAACGTCGTGATCGAGGATCGCATACGGCGCAGCGGAGACCGAGCCTTTGTTATTGTAATAAACCGTATACGGGTATCCTTCGATCTGCGGGGTCCTGAGGTACGAGTCCAGGTCGCGCGGATCGGCGCCCCAGTTGAGTACGAAACGCAGACTACCGGCACTGAGTGTCGGAGAAAGCGAGATGTCCAGGGTTTGGGTTTGATCGGATTCAATCGTCACCTGGTTATTGACATATTCGATATAGCCGCTTGCGACGGCGGTCACGCGCTGGGCGCCGGAGCTGGATTGGTCGGTAAAATAGACCGTCAACGGCGCGTCGCCGACTTTGGGACTGGCGGTAAAATCGGCGAGGATGGTGCCGGGCGGTACATTTGCGATCGTATATCTGCCGTCGGAGTCCGTGGTGGTGGATAAATCGGCGATGCTGACTGTCGCGCCCTGGATGGGATTGCCGTTGGTGGCATCCGTAATCCGGCCCGTCAATGTTCCGGTGCCGCCGGTGCTTCCGCCGCTCAGCGGCGCTCCGCTAACCCAGGCCGGACTATTCTGGAGGCTGCCGTGGTTGCTTCCCTTGGAATCCGAAGCCGTTAATCCCGTGCCTTCGTTGAATTTCCAGTAGGAAACCAGGTTGGCATAATTGGGGTGGGAACTGCTGACTTCGGAATTCTTCCATGTCTGCAGCGTGGCGGCGCTCAGATTCGTATTCCAGATCCGCACTTCATCAATCATGCCGTCGAAGTGGGCCGATTCATTGTCGTCCTGGTATTTGCCGATCCAGAGATCGTTGGCGGGACTGTAACCGATGTTTCCGCTGGCCGGAGTGCTGGCAACCTCAACCCCGTCGACATAGAGTTTGGCGGTACTGCCGTCGTAGACACCGGCGATGTGATGCCAGGTGTTCTGGGTGACTACGGCGTAACAACTGCTCCACCAGGCCGAGGTATTATCGGTTCTTACGATGAATTCAACGGCATTCGTGACCTGCCAGGAGTTGGTCAGTCCATAACCGCTTTCGTTATATCCGGTATCGAAAATGTTGTTGATAATTCCCGCTTCAACGACATAGGACCGGATATTGACCCAGGCTTCGAGCGTAAGTCGGTTGGTCATATGCAGGGAGGCGTTATCAGAAACCTGCACGAAATCGAGGGTATTGTGGTCAAAATCGAGAGCATAGTTGCTCTTGGCCCCGGTCTGCGCGAAACCGGGGGTGCTCCAGATAAAGATTGAGAAGAGTACTAGGCAAAATGTGATTAATGCAGTGCAACGGTCGCGTTTCATCTTATTTCTCCTGTCTGTTTTTGGGGATGCATGGCAAAAGATTTTGTTTGGGGTGTAGTTTAGGCTATACTGTGCTGAGTACGTGGTTATATATCCGCCCTATATTATTTGTGTAAAAATACAGGTATCCGGCATCATTGTCAAGTAGACTTCGGATCAAGGTATTTTTATTTTACCGGATTAGAGAGCGCTGTGATTTTCGGCAAGTTATTTTGTAGCCTGCCGATTTTACTATACGATGTATTCGAAGCGGAGGTGTAAAAATGCGTCAGCTACTTGGATCTGACCAAACATTAATTCGCTTGATCATTTATCGTCAGAACACCGGGTAAAGACATTAAAGGATTGAGTCGGTAAAAACGAGAAGGATGCCAGCCTCTCAAAGCCGGCTTCCTGCATGTTCTGTAATATCCTTTCTTCGGGAGTATAATGCCCGAACAGGCTGTGGAAATTGAAGCCGTCTCGCTTCCAGTAGTCGATAATCGCAAGGCGCCCGCCCGGTTTCAGGAATCTTTTCATTACACTGAAATAGGACACGGAATCGCCGATATGGTGAAAGACGTTCCGCAGAAAAATCAGATCGATTTCACCTTCCGGCAGACATAATTCTCCATTGAAATAGAGCGATGCCTCGATATTATCAAGACCTCTGGCACGCGCCTCTTCAATGACCGAATCCAGCAATTTTTTGTCTTTATCGACAGCAAAGACTCTGCCGGCCGGGCCGACGCACTGCGCGAATTCAAAGCTGAAGTGTCCTCCGCCCGAGCCGATATCGGCGACCGCTTCACCGTTTTTTAGTTTCAGGGATTGGACGATCTCATCACCCCGGCTATCGGGAGCGGCGGCTTTACGGTTGTACTTGTTGGCTTGTAGGGTACTCATGATATTATTCCAAGGATGAAGAATTGGGAAATATCCTCCCCGCGGGGTCACGGGGAGGATTGTTCGTTAGTTTTGCGTCTCTTCCTGGTCACTGTGGGACTGCGGTTCGGCGAAACGCTCTTTCATATTCTTCTTGAATTTGTCGCGCCAGTAATCGTCGTGCTTATGTCCGTGGGGGTGTCCATGGCCCGCTTTGAACAGAATGTGGGCCAGCAAGACCAGTCCCCAGGCCTGCCAGTAGGTGATAACGCCCAGCCCGAAAATGGCCGGCATCAGCCAGTTCCAGAGTAGCATTACGAAAAAACCGAACAGAAAAGCAAAACCGATGGCAAGGATAATTCCGCCAATGATCCAGGGAAGGCGGTGAGTGGGGCAGTGATTTTTGAAGGGGTGCATTGCATTTTCTCCTGATTTTTTACAGTTCGTGAATGATTTGCTTGAGCTCGATGAGGCGCTTTTGCAGAAAGTGGATGGCATAGCGTTTCCGGGCTAGGAGGGTGTTGAGGGGAACGCCTTCGATCGCGGCGATCTCCCTGAAGGGGATGCCTTCGATGGATTGCAGTACGATGACCGTGCGTTGCTCGATAGGGAGCTCTTCGAGAGCCTCCCAGAGAGCGTCCATCACCAGGGAGCGCGTGTGTTCATCCAGGGCGCGAATCTCGCTGTCGTCAACCAGCGCCTGGAGCGTCATCTGCTCCACAATCGGATTCAACACCGGTTCTTTCTTCTTGCGATACCAGTCGATGATCCTGTTTTTCGCAACCGCGTAGAGCCAGCCGGCCAGATTTTCGACCGGTTCCAGGACATTCACACTTGCGACCGCCTGGTAGAAAACATCCTGCAGGATGTCCTCGGCATCCTCATTTCTGCGGACTTTCGACCGGATAAAAGCCAAAAGGCCCTGATGTTCCCGGCGGTAGCTGTCTGCGATCTTCTGTGTCAAAATTGCCTCCATAACATCTTTAATGACGAACGAGGAGGAAAAATATTGTATTGCACGGGCTAATTTAGGAAAAAAAAGATGGAAATGCCGAGGCGTATTTACGCTGTGCTCCGGAAGATAACGCAGCAAATATTCGGATTGTTTTATCTGAGCGTGGTTTTATTCAAGCGATTGCTTAGCAGCTTCCCATTTGCCCAGGCCGCCTTCCAGGTTGAAAACCTGCTCGAAGCCCTTCGCCTTCATCAGGTTCATGGCCCGGGCGCTCCGGATACCTACGTAGCAATAAACCAGGTAGGTAGCGGACTTATCCAGCGCCTCAATCCGATCTGCAAAATCGGGTGATTTAATCGGGATGTTCAGGGCGCCGTCCAGGTGCCCGGCATTGTATTCCTCCGCACCGCGCACATCGAGAATCACAAAATCCGGATCGTCCGTATGGCGATGAATCAGGGCCTCAGCCCGATTGGGAGAGATGTCGGTAAACGGGCGCATGGACGCACAGTGCGGAAGCAGGCAGATCAGCGTTGACAGACCCAGAAGAATGATAATCTGATTAATTTTGGACTTATTTTTGGTTCTCATAACTCCGTCCTGATGATGTTCAAGTATCGTTATTTTAATACGGTCGTCTTCAATAAGGCAATAATTTTCGGTTTTAGATAGTCTAAGACCGGATGCCGCGTAGAGATCCCGGACCATCAGCGGTACTTTGTATAACTTTGCAGTTTAAACGGATAATGATCATAAATAAGCGATATAAATGGTAATGCAAACGAATAATTATATATCTCTCCATAATTATATCATAGGTCACGCGTACATATTCATATAGTAAACGAATATATGTATAGATTACAAGTGATATTGAATATCTTAAAAGATATATATTGTATCATAAACGGATATTTTGCTTGTATAAACGGTGAATAATCTTAATATAACGGATAACTACTTAAAAGGCGGAGAGATCATGCTACGCTACAATTTTGACAGGATTTTCAAGGCGCGCGGGATCACCCGACCCTTCAGCTACCTGATGCAATCCGGCTTTTCCGACAATATCGCTACCAAATTGAAGAACAACCGGGCTAAAAGGCTGGATTTGGAGACCGTGGAGCGTTTATGTTTACTGTTTAAATGTACGCCCAATGATCTGATGGAATGGATACCGGATAAGGACTTCGAAAACGACGGCGAGCACCCGCTCAACGCGATCCGGCAGAGCAATAAGGAATTGGATATCGCCCGCACGCTGAGTTCGATCCCGCTGGCCCGGCTGGAGGAAATCGACGAGCTGATCCGCGAGAAGCTAAAAGAGTAGTGCCGCGGAAATCCGAAGTAATACGCCATTGTATCAAGGGTGCATTGTTGTGGATTATTGTATCTAAATTTTTCCTAATCCCGGGAGAAGCGCCCATCCCGGCGACAGGCACTTCTCCCGATCATCGAAATGATTACTTTGTGGTTTTTTTACCCGGGCTTGCCGGGTTATCCTTGCTTTTACTAAAAAGTATCAGGTAGAAGCAGTACACCAGAAGGACGATCAGGGCGCCCCCGAATATGTACAATACACTCTCTTTCAAAAATTCTTTCATCGCGAATTCCTCACATCATTTGGTTTAAAGAGCAATAGTTACAGCCGCTCGATTTGGCGTACAGACCGCAGGTCTATTAAAACCGCCGACTGTTGCTGCTGAGTATGGAAAGAAATTGCGAATTATCCGGCTTCGGAGTATTCCGGTTCGAGAAACTTGTAGCAGAGCTGCGGGGTGTTGAAGGTCAGATCGAAATTATTGCGACGATAAAACTGCAGCGATTCCGGTTTCGAATGGGGATGGGTGTTTTTGTCAGGCGCTTCGAAACGGTCGGGGAAATAGAGGACTTTCAGCGCAAACGCCGGCTTCTTATCGAAAGACAAAATGACTTCGTGCTCCGGATTGGGAGTGGAAGGGCCGACCTGCGATTGCGGATCGAAGGAACCGGGACGCAAGCCGCTCGCGGAACGGCTGATCTGCAGAAACGTGAAAACGGCAAAGCCGACGATAAAGAGATACTGCCCTACAAGTCGCATCCGCCTGGTCTTCATGTTCGAATTTACATTCATTCAGCTGCCTTCACAAAGTATTCCAGTCTTTCAAATTCACAAGCCACGGAGTTCACCCCAGAGGGGACCCTCCAGGTCAGAGAAAACAGAGAATTATTTTTGAATCAATAAGTGAAATCAAATTGTCCTCTGAAATAATACTTGAAAATCAACTCTATGTGCTCAGTGGCCTCTGGATTGGATTGTCTAGTAGTATTCATACAGCCCCGATTTGATTTTTTCGTAGAAATAGATGTCTTTCCAGCGTTCGACGATTGCGGCGGAATCACTGCTGTTCTCGATATGATGGGTAAGGTCCAGCGGGCTCGGTTTGCCCAGAATAAACTCGTCGTAAAAAACCGGTATTTCGGAAGCTGCCAAAATCACGCCGTGCAGGGCGGATTTGCGCTCGATGACGATTTTTTTCCGTTTATTCAGTTCGATTTCCTTATAGGTGTGACGATAAGAAATCGACGGGCGGAGCATAGGGACATGATACGCGAGCTGCAGATTGTCGAGTTCCGGCAGGAGCACTTTGAGAGCCTCTTCGTTGAAATACATTTTGGTATTGGATTGGGTGGCATATGGGCCGTTCGCTGAGATATTATTGGCCTGCAGCAATCCGATTAAACGGCTGATTTTCGACGGCTCGACTTCGGTGGACATCGTGCGGATCAGTCCGGCCTCGGTAACCTCTTCGTGATTCTTCTTGATAAACGGTGCATAGCAGCTGCGCGCGGCCCGGGTCTGAAAGCGGTTGCGGTAGATGAACGAGCAGTAATTGATTGGCAGCGCGATCCCGTTTTCGCGGGCGTAACGTAAAATTTCCAGGGCGGTGATCTCGGTCTCCAGGACCGTCATTTTGGGTCCATGCAGAATCGTGTACCCACGTCGCATAAGGTTAGCGGCGTTGAAGTTCGTCATGCGGATCTGGTGCAGGTTCAGGAAATTCACCCCGGCTTCTTCCAGGCGCGGCAGAAAACTTTGCATGAATTCGAGATCTTCCGGGATGGCCGGAATCTCGACCGTGACGATCGGAATGCTGCCCGAGGCCATACGTACTTTACTCAGATCGTAGTTGACGGCGCTGAGATCGAAGCGGATTTCATCCAGCCCGGCATCGGCGAGCCGGTGCAATTTTTCGATGTCGGCCAGAATGCCGTTGGTATAGAGCCAGAGATGGATGTCGGAGCCGAAGCGTTTCTTGAGGATTCGGACGAAATCGAAGGCCTTCTCGAAGGCCAGAAAGGGCTCGCCGCCGCTGATGCTGACGCCCTTGAAACCGAATTTCTCGATGTAATCGGCGTAATCTTCGGGGTTGGGGAACTCCAGCGAACTGGTCCCCGGCGTATCGTTGCCGTCCTGGCGGGCCGGGCAATAGAAACAGCGCGCATTGCAGCGGTCGTTGATGAACAGGCAGGACCAGAGCCCCTCGCCGCAGAGCCGGCAACCCGGTGAGAGTTGACTGCAATCGGCTTTACTGTCCCGGAAATCCCATTTGACTCTACCGTTCAGGGCTTCGAGCAGCGCCGCCCGTTGACTTTCGGCGGCAGCAATCCCGTCCGGTGTCAATCGCTTCAGCGAGTCGTAAATTTCTGCGTATTCGGCCCGGTTCTGTTCGATGTATTTTTGCTGATCGATTTCCATCTGTCTTCAATTCAAATCCGCATGAATATAGATACAATTTTGATGGAAAAGATGCGAATAATCGGAGTAGAGGATGATCGACGAAAAGCCATCCTCCCAGGGGGGCGACATAATCCCGCGCATCGGGAGAAGGATCGCATCAGCCAAAGTAGAAGGATAATTGATCATTGTCCATTGATTATTGACAAAGGCGGTTGGCTGAAATCGGCAGAACTTTTATAACCAGGAGAACTGTCCCGAGTGGCACCGGGCACGTTTCTAAATTCTATTGTTACTTGAGCAGCAACATTCGCCCTGTGTTTGTGTATTCGCCTGTGCTGATTCGGTAGAGATAGACGCCGCTTCACACGGGATTATCCGAGTTGTCGGTCGCATTCCAGGGGATGCTATAATTTCCCGGCGGTACTTCCTCGTGGATAAGCGTTTTGATCAGATGACCGTTGAGATCGTAGATATTCAGAGTGACTCGCTGCTGTTTCGGGAGCGAGAACCTGATGGTGGTAAGCGGATTGAATGGATTCGGATAATTCTGATGAACGACGAATTCATCCGGGATACCTGCTTCATGGATCGCACTGAGGTTTTCTTTCACACGGACAAACCTGACCGCGTCCGCACGCAATACAATGCTGGGATTGGTATTCGTATTGCCCCCGTTATCCTGAATGCGCAGGCAGACCGGTACACCTTCAGGGAGATCGTATGTGCCGATCGAGACAAATTGCCCGCTGCCCAGATTCTGGTCCACAACGACGGTGTCGATCGCTGTTCCATTTACCAGAATAATGTAATCGGCGTGATTGTGCGCATTCTCGGTAGCCGGTACGATGAACTGAATATCGTAAGTGTCGGTGTACTTGAGCGTCATTGTGAAATCCGCATGAAGGCCATTGCCCCGGATCCAGGCACAGCGGCTGCTGGAGCCGTAGGCTGTCGCGATGCTGGTGAACCAGGTATCCCCGAATTCTCTGTACCCGCTTGGATCGTCATTATCCACCAATTTAAAATAACTTGTGGCATTGGCATAGACCGGTATACGTATGTCGGAATTAAGCGGATCGTCCGATTCAATCGTGATCACATCCCGATATTCACCGTATTCCTGAGAAACAAAAGCTATGGGTATTTTCCGCGTTTCTCCGGGAGCCAGAACCATGGGAATATCGGTCTTGATCGTGAGCTTGCCTCCTGAATGGGCCATGGTCACATTCAATGCCCCCGAGCCCATATTGCCGATCGTGATGTAGCGGGTAGTGCTGTCTTCGATAGTAACATCTCCAAAGTTCAGTGAATCCCGATCCACGATCAAATATTTTCCCGGCACCAATGGCGAAAAATGGATCACATCCAGCCCGAGTTTTTTACCGGCGGCCAGATTCTCGATTGTGAGCGCATTTTCCGTACTGCCTTCCAGATCGAAGATCCCGATTTCCTGCCAGTAATTCGTACCCAATAAAGTGGAATCGAATAGCACAGTATCCACAACCGAAGCATGTTGCATGATACAGCGGACAGAATTCGAAGTACTTCCGGGTCCGTGAAAGGAGATTCTATACGCCCGGCTTTCCGGAATTTCAGGAGTGATGGTTACCGATCCCAATCCGTTCAATATCCGGGCATTCAAATCCCATAACTCGCCGGAGGTATAATTTCCCCAGCTGCCCGATATTTCCCGGAATTCCGGATGTTGATCGTCGATAAAAATATCATCGGGGACATAGTCCAGATGCACTTTGGCCTGATTGCCCACACTGTCGCAGACGGCAACGGAAACCTTCGCCAGGATTTCTGCGGGAAGCGCCTTAAGGGTTTCCCATCGATTCACACCGGTTTGTATGCAGGATAGACGTTCAAAGGTTTCATGCTTCGTTTTGACCGCAATAAAAGGTTCTTCAACCTGGAAAACCGGGCCATCGGTTTCAATGGCAAAGCGGATGTTTTCGTCTTCTTCAATTTCATGTACGGTCAGAGCAGGCGCGATTGTATCCGCCGGATTGATCCACAGGCGCATGGCTTCGACATCCTGGCAGTACCTGAAATCAACGCCATATTGTTCGGAAAATTGATGGGCTAATGCGTTAAGATTATTCAAACCGTTTAGAAAAGATGCTTCTTCGGCCAGATGGCCCCAGAAACAGCCCATCTGATCGTTACCGTTAGCGGCTTCCCGGAACATCGTCTCAAGGTTGGCTCGCATCGTATTATAATCCTGGAACTGAGTCGAACGGAGTCGCCATTGCTTCAGATTGCCCTCGATCTGGTAGTCATCGGCATTGGGGTGATAGGGAACGAACGCCGCAGGTGATTGCGACCAGTCAATATACCAGCTGGGTTCATTGACATCGCCGCCGATCGCCGGATACGCGTTTGACATATCGAAAGGAATGAACCGTTCCTGGTAGGCCTGCCAGGCATTGTCCATATAGTGCCAGCCGCTGCGGAAGGAGACGGGAAAAACATCATCTTCGATCAGGTATTTGCACAGTGTTTGCTCATAATCATATTCGCTCAGGTTGAAATCCATGCCCTGATTATAGCAAAAAACACCATCACCATTTGTGTCGGACCACAGATAGTTATGATAATGAAGGCTCAACTGGTCACCGCACAGTTCGATAACAGCCCCGTGATATTTTTTCATTAAATACAGGGAGATATTATTGCGGATCGGGACATTGCAGTTTTTGGAAAGATGAAAAATGTTTCCGGCCATCATCCACCAGGTCATTTTTACCGGAGTGCCATAACTGTCCCTGTACTGATTTCGGAATGAAGTATCCATGACCGTATACGCGTTGTGAGCGGGATCCGCGTATAAAAGAGCCTGCCACAATCGTCCATCGTAATAATTTAATCCGCCATAGGGATTAAACGAGGTATCCGAACCGAGGACAAGGTATAGTTTTCCTTTTTCAGCGGCCAAGACCGAAAAAACAAGAAATAGTGAGACAATAAGAAAGATTACCCTGTTGAGCTTTAGCCAGTATTGTAAAATAATTTGACTCCCTTTTCCGTTTCCGATTTTTTGGGTCAGTCTTCTAAGAGCATAACTCAGGGCTAAATATAGCGATTTGACCCCAGACGCGCCATTGAGAAAAGCACTTCTCAATTTGATGCTTTTCACCGATTTCCACAGGCCGTTCTGATTATGGAGATGATACAACGATTGACTGGCTTATATTACCGATTAGCCAGCCCGATTCTTCGGCCCATTGGGCCTCAGAATGATATCTCCCGGGAAGGATCGCATCCGCCGGAGTGGGAGGATCATTGATCATTGAAAACTGCGCTGCCCTGCGCCTTTGGCCCTTATGCCTTATTCCTTATTCCCCGAGTCATCGGCTTCCCCATCCTGCTTGTCGGAGTACATCGAGTCGATCAGGTTTTTGTATTTCCGGATGATCGCCTCGCGCTTGAGTTTCAGGGTTGCGGTGATCTCGCCTTTATCGAGGCTGAACTCTTTGGGCAGGAGTCGGAACTTCTTGACCTTCTCGAAATTGGGCAGGTGCTGCTGCAGAGCCTCGATCCGTTTCTCGAAAAACTCGGTGACGTTGGTGTTGCGGATCAGGTCTTCCATATCGTGGAATTTGATGTTCATGTTGTGCGCCATCTCCTTTAAAGCCTCGAAGGAGGGCACCGCCAGGGCGGTGACATAGTGGCGCTGGTCGCCGATGACGGCGATCTGCTCGATGAAGCGGTCGCAGCCCAGGATCGATTCGAGTTTTTGAGGGGCGATGTACTTGCCGCCGGAGGTTTTCATGAGGTCCTTGATACGGTCGGTGATCGTAATGTGTCCGTCTTTGTCCATCTTGCCGGCGTCGCCCGTGCGGAACCAGCCGTCCTGAAACACAGCAGCTGTAGCTTCGGGCTTCTTGTAATAGCCGCGCATGACGGTCTTGCCGCGCACCAGGATTTCATCGTTTTCGCCGATCTTAACCTCGACTTGCGGGAAGACTCTTCCGACTGTTCCGAATTTGAAGTTGACGTCTTCGAAGGCTGAGACCGTCGCGGTTGTTTCGGTGAGGCCGTATCCGAATTTGACGGCGATTCCGAGTGAATGAAAAAATTCGATGATTTTTTCCGATAAGGGAGCGCCGGCCGCCGGTAGGAAACGCACCCGCCCGCCGACGAGATTGCGCAGTTTTTTCAAGACCAGCCGATCTGCGATGCTGTAACGCAGCGATAGTTGCAGCGGGACGTGTTTTCCCTGACGGGTGTAATCCAGGCGCTGCTTGCCGGTCGCGATGGCCCAGTTGAAGATTTTTTGCTTTTTGGGAGATGCCGATTCCAGTTTAGCGTAGATAGCGGCGTAGACCTTTTCATAAAAGCGCGGTACGGCGCACATGATGGTTGGACGCACCTCCTGGATGGCGGCGATAATATCCTTGGGATCGAGCAGGTAAACCACGGTCATGCCGGTGTGCAGCGCGAAAAAGGTCCAGGAGCGCTCGAAGACGTGACTCAGCGGCAGGAAGGCCAGGGAAACATCCTCATCGCTGACATTGAGGCGCAGGTCATGGATTTTCATCGCCTGAGCGAAATTCTCGAAATCGAGCATAACGCCCTTGGGGTCGCCGGTGGTGCCGGAGGTGTAGATCAGGGTTGCCAGGTCACTGAGTTGCGTGTTTTCCAGGCGCTGTTCCACTTCGGCTTCGCGGCTGGATTTGCGCCCGATTTCCAGCAGTTCTTCAAAATGGAGGCTGGGAACGGTCTCGCGCAGGTTTACGTTCGGATCGAAAACGACGATCTTTTTCAGGGATTTCGAATTCGCGAAGAGGCCGCAGGCTTTATCGTACTGTTCCTGCTCCCCGGCGAAGATGACCGCCATCTCAGTTTCATTGATGATGTATTCGGCCTGATCCGCGGTGCTGGTCGGGTAGAGTGGAACGGACACCGCGCGAACGTTCTGAATGGCAAAGTCGGCAATGGTCCATTCGGGCATATTCTGGGAAAAGATACCGATCATGGCACCTTCGTTTACGCCCAGTTCCAGCAGGGCTTTGGCAGCGGCCTGAATCCGCTCCCCGAATTCCCGCCAGGAAACGTGCTGCCATTCGGTCTCCGTAGAAGTTTTATATTTGAGGGCGGCCCGGTCGCCGTATTTACGGACGGATTGACGCAATTGAACCGCGAGTAGTTGATCGTTCATGATTTTCCTTTTCTATTCGTTCAAAAATTGGATGTTTTTTCGGGCGCCAGAATACATCAGCCTGTCACTTCTCGAAAAGCAGCTTTTCGCGCAGATGAACGCCATCCGGGCGCATAACGAAGAGCGGCTTGATTTTCAGATGCCGGCGGATGTAAATTTGACAAAGAGTGACCCCGGGTGAAAATATACGGGTCAATCCGGCGATCGAAAAGTAAAAGATTTGTAAATTTCGCAATTCGGGCGGGAAGAGCGCAGGTAATCCAAATTTTTGATAAGAAAATCAATGGCGAAACAGAATAGAAAAGATCGAATCGAAACCGTCTTCTCCACCGACCCTGATTTCGAGTATCCATCCACGGAAAACCGGGAGCCGGATACCCTGCCGGCAAATCAGCAGGACTTGCGTGTGTTGCTGGATCGCAAGCGCCGGGCGGGAAAGATTGTGACCATTGTAACCGGATTCGTTGGAACTTCCGAAGATCTGAAAGGACTCGGCAAACACCTGAAAACCGCTTGCGGCGTGGGCGGTACCGTAAAAGACGGCGAAATCCTGATCCAGGGTGATTTCCGGGAGCGCGTT
>CAZPRY010000070.1:0-14846 GCA_964589175.1 uncultured bacterium
GCTAAATCTGTCCTCTTTTAAGAAAGATTTTTCTTGGGGTTTTGCAAAGATTCCTATAAGTAAAATGTCATAAAATTGTCCCGGACGGGTATAAAGGTTAATATTCCGAAACCAGTTTAGCCTTTCGCTGACGCTCAAGGCGGAAACTGGTTTCGGAATAATGGCTTAGGCTTTATTCCACTGAATTAAGTGCTTCCCCAATGAATGACTGTACACCAAAAAAGTAAGAATGCAATGCATCGACTACTTCAGATAAATTGCGAATATTTATGCTCGTCAGGTTTCGTATAGTGGCATTACCATTTTTATATATATGATAACGAAAAGTCTCTGAAGTGGGATCTTGTTTTGAGAGTTGCTTCAGTATATCTTCAACTACCGCTAATTCTTTGGGATTGTTTGTTTCATCAATTTGTTTTAGGAATTCTTTTGCTTCATTCCACAATCGATTTATATCGTGACCTGTTGGTATTTCATATTCCCCTTTTAAAAGTTTTTTCACGTTACCAATAATATCCTTTAAGGCCAATTCAATATAATGTCGGTAAAGAAAAACGATTGGATAGATGAGTGCATCCTGAAAAAATTTGTTCTCGTTTACATACTTTGAGACAATATCACCTGCTTCTTTATATCCTTCTTCATAAATAGATAATTTTTCTACTGTTTGATAATAGTCAACAGATGCATTATTCCACCAATCAAAATCTGATTTAAATATTTTTAATCCTTTTTTAGGCCATTTCATATTTTTAATATTCTCTTCTAGTAATGACATAACTCTCCCCCTTTTGTTTATTTCCTGCTCAATTCAAACCATTTCACTCCAAATAAACAAATATCTATTCGGTCCTCACAAAACGAAAACCGCTATCGTCGTAACGACTTCCCGGTTCGTCGTTGTAGCGATCGGCACAACGAACGACGACTGGTAAATTGCCCCAAGAACCGCCACGCAAAACACGTGAGCTACCGGACAATGGACCATGCGGATCGCTTTGCGGCGATTTTTTGTAGTATTTAGCATCATACCAGTCTTCACACCATTCCCAGACGTTGCCGATCATATCATACAGACCAAGATCATTCGGCTCATAAGAACCAACCGGGGCGATATAAGCGAACCCATCGTCATATCCTTTCCAAGTTCCGCTCCAGCCCAATGCCTTTTTTACCGACTCATCAGCAATGTTTCCACCGCGTTTGCCTTCCGGTCTGAAATTTCCCCAGGAGTACGTATAATTCTTTCCGCCGGAGCGCGCTGCATATTCCCATTCCGCTTCCGTCGGTAAGCGATACGTTTGACCTGTCTCGCGGCTTAGCCATCCACAGTAGGCAACGGCGTCATTCCAACTCACATGGATCACCGGCTGATTCAATTCACTTACCTTCCGCGGATTCCCCTGCGTGTCGCAGCGCCAGTTGATCTCCGCTGTTAATTTCCATTTGTTACCAGTCCAGAGATAACTTCCGCCTCCTTTATCGGCATCTGTCTGATAACCGGTTTCTAACACGAACTGCTCAAATTCCGCTATCGTAACTTCGTATTTTCCCATCCAGAAGTCACTGACGGTAACGGTATGAATGGGTTTTTCGTCATCTTGACCGTCATCGCTGCCCATCCGGAAGGCGCCGCCGTTGACGAAAACCATCTCAGGGACTCCGCCGGTGCTTGTTGGTATGGTTGTGTTCGTTTGTTCGGGACTCAGGACTGGCTGTTCACCCGCCAATTGAGCGGCTACGCTGCTCAGGCAGGACATAAGGTCGCCGATATCGCCTTTGAGGTCGCATTTGCCGACGCCTATTAGATTGCCTTTCTCGACACCGATCAAACGAGCCGTGACCGAATAGGTTTGTCCGACCTTGCTGACACTGCCGGAGACCATTTGTTTGACCGCCAGCAGTTGCCCGACTTCCACCGCGCAGGCATCCGAAGTACAGCCGGAGAGTTGGAACTGCTGTTCTTTGAGAATCGCATCCATCTTTTCACGCTCGAGGACGATGAATTTCCCAGTTAGAAAGAGTTCCACGCGCAGACGGTCGGTCAATGCGCTGGCGTCGCCGGGCAGTACATTCTTTCCCCCAAACTCTATGACAGCGATGTTCACCTGCGCGGAAAGCGATGCGACTAAAATTAATCCAACGGCAACAAATCCCATTTTCATGGTAGAACTCCTGATATCATCTACATGATGTGAAATGATACATCTATCCGTTTATAATATCAAGAATTATTTCAGTTCTGCTGGGTCCGCAGACCTGATAGATCGTGCACTGCGTCTGATTTGAGAATCTGATGAAATCCCTGAAAAATCAATTCGAAACCAGTTTGGCTTAGCGAAAACTGGTTTTTGTTCAGTCAGGTTTCAATACCCGAGGATCAGCAGGCTGGCTGTGGCGCTGAGGTAGCCCAGCACGCTGCCGGCGAGGACATCCAGCGGGTAATGGACGCCCATGAAGATGCGTGACACTCCCACGGACAGCGCCCAGAGGAAGAGGGGTGCGGTCAGTATGGGAAAGAAAAAGCTGAAGAGGATCGCCATAAGCGTCGCTGCGGAAGTGTGCCCGGACGGAAAACTGAAGCGATCCGATGGAACGATTAAATGCTGGATGCCTTCCAGGACTTCGAAGGGGCGATAGCGTTTTATTCCGTTTTTCAGAATCCGGTAGATCGGCAGTTCGATTCCGAAGGCGAGCAAGCCGGCTTTCGTCAGCGATGAACTTGATTGGGGAGTGATGAAGCGAGCCAGTAAGAAAACTATCGGATAGAGATAGCCGTCGCCGGTTTTAGTGATATAGTACAAAATGGATGACAGGATGTTTTTACGATTCAGCCGGAAGATCACGGAGAAAAACCGCAGATCCCACTGATGTATTTTGCGTAAGAGGAGCTTCACAAAGGCACTCTTTTAATTTATCGAATCATGTCTATATCCGATCGGTACCGGATTTTACAAATAATAGGGCCTAAAAAGCCGTAAAAGTTACCGATTTTGAGGCCCATTTCAAAATTGAGTGCGACGGATCGTCAGGTACGCGGCCGGAATCCCTCGCCCAGGACCTCATGGACATTGGCGATGATCACGAAGGCTTTCGGATCGATGTCTCGAATCAGGTTACGAACTTTGGATACTTCCTTCCTTTCGACGACGGTAAACAGAATGTTGCGGGTTTGGCGGGTATAAAATCCGCTGCCCTTGAGTTCGGTACCGCCGCGTCCCAGCTCTTTGGTAATGACGGCAATGATTTCGTCTTGCTTCTCGCTGATGATATAGAAAGAGCGCGCGTAATCGAAACCGTCCAGAATCAGATCCAGGACTTTGCTGGAAAAGTAGAGACTGATGAATCCGTAAAGAGCCAGATTGATATTATGGAAGGCCAGTCCGGCGAAACTGATTACGAAAAAATCGACCAGCAGGATGGCTGTACCGATTGTCATATTGGAATACTTGGCAATAATCTGCCCGACAATATCCGATCCCCCCGTCGTACCCTGAAAGCGAAATACGATGCCGAGGCCGATGCCCAGGATTACACCGCCGAAAATGGAGGTCAGCAGCGGGTCTGACGTCGCCCCCTGGACATGCAGGATTTTATCAAAGAAATCCGTGATCAGCGAAACGGAGACAAACGAAAAAAGTGTCCGCGGACCGAATTTCTTGCCGAGAATTTTCAATCCCAGCAGGAAAAGCGGAATATTGAAGACCAGCATCATGATGCCGACCGGCAGAAATAAGAGATAATGCAACACGATAGCAATGCCGCTGACGCCGCCCGGTGCAATTTTGGCCGGGATGAGGAAGAAAACCAGTCCCAGCGACATGATCAGTGAACCGATGAACAACCCGGTATATTGTAGAACGATGCTTCTTATTTCCTTGAATTTTCTCATTTCATACCTTCATCTTTATACATCAGTGAAACGTCTAAAAATACGATTATTTCCCGATAGTAAGCGAGTGAATTTTGCGTTAAAACTTTACCGGTTGCGGCGATTGTGTTTGTTGAGGGAATGTTGAATATAAAAAGCACCAGGCTTTCGGATGATGAAAATGCCCAAAATAATTAATCTGCTGTGTAGCATTCTTAATGATTGATTTTTCAAAGTTGGGGACTTAAAATTGTCACGGGGCAGCGATTAAGACAAACAGGCAGGCGAACCATCGAATCGCAAAGGTTCGAATCGATAGTTACAGAACTAAAATTTAGCCAAGAGTGAGCACATGGGATGTATTGAAGAGGTTGAAACTGTTAACCAGAAACTGGAGCAGCAGCTCTCGGAGAAGGACCGGGAAATTCAGAAACTGACCGAGCGCCTGCAGACCCTGGAAGGGAAGCCGCCGGCCATCGATTCCAAATCTCAGGTTCAGAGAAACCTGAGTTCGATCGGATACCTCGCCGCCGGAATTGCCCACAATATCAGCAATCCTTTGACCGTGATTTCCGCCCGTGCACAGTTATTGAAAATGAAAATGCCGGGTGTCAAGGATTTTGAAATCATCGTCACGGAAGCGAGAAAGGTGGAATCGATCCTCTCAGCCATGGTTCAAAAGAGTGAACAGGAGCAGGATACCGGGCGGAAGGGTTTGGACTTGAGCAGGTTAATGACAACGGAATTGGATTTTCTTGAGGCCGATTCGTTCTTCAAGCATAAAATTCAGAAAGATATCCGGATTCCGGAAAGATTGCCCGTCGTTCAGGGAGTGTATAGTCACTTTTCGCAGCTCTTTCAAGGCATTATCCATTTCTCCATGGATTCTATGAGGGAGAGTGCGCAAAAGCAGTTGACCATTTCGACCCGGGTTGACGACTATATATCCATAATTTTGACGGACACCGGAATCGGCTACAGTAAAACACAGATCGAGAAGCTGCTGAATCAACCCTGGCTGGAAGTCTCCGGAGATGCGAGCGTGGAAGAGACTTTTTACGTGGATCTGTATGAAACCAACCGGATTGCGAAGAGCTATGGTGCGGAAATCCTGATCTCCAGCCGCAAAGGACGCGGCAGTAGTATTACTTTAAAAATACCCTTTGAAGGCCGCTTGGTGAGTTAAAATCTGGCGGATTGGGTCGAGCTGGACGGTTTGCTCGCGGGAATGGGCACACATTTTTCAATTTTCATCAAATAATCCGTATTGAGATCCATTATCTCCGGGGCTTGTTTAAGTCCTTTTCTATCGTACAGAATTTTAATTGTCGGACGTGAAGGCGTGCGGGGATTCGTTTTAATCACCCGGCCCGTTTCTCCCGTAGAAAGGAGTACATAGCATCCGACCGGATATATCGATATCTGTTCGACCAGGGTGCGCACCAGTTTTTTAGGAAAGGAATTGCCTTCCTGCGTTAAAATCTGGCTGAGACCCTGCGGAGGGACGAGGGCATCCCGGCGTTCGCGGGGATGCAGCAGGGCCTCGTAGGCATCGATCAGGGAGAGAATTTTTGCGTCGTCCAGCATATCCGCTTCCCAAAGGGCGTTGGGATAGCCGCTGCCGTTACTCCGTTCATGATGCTGCAGGACGATTTCGGCCATGGTACTGTGACTGGAATCGGTATGCAGAATGGAGTGGTAGCCGATTTGGGAATGCGTTTCGATCGCCCGCTGTTCTTTCGGAGTCATTGCCCGGGGATTTTTATGAACGATATTCGGATTGATTTTGCCGATTCCGATATCGTGCAGGAGGCCGGCCGCACATAAAGAGACGAGTTCCGGGTGCGAATAGCCGATACCTCTGGCTATCGTAACGGAAAAAACGGCGACATTGGCAGCGTGCGAAATGGAAATGTCTTCCATATCAAAATAGTTGACTGCATAGGCGTTGAGCAGGTCGGACATCTCGATACTCGATACGATCTCCTCCGCCAGTTGAAAGGCCAGGTGAATTTCGACCGGTCTTTCGTCGGTCACCTGGTGCTGCTGGAGTTCGATGAAACCCAGCATCCTGGCATAGAGATTTTTGGGATCGAATTGATTTGGTCGTATCATAGTTCCAACAGTTGTAACAGTATTCTTAAGTGTTCCCTACCTTGGTTTCGGGATTCCGGCCGGATAAATTTAAAACATTTGGATTGGTTTGGAAATAAATAAAATAAATCCGCATCATCGGCTTTAATGAAAGGCGGAGGGGGGAATGATGTCCTGCTTAAATTTCAGCCGGCACTTTTGCAGCCGGCGGCGCTGATTCCTCAACTCCCGGGAAAATTCCACAGGCATATCCTCGCCCCGGAATGCCGCTACAATGCGATCGAGTTTCGAGAGTAATTTTTCGACGCGGATCGAGAATTGTTTCAGGTAATCTTCCTCGGAATAGTTTTTTGCCAGCAGCTCCCTGAATAATCGCTGCAGGTCAGCGTATTGGGGCAGGAAACCGATGGGAGTCTCAATGGCATCATATTCCCCGTGAATACGCCCTTCGGCCCAGAGCAGCCAGACTTTCTTATCGAGTTTGCCGTTTAAGTACCGGTCGTCGTCATCTTTGAGGAAATAATTTGTTGAAAAAATGCGCGGCAACCGGCTAAGTCTTGTTCCGAATTCAATATGATTGCGGATATACTTGCCCAACGGAATCGCGACGAAATCCAGGTTCGCCATAGGGGAATGCACGCGCTGGCCTTCCTGGCCCAGGGTTGCGGCGGTGGTTTCGGATTCCAGGGCCGCGCCGATAAAGACGCCGTGATTCCAGCTCAGCGATTCAGCCACGGGCACGTTTGTGTCCGAATCCCGCCCGCCGTAGATGATCCCGTCGATGCGGACGCCGTCGGGATTCTCGGTCTGCTCATCGACATTTTCCAATTCGTGAATGCGAATGGTATAACGGGCGTTTTTATGGGCTGCGGGAATCGGTTTACCGTCAGGATCAAGATCGCCGTTTTTCCAGGAACCGTGATGATTGAAACCCGTTTCCGGGATTTCACGTCCCATTTCCAGCCAGTATGGTTGATCCTCATGGATCAACACATTTGAAAAAATCATCTCGCGGGGTGTCGTCAGGCATTTATAGATAAGCGGATCATCTTTGGAGTTGACGCCGGTGATAATGCCGAAGATGCCGTGTTCGATATTGACGGCATGACAACTACCGTCGTCCCAGACTTTCAGGTAGGCAATGTCATCGCCGACAATCGTCTGGCCCGGCAACATGGCCGTGCTGGTTTTACCGCAGGCGCTCGGATAGGCGCCGGTGAAATAACTGACCCGCTCTTTGCCGGTCGGCCGGATGCCCATGATAAACATGTGCTCGGCCAGCCAGTGCTCCCGGTTGGCTTTATAGATCGCCAGCCGGAGGGCCAGTTTTTTCAGGCCCAGGCTGTTGCCGGCATATTGATTATTGATCGAAAAAACCCGGTTGTCGGCAAGGTCGATATAGACCCTTCGCTGATGAATATTTCGAGAGCAGTCATTCGCATCCAGCTGCCCGGCGGAATGGATAAAACAGAAGAAATCCGCCTCACCCTGCAGGTGACAGAACTGGCTGTAACCGGGACGATAGAGTAAGTCTTCGCTGTGCGCAACGTAAAACGAATCGGTAATCTGCAGGGCCGGGATGGAAAATCGCGAATTCAACGGTCCCAGACAAAAAAAACGCACCAGCATTTCCTTGCCGGTCATGATGCCCTGCATCAGTTCACCGAGTTCGGCCAGACCCAAATCTCGGTTCAGGGTATTGATATGGGGACTGATTTTATTGCCGTTCTGAACGAGGACCCGCGTATGGACTTTATCGCGGCCCTGGTCGGAGTATCCATCGAAATGAATCGAGTGCCCTTCAAGCCGGAGGGGACGTTCCTCACCGGTTTCGATTGCCTTGCGCCGAACATAGGCGATATCATTCTGTTCGTCCGTGATCACAGTGATCTTGTCCGGTTGCATCAAATGGGCATATTCGGCCACAATGGAAAGGACATGCGCGTTCCCGAGCGCCTTGAGTTTGGCGAGATTGACGTCGTCGATGATTCTGGCATCGAATCCCATAATAGAAGACCTCGTTTGAATTTGATTCTGAGATGAATTTCCGGATGAGGAGTTGTCCCGGGTGGACAACCGTTTCGCACTCTTTGCCATAAGAGAGGGTCTCTTTCCTGCACAGTTATTCGATCGATTGCGAGGCTGATCCCCGATAATCATGCGGATAAATTATAAATAACTTACGAAAGTAAAAAGGGAATCTTAAATAATTAAAGGGATAAAATGAGTCCTAAAATCCCGGCCCCGAGGCAGTCACGAAAAAATCCAAAGTTGCCTAGCAGATAATCATCCGACAGTGAAATTTTTGTTGAGGTAACTAATGAATAATCTTATATTGGATAGGGAAAAATGAGTGTGAGACTGTCTGCTCAAAATTTACCGCTACATGAAATCCGAAACGCTTTTACATTCGCTGAATCCAATTAATTCAGGAGAACTGAGCATTGAGCACAGACAAAAGAATTTTAGTAGTCGATGATGAGGAGCAAAACCGGGCGTTGATGTCGGATTTGCTGGAGACACTTGACTACGAATATGAGACTGCCAGCGACGGCGTGGAGGCTTTGGCCAAACTGCAGTTGGATTTCGATCTTATCTTATGCGATGTGATGATGCCGGGAATGGATGGTTTTGAGGTTGCGAGCCGGATACGCAAAAATAAAAAGTTCGGGGACATTCCGATAATGATGGTCACCGGTCTGACGAGCAAAGAGGATCGCCTCAGAGCCGTCAAAGCCGGGGCAAATGATTTTATTGCCAAGCCGATCGACATCACAGAGTTAGGCGTCAGGGTGGCTTCCCTGATCAAGATGAAAGAGGGCCAGGACGCCATTAAACGGCACCGGGTGGAACTCGAGAAAAAGGTTCTGGAGAAAACCGAAGCCCTGCGGACTGCTCTGAACGAGATGGTAGAAGCCCAGCGTAAGAGTTATCAGGCCCATCTTGATACGATCCGGCGTCTGGCTATCGCGGCGGAATATAAGGACGAGGGCACCGCCGAACATATTTTGCGCATGAGCAATTATTCGGCAACCCTTGCCAGGGGCTTAAACCTGCCTCCCGGCGAAGTGGAGTTGATCCTGAATATGAGTCCCATGCATGACGTTGGGAAAATCGGTATTCCCGACGGCGTCCTGCTGAAACCGGGGCAGCTGGACGAAAAGGAATGGGAAGTCATGAAACAACATACTACCATCGGGGCCCGCATTCTGAGCGGATCGACTTCGGAGCTATTGCAGGTCGGTGAAACCATTGCGCTCTGCCACCATGAAAAATGGGACGGCAGCGGCTATCCAAAGGGATTGGCAGGAGAGGATATTCCACTCTATGGCCGAATCATTTCGGTCGCCGATGTCTTCGATGCTCTGACGACAACACGGCCGTATAAAAGTCGTATTCCCAATGAAGAGGCCCTCGAATTGATCCGCAACGGACGAGGCACCCATTTCGATCCCAAAGTTGTCGACATCTTCTTCGAGAACATCGATGAGATACTGGAAATCCAACGTACATTTGAGGATGGTATGAAGAAAGCACCCGCCTTTGATGTCGGGCGCTTGCGCTTCTAGCGACGCCCCCAATATCCATCGACCGGATTTAATCAGGAACTGAAATCGTACAGAGAGTGGTTCTTCAGCTGCCTGCGATACAGCAGGGCTTGCGGGCAGATTTTTTGTAATTCCATCCAGAAGTCACGACTATGATTCCGGAAGCGGGTGTGCAGGAGCTCGTGCAGAATCACATAGTCAATGAGGTCGTCGCCCAGGCGCATGAGGTTGAGGTTGAGATTGATATTGTTCTGCATCGAGCAGCTGCCCCAGCGCGTCTTGAGATTTTTAATAAAGAGGGATTTGTAACGGAAGCTGTGCCGTTCGGCCAGCATTCGCATCCGTTCCGGCAGGTACGTTTTGGCTTCGATCCGGTAGGCTTCGATGACAGCCAGGCGAATCAGGCGCTGAGTGAAATCATCGGTAAGGGGAAGTTGTTCGGGATAGAATATGCGGATTATCCCCCTTCGAATTTCAATCCGGGAAAGAGCCTCAGGTACTGGTAACAAACGGCCGGTGTGCCAGCGGGTGCGGATGGAATCATCACTCGTATATACCAGCCGTTGGTGCTCGACACTCTCTCTTCTATCGAGATTTTCCCTGATCCATTCCGTTTTGCTGAGAATCAGCCGGGCGGCGGCCTGGAATGAGACTGCGTCCGGTACGGATACCACCACTGGTTCAAAAGGCCGGATGCTGATATTCAGGTTTTTAATGCGCTTTTTATGACGGAAATGGATGGGACCGATTCCGTCGATTTCGATAATTTTCTCTTTCGGCATACGCTTCCGTATAAAAAACGCCGGAATTTAAACGATTTACAGCTGACGACCAACCGGTATTTACCGCTGCGGTTCAGCGCTACGGCCGGGCGAATGCGCCCTTAACCTTTGGAGCCGGAGCCGATCGCAAACACTTTTGCGGTATCTTCCAGATCTCCGCCGGGCCCAAGCACCATGCGCCAGCAAAACTCCGGCTCCTCCAATCCGGGCAGGGACTTTATCAGCGTGATTGCCCGGCGATTGGTTTCCAGCACACCAATGCGTAAAGGCGCCGGCCCCGTCCGGGTTGCCAATTGCGTCAGGAGAGCGGCGGGTACCGGGGATTCGGAAAGTTCGATCCAGGGACCAACCGAAATTACCTTGCGACCCGGCCGTGCAAAAAGGTAGCCGCTGACCCTATCTGCATCACGCCGGACGAGACTGTATTGAGGATGTTGCGACAGAAGTTGCCGCAGAAAAAAACTCCGGTCGGCGTTGAAAACTGTCCGGTCGATGGCAAGAATTTCTTCGAAATCTTCGTCTTGGACCGCTGTTATATCGGGATGATTCTGCGGCGCTACGGTCCCGCGGTAGCGAAAGGAGCGGCCTAATTTACGGAATCCGCGCTTTTCGTAAATATGCACGGCGGCGAGATCGCCGTCAAGGTAGATATTCCGGGTGCCTCTTGCGGTCAGGTTGTCGATGCAATGGTTGAGTAGCTGCTTGCCGTAACCGCGCCCGCGCAGCTCCGGGATGACGATCAGATCTCCAACGAAGCCGGCCTGCCCGTAGCTTGTGCCGATGCAAATTCCGCCCGGCCGCCCGGCCTCTTCGCCGATCAGGCAGCCGCGGGGATCATGGGTGTATAAATTTTTTAGCACTTCCAGCGTCTCTCCGGCCCAACCCTCCTGCAAGGTACACTGAAAAGCGAAATGCAGGTCCTCGGCCCGCATCCTACGAATCTTCATTTTTCACCCTTTCTTTCCGGCTTTCCCGCGCTGTTTTTGCTTTACCTGCCCATTCCAAATTTAGCCGCAAAAGCATTCTTTCCAAAGTCCCCGGTCCGGAAAGCCGCATGAAGATAGTCGGCCCGGTCGTGTTTGAAATAATAATGCATCTTTTTTAGTGCCATCACCGTTAAATTCAGCGGGCAGCTCAATGGCGGGTTACCTTGCGCATAAGATCATAAAGTTTTAGATTTCCCCGATTTATTGAAAGAGGTTGAATAGATGAATAGAACAGACGACGTGGCTATGGTGGATGCGCTTTTCGAGATGCGCCGCCGCCTTTCGGATGAAATCGCGAAAGTAATTATCGGCCAGCAGGAGATAATAAACCAACTGCTGGTGGCGCAGCTTTGCGGCGGGCACTGCCTGCTGATTGGTGTGCCCGGCCTGGCCAAAACACTCATGATCAAAACGCTGGCGGAAGTGATGCACCTTTCCTTTAAACGCATTCAATTCACGCCGGACCTGATGCCTTCCGACATCACCGGCACCGAGGTGATCGAAGAGGACAAAAGCAGCGGTAAACGCGAGTTCCGTTTTTTTCGGGGACCGATTTTCGGCAACATCATTCTGGCGGATGAAATCAATCGCACACCGCCCAAGACCCAGGCAGCCCTGCTGGAAGCGATGCAGGAGCACCGGGTCACGACCGCCGGTAAAACCTATACACTCGACGAGCCCTTCTTCGTGCTGGCAACCCAGAATCCGATCGAACAGGAGGGCACTTATCCCTTACCGGAAGCCCAGCTGGACCGGTTCATGTTCAGCTTAAAAGTCGAGTATCCTTCGTTTCAGGAAGAGATTCAGATCGTCAAATCCACGACTTCCGACCTGGATGCGCAGGTTCAAAAGGTCGCCGGGAAAGAAGAACTGCTGCAGTTTCAGAAGCTGGTCAAACGTGTTCCGGTAGCGGATAATATCGTGGAATATGCCGTTAAAATCGTCTCCGCAACCCGGCCGGAAAATCCCGCCGCGCCCGAGTTTATCCGGAAATGGGTCGAATGGGGGGCCGGCCCACGCGCTTCGCAGTACCTGATCCTGGGCGCTAAAACCAATGCCATCCTGAACGGCCGTCCTACTCCGCAAAAGGACGATATCATCCGCATGATGAAACCGGTGCTGCGCCATCGCATTATTCTTAATTTCAACGCCGAAGCGGACGGCATCGACACCGATTCCGTCACGGATAAACTGATCGAAACTATCGGCTGAGCATGATCGATACCACCGTCGACAGACGAAAGTACCTGGATCCGGAAGTAATCTCGCGCCTGGGAAATATGTCCCTGCGCGCACGTCTCGTGGTCGAAGGTTTCATCATCGGTTTGCATAAAAGCCCCTATCACGGCTTCTCGGTTGAATTTGCCGAACACCGTCCCTATATGCCCGGTGACGAGATCAAACATCTGGACTGGAAATTATACGGCAAGACGGATCGTTTTTATATCAAGCAGTTCGAGGAGGAGACGAATCTCAAATCCTACATCCTGCTGGATAAGAGCGCTTCCATGGGCTTTTGCTCCCGCAAGGTAAGTAAACTGGATTATGCCAGTTATCTGGCGGCGGCGCTCGGATACCTGATGTTGAAACAGCAGGACGGCGTCGGCCTGACGACCTTTGACACGCAGGAACGCACGGTCCTGCCGCCCATCGCCAAACGGAGCCATTTAAACCTGGTTCTGGCAGACCTGGAAAAGATAACACCCGGCGAGGAAACCGGAATTGCGCCCATTTTGCATACGGTGGCCGAACGCCTTAAAAAGCGCGGGCTGATTATCCTGATCTCGGATTTACTGGATGAGCCTTCCGCGGTCCTGAATGCGCTGAAGCATTTCCGGCATAAGAAGCACGAGGTGATTGTGTTTCACATCCTCGATCCGCAGGAAATCGAATTTAATTTTGATCATCAGACCCAGTTCGTCGATCTGGAAAACAAAAAAAGCCTGATCACCGAACCCTGGACCATCCGCAGCGCCTATCGCGGTCTGGTCGAGAAATTTATTCAGGTATATCGTGAAGGCTGCCGCTCAAACAACATCGATTATGTATTTCTGCGGACAGACGATTTTCTGGATCACGCATTGGTCGAATATCTGAACAAGCGTTCCCGGATCGGATAGCAGCGGAAGGTTTTATATTTATTGGTAGAAGAAGAGCCTTAGCGAAGAGTCTTCTCTATTTCGCGATACTCTTCGGCTTCTTCCAGCTTTCCTTGGTTGTACAGCGATTTCCAGAGGATATCATAGCCGTAGAAATCGTCGGGTGACAATTCGACGGCCCGCCGGGAATATTCCTCAGCCATGACGTAATCTTTGGCATTGAAATAGGCTTCCGAGATTCTGACGAGCACTTCGACATCATCGGGATTCGACGCCAGCACCTTCTGGAATTCAAATTGGGCCGATTCAAAATCACCGATTTTACCATAAATCTGGGCAAGAATAAAGGAGATATCGAGATTGTCAGGATCATTGATGGCGGCTGTCCGGGCGACTTCCAGCGCTTCGTCATATCTCTCGAGGTCGGAAAGGTATCCGACGAGCAACAATTGAATATCGCCGGCTTCCGGGTACTGATTGGCAATGCTTTGCAGCTCGGCGAGGGCGGTTTCCTGGTTGCCGGGTGTCCAGATGACCTGGCCATAATAGAAGAAGGTGTCTTTATCGAAAATATCTTTGGCTTTCAGGCGATTGGCCACGTCGATAACTTTGGCTGTATCCTGAAGCATGAAAAAACATTTAGCCAATCCGTTGTAAGACGAAATTTCATCGTCTTTCATGGTCAGCGATTTTTCAAACTTTTCGGTAGCGAGCAATAGGAGCGAATCCTTTTCGGCGGGGAATACGCTCTTCAGGGCTGAATTGAAAAAGTTTGCGCCTTCCGAATAGATATCAGCCCAGAATTTTTTTATGAACTGGTCGGCTTTGTCCGTGTAGGTTGGATCCAGCGCGGCCGCTTTCTCGACCATCTCTTTGGCCTTGTCATAATCTCTTCTCGGTCCGTAAACCCCGGAAGCCAGAAGATAGGGGACCTCAGGATTCATCGGCTCTTTGTCGAGCGCAATCAGCAATTGTTCCTCGGCAGCATCGAGATTTTCCTGCTGGAAATACACTTTGGCCGAAGTGACTTCGGGGCTCTGGCAGGCGGTAATTACGAGCAAGGTTATCGCGAATACCGAGAGCAGATAAATGGCGTTTTTGGTTCTCATTGGTTACTCCTTTTCATCTGATTGAAACAGCGTCAAAATTTAGGTCATGAAAATCCACTTTTCAAGCAAGATTATTATATAAAGTGATATGGAAATCGATATATTTCCTTTTCGGTTACGATTGCCTGGATCAGTTCGGCGGGTGTGACATCGAAGGCCGGATTTTCAACCGGGCAGTTCGGCGGCGCAATGGCCGTTCCCCCGATATGAGTGACCTCCTGTGGAGACCGGGTTTCGATGATAATTTCCTCTCCGCTGGCGATTGAAGCGTCAACCGTCGAGGAGGGCGCCGCGATATAAAACGGAATGTCTTGGTAGCGGGCCAGGATCGCCAGCGCCCGCGTGCCGATCTTGTTC
>CAZPRY010000071.1:0-14821 GCA_964589175.1 uncultured bacterium
CAAAAAGCTACCTTTTTTTCGCCTTCATCGGACATTATTTTTGCAATTCGCTATAAAATAGCAGAAGACATAGGTTACGGCGCAGAGTACAGTAACCAGAGTCAGCTGCCCTATCCTTCCAGTCTCGTCAAGGTGCTCCGCGCCGCGACGCCATTTTATCGGATTTATGTTTCGATTATTATTTCGTCGAAGACGCGCTCCGGCGAAATCTCGCGCAGGCATTTCAGATGCCCTTTGGGGCACTTCTCGAAGCCGATATGCGAGCAGGGCCGGCACTTGAGATCATTGTTCTCGATAATAACGGCTGTCGGATTGAGCGGCGCGAAACCGAAGCGCCGATGAGTGTTGCCGAAGATCGCAACCTGCGGCTTGCCGAACAGCGCCGCGATGTGCATCGGCGCAGAATCGTTCGAAACGACGAAATCGCAGTGCCGGATGAGCACGATAGTATCCAATAAACTGTATTTGCCACAGATATTCGTCACACGCGGATGACTGAGAATTGCCATTCCTCTGATATACTCCGCCTCTCCGGCATCCCCGCCGATGATTACGTTCCAGGCGGTCTTCTTCAGGATAAGCCGGATTAAGGCTTCATAATACTCCAGCGGCCAGCGCTTGGTAAAATGCCGCGCTCCCGGAAAGAGAATGATCGACTTCGCAGATGCCGACAGCGCTGGGATTTCGGCCCGCAGTCGGGCTTCGATTTCGGGCTCATGGAAATCCTCGATTTCGAACGAAACCGGTTCCGGCAATTTGACCGGCGATGCCCGCAGGTATTTTCGATAAACCGGGATTTCGGGATAGATCGACTTCCAGCCGAATTTCACATAGAGACAGCGGCGAACGAGGTATTTCCTGATGCGAAAAACCGGAACGCGCAAACCAAAAAGCAAACGCCGGCTGCGCAGGTTATTGTGAATGTCCAGGATAAAATCGTAATCGTCGCCTTTAATCTGATTTCGCAGCCGCCTGATTTCGTCCCTGTCCCGGGTTTTATCATAGGGAATCACGGATGAAATCAGAGGCCTGACCGGTTGAAGCAATTCCTCGAATTGCGCCGCAACCAGGAAATCGATCTGCGCCAGCGGAAAGTGTTGCTTCAGCGAGCGGATCAGTGGAAAAGAAAGGATAATATCGCCGATCGAGGTCAGGCGGATAATCAGAATTTTTTGCGGATGTTGCAGGTTCGCGGTTGGCATTTTCCCCGGAAGGCCTTATGATTCGGTAAGATGCAGAATATGCCGGTAGAGCGTCGGCATCGTTTCAGCATGGTTGCCGCGGATATCGAAGCCCCGGCAGCCGAGCACCTTGGGCCATTCGACGATGCGTGTGCGCGGCCTGTACATATTCATGAAATCAAAATTAACCGTCGTGAAATTGCTCGCATCATAGCCGAGGTTGCGGCACATCGTGAGACATTTTAAAAACACTTCCGGCAGGTTTACCGCCGACCCGACATTGAGAAGCACACCGTTTTTCAGGCGCGAAATCGTATCGGTCAGGATATGGAAATCGGTGAACGACGTCCTGCCCAGTGCGGCGCCGTCGGCACTCGGATGCTGATGGATGATGTCACCGCCGATGGCGATATGAACGGTGCCGGGAATCCCGGCCTGCACAGCGCTGTAAAGAATGTTCGAATCCCTGTACGGCAGCTTGAGTTCCTCGACTTTTTTTGCGATCGAATAACCGTAGCCCCAATTTTTTTGCGCTCCTTCGTTGAGAGCCCGGTTCATGTGAGCCAGCGTTTCCTCGGCCATGCCGAAAGTGCCGTCTTCCAGACCGTTGGCGACATCCTCGGAAGTCTCGCCGATCAGCGCCAGTTCGAAGTCATGGATCGAAGCGCCGCCGTTAAGGGCGACATGCTGCAGGAAACCGCGCCGGATCAGGTCGATGATGATTGCCGAACAGCCAGTCTTAACCACTGCACCGCCCAGCATCAGGATCACCGGGGCATCAAGCTCGCGGGCGCGGACAATCAGTCCGGCAATCTCCTCCATATCCGGATTATCCAGCAGGATATCGCCATCCAGCGGGAGCATGTCCTTTAAAAAGAATTTGTTTTTGCGATGACGGATCGGGTAGGTTTTGATCTTCGATAAATCGATCATTGAGCTGCTGTTCCCGTTAATTCCGAGATAAAATAGTCAAATGAATTCAGCCGGACAAGAAAATTTGCCGGGCCGTTTGATGCCCGAACCGGCTGGCTTTCCATTCGTAATTATATTTCGTCCCGGATCACTTCCGACAGGATGCGAATTCCCTTCTCGATGTCCTGCTCGCTGACCATCGTGTAGTTAAGGCGCATGGTTTCCAAGCCATCGCCTGCGCAGGTATAGAAATATTTGCCGGGCACGAAGGCCACCTTGCGCTCGATGGCTTTCTGGTAAAGTGCCAGCATATCCGAACCCTTCGGTCCCTCGGCCCAGATGAACATACCGCCATCCGGCCGCGACCAATTGAACGAATCGGGGAAATAGCGATCGAGAGCATTGAGCATCGCTTCCTGTTTGGGCCTGTACATATTAATGATCTTAGGCAGGTGATTCTTCAGGTATCCGCCGGCGATATACTCGGCGGCCAGTGCCTGGTTGCAGGTGCTGGTGTGCAGATCGACGCCCTGCTTGACCCGCAGCAACCACGGCCGCGTTTCGGGCGGGGCGATATAAAACCCGATTCGGAAGCCGGGCGCCAGGATTTTCGACAGCGTGCCGGCATACAGGACATTCTCGGGAGCCAATGTATAGATCGGGGGAATTTCCTCGCCCCGATAGCGTAGATAGCTGTAGGGATCGTCCTCGATCAGTAAGGCGTCGTACTTCCGCACGATTTCCGCTACGGCCTTGCGGCGCTCCAGGGGCAGGGTACGTCCGGTAGGATTCTGGAAAGTCGGCACCAGGTAGATGAATTTAATTTTGTGATTCCTGAGCACCGCTTCGAGGGCTTCGGGAATAACGCCCTGGTCATCGGTTGCCATGCAGATGTACTGCGGCTCGTAGGCATTGAAAGCCTGCAAGGCCCCGAGATAGGTCGGCGCTTCAACCGCCACTTTGTCGCCCCTCGAGATGAAGACCTTCCCCACCGCATCCAGTAATCCCTGGGAACCGCTGGTCGTGGCAATATCGGCGGCCGTAACGTGCAGGCCTTTAACCTTAAGAAAATCCGCCAGAACCTCCCGCAGCGGTAAAAATCCTTCGGTCAGGCTGTATTGGAAGGCATTCGATTGGTACTTTTCGATGACTTTAGGCATCAGTTCCCCGATGATATCCAGCGGAAAACTTTCCGGGGCCGGCAGACCACCGGCCAGCGAGATCATGCCCGGTTGCGAAACCACTTTCAGAATTTCCCGGATGGCGCTGGCCTGTATGTTACGAGTTCGATCGGATAGAAGTTGTTCCACTTTCATAGATGTCCTTTCAGAAAAACTAGAACTGTTTGGCTAGGCTTTGCCCATATCTAAAATATAGGATTCATTTAATAGATACTCAAGAATTGCCGGGTAAAAAATCTAAAAAATTAAAAATCGATCGGCCGAGAAATAATTTTTTAAGAAATGCCCGGCTGAAAAGTCTTCGTAAACCTGAAAATATTCGCCGATTCCGATCGGAAATTACAAAAATACGCCGGGACTCGGAAACATATTTTGGAAACAGGAGTGAAAGTAATATATTTTGCTAACCATGCCCGGGAGGTAATCATATGAAAAGTGACCGTCGTTTCACCTTGATCGTTGTTCTTATTTCGATTTGCATGCTGCCGTTGATTGTATCGGGGCAGGCCGGGATGCGCGTCGCCATCATGGATTTCAGGAACCTGACCCAGGAAAGCGACCTGGATTTTATCGAGCAGGCGGTTCCCGAAATTCTCATCACGGATTTGTCGATTTGCGATAAACTGGTGATCGTCGAACGGGCCCGGCTCGAAACCGTGCTTCAGGAAATGCAACTCAGCCTGTCGGGAAATATCGATGAGAGCACCGCTGCGGAGATCGGCAAGATGCTGGGTGCGGAATCGATTCTGACCGGCAGCATTCTCGGGATCGGCAATGTCTACCGGATCGATTCCCGGCTGATCAACGTCAAAACCAGCGAGGTGCTGCTGGCCGAGAAAAAGGAGTGGCAATCCGACAGCGAAATCATCACGGCCGTGGACCAGCTGGCCGAGCAGATCATCGAACGACTGACCGGCGACCGGATCGAGATTATCGAAGAACCCGACGGCGAGCCGGTTACCTTCAGCGGCAGCAAACCATTATACATGGAAACCGCCACGGACAACAGCTATTGGGAAACGGGAAGCGATAATCCCATCTACGTGCAGATCGACCTGTTTGCGCGCGAGATCAGCGAAAACGAACGGGTTCCGCTGAACATCGCCCTGGTGCTCGACCGCAGCGGCAGCATGTCATCCAATCGCAAACTGGATTATGTAAAACGCGCGGCCGCCTTCGTGGTACGCAACCTGACGATGGACGATGTCCTCTCGCTGGTGGCTTACCAGACCAGCGTCGAGACCGTGATCGATGCCCGCCGCGTTATCAACAAAGACGATTTTCTGCGCCGCATTCTGGGCCTGGAAGCCGACGGCTCCACCAATCTGAGCGGCGGTATGCTGGAAGGATATTCGCAGGTTCAGGCGAATGCGCGCAGCGGGCAGGTGAACCGGGTGCTGCTGCTTTCGGACGGCCTGGCCAATCGTGGAATTGTCGATCAGCAGACGCTGGAAAACATCTGCCGTGAAAAATCAGCCCAGGGTATTTCGATCTCAACTTTCGGCGTGGGCCTCGATTACAATGAAGATTTAATGCTGGGACTCGGCGAGTACGGAAACGGCAATTACTATTATATCGAAGTTCCCGAAGATATCCCCGCCATTTTTTCACGGGAACTGCGCGGGCTGCTGGCGATCGGCGCTCAGAACGTGACTATCTGCGTGGAGATCCCCGAAGGTGCGCAAATCGAAGATAGTTACGGTTATCTCTATCAGCGTGAAGGCAACCGGGTCATTCTCAGCGTCGGCGACATCTACTCAAACGAGCATCGCAAGATGGTCCTGAAAGTCCGCCCGCCGCGGGATTACGGCGGCTCCTCCCCCTTCGCGGATATTTCCCTGCTCTACCACGACGCCACCAGCGGCGGCAATCAGACCGAAGAAAAGTCGTCGCTGCACGTAACACCCACATCGGACCGGCAACGGATTCGGGAACATCATAATCCGACGGTTGGTGCAGGCGTCGCCCTGCTGGGCTCGACGGTATCGATGCAGAAAGCCATGCGAATGGTCGATGAAGGCAAGATCGAATCCGCGCGCGGCGTATTGACAGAGAACGTCACGGCCCTCGGGCAAAGTCCCGGCGCCGCCCGCAATCAGGAACTGAAGAAGCAGATTCTGGCCATCCACCGCTACGAGAAAAGTCTGGAAGGAATCGAACGAATGCCGTCAACTGAAGTTAGCGCCATGCAGAAAAAAGAGAAATTCATGCAGTATCAATTGCAGAAGACTAAAGATCAGGATGAGCAGTATTTTCGGCGTGATACTCTCTCCCGGGACAATCATAAGCTGCTCCAAAAGATGCCCGCAACCGGACCACAGACTGCTCCCGAGAAACAACTTCTGGAAACACCAAACTATACACCCAATCGCTATTATGCTCCCAGCCGGGTCGGGCCGGACGAAACCCAGAGTATCGAGGAGGAAAGCCCGCGACCTTCGCCTGAAAAACCGGCAATCCAGACCTTTCCGGTTTCACCCACCGCACGAGATTCCCGCTCCGAGCCTTGCGAAGAGAAGACTCCGTCATCTCAGGCTAAAACAATCGAACCGGTCAAGCCCACTCCAATCGATGAGAAAACGGAGCCGGTAAAAAAAGAATCCAAACCCGTTAAGAAAAAAGTGCTCAAAAAGGCCGAGCAGAAGAATATCGAGACCAAGCCACTTGAGCCCGAAATCAAAAAAGAAGCCGAAGCGGCCGGCGAGAAGAAAGTGCTCGAACAGAAGTAAGCGGAACGTGGGGAGTACATGGATGATAGTGTCTTGATAAAAAAACAGGTTTCAAATAAGAAAGGAAATATATATTCGCAGAGAAAGAATAAAACAGTATAAAAATATTTTTTGTTGGACTATATCATTTCAACTCGACAAAACCTCCTTCTATATATCCCACTCACCTCTTGGTTCAGGATTTCTTTTATTTCTTATTTTAAAATATAGCCACAAGAAGACGTTTATTATAAGAAGTGAAAACAAAAAAATGAAAGTAATTCCTATATATGGACTCATGAACGACGGCAAAAATGAAATATTCATCAAATATAAAACATACCGCCTTGGACCAAATATAAGAAATGCAATCGTTATAAAAATCGACGATACTATTTTTTTATCAATATAAATATGTTCAGGTAATTTGAATAATTGCACATTCATTTTTTTACTTTTTTATAGTGTCTCTATTTTTAAGGCATATAAATGCAACACCTAATACTACATGTAAAGTGAACATTTCAACAAACCAAATCTTAAAATCAAATTTGTAATATCGCCATCCAGATCTCGCGATAGATAATTGATTATTTGAATCAAAAAAATATTGTGGGGGCATCCATATAGGACCGTATTTTATATCATTGTTATGAGAAAACGGAACCCAACAAATGGAAAACAATATCACAAACAAAGCATAGAGTATTAAAATGATTTTGAAAATTTTCGATGGTGTGCACATTTACTCGAAAATAATATAAATTGTATCATTTCACAATCTATAAATTGTATTTTTTCCCTCACGACTCGTAAACTGCATAATTCTGATGTTTACAAGGCCCAGTGCCAATGTTACATTACTCATAAATATTAATTATAAATAGTTCAACAATTCATGCCCGGCTACCGCTCCTAACCCCGGTTAAAAAGAGGAGTCCTCCCGTCGATGGAGGGTCGACGAGAGGACTTAGGGGTGAACAAGGGATCAATAGGGAGATCTTTATTCGTAGCGAAGTGAGGATACCGGGTTGGAACGGGCGGCTCTGACAACCTGGTTACTGACCGTCAGGATCGCCACCAGGAAGGCAATCAGCCCGGCGAAAACGAATCCGAAATAATTATAATTGATCCGGTAAGCAAAATTCTGCAGCCAGCTGTTCATGATGAAATATGAAATCGGGAACGAGATCAACGTCGCCAGAATCACCAATTTCAGAATGTCTTTCGATAAAAGACCGAAAATTCCCGGCACAGTTGCACCAAGCGCCTTGCGGATGCCGATTTCTTTCGTACGCTGCTCGACCGAAAAAGAGGCCAGTCCAAAAAGCCCAAGGCAGGCTACCACAATCGCCAAAAATGAGAAAACCGTGACTATCCGGCGCGTCTGCTGTTCGTTGGCGTAGAGGCGGTTGTAGTCATCGTCCAGAAAAACATATTCGAGTCCCTGCCCATTGGCCAGCTTCTTCCACTCTTTTTCAATGGTGGCGATCGTCGCGGGGAGATAATCGGTCTCAACCTTAAGGGTCGTGAATCTCTGCCCACCCCGGCTGTCCGCTAATTTGATGGCTACCGGTACGATTTCTTTGTGCAGCGATTGAAAATGAAAATTTTTAACAACACCGATGATTGTATAAGGAGCATCTTCTTCGGGAGGACGGCGCAAACTGAAGATCTTCTTGCCGATCGGGTCATCAAAGCCGATGACTTTCGCACAGGCTTCGTTGATGACTACGGCGGAGGAGTCGCTGACCCGGCCGTCTTCAAAGAAGCGCCCCCGGGCCATCTCCAGTTGATACGTTTGCGCAAAATTATGATCCGCCCAGAACTGAGCCAACGGAACAATCTCGCCATACGTTTGGCCCTCGATACGGTGCCCATTGTTGGAGAAACTTCTGCCCGGGATCGAGGTCGATGAAGTTACACTAAGAACTGCTGGATTATCCGCCAAAATCCGTTTGAACGCCGCAAGATCCTGTCGCAGATCGTCCGTCTTTTCCACAACCAGGAGTTGCTCTTTCTTGAAACCCAGTTTTTTATTCTGCATGTAACTCAGCTGATTATAGACGATAATCGCTCCCGTGAACAGGATAATCGAGATGGTAAACTGAAAAATGACGAGTCCGCTGCGCAGCCAGGAATTCTTACTTTTCAACTGCCGGTCGGATTTGAGAACTTTGATCGGCTGAAAGCCAGCCAGAAAGAGCGCCGGGTAACTGCCGGCCAGCAGGCCAACGGCAAGGGCCAATCCGATCAGAAACAGAACGATCCCGGGATTATCGAAATATGAAAGATGTAGCTGGCCGCTGATCAGGTTATTGAATCCAGGTAACAATATTTTAACCAGCACCATCGCGATGAGCACGGCCAGGAGCGCCATGAGAATCGATTCGCTCAAAAACTGCATGATCAGACTTCCGCGATTGGAACCCAGGGTCTTGCGAATACCGACCTCTTTTGCCCGTTTAGCAGAGCGCGCCGTCGATAAATTCATAAAATTAATACAGGCGATCAGCAGAATAAACAGGGCGATTATTGAAAAGATGGTAACATATTTGATGTCGCCGTTCGGTTCAATCTCAATATCCAGATTCGAGTGTAAGTGGATGTCCGGCAATGCTTGCATAAAATATCGAAGATGCGAATCTTCCCCAAGAAACTGCTCCAATGACAATCCGCTCAGCTGTTGTATCTGGGGGCCGACGTAACGCTGAATCACTTCTGCAAAAACGTTCTCGATCTCCTGCGGGTCGACGCCTTCCTGTACTACAATATAAGTGTAGTAATTTTCACTGAACCAGTGCTGGCTGCTGCTCTCATCCAGATAGGTTTCCAGCGAAGCCAGAAAGTCATAGTGAAAGTGCGTATTGGACGGCGAATCCTCGATCACACCGGTGACGATATAATCGCGGCGCTTATCGGAATTGAGTGTTTTGCCCATCGGATTCTCGTCACCGAAATATTTTTCGGCCATGGATTCCGTGATCACCACCGTATTAGGCTGCACCAACGCCGTCCCGGGATCGCCGGCCAGAAATTTGACTGTAAAGACCTCGAAAAAACTGGAGTCGACCGTAAACCAGCGCTCCTCGCTGAAGGCTTTTACTCCATAGCGGATCACCGGGTAACCGAAGTTGCGCACCCGCGTGCAGGCCTCGACCTGCGGATAATCGCGCACGAGCGCCGGGCCGAAAGGAGCCGCGGTCACCGCCAGTCTGAAGGAACGTCCTTTGAGAGCAGCGTCTTCTCCCAGACGATAGATCCGGTCGGCTTTTTCATGATAACGATCATAGCTGAGTTCGTAACGGACAAAGAGCATGATCAGGATGCAGGCCGTAATACCGACGGCCAGTCCGGTGATGTTGATAAAGGAGTACAGCCTTTGCCTGGATAGATTTCGGAATGCGACTTTCAGGTAATTGACAAACATTTCTCCTCCTGTTTATTGCCCTTGACATGCCAACTTAGATTCACAGCAACCGGAAAAGATGTCTTGCCGGAATTCTGTTTCAGCCAGATTTTTAGAGGTGAAAACGGATTAAAAACCTGTTTCCGGAGCGCAGCGACTAAACAGGTTTTACAGGGAATTTCACCGTAAAGGCGCCAAGAAAACCTTGGAGTTCGCTAAGAATACGTTTTCTCCACCTATACATAATTTTCATTTCCTCTTAGCAACCTTTGCGCATTCCTGGCGTTTGTTTCTACCGCTATGAATCACAGCCCCGTATCGAGAATAAAAACTTGATAATCGAAAGCGGAATGATTATTATAGATTCAAAGAGGAGGATATTTGCCATGTATAAACAAACATGTGAATTCTGCAAAAACTTTAAAACGATGAAATTACTCTGTTTTCTTGCGATCTTTGCCGTAATAATGACGGCCGGATGCGCGCCAGAGGTCCGGACTGAATCTGTGGATCTGAAGGCCGTGAATGATGCTATTACACAACTGGCTGACAAGTATATGCATGCCTGGAATGCCAAAGATATTGATGTTTTAACTGAATTAGCAGCAGATGATGGCCTGTTCTGTGGAACTGATCCTTCTGAAGTATTGGTTAAAAAAACATTAATCGATATGTGGACGGCGGCGTTTTCCGATCCAATAGATTACAGTTATAATATCGATACACGTAAAATCAAGCTGGCTGACGATGGAAAGTCTGCTATTGTCATTGAACAAATTACTGTAGGTGACTGGAGCCCAATAATGCAGGTACGTCAAACATTTCAAATCATAAAAACCGATAATAACTGGGAAATCTATTTTTTGGACTGGGGATTTATTGCTAAGAATGAAGATGTAGGGAAGTTGAACAAAGCCTTGCAGGGATGATAACAAAATATAGCCTTATAATCAGTTATTACAGGCACTCAATACCACTGCTTTTATTCGCCGCCGGGAAGCAACGTTTGTTAAAATGTGAATGAATAATCATCTAAACTGAACGTTAAATATTGATCGAATCAATTCACTGCGGAATTGCGAGAATTGCCCTCTGGATTTGAAACTTAGCGTTTTTTTGTAGCGAATTTTTTCACTAAAATAGATTTGGTGCGCACTACCGGCGTTGCCGACCTTGCCCGGTATCGACAGCGGCTAATTCAGTAAAATGGAATTTCAATGAATATTCAAAAAGATGAGTATTTTGAAAATATCGACTTTAACGGGATCCGTGAAGTAGAAGATATCCGATCGAAATCCTTTGAAAAGTGCACATTTACCGACTGCGATTTTACGGATAGTGACTTTTCAAATTCTCTGTTTGTGGATTGCAGGTTCGCCAATTCAAATCTTAGCGCGATAAAGCTTAGTGACACCAAATTACATAATGTGGATTTCGATGACTGTAAAATTTTGGGCGTGGATTTCACGCAAATCAGTACGTTCATCGTAAAAATCGGTTTTCGGAACTCACAGATTATGAAATGTAATTTTTCCTTGCTCGAATTAAAAGAATCTGATTTTTCGGATAGTCACATTAATCAATGTGATTTTTTTCGAACGAACGCAGCCAAATCCAACTTTTCCGGTTCGGATTTAAAAGGCAGCATTTTTGAGAACACAGATTTGACGAAAGCCAATTTTACAAACGCTCAGAATTATTCGATTAATCCTCTGATCAACACAATAAAACATGCAATATTTACAATGCCGGAAGCCATGACTTTGCTGGATTCGCTTGAGATCACCATCCAGTAATAACGATCATTCGGATCTGTCCATGCTGAAGTTTGTCCTGCTTTGAACACTGCAGGTAACAGGCCGCTTCACACCAATAATATTCCAATTGACTTGTTCTGATCTTTTGATTAGTATGAGATCAGCTATGATTTGGGCAAGAGTATCCGGAATATTATACGTGCGGGAAGATTGCCCGGAGGAAGGAGACCGGATAATGCTGATAAACGCCTGGAGGGAGAGTTTATGAAATATTTTCTGATTTTCGGGGGTATTGCCGCCCTTATAGCAGTGATCATCGTTGCAGTCCGTTACTATGAGCGCAAACGGAGAGAAGCCCTGGAAAAACTGGCCCGATTGCTGGATTACTCATTTTCAGCGAAAGGGAGCGATTCATTACTGGCGTCGGTGAATCAATTTCATCTATTCACACAGGGCCATCGCAGACGAATCACGAATGTTTTGACCGGTAGGTCCGATGATACGCTTGTGACGATAATGGATTATCGCTACACCACCGGGGGCGGAAAGAACTCTCACACATGGGTACAGACCGTGATCCTGTACCAATGCAGCCGCCTGCACTTGCCGGTGTTTACACTGCGCCCCGAGAATTTGTTTCATAAGATCGGAAACGCTTTCGGTTATCAGGACATCGATTTCGATTCTAATCCGACCTTCTCCAGGCAATACCTTTTACGCGGTACCGAAGAACAGGCGATCCGGAATCTTTTCAGCGATGCGTGCCTGCTCTATTACGAACAGCACAAGGGGCTATGTACTGAAGGGACCGGCGATAAACTCGCGTTTTACCGATCCTCCAAGAGAGTGCCGCCGCCGAAGCTACGATCCTTCATTGAAGAGGGATCAGCTGTATTCAGACTTTTTACGACAGCTTGATAGGTAGGATCGATCCGAAAAGGATGAAGCGATTACGGCCCTGATGAGCGTGTGACATTGATTCAAGCCGCGGATCAAACTCCGAAACGGGTTGAAGAATTTGTCGGGCGTGTCAACAGCAACACAGGCGGCATAAACATCGCGGATGAATGCGAATTATTACCGGACAAGGTCCAGGGGACTCCTGACGGAGAGGTCCGGTTTCTACGACTCCATTCCTCCATACGAACCGATAAAATGATTATACAATAGTTACGAAGTTTCGTTTGGTATTTGAATAATTGAAGTTTGGTGATTATTTGTTTTTTGTGATTTGTTTATTAGAATTTTCATTGCCGGAAGATCATGTTTTGCCGCGGATTAGCGTCCATCGGATAGAACGGGCAGGCCCGCCTGACCGAATAGGCCGGCAGATAAACACAGATATTATGTCCTATTAATCTCAGAGGTCACAGAACACGGGGTATTTTCCTAATTAACCAATTAACCAATAAACCAATAAACCAGTCAACCAATCAACCTTTTTACTCCCCCACACCCCCTTCCTCGCTCCATTTTCAGCTTGCCTTCCAGAATTTTCTGAATTAATATTTCCTCAACGGTAAAACAGTTAATGGATTTCTTCGGACTTCGGCATTTCGGTATGGGTTCAGCCGCTGGGTTCTGTATGTTTTTGATCGGGCATGGGACTCACAGCGGCGGAGCCGTGGGGAAACAGGAATATTCGGATTCTGGTTAACCCTGTCACAGCTAAGTCGACTAGAAGAAAACGAAGTAAATGGAGAATTATCCAAGGATACAAATCTCACTATTTGCATAGGTTTAAGTGAGGAAACCATGAAAAAGCTATGTATCATCGTTTTTGTATCGGTTTTTTCCTGGGGTTTCTCCCAGGTACCGTTTCCAGAATTGTCTAACCATTTAGCTGGCTTTGAGCAAATGGTAGTAATGCCATCCGGAAATATCATTTTCTCCACTACGGGGAAAAATGAAAGGATTTGGATGGGTCAATTCGACCAAACTGGAAGTAATCTCAGTTGGTGTAAAGAAGTTTTCGGAACAGAATATGCCAGTCCTAATGGATTTGTCTGGTCTGAAAATGAAAGTTGCTTTTATCTCGGAGGCAGTGGCCTTTGGGATAATCGCTGGAAAGGGTTCCTAGTGAAATTAGACTCAATGGGAAACCTTATTCAGGAAATGTTTGTTCATCCGGATACATACGAGGTTTTTCTCACAGATTTTGTTGTCAGTGAAAAAAACATTTTTGTAATCGGTAGTGCTAATTGTCAGAATCCTACTGTTGCTAAGAGTTATATCTGTTGTTTTTCAGATTCTTTCCAGGAAATCTGGAAAACAGAATTTCAAGATCAGGGATTGGAAAAAATTCTAAAAACTGAAACGGGAGGAATGATTATTTTCGGGTATACCTTACCCGAAGGACAAAATTACATTATGAAATTAGATGAAGAAGGAAATCTGATATGGAAAAAGGTCTTCCCCCGGGTTGGGCAAATCTACGGAGCTGTCGCTGATGCCGATGACAAATTTCTAATTACAGGAAAAAGCTCAAACGGCACTTTTTTGAAAAAATTCGATTCCCAGGGAGAAATCCTTTGGGAAAAAGAATTTAATATCCGCCCAGGAATTGAATCCTGGACAAAATGTGTTTTTTCTCTCGATGATGGTTCTGGCGATTTAATTCTCGTTGGAACGATTGGTCGAGTGGCCATATCCGAAACATTTGTGTTTCGGATTAATGGAAACACGGCGGAAACCCAATGGGAAAGATATTTCCCTGGTGGAACATCCGCCGGAGTATATGATCCAATCTCGGGAAATATTTTCTTAGGGGGATATACCCAAGAAAATGTTCCCCAAGTTATCGTTATCTTTCAGGGCATCAATCCAATAGACGATGAAAATCCCCAGCCGAAAAATTGCCGATTGGAACAGAACTACCCAAATCCGTTTAACGCGACCACGACAATTGAATACGCCCTGCCAGTAACGAGTGGAGTGAATATCACGATTTACGACATGACGGGGCAGATAGTATCCGAACTAATCAATAACGTTCAAGAACCGGGTTTATACCACGCAGTTTGGGATGCGCATGAGATGGCATCCGGCGTATATTTCTTTCAGATAGCTGCAATATCTACGGATAAAAAAGAAACTTTCAATAGCGTCAAGAAGATGACGCTGGTAAAGTGATGATTTTTTATGGAGATGAAAAATAGGCCAAGGTCTGAGATATAACAATATGAAAAAAAATTATATCGTTTTTGCGTTGTGTTTGGTTTTTTCCTGGGCTTTCTCCCAGGAATATGAAATTAAACAAGAAATTTTGTATCTTGAACTGGAACCATATCTATGGTCTCCGCGCTACATAGTCCAAACCCCATCTGGGGTGGCGTTTGCCACGATGGGAAAGGATCAGCGCGTTTGGATGGTAAAACTTGACAATGACTTAAGGGTGGAATGGAGTCGTCAAGTGTATGCCGGTACAGGGCAAACTGCTCCAGACAAATTATTTTGGTCTGAATCAGACACCTGTTATTATCTCGGCGGATCAGGCCTGTGGGATAATCGATGGAGAGGATTCTTTGTGAAGTTGGATTCATTGGGAAATGTAATTAAGGATACTCTTCTTTTTTTAGGAAAAGATGAAAGTTTTTTAACCGATTTCATTGTTAGTGAACACTACTGTCCGGTTAAAATAGGGCCAATTGCGGGACAGGGCTTCTGGCTCGTT
>CAZPRY010000072.1:0-14628 GCA_964589175.1 uncultured bacterium
TGCATAATGAACGGGTGCTGGTTCTCTGCCCGAAGAAATTGAAAGACAACTGGACGGTTTACCAGGCCCATAACGTCAGTACGCTTAATCCATTTCTCAAGGACCGGTTTGGATTTTCGGTTCTCTGTCATACCGATTTGAGCCGAACTGTCGGATTTTCAGGTGATATCGATCTGGAAAACATTCAGTGGGGCGTTTTTGATCTGGTAGTCATTGACGAATCGCATAATTTCAGAAACAACATCAAGGGCAAAAGGGATGAAGACGGGAATATCATTCGTCACAGTCGCTATGAACGCTTGATGGAGGATATTTTAAAATCCGGTGTACGCACCAAAGTGCTGATGCTTTCAGCGACGCCGGTGAACAATACACTGAGCGATCTCCGCAATCAGATTTCCTTCATCACTGAAGAAAAAGACGATGCTTTTGCCGCACCGGAGTCAATGGCCATTCGCAGCGTCAAGGAAACATTGAGAGTCGCGCAAATGAAGTTCACCGAATGGGCGGCGAAGCGTATCAAAGAACAGAAGAATTCCAGAGATTTACTGAACGAACTGGACTCATCTTTTTTCAGGTTACTTGATGAACTAACGATTGCCCGTTCCCGCAAACATATTCACCGCTATTACCAGGGCGAAATCAGCAAAATAGGTGGATTTCCGAAACGCTCGAAGCCGGTATCTATTTTTTCGGAAATTGACCTTTCCGGACGGTTCCTTTCCTATGATAAAGTCAACGATGAGATCGAGAAATACGCCTTATCACTTTTTAATCCGTCGAAATACATTTTACCGGAATGGGTATCTCACTATGAACAAAAAGCCCGGACGTCCGGCTTTATCCAGTTCACCCAGCGCGATCGTGAAAGTTTTTTAATCGGGATGATGAAGATCAATTTTATGAAGCGGCTGGAAAGTTCGATTGAATCCTTTGAGATTACGACGGGACGCACGATTGATAAAATTGAAACTCTCGAAAAGAAAATCACCCATTTTCAGCAGCTGAAAAATCCACAAACGGAATTTGATAATTCAGAATCGGAAGTACCAACGGATGAAGATGACGAATTGAAGGACGCTTTCGAAGTCGGTAAGAAAGTTACATTCAAACTTGAACATTTGGATTGTGACAGATGGCTGACCGATCTTAAAAAAGATAAAGATCAATTAACTGTACTGTATAATTCTGCTCTCCTGGTAGTTCCTGACAAAGACGCCAAACTGAAAGAGCTGAGGGTATTGATTGAAAGCAAGATCAGTCATCCAACGCAAAACAGTCAGGGCAAACTAAACCGGAAAGTTATCGTATTCACGGCATTCGCCGATACTGCCAAATATCTGTACAATAATATCAAAGATTGGGCGGAACATGAACTCAAAGTACACATTGCCCTGGTAACTGGCGGTTCCGGGGGATGTACAACGACGTTCTCTCCGAAAGGATTTACGGGAAGAACGGATTATGCCTGGATTTTGGCGAACTTCTCTCCAATTGCGAAAAAACGCAAGCAGATGAAAGGCATGCCCCAGGATGACGAAATTGACATTTTGATTGCGACTGATTGTATTTCGGAAGGGCAAAACTTACAAGACTGCGATTACCTGATCAATTACGATATCCACTGGAATCCGGTGCGGATTATCCAGCGTTTCGGTCGAATTGACCGGATCGGCTCACTTAATTCAGAAGTGAAACTGGTCAACTTCTGGCCTACAAAGGACCTTGAGAAATATATCAATCTTAAACATCGTGTCGAAGCGCGGATGGCATTGGTCGATATTACAGCGACCGCGGAAGATAATATCCTGAACACCGATGAGATTAAAGAGCTGATCAAAGACGAACTCAAATATCGCGATAAGCAGTTGATGAGACTCAAAGACGAAATCCTTGATCTTGAAGACTTTGACGAATCGGTCAACCTTAGTGAATTCACGCTGGATGATTTCAGGATCGAACTGGCCAATTATATTGAAGCTAATAAGAAATTATTGAAAGATTCTCCATTGGGCTTGTATGCAGTCGTTCCGCATATTATCGAACGAGCCACTCTGTTTGATCAGAATATCTCTGACATCATCCAACCGGGCGTCGTCTTCTGCCTAATGCAAAAGAAAGACGCAGTAGAAAATCAAAAGGTCAATCCGCTGCAGCCTTATTTTCTCGTCTATGTCCGGGAAGATAGATTTGTCCGGTTCACGTTTACCCATCCGAAACAAATCCTGGAAATTTTCAGAATGCTGTGCGCCGGTAAGACTAAACCTGTCGAGGATTTATGCCGTCGGTTCGACTCCGAAACACTAAATGGCAATGATATGAAGCAATACTCGGATTTGCTGAAGTTGGCAGTCAAATCCATCGCGCAGACGTTTACGCGCCGCGCGACAGATCAGCTGTTCAATTCCCGTAGCGCTGTCCTGCCGCCCACTGACGCCTTTGTAAGTGAGGAGACGGAATTTGAATTGATAACCTGGTTAGTCATCAAATAAAGGAACAAAAGTTGAGACCTGAAGAGCGCGAACAAAAAGAGAATATTCAGTCATATATTCAGCAATTTCAAACCGGCGATTTCCTGACCAATGCCGAAAACTTGTTTACAGTTCTGGGATATGCAAGTAATTACAAGGCTAAACTGGATCAAAACCAGCTCTGTGAGCGGGGTCTGAATCAGGAGAAAGCCCTGATTCCAAACTGGCTGAATGCCAATCTGCTCTTTCAAGTTACCGGTGAAGACTTGTCCAAACAGGGATCGTTATTCGAGGTTAAGTTTGATATTGACCGGATGCAATCCTATCTCTTTTATGCAATTGAGCTGGAACCGAAAACCTATCCGCGGGGAATCCTGGCCCAGATAACGCGGGAAGTAAATAAAATATTCAAGCCGCCGGTGTTTATTCTTTTTAAGTACGGCGATTACCTGACCTTTGCCATCATCGACCGCCGACAGCATAAAAAAGAAGAATCCCGGGATGTTCTTGAAAAAGTCACTTTGATTAAAGATATCCGAATTGTCGATCCCCACCGGGCGCATATTGAGATTCTCTTCGATCTTTCTCTTGAAGAACTCAGACGAATCCATAAATTCAGCAACTTTAAAGAATTGCACGCCGCCTGGCAAAAGACACTGGATACCAAAGAACTCAACAAGCGATTTTACCGGGAAATTTCGGCATGGTATTTTTATGCAAAATCCCAGGTCCTATTCCCCGATGACGTCGAGAAAGACGCCGAGAAACGTAACTCCATCGCCCTGATCCGCCTGATCACTCGCCTGATCTTTGCCTGGTTCATTAAGGAGAAGGGCCTGGTACCGGAAAAATTGTTCGATGAGGATTTTCTGAAGGAAATCCTGAATTATTCAGACAAGAACGGAAGCACTTATTACAAAGCCATTCTGCAGAACCTATTCTTTGCCACCCTGAATCTTGAAATGAATAAGGACAAACCGGACAGCCGTAAGTTCGTCCAGCGTGAAGATGGTTTTCACAGTGACCAGCATCTGCAACCGGCGTATCGCTATGCCCGGTTTTTTAAAGAACCAGAGCAAGCCCTGGCGTTATTCGAAAATATCCCTTTCCTGAATGGCGGACTATTCGAAAATCTCGACTGTGAAACAGAAGAAGCCGGCAAGCGGGTAATCAAAAGAATCGATTGCTTCTCCGATCATCCCCAAAATGAAGAAAAACTTAAAGTCCCCGATGAAATCTTTTTCTCCGAATTGAAAAAAGTCGATCAATGCGATGTGTATGGTGATATACGACATAAGTCCGAGGAATTCCGCGGCATCATCAACATATTCAGACGTTATAAATTTACCATCGAAGAGAATACGCCGATCGAAGAAGAAATCGCCCTTGACCCGGAACTCCTGGGTAAAGTCTTCGAAAACCTGTTGGCAATCTATAATCCCGAAACACATACCACTGCCCGCAAGGCGACCGGTTCCTTCTACACGCCGCGCGAGATTGTCAATTATATGGTGGATGAATCCCTGGTGGCCTATCTCGAAACCCAGTTGAAAGAGCAGATTTCCGAATTCAAGGATATGGAGACGCTCGGCAAATTACTGCGGAACACCCTGTCATATACCGAAGAGGCGCACCCATTTATCAAAGAAGAGCAAGTCGATGCCCTGATCAACGTAATTGATAAGTGTAAAATACTCGATCCAGCCTGCGGCAGCGGCGCTTTCCCGATGGGTATCCTGCATAAGCTGGTTTACCTGCTACATAAACTCGATCCGTATAATGAGAAATGGAAGAACCGTCAGATCGAAAGGGTGCAAAGTGCCGTTCATGAAGCCGAAAAAGTCGAAGATACTGCCATCCGCGAACACTTGCTGCATGACCTGGAAATGAACATCGACTCCATTGAAGACGCCTTTCTGAATAATGAACTGGATTACGGGCGCAAACTCTACCTGATCGAGAACTGCATCTACGGGGTGGATATTCAGCCGATCGCGATCCAGATCGCCAAACTGCGCTTCTTCATCTCCCTGGTGATCGATCAAAAGGTCGATCCGGCGAAGCCTAATCTGAACATCCGGGCTTTGCCTAACCTGGAAACAAAATTTGTGGCAGCAAATACACTGATCGGATTGGATAAACCGGCGCAAATAGCGCTGCGCAACCATGAAATAGACCGGCTTGAGGATGAGCTAAAGGATGTCCGCAAGAATCATTTCAGCGCCCGCAGCCGCAAGGAAAAAATCCGTCTGAGGAAGCTCGACGAACAACTCAGGAATCAAATTGCTAGACTGCTGATTGCCGACGGATGGTATGATAAATCTGCCCGGCAACTGGCTGACTGGAATCCGTATAACCAGAATACTTCTTCTCCATTCTTCGATCCGGAATGGATGCTTGGGATTGCGGATGGATTTGATATTGTGATTGGGAATCCGCCGTATGTCCAATTACAAAAAGACGGCGGTAAACTTGCTGATATGTACAGGAACTGTCAATATGTTACCTTTGAACGGACTGGTGACATATATTCACTTTTTTATGAGAACGGGCTAAAAATAGTGAATACAAACGGCCATCTATGTTTTATCTCAAGCAATAAATGGATGCGCACCGGCTATGGCAAAAGTCTGCGGAAATTCTTCCTTTTTCAAAATCCTAAACTTCTCGTTGATTTAGGCCCTGGTATTTTTGAGAACGCTATTGTAGATACGAATATCCTGCTCATCCAGAAGAAAGAGAATGAAAAAAACCTTAAGGCGATTGCATTAACGAAGGATGATGAAACAAGTGCTCTCAGTGAATTTATCATGAAAAACAGAGTATCGCTTAAAAATCTAACTTCTGACGCGTGGTTTATCGGCGGCGAGGCAGAACAGAAACTGAGGAAAAAAATTGAGCGGATCGGGAGACCACTTAAAGAGTGGGATGTGAAAATTTATCGTGGTGTTTTAACAGGCTTAAATGAAGCATTTATTATTGATACTGAAATCCGTGATCGCCTTGTTGCAGAGGATCCTAAAAGTGAAAGAATCTTAAAACCTATTTTACAAGGCAGGGATATTAAGCGATATGGTTACGAATGGGCTGGATTGTGGATTATTTTCGTTCCTTGGCATTTTCCATTGCATAAAGATAAATCAATACAGGGAGCAAGTCAAAAAGCAGAATTAGAATTTAAAAAACAATATCCTGCAGTTTATCGCCATTTGCAGCATTTTAAAAATGCTCTATCGAAAAGAAACAAGGATGAAACGGGTATAAGATATGAATGGTACGCTTTACAGCGATGTGCCGCTACCTACTATCCCGAATTTGAGAAGGAGAAGGTAGTGTGGAAAAGGATTGGTTCTGTTTTACATTTTGGCCATGATACAAATTTCATGTTTTGTCAGGACAGCACCTGTATTATGACCGGCAGTAATTTAAAATATCTCTGCGCCGTTATGAATTCAAAAATAGGATATAAACAGCTATATGATTTGGCGCCGAAAACAGGTACTGGTGATGTAATTGTTAGCGTGCAGGCACTGGAACCCCTGTTAATTCCTCCACTGATTCCGGAAAACAGTCAAAGCGTTTCCAAAATTGTAATACTTGTTGATCAAATTCTGGCATCAAAGCGTACCGATCCGCAGACAGATACAACGGCGCTGGAGCGGGAGATAGATTGGTTGGTGTACCAGTTGTACGGGTTGACGGAGGAGGAGATCGCGGTGGTGGAGGGGAAGTCTTGAACTTTGATTGTACTGCATGAACGAGGACAATGATTTAATGGGGAGAGATTTTATTTAAATATCTTCGTTATGAGAATAATTAATATTTATTGTGATGAGAGTTGCCATTTAGAGAATGACCATATCGACGTGATGGTGCTCGGTGCGGTATGGTGTCCCGCTATTCGAAAGGATGTGATTTTCAGGGAAATCAGGGCGATAAAAGAAAAGCATAGCTTATCGAAACAGTTCGAAATAAAGTGGATAAAAATATCGGAGTCCAAAATTGATTTTTATCTCGAATTGGTCGATTATTTCTTTTCTAACAAAGATCTCCATTTCAGAGCTGTTATAATCCAAAATAAATCACAATTAAGGCACGCTGATTTCAATCAGGATCATGACAAATGGTACTATAAAATGTATTTCGAGATGTTGAAAGAGATTATTAATAAAAGAGATGTATATCGGATTTACATGGATTACAAAGACACCCATGGCGGCCAGAAAGTCCAAAAATTGCATGAGGTACTGTGCAACGATCAATATGATTTTTCGAGGGATATTATTACCGGAATTCAATTAATTAGATCCCACGAAGTTGAAATACTTCAATTGACCGACCTGTTAATTGGGGCGTTGGCGTACTTCCATCGAAATCTCGATACAAACCTCGGAAAGGTAAAGGTAGTTGAACGCATTGCCAATCGGTCAGGGTTTTCTCTTCGTAAAAAGACATTGCCAACGGAGGATAAATTCAACATTTTCATCTGGAGACCGAAGGCGTGTGTATGATCCCGGAAAAACCGGCCTGGCTACCGGATATGATCGGTTGCAGCGGTGATATTGAAGAAATCTTTAGGCGTTTATATGCAATATTTTGCAGAGATTTTAAGCAAGGTCCGGTTAGACTCAACCATTTGCTGGTATGGTACAATCGCCGGATAGGGAATAAAGGATTCGAGGAGGGTTTTTGGCATCTTATTGAGCGCGAGGACAAACTTCGACAGACGAGGTACTTCGATCCAAGAAGAGCGGAAAGACTCCCCTGGTTGAGACCTTCCATTGATCATTATTTGGAAGCTGAAGTAAGATTTTTTGAATACGCTGAATTCAATGAAATCACTGCTTACGTATGGCTTTATAATTTTGACTATGTGGCAATTTTCAAAAAGAGAGTCCAGGACATCGGACAGGTATATTTTTTAAAATCCGCTTATTATATTGACGGTTACCGGAAGAGAAACCAATTAGAGAAGAAATATCGGGAACTTAACCCGTAAAAATGCAATCGCCGCCTTTCGGCGGCGAAGTTCTCTTTTTACACATGGCAAATGAGACTTGAAGAGTCTATGGAATATTTTTGTACAATGCAATAGTTTTTAGCTATGAATGGGATTTATTGATTAATCTGATTTCGCTGATTACGTTGATCAAAAAGGTAGCAAATTAGCTAACATTTATACAATTTTATGATCGAATCGGAGCTAATAAGCTTACAGGAATACAATATTTCCTTCGATTAGACACTAATAAGCTTACAGGACTAGCTTATTTGGATCAAAATGACCCAAATTAGGATCTATTTGAAGCTCGCGAGGGTCGATTCGATGAAAAACCGACCCTTTACGAGCGATTGTCCCGTCTACTTCCTGGGCGTTTTGGCGAAATAGACCTTCAACTCATCATAAATCACCTGGGCTGCGGGCACCTTGGCTTTGGCCGACTGCTTGACTGAGTTGTAATAATGCAGGGCGGCCATATAGGCTTCGCTGCCCGAAAGCATAATGGTGTCATCCAGCAATCCCAATATCTGTCTTAGCCGGTCCCGGAATTCGGTCAGAATATTGACGGCGTTGACGTCCACCTTTAATTCAGCGACATCCATGTAACTCGGCACGAACTCGCCGTTGGTGTCCGTGAATCCGACGACACGGTTGATAAAGGGCGTCATGCGGATGCTCGCTTTGGCAATTTCCTTTTTCTGGTCCGGGGAAAGGGAGATCAGCACGGGTTTGACCTGGCTGTCGAGCGCATCGAGCGCGCCGCGGATGGCTGTTTTTTGTTCTTCCGTCAGAGTCACGGAAGCAAGATTGTTACCGACCATGGGAACCTCCTTTGGTTAAGGTTTTTTATTTCGTTTTACATCCCGTCTGGATGTTGTTTTGTGTGAATACGATTTACACAGACCGGTTCGGTTCATCGGTCTATTTGTGATGCTATGTAAGAGCAAACCGGCCATTAATGCTGCGGATCGTTTATTCGATAGGTTTAAAAAGATAGCGTTCATTGTATTCGATCCCGAAATCGTCCAATATTTTTCGGTATTCTTCAAGGAAAGTTCTTTTGCGATGATGTCTTTCCTGGTTTTCGATATAATTTTCCACTCGTGAAACCTGGGATTTGCTGTATGAAAATGCGCCATACCCTTCCTGCCACGAGAATCGCCCTGTAATGAACCCGTTTTGATTGATCCAGCGGGATGAATCGCCTTTGATATCCTGCATCAGATCCGAAAGGGATTGCGATGGTCGTAAACCGAAAAGTATATGAAGATGGTCGGGCATGCCGTTGATGGTTAGCAGTTTATGGTCGTTGTTTTGGATGATGCCGGTGATATATTGGTAAAGGCGGTCTTTCCAGGTTTCCGTGATGAGGGAGATTCGGTTTTGTACGGCGAAGACGGCGTGTATGTGAATTTGGGTGTAGGTATTAGCCATGATTATAAAAATCCTCCTTGATGAATGTTCTCTGTGCCGTTAGGCATATGAGCTCGGTAAAGTATGCCTGTTGCAGCAATACCTGCCGTCCCATCCGGGACGGAACTTGGCTGTGGTCGCTGGACTTTTACCGAGCTCTTATCCCTACGGGATATGTTCTTCTCGCTACTCATTATTTTGCACGAGCTTATTGTACCGTTCATGCTTGATCTCCCCGAAATGTGCCGTCAGGCACGCCAGATCGGTAAAACATGCCCATCACCTTAACACCTGCCGTCCCGTCCTGGACGGAACGAAGCTGTGCGATTGCTTTTACCGAGCTATTATCCCTACGGGATAGGATTTGGGGCAATATTTTGAACACGTAGCACTTCACCATTGCGAACCTTTCCTTTTTTTCGCAATCGTTTCGTTTCAAGCCGTGTCACAAAACTTAGAAAATCGTCACCGGGGAGATGATCGATCTTCTTACTGCCCCTTTGGATTGAATGTTAATTTGAATGATTTTGAATGTCAAGTAAAAAGTTAAAATAATTCACTATTACGGGGAAGTATCGCAAATATGTGCACTATTGTATTGACAATATTATATATTTTATTACGTAATGTGTAATATTGAAAATATTAATTTAATATTGAGAATTATTTTATAAGATGTCTTGTTCCGGGAGATTTTCTGCAAGCGGATGGAGCGAGTTACGATTGAGCATATACCAATTTCATATGGGATGTGCAAGAATTTTAGGGATGACTGGCAAGATCAAACCGATCCTCACGTCGCCCCGATGACTCGGGGCTCCTCGGGATGACAGGTAGGGCTGAACAGATTGAATCCCGCCAACGGCGTGGGCTTCGTTCATTGCATTCACTCAGGATGACGTCTGGGGTAAAATCCATAACATTCATTTGGGATGACAGCCAGGGAAGCCCGACTCAAGCGTGGGCATTCTTGGTCGATATTGCATGAATCGTCGATTCTAATTATATTGCATCGGTAAAAGAATATTCAACTTTGTATAGCGGCTAGGTTATCAGCATGAAAAAACCTGAATTTATGAAGCAGAAAGTGATGTTGAAGGTGCTTCTGGCGCTGCTTCCCGTCGGTTTGACCGCAATCTATTATTTCGGTTGGCGGGTGCTGGCGGTGGTCACCGTTTCCCTGGTATTCTGTACGCTGACGGAGTGGATCATGGCATCCCGCCGCAATGGTAAAATCACCTATGCCTGCTTCGTTACTGCTGTGCTGTACGGGCTTTCGCTGCCGCCTACGGTGCCGTTCTGGATTGCGGCCGTCGGTGCGATTATCGCGATCCTCTTCGCCAAAGAGGCTTTCGGCGGATTCGGGAAGAATGTCTTCAATCCGGCGATCGTCGGCCGGGCTTTCGTGTATGTCTCATTCCCGATCGAGATGACCTCGCGCTTCGTGCCGGTTTTCCGGGGCTTCCCCGGGGGCTTGGCGCAGTGGAGTTATGCTTCACTCAAAGAGCTTCCAACGATACTGAGCACTGGCGGATTAAAAATGGTCGATGCCGTCTCAGCCGCCACGCCGATGTGGGCGCGCCGCGACTTCGGGTACGCGACCGAGCTCCGCAACCTTTTCCTGGGTAATATCGGCACTGTTTTTCAAAACGGCGGTAATGCCAGAATTTTGACCGCCGGTTCCGCCGGCGAAGTCTCGGCGCTGGTGATCATCCTGGCCGGAACTTATCTGCTAATCACCAAAACCGCGCAATGGCGGCTGACCCTCTCAACGATCCTGGGCGCCGCCGGGTTTAATATAATTCTTCGCAACGTATTCGGCGTCGAAGCGGTTCCACCGCTGCTTTTCACGCTTTTCTCCGGCGCACTGCTGTATGCCGCCGTCTTCATGGTCACCGATCCGATCAGCGCCCCGAACCTGCCCCTGTCACAGTGGATTTACGGAATTTTTATCGGGATCATGATCGTCTTCTTCCGCTACAAGGCGATCTTCGCCGGAGGCGTGGCCTTCTCCATCCTGCTGGGCAACACTATTGCCCCCTCCCTCGACCTGTGGATTAAGCGTTTCAAATCCGCAAAAGCAAAGGGGGCGGCATCATGAAAAAGACTTCACCGGCCTACATTATCATCTTCATCATCCTGATCTGCCTGGTATTCGGCATCGCGGTCTCGGCAGTCCATTATCTCACACTCGATCAGTTGCAGAAAAATGAGACGCTGCACCGCAACCGGATCATTTGCCGGGCTTTCGATCTCCCGGTATCGGGTAGCGATGTCGCGAGTTACCAGAGCAGCGTCGACCAATTCATCCGGACGGATACGCTGGATTACCAGAACCGCAAAATGGAAATATTCCGCTATGCCGGTCCGGGTGCTGCGAAGGTCGGTTTTACTTTCAGCGGCATGGGATTCTGGGAACGCATTTCCGGAATCATCGTGCTTTCGCCCGATTTGAATACGGTGCAGAATATCCGGTTTCTCGAACAGAAGGAGACGCCGGGTCTCGGCGCACGCATCGAGGAGCAGTGGTTCACGAACCAGTTCAAAGGTCTCGAAATCGACTGGAATGCCCCGGTCGGCGAACGGGTTATCGTCGGCGGCAGCGTCGCCCCAAACGCCAAAAATCGCGTCAATGCCATCACAGGCGCATCGCAGACCTCCATGGCGCTCGGCAATTTCCTCAATGCGGAACTGGAATTTTTTCGCAAGGCCTTTTCGAATTCGCCGTTTCAGACCGCTTCATTGCCACAGAAAAAGAAACTTTTTTGAAAATATAAGGATTCAGGCAAAATGGCTGATAATCCCAAAACGATATTCATCAAGGGTCTCTGGAACGAGAATCCCATCTTCCGGCAGGTGCTGGGCATCTGTTCCACCCTGGCCGTCACCAACCTGCTCGCCAACACTCTCTTCATGTGCTTCGGCGTCCTGTTTACGACGGCGCTGTCCAACTTCACGATCTCGCTTTTGCGCAACCAGATTCCGCGCCGCATCCGCATGATCGTGCAGGTCCTGATCATCGCCAGTTACGTAATGATCGTCGACATCATCATCAAGGCCGTCAATCCCGACATTCACCGCTTTATCGGACCCTACGTCGGCCTGATCATTACCAACTGCATCATCATGGGACGCGCCGAGGCCTTCGCCAGCCAGAACCGCCCCTGGCCGTCGTTCCTGGACGGGGTCGCCTCCGGCCTCGGCTACGCTTTTATTTTAATCGCAATCGCCCTGGTGCGCGAACCGCTGGGCTTTGGGACGCTCCTGGGACACGCCTTACCGGCCCGCGATATCTGGTGGCACCAATGGACGATCATGGTCATGCCGCCCGGGGCCTTTTTTATGCTGGCGATTACGACCTGGATCGCGCGCAACCTTTCATCCGAAAAACTCAAAGCGAAATAGGAGCCGTCGATGGAAGCCATACAAACGACTTCGTTTCTCTCCGTCCTGATTATCTTCATATCCGCCGCCTTTACGGACAATATCCTGCTGGCGCGCTTCCTGGGGATGTGTTCCTGCCTGGGCGTTTCCAAAAAAGTCGATACGAGCCTGGGACTCGGCGCGGCCGTGATTTTCGTAACCGCCTCGACAGCCGCGCTCAACTACCTGGTCTATACCTACATCCTGGTGCCGCTGGGCCTGGAATTCCTCAAACTGATCACCTTCATCGTCGTCATCGCAGCCTTCACGCAACTAGTGGAAATGATCATCGAGCGCTTCTCCCCCACCCTTTATAACGCCCTGGGCATTTTCCTGCCGCTGATCACAGTCAACTGCGCGATTCTCGGAATTTCACTGTTCATGCTCAACAAGCCCTTCGGCTTTTGGCAGACCTTCGCCTTCGGCCTTGGCGGCGGATTCGGCTGGTTCCTGGCGATTATGCTGATCGGCGGAATCCGGGAAAAAATCCGGGAGGCGTCGCTGCCCAGGGGTCTGGCCGGTCCGGGAATTACGCTGATCATCATCGGCATCATGTCGCTGGCTTTCGTTGGTTTTTCGGGTATGATCAAAATCTAAACGGGAATTTATGAATATTGAGACGCTTCATTCGATCCTGATTGCCACCGGTTTTCTGACCGTCACCGGCATCGTCCTGGCCACCCTGCTCGTCCTGGCCGAGAAGAAAATCCTGAACTATGGGGAATGCAAAATCGACATCAACAGCGGCGATCGCGAACTGACCGTTCAGGGCGGTGGACCGTTATTGTTTGCCCTGGCGGACAACGGTATCTTCGTGCCTTCCGCCTGCGGAGGACGCGGCAGCTGCGCTTACTGCAAAGTCAAAGTTATAGACGGCGGCGGCATGATCGGTCCTGTCGAGGAGCCCTACCTGACGCCCGACGAGCGCAAGGACAATGTCCGGCTTTCCTGCCAGGTGAAAGTCCGCAACGACCTGAAAATCGAAATTCCCCGAGAACTTTTCTTCGTTAAAAAATTCAGTGCTCAGCTGGAGCGCAAGCGCGAGCTCACGCATGATATTTACGAATTGCGGATAAAGCTGATCGAGCCGGCTACAATTGATTTTATCGCCGGGCAGTATGTACAACTCGAATCGCCGGAATATAAAGGCCGCGATTCGGTCATGCGCGCCTATTCCGTCTCGTCGCTGCCTTCCGACAATCAGCATATCGAACTGATCATCCGCCTCGTGCCGGACGGTATCTGTACCACGTGGGTTTTCAATCATCTCAAGGAAGGCGACAAAGTCCAGTTTTCCGGTCCTTACGGCGAGTTTCACCTGCGCGAAACCGAGACCCCGATTATCTGCATCGCCGGCGGCAGCGGCATGGCGCCTATCCGGAGCATCCTTCATGATATGATCGAAAAGGGAATTCAACGCCCCGCCACTTACTTTTTCGGCGCCCACCAGCAACGCGATCTTTTCTACCATGAGGAGCTGCAGCAAATGGAAAAAGATCACAACTGGTTTCACTACATTCCTTCGCTCTCCGGCGAGCTGCCGGAATCAAAATGGCCAGGAGAACGCGGCCTGATTACCGATACCGTGAAACAACATTTCCCGGATACGTCCCAGCATGAGGCTTATCTCTGCGGTTCACCGGGTATGATCGACGCTTGCATCGCCGTATTAACCGGCGGCGGCATGCCGGAGGAAAAGATTTACTACGACAAGTTTTCTTAATCGCTAGGTGCACTCTATGAAACAATCACCCCAGGATAAAATTCTGAACCGGAACCTGAGAGCCTCCAAATTCTCAGCTGAAGGTTTTTTAGGCAACGACCTGAGACCATTGGACGAAATTATAGCGGCCGATTCGGCCACACTCGAACGGCTGGGCGTCAGCGTTGAAACCGTCGTTGAGGTCCTGCGCAACGCCTACCAACAAGCCCGCCAGGCGCTCGATCTGCCGGTGACGCTGAAACCGGGAATTACGGCCGAGTACTTCGAGGCGCGCGGTAAGGTTCCCTCCCCTTTTCGCGGCGAGGGCGTCTTCGAAAAAGGCGAAGTTCGTGTGAAAGAGCAAAAAACCGGTGACACGCTGATCGTCACGGCGCTGGGCATTCACCTGATCGCCAAACACACCTTTTTCCAGGGACACGGCAGCCGTTATCGGATCGAACCGGACGCGGTTGTTCGATTACTGATCTAAACGATTTCCGACTGGAAATAAAAACAGATTCCCATATTGTCGCAACTCAGTCCGCCCATAATGGCTTTACGGACTAGTGTCATGTCACTTGTAATATGACGTAATTATCATTAACTTTACCATAAGA
>CAZPRY010000073.1:0-14498 GCA_964589175.1 uncultured bacterium
AAGCTACCTTTTTTTCGCATTCATCGGACATTATTTTTGCAATTCGCTATAACACAAGTCCGCGTAGGAAATGATCGGCAGCAGCAAGGTCATGCCGAAGGACTTGTGTCAAGTTGCTACAGACTTTTTCTATATGGAGAAAACCAAAAAGTGGGTGAATGTGAAAGGTAAACATATCTTAGGTAGTAAGGAGATTCGATGAGCCTTTTTAGCAAACTATTCAGAAATAAAGCACCTCAACTTGAAAAACCAAATGGTGAGCCGAAAGCCAGCGGCGAAATAATAGCGGAAGTTACGGAAGGTGCAAATCTGGTAAAAGGGAAACAAACCTGGGAATATGCTGAAGAAAAGAAGCACGACATTGAATATATGAAAAAGTGTTGCAATGCCGAACTAAAGACAATGGAGAAAGGTGGTCTTGTACCAGCACCTTACTATTTTGAACGAGTAGCTATCCTTTTTAGGAAAGAAAAGAATTATCAACAAGAGGTTGACTATTGTGAGAATTATATAAACGCCGTAGAAGGATTTTACAAAAAATACAGCACTAAAGGTATGGCTGATGTAAGAAAAGGGCCTAGGTATCAAGCAATTGAGAAGCGCCTACCTAAAGCTAAGGAGCTAATGTCTCAATTAAAGCAAAACACCTAACAAGGCAGATGCACTCGAATAGCAAAAAGAGCCACTTCGCTCTGCTTTTTTTGCTGGTGATTTGCGGCGTTAGGATCTATTTGTTGGAGGAGGAATGAAATTAGAACATCAATATCGAAGTGAATGCGATATGCTTCGACTTCTTGTAGATGAATTCGAGCGAATGTCTGAACGATATGCAAAAGAAAACAAAGAAGAAATTAACTCTATTATAGCTCACGATGCTTTTGAGTATCACGCGCCACGATGCATCCCGAATCTAAAAGAGTTGCTGGCAAGCTCTCTATTGATTCAGATTCAGGGTTTGCTTGATTTCTCACTACCGAAAGTCGTAGAATATCTATCGAAGAGCAAGAATCTGACTTTTACTCCTTTCGACAAAGCATGGGTAGGCGGAAGCGTATTGTGCTGGGTTAAACATATTTTGAAAAAGGAAATGAAGTCCGGTTTTGATTTTGGTAGTGGCCCATATTCAAGGCTGAGAGATTTTTATGCAATTAGGAATGACCAGGTGCATCATGGAGGCTACCTTTCAGCGGAGAACAGGCGAGTTATCGTCAACAAATTGAAGGGTGTTCATATTTCCCAATACACGGATTTGTACGATACTGATTTCTCGTATTGCAGGTCGGTGATTGATGATGCGGAAACGTTCTTGATTGAAGTTGAAAAGAGCATTTCCAACAAATGAGGCCGAATCTAACAATGGATTCCAGCGGAGGCCGCGAAACGAGTTTCTCATCATTTCCTGAATGTTCTGCGCGGCCACGCTGAACTGTAGCGTTAGACGGATATTGGGATAATACATTAAGGCTAAAACGCTCATGAAAAAATTAAAGATTGATCGCGATAAAATGATCCAGAGTATTATTAAAAGACGTACAAAGCATAAACTCGAAGACGTAGAGCAATATTATGAAGAACTAGAAACTAAATTTCAAAGAGACAAGAAGCGACTCTCAAAAAGATATGATGAAAAAGTTGAAAATGGAAAATTAAATTCAGAGACAAAATATCAACTTGACGAATACTTCTCAGAGAAGCATTACGTAATAGAAAATATTTTTCTGAAAACTGTTCGCTATTCAATGATAGTTACTATCTATTCGTTACTCGAAATTTCCCTAAACGATTTATGCCGTTATTTATGCGATTCCAAGAAATTATCCTTGTCATTAGAGGAGTCGTCGGGTGATGGTATTAAAAGAGCCAAATTATATTTAGCAAAAGTATGTTTGATTGATTTCCCTGAAAGCAATGAATGGAATGAAATATTGAAACTCAACGAAATCAGGAATTGTATTGTGCATACACAGGGAGATATAGAGTTTGCTAAAAGTCCTGAGAAATTAAGAAATATTGTCGCAAACACAAGGGGAATCGAACTCGAAAATGATAGGTTTATCAGAATCGATAGTGAGTATATTAATACGGCTTTATCCAATACAAAAAAGTTACTTGAAATGGTTTATGACAAATCATTTGAGATCGTATAACGAATCTGTTTTCACCCAACGGCGAGCTGTGTACCTTTTGAGAAGTGGAGATTATTATGTGTAAAGATAACATTACTTTTAAACGGCGTCCATATAAAGATCCCATATTTTGTAAAAACGTAGGAGATATAGATCCAGGAGAAATTGGGATAGGCGATGAAGTTGTCCTCTATCAAGATAATGACCTTAACTCAGATAATGATATTTATGTCCAAGTAACTGATATTGACCCTGAAAATCACATAACGGGTATAATAAAGAAAGCAAACAGATATGGAGTTAAAGAATTGAAAAGGGGTGCCATGTTAAAGTTTGAAGAAATCAATGTGTTCCGATTTGCTAATTTTAAAAAAGATCGTAAAAGGTAAGTATATAACAATTTTGTTAAAATTTTAAATAATCTAGGGAAACCGATGAAAAAAGTGGGAATTGTGCTTTTGCTTTTAATTATCTCATCGTTTTTGGTAAATGCAGGTACGATCAATATCCCTGATGATTATTTGACCATCCAGGCTGGATTGAATGCTGCCGAGTCCAGCGATACAGTGCTTGTACATCCAGGCACCTACTATGAAAATATCTTCTGGCCAGATAAAAATGGAATAAAACTTATAAGCGCCGGTGATGCAAGCAATACGCTTATTGATGGTAGGGGAAATAGTAGTGTTGTTCATATGAGTCCATCAAACGCTAATATAGATACAACAAGCTTGATAAAAGGATTTACTTTGCAAAATGGTGACAATGTAAATTATGGCGGTGGAATATTTATAAATAATTGTAATCCAAAATTGATGCTGCTATTCATTAAGAATAACATTGCGGATGAAAAAGGTGGTGGAATTTATTGTGATAATTCGTCTCCAACATTAACAGATCTAACTATTTCAGGAAACTCAGCATATTATGGTGGTGGTAGTGGCGGTGGTGGTGGAATTTATTGTAATAATTCATCCCCAACATTAACCGGAGTAACTATTTTAGGTAACTCAGCAAGTTCTGGTGGGGGCGGAATTTCTTGTGATAACTATTCATCGCCAACATTAAGAGGAGTAACTATTTCAGATAATTCAGCAATTAATGGGGGGGGAATTTATTGTAAAAATTCATCGCCAACAATAAAAGATGTGATTATTTCAGGTAACTTTGCTAACGCTACAAATCCACCTTATTTTGGTTATGGTGGTGGAATTTATTGTAATAATTCATCTCCATCATTAACTGAAGTAAATATTTTAGATAACTCAGCAAGTTCTGGTGGTGGTGGAATTTATTGTGATAATTCTTCATCGCCAACAATAACAGGAGCAACTATTTCAGATAATTCAGCAATTGGTTATGGTGGTGGTGGTGGAATTTCTTGTGATAAGTATTCATCTCCAAAATTAACGGAAGTAACTATTTCAGACAACTCAGCAGGTTATGGTGGTGGAATTTCTTGTAATTACCATTCATCGCCATCATTAACATATGTAACTATATCAAGTAACTCAGCATATTATGGTGGTGGAATTTATTGTATGAACTATTCGTCGCCAGCAATGATAAATGTACTTATTTCAGGAAACTCAGCACATATTGGTGGTGGTAGTGGTTATGGTGGTGGAATTTTTTGCGATTCCAATTCCTATCCGACATTATCAGCAGTGGCTATTTCAAATAACTCAGCAATTAATGGTGGTGGAATTTATTGTAGTAACTATTCATCACCAATATTATCAGAAGTCACGATTTCAGGTAACATAGCAGATAATGGTGGCGGAATTTATTGTACTAGTTCTTCTCCAAGTTTATCAAAAATAACGTTTTTTGACAATTCCTCTCTTAAAGGTGATGGGATTTATATAGAATCAGGAAATCCAACAATAGACTCCTGCAACTTTGTTAATCAGGATTATTCAATTTATAATAAAGATAATTCTGTTACTATTGAGGCAACAAATAATTGGTTCGGTAATAGTTCGGGTCCCTATCATCCCTTTCAAAATCCATCAGGTATAGGCGACAGTGTCAATGCTTTTGTAAACATTTTACCATTTCTTACTGATCCAGATATAGACGCACCACCAATTCCAGTGCAAAATCTACATATCAGTTCAATTGGAAATGATTTTATCGAGTTGTCCTGGGATTCAAGTCCTTTAGGTGATTTGTCCGGATATAAAATATGTTACAAAACAGATACGACTGAATTTTTCTATACTGATACTATTGACGTTGGAAATGTAACTTCTTATTCGTTAGCCGGTTTATCAGCAGGCTCGACTTACTATATTACCGCTATTTGTTATGATACAGATGGAAATAACAGTTGGTATTCTTCTGAAGTATGTGCATCAGTTCCGGCTGTAGGATTGCAGTCAAATGGCGAGAATATACCGGGAGAATACTCATTATCGCAGAATTATCCCAATCCATTTAATCCGACGACGATAATACGATATTCCATTCCCGAGCAAGCACATGTGAATTTGACGATTTACAATATTTCCGGGCAGTGCGTAGATATACTCGTAAATCAATCCCAGGAACCAGGATGCTATTCGGTCCAATTGGATGCATCAGAGTTCGTATCAGGTATCTATTTCTACAGAATTCAGGCTGGTGATTTTACTGATGTGAAGAAATTTATCTTGATAAAATAGTATCTGGCAAGGATAACGAAGAGTTGAGCTTGCTCTTGGGCTGCGCCCCGTAGCATTTTGGATATTCGGTTGCCCGGCAACCAGATTATCTAGAGTAAACTACTTCATCGACAGCAAGCGCGAATTATGGACTTGTCCGTCCGCCGTTCGCAGTACAGCGATATAGATCCCGCTGGCGATGGATTGGCCTGATTGATCTCTACCAGCCCAAACCAATTCATAGTTACCCGCTGATAGAAAACCATTGTGGAGAGTACGGACCAGGGCTCCGCTGAGATCATAGATCGTCAGTGTCGTCGGGCCGCTCTGCTCCACCCGAAACGCGATGGTGGTCGAATTGTTGAAGGGATTGGGATAATTCAAGATGAGGCGTGTCTTTTGCGCGAAGGGAATATTGGTTTCGCGGACCATTTCAATTGCCGTATCGACACTGTCGTGCAGGTAGAAGGTGTAGGAAATGCCGCCTTTGTCGAACCAGGAATGGGACAGGTCGGATTTGTTGAATTTGTGGGCGTAGCCACTGCTGCGGGCCGGGTCGTGGACGATCGGGTTGCCGCTGGCGTCGAAACCGGCCAGCATCATCAGGTGACCGGAATAGAGCGGATAACCGACCGACATGGCGATGCGGCCGCCGTTGGCCAGCACTTCCCGGGCTTGGCTCCAATTTCTGTAGCGTGTCACCGCGCCGTCTACGCCGTATTCCGAGGCATTCTGGACCACGCGCGGCCAGACGCCGAAGATTTCATGATACGGGTCCCGGGTTGCCCGGGCGAAGGGAACCGGCTGCACCGTGATGCCGTAGCTGAGCAGAATCATCGAAACCGAGGTGGGCGAACAGATGCTGCCGCCGATGACGGGATCGAGGCCATATTGATACAGAAAAGTGGTCGGAATGAATATTTCGGCCGGTTTATCATTGAGAATGTCGGTGTAGTTGATCTGCGTATCGGTGCGCGAATCGCTGACAAAGAAGCTCAGTTTATGCAGGGTCGGCGAGGGGATGTCGGTGCTGTTGCGCTTCATTTCGATACAAAATTGCCAGCGGCTTTGATACGAGTTCAGTTTGACGTAATCGATATACACATTGCCGTCGGCATAGCTGGGTTGGCCGTAAGAAGACCAGATATAATTTTTCCAGAAACCCACGGTCAACCACGGCGACCAGCCGCTGCCGTAGGAAAAGCGCATGAAAATTCGGAACGCCGAAGCAGCATCCGGGGCCGTGCCGTTCCACGAGGGTAAACCGCGATTGAAGGGATTAGCGGCACTCTGCTCCCTCAGGATCACGTATCCAAAGGCGGCACTGTCAACCAGTTGCAGGCTGTAGCCGTCGGAAGCGATGGTGATTCCGTTGATCTCAACGGCGTCTTTGAGAAGAGAATCGGCGCTCTGGATCACGAAATGCTGGTCCGGGTAAGAGAAGGCCTGTGAGAAGGCCAAAGGAAAAAGGGAAAAGGAAAAAAATAATATGCCGGTGAAGAGCGGTGAAAAATGAGTGGTGACCGGACGATCGTATGGTTTTTTCATAGTCGTTTCTGATTTACGATTCAAGCCAAGAAGCGAACCCGCCTAAGTTAGCCATTTCGCCGGACGGGGCAAAAAGTTTCTTGGAAATCGCCGGGCTGTGTTCGTATTTTTTCCCAACTTGATGGAGAAGAGAGTATGAAATTCAGATTCGCAATTTCGATGCTTGTCCTTACAGTTATTCTGCTGATCGCCGCCTGCCGGAAAAAAGTCGAAACGCCGCCTTTGAAAGCGCCAGGGGAAATCGTGTGGCTGACCAATCTCGATACGGCTAAGGTCATTGCCGGCCGCCTGAATAAACCGCTGATGATCGATTTCATGGCTGAGTGGTGTCCGCCCTGCCAGGAGATGGAGAAGACCACGTTCAACCAGCCGGCCGTCATCGCGAAGGCCGGTGAATTTGTGACCGTACGTATCGATGTGGATAAGCAGGGCGATGTAGCGAATGCCTATAACTGCAACGCCAACAAGTACGGCGGCGTCGGGATTCCCAACATGCTATTTATGGATTTTGAAGATTATCGGCTCCGGCATGTCATCGGATACCGTGAGCCGGAAAAATTGCTGAGCGTAATGGACTCAGTCCTGACGGAGTTTGCCGCGCGATAAAACGCGTTTATTTCTATTTCTTAAAATAGCGGGGTACGATTTTCAGGACTTTGAAAAATGCCTCGATTCTCTTTTTCCATTTTTTCGCGTATAAAAGATAAAGCAGCATCATCACCCGATCGTACAATATTGCGCTGTAAGGGTACCACCACAAGTCTTTTTTTACGAATGGCAGGATATCGTAGACGATGACCTGCGCTTGGGTCATCTCGTTGAATCCGATTTCGCCATGGGTCCGGCCGATTCCCGACTGCTTGAACCCGCCCCAGGGAGTTTCCGCCAGGCCGTGACTCATCAGATGGTCGTTGACGGTGACCGCACCGGCTTTCAGGCGGCTGGCGATCAGGCGCGCCCGGTGGCGGCTACGCGTCCAGATTGACGCGGTAAGTCCCATATAGGAATCATTGGCCAGATGGATAGCCTCAAAATAATCCATTACCGGCATCACTGCCACAACGGGACCGAAGGTCTCGTCCTTCATCACCAGCATGTTATGATTGACTTCGGTTAAAACAGTGGCGGGTAGGAAATTTCCATTCTCAGCCGGAGGGCACATGGATTGGGCGTAAATAGTTGCGCCGTTTTTGAGGGCATCGTCGATATGGCGTTTTACGATTGCCGATTGTTCCAGGGTGCTAAGGGCGCCGATGTCCGCGTTCGGATCGATGTAGGGGCCCACGCGCAGTTTTTCGACTTTTTCTTTCAGTAATTCGAGGAACGGCTCATAGACCTTTTGATGTACATAGATCCGTTCGACGCCACCGCAGGACTGGCCCGTGTTGGAGAAGCCGGCCCAGAGTGCACCCCCGACGGCGCGGTCCAGATCGGCGTCTTCGCAGACGATCATCGGATCGTTTCCACCCAATTCGAGAACCACGGGCGTGAGCGTCTCGGCAGCTTTGCTCATGATATATTTGCCGCTGGCGATGGAACCGGTAAAAAATATTTTATCGACGCCGCTCTCCAGAAGCGCATCTCCGGCCATTTTACCGGGCATCGTGATGTGGGCAAAGAGGTCCTGGGGCAGATCGGCGCTCTGAATACATTCATCGAGAATCCGGCCGACCCCGGATGTTACCGAGGCTGTCTTGAGGATTACGGCGTTTCCGGCCAGGAGGGCTGTAATGACTTCCGAGAACGGGATGACGAAGGGATAATTCCAGGGAGCGATGATCCCGACAACCCCGAAAGGAACTCGTTCGATCAGGCTGCGCTTGTTGAAGGTCAGAATATTGCCGGACGCCAATTTCCGAGGCTTCAGAAATTTTGCAGCCTTTTTCATATAATAGCTGATCGCCATCGCCGCCGGAAGGATTTCACCGGCCAGGGCGTCTATCCTGACCTTGCCGTTTTCCTGGCAGATGACTTCAATGATGCGGTCGGCATTCTCGACCAGGAAGTCCCGGATGCGGCGGATATGCCGGATGCGGGTATCAATCGAGATGACTTCCCAGGCCGATTGAACCAGTTTGGCCCGGGCGACTTGTTCTTTCAATTCAGCTGCCGTTGTAATTGGCTTTGATGGTGTTGGTACTTTCGCTTCATTTGTTCGGCGCGTGCTGTTTCTCGTCATATTCTCCACCATGAATTATTCGATCTCCTTTCATTCCCCAATAGAACCGGCGGTTGATTTTTTTTCCTGAATCCGAGTGTTTTTTTATGAGCCGGACAAGGACAAATGGATTCCTTAAAAATTCAGAAATATTATTTAGCACAAAGTAATACTATGTTCGCGCTCAACCTACCGTATGGCGAAAATCTAGAAAAAAATATGCATTCTGTCAATATCTAATTACAGTTTGTCCGATGATGCGGAGAAATTAGATTTTTACATCATGTTTTATTAAATTGTTTTAAATGATAATGGCAGTTAAAAGTTTTTGCCGTTTTGGCTTTGAGTGCCGCTATCAAAATGGAGCAATGTAATGTGTAACGGACCGATATGCGATTTATCTAACTCGTAAAAATCAGGAGGATATTATGGTTGAAAAAAAGCAAGTGTACAAATGTGAAGTTTGTGGCAACATTGTCGAAGTACTGCACGTTGGGGGCGGGCAGCTGGTCTGCTGTGGTCAGCCGATGAAATTAATGGAAGAAAAAACCGCGGATTCCACAACCGAAAAGCATGTGCCGGTGATTCAGAAGATCGCGGGCGGCTATAAAGTTATCGTCGGCAGCACGCTGCATCCGATGGTGGAAAGCCATTATATCGAGTGGATCGAATTAATTGCCGACGGGAAAAGTTATCGCCAGTTCCTTAAACCCGGCGACGCACCCGAAGCGGTTTTCCTGGTGCTTGCGAAAGGCGTGCAAGCGCGCGAATATTGTAACGTACACGGATTATGGAAAGGTTGATTATGATGTTAAGTGACAAATTGTACAAAAAGATGAACGAACAGGTAAAGCACGAGCTGGAATCCGCCTACCTGTATTATGCAATGGTGGCGTATTTTGCTGCCGAAAACCTGGATGGGATGGCCCAGTGGATGACCGTCCAGACCCAGGAAGAGATGTTCCATGCCAGCAAGTTTTTTACCTATATCAACGGTCGCGGCGGCAAAGTCGTATTACAGCCGCTGGCGCTGGCCAAGACGACCTGGGCTTCACCGCTGGCAGCTTTTCAGGATGCTTTGGAGCATGAAAAGTTCATCACGGCCAAGATCAATGACCTGATGAAACTGGCTATAGAAGAGAACGATTATGCCGCCAAGGTGCTGCTGGATTGGTACGTCAACGAGCAGGTTGAAGAAGAGGATTCCGTGACCAGAGTACTCAACCTCCTGCAACGAGTCGGAGATTCCGGGCACGCATTGATCCTGGTTGACCGTGAACTGGGCCAACGAGTATTCACTCCGCCAGCCAAAGGAGAGTAAGCCGAATGAGTATGCGCTTTAATATTGAAGAGATCTTCGAAATTGCCGAGCAGATCGAGCGGAACGGCGCCAAATTCTATCGCAAAGCTGCGGCGAACACTGAGATTCCCGAAAACCGGGAAATGCTGGAAGGACTGGCCCTGATGGAAGACCGGCACGAGAAAGTCTTCGGGACGTTACGCCGTAAAATCGTCGACAGCGATCCGGCTTTGTCGGTTTTTGATCCCGACAGCCAGGCGGCCTTGTACCTGCAGTCGTTTGCTGACGGTTATGTCTTCGATATCCGCTCCGATCCATCGGAGAAACTGATCGGTGGAGAGACACTCAGACAGATTCTGAAAACCGCCATCGGTCTGGAGAAGGATTCGATTGTTTTCTACTACGGGATGCAGGAGATGGTCCCGGAGCATCTGGGCCAGGACAAAATCGGTGTCATTATCCAGGAAGAGATGCGCCATATTGCTGACCTGAGCGAAGCCTTAAAAGCGATCGATGCGAAGGCGTGATCTCAAAAGGGATTACGCCTTCCTTACGAGTATTGAGTTTAGTTTCAATTACACGATTTTTATAAAGTTAGACGGTGATCCGATCGGGATCACCGCCTTACTAAAGGAATCCGGATCATGATGCATATAAAAGATTTATCGGTCTCAGTCGGAAACCGACGCATACTCAACGGGATCAATCTCAGAATCAGAGAAGGTGAAACGGTTGTGCTCTTTGGTCCAAATGGATCGGGTAAAACAACCCTGTTGATGACCCTGATGGGCTTCAGCCGTTATAAAGTGGAGAGCGGGCAGATTATTTTCAAAGGCCAGGATATCACCCATATGGCAGTTTCCGACCGGGTGAAACTGGGTCTGGGGATGATGTTTCAGCGCCCGCCGACGGTCGATGGCGTCACGGTGCGAGATGTTGTGAATTTATGCAACCGGACGGATTTGAATGTCCAGGAGCTGGCGAGCCGGGTCAACGCCGGGGAATTCCTCGATCGGTCGATCAACGCCGGCTTTTCGGGCGGAGAAATCAAACGGTCCGAATTGCTGCAACTAACTGCCCAGCAGCCCGACCTTTTATTGCTGGATGAGCCCGAGTCCGGTGTCGATATCGAAAATATCAACCTCATCGGGCGAACGATCGGCAACCTTTTGGAAGAACGGATCGTGCACGCCGATACGGATATTTCCCTGAAGGAACTCCACCGCCGCCGGCATCGTTCCGGGTTGGTCATCACCCATACCGGGTACATCCTGGATTATATCAGCGCCGATCGCGGCGTCGTATTTATGAACGGTCATATTGTCTGCCGCGGGAACCCGACCGACATCTTGAAAACCATCCGAAATTCGGGCTTTGAGGAGTGCAAACGATGCGAAACGATAGAATCGTGACGGCCGATTCGGTGGCCGAAATTTCCCTGGACGAACTGATCCGGGAGGAAGATAACGAACATCCCTATGAATCCGATCTCAGCCAGCTGAGCGCCGAGGAGAAGGAGCGCATGGTTCATTCCGGAGTCGATCCGGATTCCGACGAACGGACGGGGACTTTCATCATGAAAGACCAGACCGTGACGCACTGCAACATCGGTCAACCCGGCGTGGAGCTGCTCAGCACGCAGCAAGCGCTCGAGAAATACGATGGACTGAAGGAATACTGGTGGAAACAGTTGAAGCCTGATGCGGATCGCTATACCCGGCATGTGAAAGATCACGACGCCCGCGGTTATTTCATCCGTATAGCGCCGGGTGTAAAGTCGGTTTTCCCGGTGCAGTCCTGCCTGTTCCTGGATCACCCGGGGGTAGTCCAAAGCGTGCATAATATCGTGATTGCCGAGGAGAATTCGGAGATCGAGATTATCACCGGATGCACGGCTCACGGCGAGATGGCCCGCGGCGGCGCTCATCTGGGTGTTTCCGAAATCTACGTTAAGAAGGGTGCGAAAGTCACCTACTCGATGATCCACAACTGGAGCGAAAATATCCAGGTGCGGCCGCGGACCGGGATCATCGTTGAAGAGGGCGGCACTTTCATCTCGAACTATATCTGTCTAAAGCCGGTTAAGGACATTCAGATGAATCCGATCGCCCGGCTGGTAGGCAAGGGCGCCACGGCGCTGTTCAATAGCATCATCGTTGCGCGGCCCGGCAGCAACCTCGACATCGGTTCGCGGGTCTACCTGGAAGCCGAGGATACCCGCACCGAGATTCTTTCGCGCGCCCTGACCACCGGCGGCAATATCATTGCCCGCGGCTTGATCGTGGGCGAAACCAACGGCACCAAAGGGCATCTCGAATGCCAGGGATTGGTGCTGGACGATCGCGGCCGGATTTATACGATACCCGAACTGGACGGCAGGGCCAGCGGCGTGGAATTGTCGCATGAAGCGGCCGTCGGCAAGATTGATCAGGAGGAGATCGAGTACCTCATGGCGCGCGGTCTGGATGAGCAGAAAGCCATCGGTGTGATCGTGCACGGTTTTCTGAACGCCGAGATGGAAGGTCTCCCGCGGGTGCTCAAGAAAGAAATCGACGAAGCCGTGGACATCATCCGCGAGGATGCGTTTTAAGTCAAATAATCGGTCTGAAATAAAAAAAAGAAAATGCCGGCGCCTGGCGCCGGCATTTTCTTTCATATTGCTACTGTCATTTTGATAAGTTGGAATTAACGATGTTCCGGTTTCCATTGATAGCGGGAGAGCGCATATTTACCGTTGCTGTCCGGGATTACGCCTTCCGATTCGAGAAGCATGCGCTGGACATCCCCGAAAAATGGGTCGGGTAGAATGCTGATTTCACCTTTGGCATTGATGACCCGATGCCAGGGAACCGGGCTTTCATCGGGCAGTGCGTGTAAGGCGTAGCCGATCCGGCGGGCTTGTCCGGGCAAACCAGCCAGTAGTGCAACCTGACCGTAAGTCGCCACCCGCCCCTCCGGGATGCGTTTAACGACGTCATAAATTCGCTGATAATCGACCGATGTCAATTCACTTCCTCAATGTTTCGGTACAACTGCACTCAATCTATCAGCCATCGTTCAGCGCAAGTAATATCCTTGAAAAACCGGATCTGATTTCCCCGGTTGGTCTCGTACATCAATTCCGAAAAGCGAGTGCTATGGATATTTTCAAATGAAATCACAATCGCGGTTCTCACCCTGTAATTGGACAGCTTTTGAAAAACAGCGCCCAACAAGCCGGTCCTTAGCCGGAAGAATTCGTCGGATAGCTGCTGCTCCAGCAACATAATCCGGTTGCTACCAATTTCACCGCAATAGCCGAGAATGTCGAGAATATCCTGCTCGTTTGCGATTTTTTGACTGCCGGCGGATCGGACGTAACTTTCCATTCCGGCCTTGCGGATTATCTCGGCTTGCATATATACTCCTAACGGCTCCTGGGATTGGAGCTGCGTTCGATATGAAAAATGCTCAAACGATCCGATAGCATAAGCATAAATTAAGCGGCTTCGACGGTATTGGAAACGAAAAAAGCCCGGTCGGTCCTGAGGGAGATGAACCGCCGGGCTAGAAACATTCAGATATTATTCACTTCGTCTGGAACATTCAACTGTTCGAAAATTGACGCTACGGATAATTTTCAAAAAACGCAGAGCCGGTCAGGGACGCCCGTTCAACATCTCCTGGGCGATACCCGCTTCCTCAGATTGCGGAAAGCGCTGTATGATCTGGTTCAGGTACTTGTTGGCATTCTCTACCTGATTCAGATTGATGGAACAGATGCCCAATTTCAGCAAGGCATTGACTACCCGCTCACTCTGCGGGTAATCGGCAACGACCTTGGTGAATTCATCGCAGGCTGAGGTAAAATCATCTTTGCTATAGTAGATTTCGCCGATCCAGTAGCGCGCATCGGCAGCCAGTTCTGTGCCCGGATAATCTATCAGGTATTTATGAAATTCCTCGAGTGCCATCGAGTACATTCCACAGGAGAAATCCAGGTAGGCCATCTTGTACAGTTCTTCCGGCGCTTCGACCGGGATTTCCGGGCTTACATCCTGTTTCCCGGCCGATGTCGTGTCCTTGGGTGCATTCGCGATGTTGCGGCTTTCGATTTTACGGATGAACTGCGACAGGCGGTTGATATCATCTTCCAGTTTGCCGTCCAGAACGCTGGACTGGGCCCGCAGGCTGCCGGTTTCGGTCAGCAACTCGGCTTTGGTCCGGCTGGTTTCATCCTGTAAAACCAGGACCTGTTCGCGCATTTCCGCGAGCGCTTGCCGTATTTTTTCACTTTCGGCATGTTGGGCATCGATTCCCTGGCGGATATAATGGATATCCTGCTGGATGCTGTTGGTGTTCTGCTGCAGGTAGACCATATCCTGTTTGAACTGGATGATCTCCTTGCGGCTGGCGCATTGCGTCAACAGCAGAGTTATCGTGATCAGCGGAAAAAGCAAACGTCTCATGATTAATCCTATCGTCAATTCATCCCAATAATCTGTTATCGTCACTACCGACCGGTAATTATCCGGTTACCAAAGCCGCCCGGCGGTTTTTCGCCCAAGCATCCGCAGTGTGAGCAGGATTCTTCGGACGTTCTTTACCGTAGCTGACGGTCGATAAACGCTCGGCTTTAATGCCGTAATTGACCAGGTATTTTTTGACCGAATTGGAACGCCGTTCACCAAGAGCCAGGTTGTACTCAATGGTACCCCGTTCGTCGCAATGGCCTTCGATCA
>CAZPRY010000074.1:0-14223 GCA_964589175.1 uncultured bacterium
ATCGTGCCAACATTAACGTGCGGCTTCGTCCGCTTAAATTGTTCCTTTGCCATGGGTACTCCTTAGTTTTCCATGAATTCAGGTATAAAACCTTTTGTTTTTTCAATGATGTATCTCTGCAAAGTCTGATCGCAGACATCATAATGCGAAAATTTCAATGTAAATGCGGCCCGGCCCTGAGTAATCGATCTCAAATCGGTTGCGTAACCGAACACCTCTTTCATGGGCACCTGGGAATCAACTATATTGGATTCATTTCTCTTGTTCATTCCGATGATCGAGGCCCGCCGGGCATTCAGATCGCTGATCACGTCGCCCAGATAACTATCCGGTACCAAAACTTCCAGAGCCATGATTGGCTCCAAAACCGCCGGGGTCGCCTTTTTTACGGCTTCTTCCACCGCCATCGAACCAGCAATCTCAAATGCCATTTCGGTGGAATCGACATCGCGGTACTCCCCGCCGAGCAGGGATACCTTGATTTTCTGGGTCGGGTAGCCGGCCAGCAGACCGCTGCTGAGACGGTTGCGAATCCCTTTTTGAATCGACGGAATAAAGGCCTTGGGAATCACATCGTCGCTGCGATGATCTTCGAAGATCAATTCCTGCCCGTTTTCGCTTGGCTCCACACGGACGATCACGACGGCGTAATGATGCTTGTTGCCGACCTGGCGTTCGAATTTACCGGCCGCTTCGGCTGCCCGGGTGACGGTTTCCCGATAGGCTACCTGCGGCTTGCCGACATGGGCCTTAACCTTGAATTCCCGGAACAGGCGGTCAATCAGGATATCCAGATGCAACTCGCCCATTCCCGAGATAATGGTCTGCCCGGTCTCTTCATCCTGTGAAATGCGAAAAGTCGGGTCTTCATCGGCCAATTTTTTCAGAGAAACTTCCAGGGCTTCGGAATCGCCCTGACTTTTGGGTTCGATCGTAATCGAAATCACCGGCTCGGGAAAATCCATCGATTCCAGCACAATCGGATTCTTGGAATCGCAGAGGGTATGCCCGGTATAACTGTATTTCAGACCGACGATCGCACCGATCTCGCCGATGGACAATTCGTCGCGGTCTTCTCTTTTATTGGAATGCATTAGAAGCAGACGACTGACGCGCTCCTTCTTCTGCACCACGGAATTGAATACCTGGTCGCCCTTATGGATCACCCCGGAATAAACCCGTGCAAAGGCCAAACGCCCGACATGGGAATCGGTCATAATCTTAAAGATCAGGGCTGAATAGGGCGCATCGATACTGGCTTCCCGTTCGACGGGATTTCCCTTGAGGTTTGTTCCCGTGACGGGAGGTACATCGAAAGGCGAAGGCAGAAAACCCACAACAGCATCGAGCAACGGCTGAACGCCCTTATTCTTAAAGGCGGAGCCGCACAATACCGGTACGATTTTGTTCTGCAGCGTGCCCTTGCGCAAGGCTGAGAATATCTCGGCGGGACTGATCGTTTCGTTGTTCAGGTACTTGGCCATCAGAACATCGTCGTAATTGGCCACTTCTTCGAGCAGCTGCCGGCGATATTCCGCGGCGGTTTCTTTTAAATCATCCGGAATTTCGATGGGATAGAATTTACCGCCCAGCGCGGTTTCATCGTAAATCACACCCTGCATCTCAACCAAGTCGATGATCCCATTGAACAGTTCTCCGGAACCCAAAGGAAGATTGATCGCAACCGGCGTAGCTTTCAGACGATCGCGAATCATATCGAGTACATTATAAAAATCCGCACCGGCCCGATCCATTTTATTCACAAACGCGAGGCGGGGAATGTGGTACTTATTCGCCTGGCGCCAGACCGTTTCGCTCTGCGGTTCAACGCCGCCGACGCCACAAAAAATGGCCACTGCACCATCCAGTACCCGCAGTGACCTTTCCACCTCGGCCGTGAAATCCACGTGCCCCGGCGTGTCGATAATATTTATTCGGTGGTCGTGCCAATAGCACGTCGTGGCAGCCGAAGTAATCGTGATGCCACGTTCCTTTTCCTGCTCCATCCAATCCATGGTAGCAGAACCATCGTGCACTTCACCCATGCGATGCACGCGGCCGGTATAATAGAGAATTCTTTCGGTCGTAGTGGTCTTACCCGCATCGATGTGCGCCATAATCCCGATATTTCTGACCTTGCTAAGAATTCCCGGTTTCACTACAATCCTTTTTATCTAAAATGCGCGAACGCCTTGTTGGCTTCTGCCATTCTGTGCGTATCGTCTCTCTTTTTTATTGAAGCGCCTTCACCGTTTGCGGCGTCCAGCAGTTCACGGGCCAGTTTTTCAGCCATCGATTTACCCGGTCTGGATTTGGAGAAATTTATAATCCAACGCGAGGCCATGGCAAACTTGCGTTTGCCGGGAACTTCGATCGGTACCTGGTAGGTGGCGCCACCGATACGACGGGACTTGACTTCCATCACCGGAGCGACATTGCTGATTGCTTTGCGAAAGACTTCCAATCCGGTGGATTTGGACTGTTTTTCGATAATATCGATCGCATCGTAAAATATTCTTTCCGCTGTGCCTTTTTTGCCTTCGCGAAGAACATAGTTTATAAACCTGGCTACCTGGACTTCGCCAAATTTCGGATCCGGTTGAACCTGCCTTGGAACGATTTTTTTTCTACGAGCCATGTACCATTCCTCTTATTTTGGACGTTTCGTACCGTAACGTGAACGGCTGTTTTTACGATCGTTTACGCCGCTAGTATCCAGAGTGCCGCGAACGATATGATAACGTACACCGGGAAGATCCTTCACGCGTCCACCCTCAACCAGCACAATCGAGTGTTCCTGTAGATTGTGTCCTTCACCGGGAATGTAGGCGTTGACCTCTTTCCCATTGGTCAGCCGCACGCGCGCCACCTTACGTAAAGCGGAATTCGGCTTTTTCGGGGTGGTCGTATACACGCGCGTACAGACTCCGCGTTTCTGAGGGCAACCACGCAGGGCAGGTGCCTTTTCTTTCTTGAGGGGAAGACTTCTTCCCTTTCGAACTAACTGATTAATCGTCGGCATAAACTCTCCATGTAAAAGCCTGTAAAAATACGATAAAACTTTTTTTATAGCAATACATTTATAGGCGCAGAATTACGATTTTTGGAGGGCGGCAAGCTCTTTTTCCTTCTGCCTTTCCCGATCATTAATCGCTTTCCAAGCCTGGATCTCTTCCTCCGGTTCATCCACCGCGATATCGCCGTATCGGCGCAATCCGGTACCGGCCGGGATGAGTCGTCCCATAATCACATTCTCCTTGAGACCGCGCAGGTAATCCGTCTTCCCGGCTACCGACGCGTCGGTGAGAACACGGGTTGTCTCCTGAAAGGAAGCCGCCGAGATAAAGGATTCCGTGTTCAGCGAGGCCCGGGTAATACCCAGCAGCATTTCGGAGAACTGGGCCGGTCGGCCCGGACGGGCTTTAGCAGGGTTCTTGCTCTCTTCCTTGAGCAGGCGGTTGAACTTGGCGAATTCGCGTTTCGACACAACGTCGCCTTCATCCCAATCGGAATCACCCACGTTGGTAATCACGACAAAATCCTTGATTTTCTCGTTCGCTTCAATCAGCTCCATCCGGTTGACGCGATCCTTTTCAAGCAGGTCGGTATCGCCGGAATCTTCGATGCGGACTTTCTGCATCATCTGGCGCACAATGACTTCGATGTGCTTATCGTTGATCCGCACGCCCTGGAGACGATAGACTTCCTGGATCTCGTTGACCAGGTACTCCTGCACCTTGCGCGGGTCCTGAACCGCCAGAATGTCCTGCGGTGCGACCGGACCTTCGCAGAGGCTGTCACCGGCCTGGACCTGATCACTCTGGTTCACCAGGACGTAGCGGCCATAAGGAATTTTATATTTCTTCTGCTGCGAATCGGGGCCTGTCACGATGATCTCGCGGACACCTTTTTCGGTCTTGCCGAATGAAACTGCACCGTCGATTTCGGTGATAACAGCCGGATCTTTCGGGCGCCGGGCTTCAAACAACTCAGCTACCCGCGGCAGACCGCCGGTAATATCGCTGGTCTTGGACGAGGCTTTCGGAATCTTGGCCAGAACGTCGCCGGCCACAACATCATCACCATTGTGGACAACCAGCATCGCGCCGATGGGCAGAATAAATCCACCATGGATGACTTCCTGCCCGTCTTCGTAGCCGATGATGTCGATGTGCGGCTGAATCGTACGATCCTTGGCTTCGGTAACCGTTCTCGATTTATGGCCCGACTCGTCAGCCGTTTCACTGTAGCTGACATCTTCGATAAGTTCGATGAAGCGGACTTTCCCGGAATGCAGCGCCAGAATCTGGTCCATGTAAATATCCCAGCGGAACAGTACCTGGCCCATTTCGACCTTATCCGTTTCCCTGACCACGATATGCGCGCCATAGGGAACGTTATAGGTCGAGGTGACACGGTTGTTTTCGTCGATCAGGCTCAGGGTTGCATTCCGCGACATGACGACATCGTAAGTGCCCTTACTGTACGGTTCGGCGCGGTAGTTTTCGGAAAACATAACCCGCCCTTTGCTCTTGGCAACCGTATCCGATTCCTCGATAACGCGGGCCGCCGTTCCACCAAAGTGGAAGGTACGCAACGTCAACTGAGTGCCCGGTTCGCCGATCGACTGGGCGGCCACAATACCGACCGATTCGCCAATATTAACCATCTCGCCGTTGGCCAGGTTGCGGCCGTAGCAGAGACTGCAGACACCGCGTCGCGATTCGCAGGTCAGTACGGAGCGGATCCGAACTCTCTCGATACCCAGATCCTGGATGCGGCGGGCTTTCACTTCGTTAATTTCCTGTCCGGCCTCAACGATGATCTCGTCTTCGGAATCCGGGTTATACACATCTTCCTGAGCGACACGGCCAACGATACGATCCGCCAGGCTTTCGATGACGCTCTCTTCTTTTTTCAAGGCGGTAATCTCGATCCCGTTGATCGTACCGCAATCAAATTCGGTGATGACAACGTCCTGGGAGACATCGACCAGCCGGCGGGTCAGATAACCAGCGTCGGCTGTTTTCAGAGCCGTATCCGCTAAACCTTTTCGGGCACCGTGGGTGGAGATGAAGTATTCCAGAACCGTCAGGCCCTCTTTAAAGTTCGAGGTAATCGGGGTTTCGATAATTTCACCGACCTGCCCGGTCATGGACTTCTGCGGTTTGGCCATCAGGCCGCGCATGCCGGCCAGCTGTTTGATCTGCTCCCGGCTGCCGCGCGCACCCGAATCCGCCATAATATAGACCGGGTTGAAGCCCTGGCGATCGGAAGACATATTCTCGAGCATCGCCTCGGCCACGCGGTTGGTCGTATGCGTCCAGTTATCGATAACTTTGTTATAGCGTTCACCTTCGGTCAGAATGCCGCCGCGGAACTTCTGCTGAATCTTTTCCACATTCTGGAAGGATTCCTCGAGTAGCTTGACTTTGGCTTCCGGAATCAGGATATCGGCGATTGAGATCGACACACCCGATTTGGTGGCATAGGTAAAACCGACATGCTTTAATTTATCCAGGAACTGGACGGTTTCGTAGTTCCCGAAATTATGATAAACGGCGGAAACGATTCTCTCCAGCCGTTTTTTGGTAATCAGTTCGTTGATATATTCCATCTTCTCGGGCAGCAGGCTGTTGAACAGGGCGCGCCCGGTCGTCGTGTCATGAATCTTGCCCTTGGTGCGAATCTTGACTCTGGCATGCAGGTCGGCTTTCTTCAGTTCATAAGCCAGCATAGCTTCTTCGGTGGAAGAGAATCGCAGACCCTCGCCCAGCACACCCGTTTTCTGACGGGTGACGTAGTAGATGCCGAGCACCATATCCTGGGACGGAATGGAGATCGGGAATCCGTGTGCCGGATGGAGGATGTTGTGGCTGGCAAGCATCAATACCCGGCATTCCATCTGCGCTTCAAAAGACAGCGGCACGTGGACAGCCATCTGATCGCCGTCGAAATCGGCGTTGAACGCGGCGCAGACCAGCGGGTGAATCTGGATCGCCTTGCCATTGATCAAAACCGGCTGGAAGGCCTGGATACCCAGACGGTGCAGCGTCGGTGCGCGGTTGAGCATCACCGGGTGATCTTTAACCACGTATTCCAGGACCTTGTAAACCTCAGGGTCCTTACGTTCGACCATTGATTTGGCCGCCTTGGGGGTCTTGGAAAGTTTTCGGCGGATCAACTGATGAATAATATGCGGCTTGAACAGTTCGATAGCCATTTCCTTGGGCAATCCGCATTCGTTCAGTTTCAATTCCGGACCGACTACGATCACGGAACGACCGCTATAATCCACGCGTTTACCCAGCAGATTCTGGCGGAAGCGGCCTTCCTTGCCTTTCAGCATATCGCTCAGGCTCTTGAGGGGCCGGCGGGTACCGCTGCGGACTTCGGTTCTTCTGCGGCTGTTGTCAAACAGTGAATCGACGGCTTCCTGCAGCATGCGCTTTTCATTGCGCAAAATGACGTCGGGAGCCTTGATTTCGATCAGCTGTTTCAGACGGTTGTTGCGGATAATGACGCGACGATAGAGATCGTTCAGATCACTGGCTGCGAAACGTCCGCCTTCCAGCGGCACCAGCGGTCGCAGGTCCGGCGGAATCACCGGCAGAACCGTAATCACCATCCACTCGGGTTTGTTGATCGGTTTGCCCTCTTTCGACAGAAAGGCGCGCACGACCTTCAGGCGCTTCAGAATTTCGGCTTTCTGCGTCGCGGAGCGCGTAACCTTCAACTCGGCCTTCAGGCTGCGCACCAGCGGTTCGACTTCGGCCTTATGCAGCAATTCCCGGATGGCCTCGCCGCCGGTTTTGGCGATAAAATAATTCTGAGCCTCTTCCTCGTCAAACAGATCGCTCTTGGGTCCGAATTTCATCATATTTTCGAAATATTCTTCTTCCGAAATAACGGACTTGTAAGGCAGATCGGACTGGCCCTGGTTGAGCACTACGTAACGCTCGTAATAAACAATCTCTTCCAGATTCTTGGTCGGGATGTTCAACAGGTAATACAGTTTGCTCGGTATCGAGCGCAGAAACCAAATATGCACGACGGGCACGGCCAGGGTGATATGTCCCATGCGTTCCCGGCGCACTTTTTTGCGCGCGACTTCGACACCGCAGCGATCGCAGATAATACCTTTATAGCGAATGCGTTTGTACTTTCCGCAATGGCATTCCCAATCTTTCACCGGTCCGAAGATCTTTTCACAGAAAAGACCGTCTTTTTCCGGTTTATAGGAACGGTAGTTGATGGTTTCCGGTTTTAACACTTCACCGTGGGAGCGTGTCAGTATATTTTCCGGCGAGGAAATATGTATTGTGATACTTTCGAACTCACGTCGATGACTAAAAGGTTTTGCTGAAAGATTCATCTTTCCCTTTCTACCTCCAGTCCCGAAGAGACGGGGCTAATTTATATCCATTTCTATACATAGACCCTGAAGTTCCTTAAGGAGTACATTAAAGGACTCCGGCACTCCAAAATCCGAGAAATTTTCGCCTTTGACAATGGCGTTATACATTTTTGAGCGACCTTCTACATCATCCGATTTAACCGTAAGCGCTTCCTGTAATGTAAAGGCGGCACCGTAGGCTTCGAGCGCCCAGACTTCCATTTCGCCGAAACGCTGGCCACCGAACTGGGCCTTACCGCCCAACGGCTGCTGCGTCACCAGTGAGTAAGGACCGGTGCTGCGGGCATGCATCTTGTCTTCCACAAGGTGCGATAATTTCATCATGTAGATTTCACCAACGGTCACCGGATCATCAAACGCTTCGCCGGTTTTTCCGTCGATCAGGACGGCCTTGCCGGTTACCGGCAAACCCGCTTTGAGAAGTTCGTTGGCCACGTCGGTTTCTGTCGCACCGTTGAAAACCGGGGTTTCGTAATAGATACCCAGTTTCTTGCCGGCCCAGCCGAGCATGGTTTCATACAACTGCCCGAGGTTCATACGCGAAGGTACGCCCAGCGGGTTCAGCACGATGTCTACGGGCGTGCCGTCTTCCAGAAACGGCATGTCTTCCTGCGGGACAATCACCGAAACAACACCTTTGTTTCCGTGCCGGCCGGCCATCTTATCGCCGACCTGGACTTTGCGTTTGTTGGCGACATAGACCTTGGCCAGTTGAAGTACACCGGGTTGCAGATCGTCACCAACTTTGATTTTATAGACTTCCTGCTCCAGTTCCTCATCGATTCTCTGGGAAAGCATAAAATAGGAATTGATGATCTTCTCGACCTTTTCGTTCGTAACGGCGTCGTCGGTCCAGGGACTCTCGGGACTCAAGTTGTTCAACTCCAGTTCATGCAGTTTCTTATCCGTCAATTTTTCGCCGGCTTTTACTACGACTTTTTGATGGTTGATCTCACGAATCTCGGCGCTGGTCCTGTCCAGCAGCACAGTCCGCAGCAGTTTGTCGCGGCGTTCTCGCAAGGTGTGGTGTTTCTGAACGCTCCGGTTGGTGGCTTCTTCGACCTTGCGCTTCTCTTCGGCGCGGCTGGTTTTACCTTTGCGCTGAAATAGCTTGGTATCTACGGTAACGCCCTTGACGCCGGACTCGGCTCTTTTGGAGGCGTCCTTAACGTCGCTGGCCTTTTCGCCGAAAATGGCCCGCAATAATTTCTCTTCCGGGGTCGGATCGGTTTCGCCTTTGGGCGTGACCTTACCGATCAGGATATCGTTGGCCTCGACTTCGGCGCCGATGCGGATGATACCGTTGACATCCAGATTCCGGGTAGTTTCTTCGCTCACATTGGGAATTTCACGCGTCAATTCTTCGTTGCCGCGTTTGGTGTCCCGAACTTCGAGCTCGAACTCCTTGATATGGACCGAAGTGAAAACATCATCGCGTACCAGACGGTCGCTGAGCACAATCGCGTCCTCAAAGTTATAACCGCGCCAGGGCATGAATGCCACCAGCACGTTGCGTCCCAGTGCCAGGTAGCCCTTATCTGTCGAACAACCGTCGGCAACGACCTGACCGGCCTTCACAACATCACCCCCGACTACCAGAGGTTTTTGATTGATCGAGGTATCCTGGTTGGTGCGCAGGAATTTGGACAACGGAAGCATAATCCGGCCCTGGTTTTCATCCAGGACGAGGCCGGTATCGGCATCGGGTGTCTTCACGACGATATAATCGGCGCAGACCTCTTCCACTACACCGTCAACCGGACACACAACTGTGGTCCGCGAATCTTTGGCCACTGCTCTTTCCAGACCGGTCCCGACGATCGGGCGTCCCGGTTTCAGAAGCGGCACCGACTGGCGCTGCATGTTGGAGCCCATCAGGGCGCGGTTGGCGTCGTCATGCTCCAGGAAGGGAATCAGGGCCGCCGAAATCGAAACGATCTGTTCCGGCGAAACATCCATGTACTTTACCTCTTCCGGCGTGACAATCGGAAACTCACCGCGGATTCGGGCGCGTACCTGTTGACGTGTGAAATTGCCCTTTTCGTTCAACGGCGCGTTGGCCTGGGCGATCAGTTCGCGGTCTTCATCGTCGGCGGAAAGATATTCCACCTGGTCGGTTACCATCGGCTTGCCATCCAATTTTTCCACTTTGCGATAGGGAGTCTCGATAAATCCGAGTTCGTTGACGAAGGCATAGGTAGCCAACGATGAGATCAGACCGATGTTCGGGCCTTCCGGCGTTTCGATCGGGCACAATCTTCCGTAATGAGTATAGTGTACATCACGGACTTCAAAGCCTGCGCGCTCGCGGGTCAGACCACCCGGTCCCAAAGCCGAGACACGGCGTTTATGCGTAATCTCCGCCAGTGGATTGGTCTGGTCCATGAATTGCGACAATTGGCTGGTACCGAAAAAGGAATTGATCACCGAAGTGATAATCCGGGAATTGATCAGATCCTGCGGCGTCAGGTTTTCCGACTCACGCAGGTTCATCCGCTCTTTAATCGTACGCGACATGCGGGTGAAAGCCAGGTTGAACTGATTGGTCAACTGCTCGCCCATCGTACGAACGCGGCGATTGCCTAAATGATCGATATCATCCGGGCCCAGATTGCCCTTTTTCATCTCAATCAGGTGAGCGATAATCTGAACGATGTCTTCCCGCGTTAAAACTGTGTTTTCCACGGGAATCTTCAGATTGAATTTCTTATTGATGCGGTATCGGCCGACCTGTCCCAGATCATATTTTTTGGGACTGAAAAACAGCCGCTCGACAAACTTTTTGGCCGTATCGAAGTTCGGCGGCTCTCCGGTACGCAGACTGCGATACAGGAAATAGAGCGCGGATTCTTCGTCGAATGTGACCGAATCCTTGCGAAAGGTATTGATAAAGATCGACTTCTCGAAATCGTCTTCCGTCGTAAAAACCAGAACCGATTCGATCCCGTTTTCCTTACAGGTCTTGAGATAGTCGCGGTCGAAAACAACCGGCTCCCGGATCTCCAGGATCACTTCACCGGTTTCGGGATTGACCAGGTTTTCGGCCAGGACTTTGCCGATCGCCTCTTTGGCGGTGGACCCGAGTTTGACCCGCTTGCCGATTCCGAACAGGTTCAGAATATCCTCGTTCATGGGATAACCGAACGCGCGCAGCAGGATTGTGGCCGGGAATTTCCGGCGGCGATCGATGATCGCACTCAGTACATCGTGCGTATCGACCACAAAATCCACCCAGGAACCCCGGAAGGGGATTACCCTGGCGGAATAGATCTTCATACCGTTCGTATGAACACCTTCATCGAAAAACACACCCGGTGAACGCTGCAGCTGGCTGACAATCACCCGCTCGGCGCCGTTGATGATAAAGGTACCTTTCTCGGTCATGTAGGGAACATTCCCGAAAAAGATATCCTGTTCGATACCGGCTGTGTAATCACCCTTCGACCCGCCTTCTTCGCGGATGTGCAGCACGAGCCGCACCTTCAGGGGCACCGTATAGCTGACGCCGCGCTCAATACATTCCTTTATACTGTAGCGCGGTTCTCCAATCGTGTAGTACTTGTATTCCAGAAGGTAGTTGCCGTGTGAATCTTCCACCGGGAAGATATTGTTAAACGCGGCCTCCAGCCCTTTTTGCTGGCGTTTCTGCGGGGGGACATCTTTCTGCAAGAACCAATCATAGGATTTTAACTGGACGTCCAAGAGGTTGGGCATTTCCAGAACAGCAGGGACCTTCGCAAAGGATTTTTCTTCCATTATCTTTGAAAGAGTGGAATTCAAAGGAATCCCTCCTTTTCACTTTAAGAATCCCCTTATGAAAAGGGGATTACTGTGGATGTTTAAAAAAAGAACTGTCATTCAGATTCTTTGTATATGACAGCCTATTTGATCTCTACAGTGGCTCCAGCTTCTTCCAACTGCTTCTTCAGTTCCTGCGCTTCTTCCTTCGATATTGCTTCTTTTACCGGATTCGGAGCACCGTCAACCAGATCTTTGGCTTCTTTCAGGCCGAGACTGGTAGCAGCGCGGACAACCTTGATCACATTAATCTTCTGGGTCCCGACTTCTTTCAGGATCACATCAAATTCGATCTGTTCTTCTACTTCTTCCTGTTCTGCTGCGGCACCGGCTACAGCAGCTACTGCCACAGGCGCAGCGGCGGTTACGCCGAACTTCTTTTCGATATCGCTGACCAGTTCCGAAATTTCAAGCATCGTTGCTTTCTCTAGGTATTCAAGAACGTCGGCTCTTGTTATCTCTGCCATCTCTTAAATTCCTCCTTACTTCTGTAACATGAATTATGGATATTATTTTTTGACTTCACTTAACGACTTCAGAACCCCTGAAAGTTTACCCATGGCGCCGTTTAAAACACCGACCAGGTTGCTCATCGGAGCATTCAGGGTTCCCATAAACTTGGCGATCAATTGTTCCCGCGAGGGTAGTGTGGCAATCACATTGACCTTATCGGGACCAAACACACGGCGCTCGAATATGCAACCGGTGATGTATAGATTTTCGAGTTTATTCTTCTTGATAAATTCATTGATCACGTTGGGCGGCGCCAGCGGATCACCGAAAGCGAACGCAATCCCGGTTTGACCGTCCAGAACTTCATCGATGGATTCGAATCCGGCGTTTTTGGCGGCGATCCGGGATAGGGTCTTCTTGGCTACCCGGTACTCGACACCGGCTGCAAACAGCTCTTTGCGCAGCGCGTCGACATGCGCAACACTCATACCTTTATAATTGGTAAAGAACGCGGATTTAGCCTGATTGAACTTGTCCGTCATCAGCGCAACGGTTTGGATATTCCTTTGATTTGGCATCTTGTCTCCTAATTTCCTAACGATTACAGGACCGTGCTCTTATCGATCCGGATTCCCGGGCCCATTGTCGTGGAAAGCGTGATTTTCTGCAGGTAAACGCCCTTGGCGGCCGTCGGACGTATGCGCATCAGGGTGGATATGATCGTCTTCAGGTTATCTTCGATGTTCTCGATCGGGAATGACTTTTTACCCACCGGAGAGTGAATGATTCCGTTTTTATCCACGCGGATTTCCACACGCCCGGCCTTGATCTCTTTGACGGCGGCGGCGACATCCATCGTCACGGTGCCGGTTTTCGGATTCGGCATCAGGCCTTTGGGCCCCAGAACGCGGCCCAGTTTTCCCACCTGACCCATGACATCCGGGGTAGCGATGACCACATCCATCTCAGCCCAGCCGCCCTGGATTTTTTCGATATACTCTTCCAGACCGTAGTAATCGGCGCCCGCTTCGCGCGCCTCATCCAGCTTGGATTTGGTCATAACCAGAACGCGAACCGTGCGGCCGGTTCCGTGCGGGTACGAAACGGTTGTACGAATATTCTGATCGGCATGACGGGGATCGACACCGAGATTGATGTGGGCTTCAACGGTTTCATCGAATTTGGCGCTTTCCAAATCCTTCAAGAGCGTTAAAGCTTCTCGTAACGGATAGTCCCTTTTGCGATCTACCTTTTTATTGTTATTCACAACCCGTTTTGAGATTTTCATATATTTACACCCTCTAATCTTTAACCAAAATGCCCATACTCCGGGCTGTTCCTTTAATCATTTCCATTGCCTGCTCGACCGTATGAGCGTTCAAATCCGGCATCTTCAGCTCGGCGATCTCGCGAACCTGGGCGGTCGTTACCGAACCGACTTTGGTCTTATTGGGTTCACCGGAACCCTTCTCCAGTTTAGCCGCCTTGACCAGCAAAACCGCTGCCGGGGGTGTTTTGGTGATAAACTTAAACGATCGGTCAGCGAAAACGGTGATCACGACCGGGGTAATCATTCCTTGCTGATCCTGGGTCCGAGCATTAAATGCTTTGCAGAACTCCATAATATTCACACTATGCTGACCCAGCGCAGGTCCGACCGGCGGTGAGGGATTCGCTTTACCAGCGGGAATATGAAGTTTTATTGTTGCAACTACCTTTTTTGCCATAAATACACCTATTTCTCCAATTCAACCTGTAAAAAATCCAGTTCCACGGGGGTGGGACGACCGAAAATGCTGACCATAACCTTCAACTTGCGCTTATCCTCATTCACTTCCTGAACGACACCGCGGAAGTCGATAAAAGGCCCGTCAATCACTTTCACCGGATCACCCAATTTAAAGGGCACCGCCATGACTTCACGACCGTCTTTGCGCTCCACCTCACCCATCACACGCTTAACTTCCTCCGGCTGCAATGGAATCGGCTTCCCTTTCGGCCCGACAAAGCTCATGACCCCGGGGATATTCTCCACCAGGTACTGAGTCTCCCTGGTGAGCTCCATCTGAACCAGAACATAGCCCGGGAAGAAAACTTTGTTGCGTACCCGCTTCTTTCCTTCGCGCATTTCCATGATATTCTCAGAAGGGACCAGAACTTCGGGAATCATCTCTTTGAGGCCCTGATGTTCGGCCTCGAGCAGGATCGTTTCCCTGATCTTCTTTTCCTTACCGGAATACGATTTTAGGACATACCATTCCATAATGACACTATAAAATTATGTTTACGATTTTGGTCAAAATAAGATCGGCGAAAAACAGAAAAATCGCCAGGATCAACGATAAAACAAGCACAACGACGGTAGAACCCTTTAATTCCTGCCAGGTCGGCCAGGAAACCTTTTTCATTTCGAACACGACGCCATCGATGAATTTACGTATCTTGTTGAACATACTTTGGTCCTTACTTTGGATAATGGCTAAAAACTGGAAAGAAGAAAATAGCAGGTGAGGCAGGAATTGAACCCGCAACCCCTGGTTTTGGAGACCAGTGCT
>CAZPRY010000075.1:0-13866 GCA_964589175.1 uncultured bacterium
AATAGACATCGATACTGTTCTGGTGAAACAGATCCTGAGCGCGATTGCCCATACCGCCGCCAATCACGACCGTGACGCCCATTTCATGCAGCCAGCGGGGAAATACTCCCGGTTCGTGGGCCGGCGGCGGCTGTTTCTCTGATTTGACAACCTTGCCTTCTTCCACATCATAGATTTCAAACTCTTCACAGTGCCCGAAATGAGTTGACAGTTGTCCGCCTGTTAGAGGAATTGCGATTTTCATTTTATAATCCTTTCATGTTTTTCAAATATAAATCCAACTCAGGATCAAAGATATTGACCGGGGATTTCTCTCCGGTGCCCCAGTAAGCTCTCGATTTTTTCCCGCAGTTTTTCGGGATTGACCGGTTTATCCAGAAACACATCCACCGGCAGATAGTCCTTATCCGGCGCAAACCGATAAGGCACTCGCTTCTGATCGTGGATGCAACTTAGAATAATGATCGGAAAATCGGTCAATTCCAGTTTTTCACGAATATCTCTTGCCAGTTCAAAGCCTTCAAATTCCGAAGGCATCATAACATCCAGAACCAGCAGATCAGGCCGATTGGTTTCAATCATTTTCAGACCCGCTTCCGGTGTCGTGGCGATCTCCACCGTATATCCGTTTTTCTCGAAAAACAGAGCCATAACCGACAAAAAATCGATATCATCATCGACAAACAGTAAACGACTCATGCTGACTCCTTTCCCTTAACCATTTTACCAATCGCTGCTTCTGCCGCATTCACGATCCCGTAAGCAATCGGTGAAGCGGTAATCAGGGGATGTGTTCCCGATTGGAACATAGCAATCTGTTCAGCCGTCATCCGGTTCTGGACACAGGCGGAAATCGCATTCATCGTCTCGCCAACACTGGCATCCCCCCGAACCTGACCACCGAGAAGAACTCCGGAATTGGCCTCAAAAACCAATTTGATCTTGATTTTCGCGGCACCCATCAGTTTTCCGGGGTGACGATTGATGCTTTCATTAACTGCACTGATGACATTGTAGCCGTGAGCCTTTGCCATTTTTTCCGTCAGACCGGCTGTCCCAAGGGCCAATTTACCCACAGCTGTTCCCCAGACACCAATAGTTCCCGGTGTTTCACGGGTGATACCAAAAACATTGGCGCCGGCGACCCGGGCTTCAAGCGTTGCGATAGAAGCCAGTCTCAAGGCCGATGAATTGCCACCAAAAAATGATACTTTCTCGGCGCAATCACCGCAGGCGAAAATGTCGGGATCACTGGTTCGCATAGCACGATCCACCACGATTCCGCCGGTCAGGCCGATGCGTAATCCGATTTTCTTCGCCAGATCGGCATTGGCGACGGCACCAATCCCTAAAATGACAACGTCTGCGGTAATTGTCTTGCCGGTGGACAGCGTTACGCTCTCAACATGCTCAGCGCCGTTAATGGAGACAACCTTCGTGCCGGTATAAAGATTTACCCCTCGCGACTGAAGTTGCTCTTCCATTTCCACACAAAACTCCTCATCGTAGGATTGAGAGAGGCAATGTTCTTCAATTTCAATGACACTGACGTTTTCAACACCGGACTTTTTAATTTCGTCACTGATTTCAATACCGATGAAACCGCCGCCAATGACGACCACGTTTTTAACGGTTTTCAGTTTCTCCTGCATTGCCGCCAGGTAGGCAATGTCCTTCAAAACAGCGTAGACACCGTTTTTATCATGTCCCGGAATCGGCGGCATTGCCGGATAACTGCCGGTCCCCAGGATCAATTTTTCATAACTGAATTCCTCTTTTTCCACTTTGACAATTTTATTTCCACGATCGACATTCACAACCTTACCAATATGCAGACCTATATTCATTTTTTCATAAGCCGTGTCGGGAATCAGATTTTCATGAGGACCAGCCAGTGACCCGAAGATATAAGGAATACCGCAGGGAATCAGCACCTTCTCTTCATTGCGAATTACCAGAATTCGTTTGTCCGAATAATGGCGCCGTACTGTTTGTGCTGCCGTTAGCCCGGCAGCACTTCCACCTACCACAATCACATCATACATTTCCATTTGTATACCTTTCCATTTTATTCTTTAACTTAAAACTCACCCGACGCTGCGAAGCAGCAACTTAAAAGCGTCCAAGAAAAGCGAATGATTAGAACTGTTTCTGTTTTTTCTCTTTCATTAACTTCTGCTTGATGAATGTGAAAAAGCGTTTCCAATCCTGAATACAAAGGGCAAAAAATGCTCCTAGTGTCCCGGCCGACGCCAGGCCGACCGGGCATCCCGCCTGTCCGCAGAACGGGCAAACCGCAAATGCAGCATAAAGACCGGTAAATCCAAACCACCAGCCAATGAATCTGAATAAATAGCCAAAGGGTGACATTTTCCTTTTTGGTTGTTTATCGATATTCGGTCCGGCTTTTACTTTTGATTTATTCATGATCCTAACTGGTTGGTTTTCACACTTACAATCCAATCCCAATAAACAACAAACCAACCATCAATCCGACGATGACATTGATACTTTTCACCAGCAGAAACGACCGTTTTGATTCCGCCAGCAACGGGATCATACCATGGCCATCCTGCACAATCGAATTCGCCAACAAAATACCGAAAGGTAGAGTCCCGTTGAAAAAAAGCGTTACAAACACCAGGTGCGGACCCGATTCGGGAATAATTCCAATCAAAACGGCAATTAACAATGTGATGACCAGGTTACCGGCTATCCAAGTGGTAATATCAATATATTGCATCAAAACGCCGATAACCAGTAACGTTCCGAAGGTCCACAGAAATATTTTGGGAATATGCACTTTGACGATATGGTTCCACAAGTGTTCTTTCAGAAAATGCTCCGGCACAGTGCTTACAATGAAAAGCGATACCAGTATTGAAATCAGCAGTGTGATTCTTACCCAATTCCACTCAGCCGGTCCGATTTTACCGGTGAATATCACCGCGGACAGCATCAGAATAATGCCCACCAACAGAACCCGCTCCATCGATGAGTGTTGTAACTGTCTTTTAATTTCCCCCCGGGGAAAACAGATACAGCTATCTTCTTCATGAAGGGGAAAATCTTTTTCCCCGAGCCAATCCGGCTTGCCCGGAAGTTTAATGAATTTATCCGTCAGGAATCCACTGACAATCCCAATTAAAAAGGTCAGAGCGATTAGTAAAAGTGCTTTTCCGGGAAACATCGCCAGCATGACAAAGGCTTCATCACCGCTGGTGGCAATCATTGTCGCCACCAATGCCCCAAAAGACATCATCCCGTGGGAAAAAAGGGTTACCGCCGTAAATGCGCCCAGGCATCCGGGAATCGCCCCCAGCAGCGCAGCAACTACGTACTGCATCCACTTACCCCTTTTCATAACATCATGCCAGACTCCCCGGGTCTGAACATTGATATACTCGATCACCAGCATCATAACAAAGATGAAACCGGTGATCATCAAACTGTGTTTAAAAGCGTTTAGAATTATCATTTACGCCCTTACTTCAAAATATTCGTTACAGAGACTTTCTGAGAATACAATGATTTCGGTCAGCACCTTTTTCCCACTCTTCTAAAATGTTATCCCAACTGTGATTGATTCGGTCCAGGGCAGCTTTTATAGATTCATCATTCATTATCACACACACGAAATTTTTCCGGATGCGCTTAATGTTGGGTCCGAATATTTTTGATATAACCACTGTAACATTTTCTTTTTTCAGGAGTCCGGCGACTCCCCTTGCTTTTTCCGGATGCGCATGGATATCTTCCTGCTCTTCAATCACATTTTCGACTCTCTTGATAAATTGGGCACTGGATTTCGTTAGTTTATAGATATCGAAATATTTCGCATCTCCAAAATGCCGATCGATAAAATTTTCGCTATTATCCGTAGCGACTGCCACCATCATTTCATTCATCATCTCTCACTGCCTAAAAATTCTTAACTTTGCTTTATTTCAAACCGGTTCCCCGATCTATCTTTGACAAAAACAATGTCAAATGGTTCTCGTTCAATTATGGTAACTGGATAATTTTTCGCTTGGCAGGCATCGATCAGTGCCGCTCGATTCTCACTGACAAAACAAATATGTTCCCAGACAACATCGGGTTTTTCTTCAGATAAAAACAGTTCAATGAACAGATTATCAACCATTCCCGCAACAACCTTAATATCATGATCCTGCCGGAATATTTGCTCCGCAAGCTCTCCATTCAGTATAAATTCCTTCTGTATATCCATTCCCAGAATATCCTGGTAGAATTCCCGGATATCCGATTTTTCGGTAATGGTCAATCCGAGATGTTGAAATTTCATCGACATCTAATCACCATTCCTTTTCAGAACAATAGCACTGGTACTGACGCCAATATCCTGGGCAATCACCGGACATTTGGCTTTCAACAGAAAGAAAACCGGGCGAGCTTCCTCGGACAGCCCTTCGTAATTACCCTGTCCTTTGGCAATTACCAGTTCGGCATCATTGAATAATTCCCGAAACTCACTGCTGCAGCTTTTCAGAATCGTTCCCGGCGCCGTACTGCCTGAGGAAAATATCTGCGCCACATGATCCAGCCCCGCCGCCACCGCATCGTCATAGGTGACATCATTGAGGACCGGTTCATCGCGTACAACAAATACAGTTGGCTTGTTAATTGTCTCAATCAGCAAGCGATCAAATACCGATTCACCGGCATTATCACCAATATAAAGGATATTTTGGGCCCGCGTAAGAGCGTCGCGAAAAGTTTCAATATCACAAATTTCAAATTCCTTACCAACAGTTTCTTGAATCTCTTTTCCGATATCATATTCATCACTGATTCCAAAATCGATCACATTCCCGGCAATCGCCAACCGAATAGCGGTCATCAGAGGATCAGCGGAACTGGTTACCATCTGTTTTAATTGTGGATAAATTTCCAATACTTCCTGAGTACTGCGGTTTTTCACTTCTGCCAGGGGATCATTTTCACCGCTGATTTCTCTCACTTTCTTAAATATTATCTCACCGGTTTCCGGTGGTGTATTCGTCAGTGGAATATCCTTCAGCATCATTCCAACTTCGTCGATTAATTGCTTCAAAATCGTTTCGTCCTGTGTGACCCAGCGTCCACAGCGTAGCGCCTGATTGACAAAACAGGGAAAACAGTCCAGATAGGTTTTCATTTTTTACTCGTATTCTCCAGATAAACTTTTTTGCCTAATTTTTGAAATTGTCTCGTTCCTCCGCCTTTTTGAATAATATCCAAAACTCTCCTGTCAAATTTCTCGAATACCGAGCCAAATATAATTTTTATATTGCTCCATACAAAGAGATAGGGATCCATTATCGACGAGGGACCTAACAAAAAAACATCACAATCGGTCGATACGTTCGCCATGATACGGGAAAAAGATTGGTTAAACATTGTCGTGGACGATACAATTAGGGCATCTGCCATAGGAAAAAATTTGCTTTGATCCGAAACAGCACTCAAAGCCGGATCGTTTTTAATCCGATCAAATACCGTCAGCGGAATTTCTTTTTCCTGAAATTTTTCAAGCAATGGCCGAAACAAGCCAATCATTCCGATCTTTTTGTATCGGGAAAAATCGACTTTATCGAAAATGTCGGATGCTTCATCGTATTGATGATGATAGTTGAACAAAGCGTTATAATACGCATTGAGCAGGATTCGATACCGCAAGTCATCCAACTTTGGCTGCGTCAGATCGAGTTCCGTGTAATCAATGTGAATTCCCAAATTTGCACAAACTCCGATATTCCCATTTTTCAGCAATATGGCAGAATAGCGGGCCCCGCTAACCATCGATTCAAGCCGAGAAATATCGAGTCCGTGGCTTTCATAAAAGCGGCGTATTGGTTCAATGGTATTTGTGCTTTGAGTATAAACCACCATGTCAGCCGAAGTATTTCTCCATTCTGTCAAAAGCCAGATTGATCGTCTCTTCCAGAACACAGAAGGAGAGACGCAGGTGGCTTTCACCCGTCGGACCGAAAGCAACACCGGGTGTGGTAGACACCTGAATATCCCGCAAAAGCTGCTTACAGAAGGCCAGGGAATCACGACCTTCCGCTAGTTTGATCCTGGGAAACATCAGATAGGAACCGCCCGGTTTGACATAATCAAATACTTCAGGCAATTGATCCAGCCGCTCACACATCAAATTGCGGGCGATAAAATAGTGCTGCCTGAATTCCGATATGCAATCCTGGCTCCCCTGAAGGGCTGCAATCGCGGCATACTGGGACACCACGGGAGCACAGATTGCCAGCGGGATATGGGCCTTCCTTATTTGGGCGATAACTGCCTCGTCGGCGTGAACATAACCAACCCTCCATCCCGTCATGGCATAGGTTTTTGTCAATGTATAGGCACTAATGACCTGTTTTTTCATCTCCGGAACGGAGGCAATACTAAAATGCCTGTTTCCATCGAAAACGAAGTATTCGTAAGCCTCATCCGTAATCACCATCAGATCGTGTTCGATGGCAATTTTCGCCAGCTGCCGCAATTGACTTTCCGGAAAAACCGTGCCCGTCGGATTATTCGGATTGCAGTACATGATGGCCCGGGTTTTATCCGTAATGGCGGAGCGGACCGCTGCGATATCCAGTGCGTAATTCTGTTCCTCAATTAAGGGTACCAGGACCGGTTTCCCCGATGCCAGTTCCACCTGACGGATATGCGTAGAATAGGTCGGGCTCGGCAGAATCACTTCATCTCCCGGATCAATTGTCGCCAGAACTGCCGCCGCTAAACCTTCAATCGCTCCCACGGTCACAAGCAATTCATCCGCTTTTCCCTCGATATTATTATCTCGCTTCAGTTTACGAACAATCTCTTCTCGCAACTGCACCAGACCATCACTTGCGGAGTATTCCCCGGTCAGGCCTTTCTGAATCGCGTTAATCGCGGCCCGGTTGATATGTTCCGGGGTTCCGCCGGAAGGTTTCGCCCAGGATAAAAAAGCGACATCATCGTACTGCTTTGACAAGCGGGTCATTTCATGAATGGCCGACTTGGGAATACGGGTGACACGGTCTGATTGCTTCATTCGATAGATTCTCCGGTGTTTATGTTTTTGGTAATATCTCAACAGATTCGGACGTTACCAAAACGGTATGCTCAAACTGCGCGCTTGGAAGACCATTGCTAGTACGGACTGTCCAACCATCCAATAATGAGACATTCACGGAACGACTTTTCCCCATATTAATCATTGGCTCAATTGTGAAAATCATCCCCTTTTTGAGTGATGAGCCACAAAAGGGTCTTCGTGGAACTGTTTTCCGATGCCATGACCACCAAATTCCCTGACAATCGAGTACCCGAAGCTGGCAGTATAATTTTCAATCGCCTGGCCAATATCAGAGAAATAGCCGCCGGGTTTCACTGCAACGATACCAAGAACCATGGCCTTTTCTGTATGCTCCACCAGGTTTTTGATATCTTCTCTCACTGTTCCGATTAGAAAAGTCCGTGAGGTATCCCCATGGTAATCATCGAGGATCACGGTGACATCAATATTGACAATATCGCCGTTTTTCAGAATATCTGTTTCCGAAGGAATACCATGACAGAGCACATCATTAATCGATGTGCAGATACTCTTGGGAAAGCCATTGTATCCTAACGGTGCCGACTTTACACCATGCTTCCGGGTAAATATCTCGCAGAGATCGCTCAGATACTGTGTTGACACTCCCTCTTTTACATAAGGATCAATATAGTCCATCACTTGAGCAGCCAGCTTTTCCCCGCCCTGCGCATCTTTTTGATTTCATGCTTGTTTTTTATAATTATCATATTTCCGTTTCAGATCAGACGATTAAGTTTTAACAATTCGTAAGTACGATCTTTTTCTAAAATGCTTATACCAATCGCTTCGATCCGGAATAGACCTCTTCAACATTTAAAATGGCAACGGCATATCCCTGCAATGTTTCAGGGTTCCACTTTTTCATATTGTCATAAAGTTTACCCTTAATATGATACTCTATACTTCCTTTCACTTGAAAAGAAGTATCGTCATCTGTGATAAAGAGGATCGAACCTTTACTACCGTTAAAGATATTTTGCCGGGTTTTCCCGAAAAAATTATCCGCAACCAACAGTCGCTGATCGTCAAACTTACTGACACAGCTTGCGTAAATCGCATTGGGGCACTGCTGCTTATCTACCGTTGTAAAAACAATCGGTCCGTTGCGTCTTTCCCACGCATCGCTGACATCTTTCGGCAATGTTTTCATCAACAGTCTCCTTTTATTTTCCGGTTATCAATTTCAAAAGTCCAGATTGAGTCGCTTATTAATTATAGGCAACTCGGGTTTTCTCGTCCGCCCATGTCGATTGTATGATTTCCTGCCAGTCAGTGCTCTTCCAGGTACCTAACTTTTCATGATTGTCGACATACTTTTGGGGAATCGGATGAGTACCCAAAACAACCTTTATACCAAACCGATTCTCCAGGAATCTTTTAAATGTATCGATGTACGGGCAAGGCGGGTAGCCGACCACCAGACCGGTTGCAAAGTGAATCACCTGGGCGCCGTTTTTAACCATTTCGTCACCGGCATATTCGATATTGCCGCCCGGGCACCCGTCGCAAGTGGTATAGCCAACGATCTCCAGATCAATATCCTTATCATAGATATTGAAAGCGCCTTCCCGGTTTTTCATGGCCCGAAAACACTTACCGCCGGCACAGCGACGATAGCGGTCACAAATGATAATTCCAATTTTTACTGATTCCTTCATGTTCAAACCTCAGACTTGGTATTCAGTGATCAGAATTCCTTCAGCTCATACTTTTCAAAGGCCTCATACGCCTCTTTCACTGTCATGTCACCAGCGCCAACATAAATTTTAATGTTGCCCTGCGCCAGGACCCGCGCCGCATTGCCGCCCGGACCATTTCCGGTAATCAACACATCCGGCTTCAACTCAAAGAGTTTCTGAGCAGTTTGTGGTCCGGCGCCATGCGCAACATCAGCAATCGCGCGATTGTCCACTGAAAACAATTCCTCTCTTTCCTCATCGTAAATAACGAAATATTCCGTCCGACCAAAACGGGGATCGATTGGGGCATCCCAATCTGTCGCTTTCGCTGTAAAGACAATTTTCATCTTATCCTCCCTTATTGAAGTTTTAAAGTATGTCTCGAATTTTCTGCCAGGCATCGGTTAAAATCGATTTCAGCAACTCTGATTCCGATTCCATAATTGTCTTGCCTTCCGTCATCGCCCGTGTAAACTCTTCATCGTAAGGCAACTCGGCAATCGCCGCGATGTTTTCAGCCTGTATCCAGCTCTGGATTTCATGGCAGATCGCCGGATTCAGATCGGCTTTATTAATAATGCAGCCGGCCTTGATGCCGAACTTTTTCACCAGTTGATAAACCCGCTCAAGATCATGAAAACCGGAAACCGTTGGCTCGGTCACCAATACTACGAAACTGGCCCCCGACAGCGATGACACAACTGGACAACCGATCCCTGGTGAACCGTCCACAAGCACCAGATCTTTTTGTTGTTCATCGGCGATTCGTTTGGCTTCATTTTTAACCTTAGCCACGAGCTTACCGGAATTTTCAGCGCCGATTCCCAGTCTGGCGTGGACCATTGTGCTATCGGTTTTTATCGTCGAGATATACCAGTCACCCACATTCTGCAATTCCATTTTAATGGCATCAACCGGACAGATGCGGGCGCAATAGCCGCAACCTTCACAATCCAACGGCTGAACAACATAATTACTATCAACAATCGGAATGGCATCAAAACGGCATACATCAGTGCATTTTCCACATTTTGTACAAATATCCTGATCGATTTTTGCAATGACGCCACTGTAAAAATTCTCGGCAATTTTAAAATCCGGCTCCAGCAGCAAGTGCATATCCGCCGCATCCACATCGCAATCAGCCACAATCACATCCCGAGCTCCGAGGACCGCAAAGGAAGCGGTCAATGAGGTTTTTCCTGTTCCGCCCTTACCGGAAATCACGACAATCTCTTTCATCGGCTTGCCTCCCGGTTCAGGTCAGTGATAAAATCAACAACCCTATCCAGTTCAGCTTTAAACTCCGGAACATCCTCATAAAGTAAATGCCCCCTGGAATATATTTCGGCAATCTTTTTACTGTTCGGAATTTTGGCGATAACCGGGATGTTTTCCGCATTACAATAATCAATAACGTCATTATTACCGATTCCATGACGATTGACGACTATAACAAATGCCTTTTTCAATTCCCGCATCGTCTCAACCGCCAGTTTCAGATCGTGCAATCCGAAGGGCGTCGGCTCGGTGACCAGGATTACCAGGTCGGCATTCTTGGTCGCTTCGATCACCGGGCAGGACGTCCCCGGCGGCGAATCGAAGATTTTTAGATCGACTTCGGAATACTCGTCGTCCACATAGCGCAATGTCTGGGCAATCAATGGTACGGCTTGCTCCTGACCGATATCCAATTTACTCTCGACGAAACTCAATCTGTCCGCCTGAAATTCACGGAGCTCACCCATTTTCTCGGGAATCATGGGTAAAGAATTTGTGGGACATAGTTCTGAACAGGCATAGCAGCTATGGCAGAGTTGCGGGAAGACCATGATTTCATCCGCCAGCTGCACGATTGCGTGGAAATTGCAGACTTCCCGACAATTGCCGCAAAGCGTGCAGCGATCGAACTTCCACTGCGGCACCATTTTGAATTTGTCTTCCTGATGAATCAACTCGCCATGGATGAAAAGCCCGGAGTTTGGTTCTTCCACATCGAGATCGGTTAAAATAACGGATCCCCTTTCAGCCAGATAGGCGGCCAAATTGGTGGATAGAGTCGTTTTCCCAGTACCACCTTTCCCGCTGGCGACGGCTATTTTTAGCATCAGTAAATCCTATTGTTTCAGCAATTCAAGCACGTTCAGGGCTATTTCCAGGAAGGCTTTCGCTGTCGGCGACTCCGGATATTCCAAAACCACCGGTGTACCGTTATCGCCGCACTCACGGCCCCGCTTTTCCATCGGAATCCGGCCGAGAAATGTCACATCCATTTCTTCAGCCATTTTTTCGCCTCCTCCGGTGCCGAAAAAGTCAAGCTCCTCGCCGCAATGCGGACAGATCAGGCCGGACATGTTTTCAATCACGCCGATTTTCGCAATGTTCAATTTCTTCGCCATGTTGACTGCCCGGCGGCAATCGGCCAGTGACACCTCCTGCGGCGTGGTCACGATGATGGCCAACTGCGGCAACATCTTCTGGGTAGCCGTCAACACTTCGTCGCCGGTGCCCGGCGGCAAATCCGCCAGCAGTACATCCAGTTCATCCCACACAACGTCACCTAAAAACTGGGCGATCGTGCCCGAGCGTAAGGGCCCCCGCCAAATAACGGGCTGATCTTTGGGGATCAGAGGAGCGATCGAAATTACACGTAAGCCATGTTTAATCTGGGGCAGAATCTGGTGATCGTCCATCATCTCCGGACGCCCTTCCAGTCCAACCATCTGGGGCACATTCGGCCCGGTGATATCGGCATCCAGCAACCCTACTAGCCAGTCGTGCTGCAGCAGGCTGTAGGCCAGGTTGACGGCCACGGTGCTCTTGCCAACCCCGCCCTTGCCACTGAATACCACAATACGGTTTTTAATCATCGTCAGATTGTGTTCAATCCGCCGGTCCTGTTCCTGTATTTCGGTCATTCGATCCTTACTATTTGCCATTTTTGCCTTTCTATGTTTTCACGATTTATTCAGATATTCGTCTACTTCAACTCTTCGTATGGAAATATTTTATATCTCGATAAAACTCCCTACACCGCCTCGTCGGCATCGATCGCCATACAATGTCTCAATCTCAGCCTGATGTTCGGTACAGTGCGTCGGGACAATAATATCAACTGCCTTCAACAACTCGTATTGATTGAAACCGTGAAAACCGCCAATCACGGCATGAATTTTTCCAACAGAAGCAGCACGCTGCAGAACAAGTCCTAATCCAGGATGCGCACAACCAACCAATACAACGACACCCTTCGGTAATACGATTAGCAGCGCCTGTTCGATGCCGCTCAGTTCGCCGGTAGAATAGAGATTCGGACCGATCTCCGTTAGGGCAGAACCGACGTGTAAAATCTCCGAAGCCCGTCGTACCCCGCGGAGCGACTGCGGTGCGATAACACGTACATTTGCATTGGCCCGCAGGAAAGTTGTCAAACCGCCGGTATGATCGAGGTGATGGTGGGATAAAAAAACATCCCGGATCGTTCCGGGATCGATGCCGAGTAGTAGCAGATTGTCCATCAGTATTTTCCCATCGGCACCGGTATCAAATAAAATCCTATTGCCTCCGACCTCGATGACGGCCGCAAAGCCCCAGTCGCTCTGTAAATCATCCCGAGTTGTTGTAATATCGTAAACGATTTTAACCAGCACGGTTCTTCTCCCTGTCCAAGACAATCGCGTTTCTTATATCCGTTTCAAACCGGGGATTCTGTTCACAAATAACTCTGAGTGAAAATTTGGAATCCAGACGCTCCAGTAGCGCATTATTCACAAAATATCGAAAACAGGTTACCAGGAGTTGCTCCTTACTCAAACGTCCCCTGGTTAAACGGTTATAATATCCATCCGCTAAAATTATCCGATACCGTTTCTGGTGATCCTCTGAACCCACGGTCACTTTATAGGTACAACAATTTATTTGATCGACGCCTATGTCGGCAGAAACATCTGATATGGAAGCATGTATCTTTGGGGTTTTTTTAGGTTTGATATAATCGGTCTGGCGATAACGATTAAGTGTAATTTCCTGGTCTCGTAAAAGCCGATCCACTATACCGATTTCATCAAATTTCCGCTCAATTGCGATGGCCTGTTCCAGCCGCAGCGGATGCCGGGCGGAAATCTCCAGAATAGCTTCAGCGGCATTTACAAATTCAGCCACGCCGAAGTCGCCCTCTTCGCGATCTCCTATCGTAACCGCCTCGGACAAGATTTGTTCCGCCAGTCGAACACGCTCCGGCTCCGGGCAGGTCACCCAGTTCTCCGCGGGCGGTCGGATTGGCGTCATGATAAAAACCTTATCCGGCTGTACCGCTGTCACCCAGTTCCGGATCGATGCTAACTGCTCATCAGAATCGTTGATATCTTTTATCAGCATCACTTCCAGCCAAAGCTGGCCATCAAATTTCTTTCGAAACGCCACCAAACCCTCAACCATTCTTTCAAATGTAATCGATCTATGAGCACGATTTATCTGTTCGAATACATCCTGATTACCCGCATCCAGCGTCGGTAAAAGAATATCGGCAGCATGTAAATCAGTTTGAACCTCTTCGTGAAAGAAGAGCGATCCATTGGTAATAACGGCAACCGGCAGTCCGAATTCTTCTTGGGCTTTGCGAATCAGCCAGCCCAAATCGCTGCAGAGCGTCGGTTCCCCGTCACCGGCAAAAGTAATAACGTCAGCAGAGGACGAAGCAACGACTTTTTCGATATCCCGAAGAATATCTTCTTTGGGGAAAAATCGCTGTCGTTTCGCCTGTAGCGTTGAGGTTCGTCCCAGTTGACAATATACACATGAATAAGAACAAACCTTGGGTGGGATCGGGCTGACGCCAATAGAATTTCCCAATCGTCTGGATGGTACCGGACCATAAGCGTACATAGAGAATTACTTCCTTTTAAATCTCACGTTTTCACAAGACTTATTGCACCCACCGGGCATTTTGCCAAACATTTTCCGCATCCATTACATAAATCAACATCTACGGTCGGAAAATCATCTACAGTTAGGATGGCGCCCAAAGAACACGCCGGCACACAGACACCGCATTTCAGGCATTGATCATAATCAATAATAGCCCTTACCTTA
>CAZPRY010000076.1:0-13701 GCA_964589175.1 uncultured bacterium
AACTGCGCCGGGCCTTTGCGCTCCACATCGCCGGTGATCAACACCTGGGCAGCACAATTCAGTATGGGGTCGACGATTGGCATGATGCGGGCTTTGCCTTCTGTGTTCCTTCCGTCTCCAATATCTGGCCCCGGCGCTGGTATCCGAATATTGCTGGGGAAAACCGGTTGCCCGATTCACCGCTATATACCGGGGATTTTGAAGATGGATTTGGCAATAAAATGACTGTTTACGCGGTGTCGAATCCTTGTTACACGGGACGAAAACCCAGTCGGCTCTATGACCGGGCGACCGGTTTCGGGCTTGTCCGATTCAATAAAAAAAGCAGGGATATCACGATCGAATGCTGGCCCCGAATTTCGGACCCTTCCCAGTCGGATTCGGAGCAGTATCCGGGCTGGCCGATTACGATTAATCAAATGGATAATTTTATACAGTCGTCCCGACTATTTCTGCCCACGATAATCGTTACGGGAATGGTTGATCCGGTGCTTCAGATTGTGTCTGAATTAGATGGTGAAATAATCTATACAATCAGAATTAACGGGACGGAATTTCAGCCGAAAGTTTTTAAAGAAGGCAAATATATCCTGAAAATCGGAGAACCGGGCACAGATCGGATGAAAGAATTCACTGCAATTCCTGCATCAGGTTATGAAAAACAGGGCACCTTGCTCGTGGAATTTTAGTTTGAAAGCCCATTCTGAATTCGTAGGATCGGCTCCTGTTTCAGGATAATTTGAGAAACGACTAATTTCGAAAAGATGATTAGTAATTCACCTTTTAGAGAGGGATAATCAGACCATGCGAACTAAAAATATCTTACTAAGCCTGATTTTTGCGACGGCTTTTTTGTCGGTAATATTTGGAGAGTCAAAAAAGAGCGAGCACGTTTTTAAGGTTACCAGTCAGGAATTGACTGAAACGCCAATCAGTCCTCTGTTATATAGCAATTTCATCGAACTTGGATATGGTATCCAGGCTGAAGCGATGTGGAGCGAGATGCTCTTCAATCGCAGTTTCGAGCGCGTTCCGCCTTATACGGGAATCAACAAAGAGTGTTTTGATTTGTTTCTCGATGGGGGAACTCCAGGTAAAATATACGAACGCGATTGGAGTTCATTCGACTGGTATCATACCGGCTACGAACATAACGCCTGGTTCGTGGCGCCCGGGGCACCGCCGCAGGCTTCATGGATCGATGATTCCAGTACTTTTTTTGTTTGTGAAACGCCCCAGCTTGACTGCGAAATTCGTCCGGAAGCTGGAGGTTCGGGACATGGCAATCAATGCCTCCGTGTCATTAACCGTGATAATAGTCAATGGGCAGGCGTCGCTCAGGAAGGGAAACTGCTCAAAAAAGGAGAAACCTACTATTTTCGAGGTAAAATTAAGTCGGTTAAAGCTTCGCAAAAAGCTGAAATCCGTTTTTATGAAACCGGAAAACGGAACAAACCGATCGCGTCATTTCCGCTGGAAAACATCGGCAATCAATTTTCGGAATTTGAGATACAATTCAGAAATACCCGCTTTCAAGGCTGGGCGACTTTTTGCCTGATGATTCCACCCGGCTCGGAAATCGTGCTGGATGACTTTTCTTTAAAACCACAAAGTGCCATAAACGGCTGGCGACCGGAAACCATTGATGTAACCGGTAGGGTGAATCCTGGATTGATACGCTTCCCCGGCGGTTGTTTTGCATCGTTTTATGATTGGCGAAACGGGATAGGACCGTATTCGGAGCGCAAGCCCAACGTATCCTATTTCTGGGGCGGGCTGAATAATAATGATATCGGCACCGCTGAATTCGCGACGCTGGCCAAATCCGTCGGCTCGGAAATGATGCTCTGTGTCAATCTGTATCATCCCTGGAAAAAATCCTATGAGCATTATCAGGGTGTGCTTCAGGGAAACGATTTTCCGCAATTTACCAGTCTCAGCGAAGGTGCCCAAGCCGCCGCTGATTGGGTGGCCTATTGCAATCTGCCGGCGGGTTCCTGCCCGATGGCAGATTTGCGGGTGAAGCATGGCTACAAAGAACCGTTTAATGTCCGTTACTGGGAGTTGGATAATGAGGCAAGCCGTTGGTTTGAAGCCAAAGATTACGCTTGGGCCGCTGTCGTCTATTCCAGAGCCATGAAAGCAGTCGATCCGTCGATCAAGATCGGCATGATTTCCTATGGCGGCGGATGGCGAACACGGGCCTTTCGCCCGCAGCTGGAAGACATGCTGGAAATCGCTGGTCAGGATATCGATTTTATTGCCGACCGCAACGATGCCGAAGGCGGGCTTGATGCCATGCTGGATCGATTGCGGAATTTTAATCGCGATAACGGCACCGATATCAAATATTGCAACACGGAATGGCTGCCGCTGGATTTCGATCAGAATACGGATGTTTATAGAAATCCAGAAACCGGTGATATGCAGAGCAGATCATATATGTTCAGTAAATGGCATTACGGCATGAATGTCTTGAAAAACCTTTTAGCATTTCAGCGCCGCGGTGGGGAAGTTCTGTTTGTGAATTTTAATAATCTGGCGAATACCCATAGTCAAAGCGCAATCGAAACTCCCAAAGAAGGTGTTTACCTGACTGCCTCCGGAATTGCGCTCGAATTGTTGTCACGGTCTCAGGCGGCCAGGGTTCTGAAAATTGATGATTATTTACCGAAGGTTGCCGATGAATTCCAGGTGCAGGCGGCCTGGGACAATCAGCGGCGGAAATTGGTGCTGTATGTGTGTAATCGGACCTTCGAAAGACAAAATGCAACATTCGATTTATCGGCATTGTCAGAAGCTTTTACAAAAGCCCAAATCACTACTCTTGCGGGAGAAGGACCACTGGCTATGAATACTTTGAAAAATCCCAATGCGATAAAACGATCGGTAAAGAATGTTGAAAAATTAAAGACTGGTGATCATTACACAATAGCAGCCGATCCATATACTTTTATTCAGATTGTGCTTGAAGAATAAAATTAATAGGAAGATCAAATAGTGAAAATCATGAAAGTAACCGATAGAAAATCAGAGCGAATCTTGCTACTCTGGACTGTATTCCTCCTGGCAATCCTGCTGACAAACTGTGCCAGCCGTGGGGGCAGAATCACTAAGCGGTTGAAGAATTTCACGAAAAGCATTGCGGTGGTCGATACCCACGAACATCAAAGGAAACCATCGGACTTTGGGCTGGATGAATTTAATTTCTATACTCTCTTACGGTCTTCTTATCTGGGCAACGACCTGGTCTCGGCAGGCAGTCCGTTAATCACTCCTGAATTACTGAATGAGCACTCGGCCGCTGAACTCTGGGACAGCCTGGGCCAATATTTTGATTATTTGGCCAATACCAGCTATGCCCGGCATCTTCTCGCAGGTATGAAATTCCTGTATGGCTACGAGGAAGCCGCTTTTACAGAAGATGGGATAAATCGTCTTTCAGAAGCGATTGCGGCGAACTATGAGGATTATGACAAATGGTTTGATAAGGCCTTCAGACAATCGAATTTTGAGATCATGTTTGTGGATCGCTGGTGGGACCCCGTGAACTTCAATGTCGACACGGCGCATATCGCCCTGGTTTTTGATATCAGTGATGTGGTGAGGCCGGCCTGTTACGGTCCCCCGCGAGAGGGCGACAGCGCGAGACATCCGGCAGCATATTACCGTCGGGCCGCAGCAGAAGGTTTTTCGCTGCAGTCGCTGGGTGAGTATCTGGCCTTTGCCGATCATCTTTTCCTCAAAGCAGTGGAGAAAAATGCGGTCTGTCTCAAGAACACCCTGGCGTATAGCCGTTCACTCGATTTTGAGGATGTTCCGTTTGAAAAAGCCGAGCAACTCTACGTCAAGGCTCCGGATTTGAACTCATCCGAAAGGAAAGCGCTCGAAGATTTCATGTTCCACTGGATCATCAAGAGGTCGATAAAATTTGATCTCCCGATTCAGATCCATACCGGTTATTTCGCCGGAAACCGATGCTGGCTCAAACAGGGCGATCCGCTTGCGCTGAACAATGTTTTATTACAGTATTCCGATGCGAGATTTGTACTTTTTCACGGCGGCTATCCCTGGACCGGTGAATTCATTGCTCTCGGCAAATCATTTAGCAATGTAGCCCTCGACCTGGTCTGGCTGCCCCAGATATCCAGGGAACGGGCGGTTATCGTTTTTGATGAGATGCTTGACTGTGTGCCGTATAACAAGATTTTCTGGGGCGGCGATTGTCAGCTGATCGAGGAGTCAGTTGGCGCCCTTGAATTTGGACAGGATGTGGTGATACAGGTGTTGACCAAAAGAATCGCCAGTGGCTCGATGAGCGAAGAGATGGCGCAGGATATCATAAGGAAAATATTCCGGGAAAATGCCATCAGCTACTTCAGGCTTGATGATAAAATGAATATAAAATAACACCCTTACACCTATGAAAAAAATGACAAAACCAGGATTCCACTGCCATCTCATCTGCTGTTTGATATACAGCATGATGTGTACTGGGATGATACATGCACAGGACAGACCGGTAAAGTTTGCCATGGCACAGATCTTTTGTTTGGATGGGGATCGATCGGGTAATTTTGTGAGAATAGAGAATGCCCTGGCGAAAGCCCGGGATAAAGGAGCCGACATCGTTTGCTTTCCTGAAACCGCTATTCTGGGTTGGGTCAATCCCGATGCCCACGAGAGGGCCTTTCCAATTCCAGGGCCGGACTCGGATAAATTGTGTGCCTTAGCGAAAAAATATAAAGTTTACATAAATATCGGCTTGGCAGAAAAAGAAGGTGAAAAACTGTTTGATTCAGCCATCCTGATTGATGACGAAGGGAATATCCTTTTAAAACACCAAAAAATCAATATCTGGACCGAATTAATGTCGCCGCCTTATTTTAAAGGAGAAAAAATAGGGGCTGTTGATACCCGTTTTGGAAAAATCGGAGTAATGATTTGCGCAGATTCCTTTCAGGATGATTTATTGATAAAGATGAAAGAACAGGAACCTGATTTTGTCATTATCCCTTATGGCTGGGCTGCCAATGAAACAGCCTGGCCGGGACATGCAAGAGAATTACAGCGTGTTGTACAACATGCCGCCGAATTAATAAACTGCCCGGTTATCGGGACTGATCTAATTGGAGAAATATCGCATGGCCCCTGGCGGGGTATGGTTTACGGCGGGCAAAGTATCGCCGTTGACCAAAATGCTAATGTACTTGCAATAGGCAAAGACAGAGATAAAGAAATAGTTATTTTCGAATTAAAATAGAATTCCAAGTTGGTATCATAAACGAGCCGATTTATAAAAATGAAAAGCAAATAATCCTATTTTTTAAATAAAGGTAAACATTCTCAGAATATTCCATTGGCACTTGACAATAGAAAAAATATTGTCTAAAATGCAAACGTTTGCATAGAAAGGAAAATACCATGAAAAAGACTCATTCAACTGTAAAAAATCGTCCTACTCACCTGCTTCAATCATCGTCCGGAGTTGCCAGAATCCGGCAAGCGGAAAAAATCCTTAATCCGCAAAAAATGGTTCTCATAGGTGCTGTAATCCTATTGTTCGTCGCCGGTTGCGGGAAAAGTGTAATCCATGAGGATTGGAAAGTCACGGCAAACACCCGGACCTCTGAACTCAGCTTCAGCCAGGAGAACCTAGGCAGCGTTTTCCAAAACGTTCAACTGAACGTGAAAGAGGGCAATGAAAGCGTAAAACTGACGGATTGGGAGATTAAAAAAGAGAAAAACAAGCTGCTCATCAGAACGGAAAAACCCCTGGCAACAATCTGGGGATTCACAATCACAGAGTCCGGTATTGATGCCGAATGCTCCGTTCCCAATGCCTTTTTAAGTGGAGTCGCGCCGGCAGGTGAAAAACGAATTCCTGCCCGGGTTGCCAGCCAGGACAACGGGATTATGTATACCCAAATGGGCTTTGTATCAGCGTTGAATATCAATCATCTTTTCGATATGAATACAGACATCATGATCCGTTTTGCTGAAAAAAGCCGCCTGATCCGCAATTGTTCCGACAATAGTGAGATGAATATAGAACTACCATTGACCGATGGCGGGGAAATTACACTATTAAAAAATTACTACACGGATGTGGTGGGACTCGCTAAGTATCAGCAGACGGAATTCAAACCGGTCTACAAACCCGCTCTCGATAATTTTAAAACTGCTCCGACGGGCTGGTCCACCTGGTACTGCTATTACATGTCGCCCACCGAGGAGGACCTGGTCCTGGAGACGGATGCTCTGGCTCAGAAACTCAAACCTTACGGTCTCGAATATATCCAACTGGATGCCTGTTTTACGAGAGGAGAGGCGGCTAACTGGCTTGAATGGACAAAAGAAATATTCCCCCAGGGCGGTAAGTGGTGGTTTAAATATATCCAGGAGCAAGGATTGAAACCGGGGCTTTGGATTAATCTTTATGGAGACAATTATGCCAAACCATCCATGGCGGATAAATATCCCGAAAATTTCTACCTGAGAGATCAAGACGGTAAACTCTCGAGAGCTTGTTGTGCGGCCGATTGCACGGTTGTGAGAATGGATTATACCAATCCGGAAGTCATTGAAAAACACCTGAAACCCCTCTTCCGGACGCTTGTCGATGATTGGGGAATGAGATACCTAAAAAGTGCCGGCTGGGGCACCTGGATGGATTATTACGAAGAAAACCGAAGCAACGCTTTCAATCCTGAAATGGACAGCCGGGATGCCTACCGGAGTGCTCAGGCTGCCGTCAGAGAGATCATGGGAGAAGACAATTATATTGTCGGGTGCGCCATGCATGAGATCGGTGTCGGTTTTGATTATTATGATGGCTCGCGGACAGGTGGAGACGACTATGCCACGTGGTATGGAAAGGAACATTGGTCCGATGGTATGCAGACCTATTTTAAATCCCTATTCGGTGCAAATTATCTGAACGGTATCTGCTGGTGGTCGGATCCCGATGCCGTAATGGTAAGAGATCCTCTCACAATGGTTGAGGGGCAGACGATCGTAACGACAGCCTCACTCAGCGGACAGGCTTATATTATCAGTGATTTTATCGCTGATTTTTCGAGAGAGAGATTACAGAAATTTCTTTCCAGTGAATATGAAATAGACTGGGCAAATAAATTTCCTGATCTCGTTCAAGGTCTCCCGCAGGAAAAGCTAAAACTATATGAACAAACCATGCCGGCTATGCCGATTCGGGCGATGGATCTTTATCCTTTCCGGCTTGAACCGAAATGCTGCCCCGAACCCAAGGAATATCCACGAGCTCTCGATTTGAAAGTGAATTCCTCCGCCGGGACGTACGATGTTGTTGCTCTGTATAACTGGAATGACGAAGAAATGTCGAAAAGTCTTGACTTGGCCGAAGATCTGGGGCTGGACACGACTTTCGAATACCTGGTCTTTGATTTCTGGTCGAAAAAACTTCTGAATTCTGTTACGAAAATCCTGACCGAAACGATCCCGGCACATGGCACTAAGGCTTTGATCATCAGGAAAAAAGCCGATCAACCGCAGCTTCTGGCGACCTCCCGGCATCTGACGGCCGCCTACAGCATTAAAAGTCTTGAATGGGATTGTGGCGAACTGACCCTGAGTGGCTCTTCGCAGACAGTTCCGGGCGACATCTACACGATGTATATCCATCTGCCGGAAAATATGGAAGTGGCGGAACTTGAGAGTGATTCCGGAGATATTAGCCACAGCGTAACGGCCGACGGAATTCTTGAGGTTAGCTTTACGGGAACCGCAGATCCAGTCGCCTGGGAGATTGAGTTCGAGAATAAATAGATATACGGATTGATTGCAGGATATCCGAGGTTTTCATAAAAAGGACGGTTTTTTATGTCCGCCAAGCGAGATTATATCATTTTTCGAGTTCTTGTATCGAGCCTGCTGATTTTTCTGCTCAGTTCCTGTCAAAATGGTCAGCCGGATAAAAAGGACGACAAGAAATTCCCGGAACAGGTGGCCGGGGCAAAAAATTTCCCGTCAGGTGATATCCCGGAGATCATTGTTACAGGTGGCGAAAGCAGAAATTTGGGCGAGGTCAAGGAAGGGATTAAAACCCACGTTATATTCACGTTGAAAAATATCGGCAAAGCCAGGGCCACCGACATTTCGGTGCACGATCTTTCCAAGGGAGGTTGTACGGCAGTGTCCAAAATATCCGAGTTGGCTGCCGGTGATTCCGCCAAACTGGAGTTTATTTTTGAGACGCTGGGTTATGGAGGAAAGGAACAGATCCGACAAGTCAAGGTTAGGTATAACAATCCCGAACTTAGCCCGATTACGCTCAGTGTAATCGCCGATGTGCTTCCCACCGAAGCTCACCAGGTGCCAATCGGAGAACTTTTCTATAATTTCTTTGTGCTGATTGATGTTCGAGACGAGCAAAAATTCCGTGAAGGACATATCGTCGGTGCGATACCCGTACCGGCGGATGAATTGGTAGCCTGGGCGTCCCAACTACCTGAAACCTTCATGATTTACCTCTACTCCGACGATGGGGAACTGAGCGATCGATGCGCTAAGATTCTCAGAGAGAAGGGCTATTCACGGGCACTGAGTATCGTGGGAGGACTTGCCGAATGGAAGGATCAATACGGTGAGAGATTCATTATCACCGGTGAAAAATAGATCATTTTGCTGAAGTGCTCTCGATGGCAGCTGGAAATATAACGGTTATAACTGCTGGATTTTAAATGCTCCGTGGATACCATAAAATACTATGTGCAATTCTACTGACTCTAATATCCGTCAGCATCGTTGTTGCTCAAGATAGTACATCGACGACACTGCTCTTCTTCTATGAAGCCGGTTGTCCGCATTGTGCGAGAGTCGACAAATTTCTGCAAGACAGGATCAAGACCACTTATCCGGTTGAAATCAATTATTATGAAGTCCACGATCCTGATAATGCTTTAATGTTCACTCGTCTTTCGAATCTTTTTAACACTGAAATAAAAACGCCGGTTGTATTTGTTGGCGATACCCTAATAAAAGGAGATACGAGGGAATCCTTGCGGGATATCGAAGTAGCTGTGCGTAAAGCACTTCGGGCGAATTCGGTTTCGCCATTATCAAAGTTGGACGTCAAGACTGATCTGAAATATAAAATAACAATTCCCGCTGTCATTATCGCTGCCGCGGTTGATGCTGTGAATCCCTGTGCCTTTGCCGTGTTGACACTCTTGCTTGGCACAATCCTTGTGGCTAAAAGAAGCAGAAAACAAGTAATCCAGGCTGGGATAGCCTTTACCTGTTCAACCTATATTTCTTATCTGCTCATGGGGCTCGGACTTTTTGTTACCATTAGAATTGCTGGTATTCAATATTATATCTATATCGGAGTCGCAGTCCTGGCGATCCTGATTGGTCTGGTGAACATCAAAGATTATTTCTGGTACGGAAAATGGTTCAGCCTGGAGGTGCCGGAACTATGGCGTCCCAAAGTTAAAAAAATCACCTCCAGTGTCACATCCGTACCGGGTGCCTTCGGTGTTGGATTCGCAGTCAGCATTTTCTTGTTACCCTGTTCGTCAGGACCCTATATTGTCATTATCGGCATGTTGAGCAATTCCGCCACACGCCTCCAGTCCCTGTTTTTACTCATTCTATATAATCTGATTTTTATCGTGCCCTTTTTATTGATCACCTTTGCCGTTGGTTATGGGCTGACAACGACTGCCAGAGTTGAAAAAATACGCCAGGAAAAAATTAAGAAAATGCATCTGGCGACGGGAATAATCATGTTTCTGATTGGAGTCGCTTTAATCGTTATTGTTCTAACGGGGAACATTTAAAGGCAATGTCATCGCGTTAATATGATTCGATAAATGAATAATAATTTGACCATCAAAATTACCAGGAGTGCAAAATGAGAAGGGAATTAAATCATATGAAATCCATGATCCGTTTTATCACTGTCGGAGTTTCATTAACCGCTTTGCTGGTTTGTTTTGTCCTTACGAATGTCAGTTGTGATCCAAACTGTGATCGTAATAAGGATAATAAACAACGTCCTGCTGCCGTCGATAACAGCACGACGAAATACTTCCCGCCGATCGGCAGGCAGAAGCTCGGCGACTGTACTTGCTGGTCATCATGCTATTACTATAATACCTACACACAGGCGCGTGATCATGACCTGGATGCCTCGACCGGTGATCCGGATGTAGTCTGCAGCCCGCGGTTTTTATTCTCGCTGATTTCCCAGGGAACAAGAGGAGCCGAATGCACCGAACATGCCATGGAATTTCTTTCAATTGTGGGCTGTGCGCCGGTTTCGCAATATTCGATGGATTCCCCTTGGGCGGAATGGCCCGGAGAAGAGGCGAGGATCGCAGCCCTGAAGAATCGGCCTGGTCTGCTTCACAGTATTCGGGTTGATAACGCCGAGGGACTCGAAATTGTCAAACAGCACATTGCCGACGGCGGTTGCGCGGTCACAAGGGGATTGTTTCGGGCCAACTACCCGGTTTATGGCGAGAGTGCCAGCGGACCGGGAACCAGTAATGGCGTGATGTACGCGAAAGTGGGAGAGAACTGGCTGCGACACTCATTGTGCATCTGCGGTTACGACGATGAGCGGATATATGTCGATGACCGGGATGGACAGACCTATGCCGGCGCTTTCCTTATTGCTAATAGCGAGGGACAGGACTGGGGTAGCTACAACAGTACCGGAACCGGCAGCAAAGGCTTTCTCTGGGTTGCTTATAATATGTTCATTGAAGGCGAATTCGGCCTATATGATCATGATGATAATCCCTATACCGACCCCTGTTTTGACAATCCGCCTTACCCGACAATTTATTTCCACGATGACCGACCGGACTACGTTCCGTCGCTGTACGCGGTCGTTGGTGTAGATCACAATAAACGGAATATGCTTGAACTTACGGGCGGAATCGGTACGAGCGATTCACCCGAGTTCTCCGGTCCGGTTGTGATTGAGCAGACCGATTCGGGCAATATCCCTCTCAGCGACGAGAACCGTGTGGTAATCGATCTTTCAGGTGGTGCTCATTTAATCGGGACAGGTACCCCAAAGCAGATCTTCGTAAAATTGTACGTAACTGCATCGGCAGGCAGCAACGCCACAATTAAGAGTGCGGACTTCTATTACGATCCTGAAGGGGATGGCTCGTATCAAAAATATTCCTCGGCAGATCCGGATGTGCTTGTCAGGCCTGGTAGTGAAGGATATGCAGCTGTTGACATTACTACTCCCTGATGATTTTTTGATTTTGCTGAAGGATATTGAGTTTACATTATTCCATATTGCGATAATCATAAGTTTTTTGCTTGACAGCAGCAATGAGGTTGTTCAGACCTTCCGTCAGCCAGCAGGCAATTAATTTAGAATATTGACGCAACACTATCTGGTCATTTTTTTAAATGCTTCGGATTGCTTTGCATAACAGTTTCAATCGCCAAAATAATTATTGATTGTTTCTTATGAATAGTTATATTAACCAACGTGTAAATTTTATTGCGAAAGGATAAATAAGAAATAATGAAAGATGCGCAAGCAAAACAAAAGAACACTGTAGATCGCCGTGTCAATATATTAAAAATGATTGAAGATAATGGTCAGGTAAATGTACAAACGCTTAGCGAAATGTTCATGGTCAGTAAGGTCACGATTCGGAACGATCTAAAACAGCTCGAGAAGAAAAATCTATTGATCAGAAGCCATGGAGGAGCGATAAAGAGCCAAGCCGTTAGTATCGATCAAAAGATAATCGAGAGGGCGACGCAACATCCGGACGAAAAAAGGAAGATTGGAAAAAAAGCAGCAGAACTGATCAAAGATGGTGACACCATAATTCTGGATTCCGGAACGACGACGATTGAGATCGTAAAACATCTGGATTCAAAATTAAATATTAAAGTGATCACAAATGCAATCAATATTGCGTTAGAGCTGATAGAAAACGAAAATATTAAAGTGATTATTCCGGGCGGTTTTTTTCGGGAATATACGTATTCGCTTGTGGGACCAACGGCAGAGAAGGGGATTCGTAATTATCTGTGTGATAAGGTGTTTCTGGGCGCGGATGGCTTTGACTCAAGTTATGGAGTTTCCACTCCGAATATTGAAGAAGCCTATTTAAACAAGGCGATGATCGAAACTGCAAAAGAAGTGATCATTGTTGCTGACTCGAGCAAATTTCAAAAACGAAGATTTGCATTTGTCGCCGGCCTGGACAAAATCGACATTGTGATCACCGATAAAAACATACTGCCCAACGATAAAACCGCTCTTGAGAGAGCAGGAATTCAGGTGATCATCGCAGAATAACATTCTGCCGAAATATAAAACTCCAAATCTTAAATCATATATTATTACTACAAAAGGATTTCAATCCCCAAAAAAGATTCTGAGCGGGTGGGGCTGGATCTTTGTGTAAATGGGTATGCACGTATAGTTTTCAATCTCTCCGTAAACATTTTGGTAATACGATTCATAACTCCTTGCAGTCACTGATTGGTGGGCCTCGTCTCTCTGGTGAATCTGGCCGCCAATCTGATCGATAGCCTGTTTCCAACGGAAAAGTCCATTGTTCAATGTGATTTTCCAGGATCAAATCAACTGATTTTCTGTCCTTCGATACTCCAAAAATAGATTTACAGAAATTGAAACAAACCGGTTTTGGCGGTCACTTGTCTGATGCGGGGCAGATTGGAATTTTTCAAAACCTTGCGATATTATTATATCTAATGGGGAAACGTTCCTTTAATGCCACACAAAACTTCTCGAGGAACGGTGAAAGCCTTTTCGGAACAGAAATTAAACTTTTGCGCTGACGCGAAGCTGCATGTAAAAGAAGATAAATGTTGATTGCAAAACAAGGAAAAACAAATAAAGATATAAAAAAGCAAGGAAAAGTAAGAAAAATACTTGACACTAAGTTTCAAATCGATTATCTTCAATCAGGCATACAAAGTATTCAAAACAGGTCGACTAAGGAGAAATTAAGTAATGAGAAATCTCGGAAAAAGCAGAAGGAATATGCGAAGGCGCATCTCCTTGGCGACGCGATTCTCTTTGCTGCCGATCAGTTGGGACAAAACATACAAAATAGAAGTATCAGTGCCTCTATCAACACTGGGTATCAATAATACTGCTACTATTGGAGTGGGTTACATGCAGGATAATTCAACAACAAACCGTTTACCGGCACAGAGCGCAAGTCTGCCGACGAAAGTTCTTTTACACTAGGAGATTAGGAATGGCTGTAAATTTCTGCGAATCGGAAAAGTTTCTTGTTGTTAACACAATAAATGAAGGAGAAAATGTTATGAAAAAGATTCTATTTGTTGCCTTTTTCTTTGTTTTCTGCACGCTCGGATTTTCGCAGATCGTAATTGATGGTGATCTTTCAGATTGGACGCCTGCGATGCAGATAGATGTTCTGCCGGGGGTTGTGGAAGAGACAGATGATTTCGCTTTGGAAAAAATGGATATAAAGGATGTGTATATCACAAATGATGAGGATTTCCTTTATATTCGTATTGACATCAACGAAAATGGATTGTTGAGCGAGTTGGGAACGGATCCGGTCGGATGGTTTTCCTTGTTCATTGACACCGATATGTGTGACACAACCGGTTTAACCTGGGGTTGGTGGGCGATCGGTGCGGACTATTGGATGGTACTCAACTCGTCTGGAGCTA
>CAZPRY010000077.1:0-13527 GCA_964589175.1 uncultured bacterium
CTGTCTCTTCTATTTGTAAATCATAGGACATTTATTCTGAGAATCGCTATAAATGGTCTGTTTTCCCGCCTTATGCAGATGATGTCCGGCAGATGATTAATAGTTGGGGCAGATTATTGGAAACCAATTGTTACGTATTTATTCCATCTCACGGTTCCGCAAATAACAGATTGTCGGTACAGAAAGATTATGATAAGAGGAAGAGATAAGAAATTTCGGCGGGCAACCCATCGCGAGGACATCGAAGTCTGATGATATACCGACCCGATTCTTTCCCGGTACGCTTCGCTATCGGTATTTGCGTTCCCTAAGGATGACGGCTCACTAAAAGGCGACTTTTGGAACGACCCGCAGATGGTTGTTCCAGATTAACCTGATGGGTAATCGTCGCAGGATTGCCGGGTTTTCCGGGCGCACACACAGGTGCGCCCCTACGAGTGAATATCAAATCGCTGCGCACCTGCCTGACCGCCACAGCAGGCGGGGAGCACCGCAACGAGAGGTGAAGTGTGCCAGTTGGCCCTACCAATAGCCTTCGACACTTTTCCCGAACGGGGTGAAGGCCAGGGAGGCCAGTTTGAAGTGCTGTTTGGCGAACGGAATGCCGATGATCGTGATCGCGCAGAGCAGCCCGAAGACGAAGTGGGTCAGCGCTATCCAGATGCCGCCGCACAGAATCCAGAGGATATTCATTAAAGTCGCCAGGCAGCCGTGAGCAGTCCGGTTGTACTGGATTTTACGCCCGAAAGGCATGAGCCCCAGGACGGACAGTTTGATGCACTGCATCCCGAAGGGAATGCCGACGATGGTCAGGCAGAGTATGACGCCGCCGACCAGGTATTCGAAAAAGATAAAGATTCCACCACCCAGGACGATCCAGAGAATATTTCCCAAAAGGCTCATATCAGACTCCCCGTTATAAATGTTTTCGTGAGTTTACACAATGACTTCCCCAATCGAATCGCCGGTCTTATCCTTCGTTAACCGATTGATCTCCGGCGCCGCGGTGAACAGCCACCAGACGGTCAGAAAGGTGAAGACATTCAGGATTGCCATAAGCAGAAATACCGCGCGAAAGCCGATGTTGTCGGTCAGGCCTGTGGCGACGCCCTCACCGATCGCGGTCCCGATGTTGGAAACGGCCATCATGATGGCGAACATGGAGGCGGCAATGCGTGAATCGGTCAGATCCATTGCCAACGCGAAGAAGACCGTTTCCTGAAAACCCCAGGCGATGCCCCAGGCCACGGCGATCGCAAGCAGGAAGCGCAGACCCGGTGCGAGGCCGACCAGGACCGCGCCGATCGAAATGAGCACGACGGCCATATAGGCGCTGTTTTTGCGGCCCAGCCGATCGACCAGCAAGCCGCCGCCCAGTGCTCCGATCACCGCCCCGACGCCCCGCAAGGCGCCGTATTTCCCGATCATCGTTGTGGGTGCATGGAACTGATTGCTCATGAAAAAGGTGATCAGGCCGTCCACACCGAAAGAGACGATGGAATAGACAATCGCAAAGAGGGCGAAGATCACGAAGCGTTTTTTCAGGAAGACCCGGAAAGCGGACCATTCGAAGGCCTGGGTTTCGACGCGCTGCGGGCTTTCCTTGCTCTTTAAAACCCAGATGAGCGGTATGAACATACCCAGCGCGATAATAATAAAGACCGGGCGATAACCGCGCGATTGGGCCAGCGTTCCGAATACCAGCGAGAGAATGATAGCGCCCAGAGCACGCCCGCTGACCATGATGCCCTGCACGGTGCCGTGTTCCTCTTTCGGTGTAATGTCGATAGCCAGTCCGTCGGTGGTTGAGTCGAAGAGCGTCACGCTGAACGAGCCTGCGACCACCAGCACCGAGAAGAGCATGAAATGGTATTGCGGGTCGATAAAACTGACCGCGCCGAAGGACAGAACCGCCAGTAGCAAGCCCAGGATGATATAGGGTTTGCGGTGGCCCATGCGAAAGAGGCTGACGCGATCGCTGAGTATGCCGATGAAAATCTTGAGAATGAAAGGTAAAAGGAGAATGCTGGTCAGCAGACCGATGGCGTCGGCGTCGATGTGTTTGCTGTCCAGATAGGGTTTCTGGAAGTTGCGGAAATAGGCCAGCGCGATTCCCTGCACAAAATACAGCACGGCGAACATCGAAAGTCGAAAACGTTTCGAAGATGTGTTCATGAGCCCCCCGGTAGAATTACAGCCGCTTTATCTTACTCATTGTTGCCTGGGAATATGCTTCATGCTCAGAGCAATACGCCCGCGCGCGCTGTCGACGGAGGAGATGCGCACGTCGATAATATCGCCGACGGCAAGCACGGTGTGGGGATCTTTGATGAAACGCTCGCCCATCTCGCTGATGTGCACGAGTCCGTCCTGCTTGACGCCGATGTCGACGAAGGCGCCGAAGTCGACGACATTGCGCACCGTGCCTTTGAGAATCATGCCCTCTTTCAAATCTTCCATGGAAAGGACATCGCTTTTCAGGATCGGTTTGGGCAGCTCGTCGCGCGGATCGCGGCCCGGCTTTTCGAGATTTTCCAGAATATCTTCGAGCGTCGGCAGGCCGATTTGCAGTTCCGCGGCCAGGCTGGACAGCGGTGTTTTGGAACTCTGGATTTTTTCTTTGATGCGCTTGCCGCCCTGGTGAATATCGTCGATTTCCAGTTTCTTCAGCAATTGCCTGGTTGCATCGTAGGATTCCGGGTGGATGGAGGTGTTGTCGAGCGGATTGTCCGCACCGGGAATGCGCAGGAAACCGGCGGCTTGTTCGAAGGTCGTGATACCGATACCGCTGACGCTTTCCAGTTCCGTGCGGTTGTGAAAGGGGCCGTGCTCCTCGCGATGTTTGACGATATTCTGGGCGCTACGGCTGGTCAATCCCGAGACATAGGTCAGCAGGGAAGCGGAGGCGGTGTTGAGGTCCACGCCGACCAGGTTCACGCAATCTTCGACGACATAGTGCAGCGTTTCATTCAATTTTTTCTGGTTTACATCATGCTGGTACTGGCCGACGCCGATGCTTTTGGGATCGATCTTGACCAGTTCCGCCAGCGGATCGAGCAGGCGCCGGGCGATGGAGATGTTGCCGCGCAGGCTGGCTTCCAGGTCGGGAAATTCGGTCTGGGCGACTTTTGAAGCGGAGTAGACCGATGCGCCGGCTTCGTTGACGATGATGTAACTGAGTGTATGTTGCTCTTTGAGTTCGCTGATAAGTTCGGCGGCCAGCATCTCGCTTTCGCGGCTGGCGGTGCCGTTGCCGATGGCGATGATGTCCACCTCGTATTTCAATACGAGACGGCGCAGGGTCTTCAGGGCTTCCGCATAGCGGTTCTGGGGCGGGTGCGGGTAGATCGTATCGCCTTCGAGGTATTTGCCGGTCCTGTCGATCACCGCGACCTTGCAGCCGGTGCGGAAACCGGGGTCGATGCCCATGATGATATTATCCAGGACGGGCGGCTGCAGCAGCAGGTTTTTCAGGTTCGTGGCGAAGACCTTGATGGCCTGGGTTTCGGCCGTTTCGCTGATCGCGTTGCGGATTTCGCGTTCGATGGCCGGGGCGATCAGGCGTTTATGACCGTCTGTCACGGCGTTGAGCAGCTGCGGCGTAAAGATCGAAGCTTCATTATGCAGATACTCTTTACGGATGATTTCCAGAATGCGTTCGATTTCCACATCGATATTGACCTTGAGAAAATCCTCCTTTTCACCGCGGTTGATGGCCAGAATGCGGTGCGCCGGGATTTTATTCACCGGTTCGGAATATTCATAGTACATCTCGTACACGCTCTTTTCTTCCGGCTTTTTGGTCCTGACATCGACCAGCCCGCTGCGGAAAGTAAATTCGCGGATGGCTTTACGGATTTCGGCGTTTTCGGAGATGATCTCGGAGATGATGTCCTCGGCGCCCTGCAGGGCTTCTTCCGGGCTGTTGATTTCCTTTTCCGGGTCGACGAATTTCGCCGCGTAATCCAGCGGGGAGCCCTGGGTCGTCTGCTGCAGAAGGATCAGGTCGGCCAGCGGTTCCAGGCCCTTTTCGCGCGCGATCATGGCCCGCGTGCGTTTCTTGGGTTTGTATGGCAGATAGAGGTCTTCCAACTCCTGCAATTTGACAGCGGCCAGGATTTTTTCCTGGAGTTCGGGCGTCAGTTTGCCCTGCTCCTCGATGCTTTTCAATATGGTTTCGCGGCGTTTGTCCATGGAACGCAGGTAGTCCATGCGCTCCTGGATGGCGCGGATATGATCTTCGTTCAGGCTGCCGGTGCGCTCTTTGCGATAGCGGGCGATGAAGGGAACCGTATTGCCCTCATCGAGCAGCGCCATGGTCTGGGTGACCTGGTTGAGATGCAGTTTGAGTTCCCCGGCCACGATCCTGAACATTTGTTCGTCAGTCATTCAAATTCTCCCATTGTTCCAATTCAGAATTGCGCCAGAATATAACAGAAGCTCGCGGCAATTTGAAATGTAAATTATGGACCGGCGGGAATTCCATTCCGAGCTCAGAAGGGTACGGCATCATGCAGGAGAGCCAGCAATTCGCCGCCGACTACGCGCATTCCTTCGCCCGAGCGTCCCCATTTCCGGGTGGGTATGTTCTCAAGCGGAATAGAGATGACGCCGATTTCGAAGGAATCTCCGAGCGTTCTATGGAATATCAAACGGGCGCGGCGCGCCTGCGGACCCGGCGCAAAAAGGTCGAACCGGGTGACCTCCGGCCGGTTTTCGGCCAGCCAGGTTCTTACAGCCACGGCCGAGGCGGCGATTTCACCGGCTTTGACAGTTTGCTGCGCCGGCACGGCGATAACGGCGGCGCTGTCGACACCGTCAATCTGCAACGTGGCTTTGGCGAGTTCGGCGTAGTTCGGGTATTCGGAAAAAAGCGAACCATATTCCAGCTCCCCGCCGCTGGTAAGAATGAGTTGATAATCGCTGCCGGCGAGTCTTTCGGCAGTCTTCGCGAGGGCCTTGTCCGGCATCCAACCGGCTACAACGGCAATCTGACCGTTTACAGGGGCATCCGGTGCGAGAAAGGGGTAGATGTTATTGGACAGAATATTGAGAAGAATCAGGAGGACCGAGAGCGCGAAGAGCCACAGTTGTTTTTTGGGATTATGAGCCTCCAAAGGTTTTTTCTGGATAAATGCTTCCATTGATCACCTCATTTTCTGGGATATTTTTTTGTGAGAATATTCTTCTGGGCCTGCTTTTGGCCCATGTTCTTTTCGACAAAGATTTTCTCGCCGCTGAAGGGGTCCATCTCGGTGTAGTACATCAGTGTAGAATAAGTGGACGGCGTGGGCGTAAAGATTTGCACCTGTTCGGGATTAATATGCAATTGCGCGGAGACGAATGCCTTCGTACGCTGCATGTCGGCTTCGGTGCTGCCCGGATGAGCGGCGATCAGGTAATAGGTCAGGAAATGGCGTTTACCCGTGGCTTTGGTCCGGGCATCAAAAAGCTGCTTGAATTGGATCATGGCGGCATGCTTCGGCTTGCGCATCAAGGCCAGCACCCTGTCATCGGCGTGTTCCGGGGCGACTTTCAACTGTCCCGAAGTGTGGTGCCCGACGATTTCGTGCAGGTATTTTTCGCCGTGTTTTGAATCCCTGAGGACCAGGTCGTAGCGGATGCCCGAGGCGATGAAGATTTTCTTGATGCCCGGCAGACCGCGTAACTTTTTCAGCAGGGCGATTTGACGGCCGTGATCGCTGTGCAGGGACGGGCAGGCAACCGGGAAGAGGCAGCGCTTGCCGGAACATTGGCCCTTGCCGGCCGCCCTTCGGCAATCCATGCCGTACATGTTGGCGGTCGGCCCGCCGACATCGTGGATATAGCCTTTGAAGCCCGGATGATGGCTGAGTTTTTCGGCCTCTTTCAAAATGGAGTTCTCGCTGCGGCTGCGGATCCTGCGGCCCTGGTGAACGGTGATGGCGCAGAAATTACATTCGCCGAAACAACCGCGATGGGTGGTAATGGCGAAGCGGATCGTTTCCAGGGCGCGGACGCCGCCCTGCTTGCGGTAGTAGGGGTGAACCTCGCGCTCGTAATCGAGATCGTAAAGACGATCGAGGTCCCGGGCAGAGAGTAGAGGCGCGGGCGGATTCTGCACCAGATAGCGGGCGTCGTGGCGCTGGTACAGGCCCCGGGCCGTCTCGGGATCGTTATTGCGGTAGAATTGGTGGAACATCGTAATAAAGGCGCGTTTATCCTGGAGAACGTCTTCAAAAGACGGTAACTCCAGGTAACCGTCAGGCGGCTCTTTGGCGATGTAGCAGGTCCCGGGAATAGCTGTGATGGCTTTCCCGGTTCGCAGATTTTCGGCGATTTCCAGGATCGCGCTTTCGCCCATGCCGTAGACCAGCAGATCGGCCTTGGCATCGAAAAGAAGCGATTTACGCAATCGGTCGGACCAGTAGTCGTAATGGGCAATGCGCCGCAGGCTGGCCTCGATGCCGCCGATCACTATGGGCACAGTATTTTTAAAAAAGCGCCGGATGATATTGGTATAAACGATCGTCGCCCGGTCGGGCCGCCGGTTATTGACAGCTCCGGGAGTAAAATCGTCGGTATTGCGCCGTTTCTTCAGCGCCGTGTAATTGGCGACCATCGAATCGACGCTGCCGGCCGTCACGCCCCAGAAGAGTTTCGGCTCACCCAGACGCGCGATATCGAGATCGGAATCGATATCCGGCTGCGCGACGATGCCTACGCGATAGCCGTGAAACTCCAGCCAGCGGCCGAGGACTGCAATGCCGATATAGGGACTATCGATGTAGCTGTCGCCGCTGACCAGGATGATATCGCACTGGTCCCAGCCGCGTTTTTTTAATTCTTCTTTGGTGGTGGGGAGAAACATCTGATTGTATATTGAATATTGATTATTGAATAATGATTATTTGATGCGGGTATGCTTGAGAGCAGTTATTCGGGAAGCAATAAAAATTGAAGTTAACTCTTTAGCCTCTTGAATCAGATTATGTGTCTTTTCGGATTTTATCAAATTTTCGTCTCTGACTAATTTCAGCCAGTATGCAGATTCATCGGTCTCCTCGATCACAATACTCATCTTGTATCTATCACAATTTCACCTAAAAATATTCAATATCCAATAATCAATTCAACGCCGGGTACTGAGTTCGTTGCCTGATGATTCCTGTAGAGATTTTACAGTTTCGGATTGATCCCGAAAATCGCCCCAGAAACAGCTTGTTAAACATTTTACCGGATTTTATATTGCATCGAAATATTTCTGGGCTCGATGAGGTTATTTCGATGAGTAAGGGAGCAGCGAGATAGGGACAATTCGGTAAAGTGAGGGGAAGCCTGCCGGCGTGTACAATTCGCATACTATTCTATATCTTCCCGTAAATATTTACTAAAAATTCCCGCTGTAAGTGAGACTGCGACACGATTCTTTCCCCGGCTTGATGTAAACCGGGGAACTGCGTGGATGCTCTGTCGCCGCTCAAAAACGATCTGATTTCAGCCGGTACGGGCAGTCGGACCAGCCACCATTTGCGAAAGCGGAACGATGAGATACGGGGGCGTTCTTGCGCCTAGAAACGGTTATAATTGTAGGGTTTGAAACGTAATTACACTAGGAGGCTATGATGCTTGTTCAACTGACGAATGGGAAAACGATTCCGGTCGAGGCTCACAAAGTCCGGATTGTACAGAAATCCTATTTAATTCCAACCCAGAAAAGACTTGAAGCGATTCGCGAAGCCGGCTACAATACCTTCTTGCTGAGATCGCGCGATCTCTTCATGGATATGCTGACTGATAGCGGCACGAATGCCATGAGCGATAATCAGCTGGCGGCCATGATGATATCGGACGACGCCTACGCCGGATCGGAGAGCTTCTATAAATTGCGGGATGCCGTGGAAGAGGTTTTCGGACTGAAATATGTCCTCCCGGTTCACCAGGGGCGTGCGGCGGAACATCTGCTGGCGCGCTATTTTGTCAAGCCGGGCAGTATCATTCCGATGAATTATCATTTTACGACGACAAAGGCGCATTTTGAGCTGTGCGGCGGTACCCTGCATGAAATTTGTATTGATGAAGGCTTGAATACGCAGAGCACAAACCCGTTTAAAGGCAACCTGGATATTGAGAAATTCAAAGAACTTATCGGGGAATACGGAGCCGGGAAGATCGCTTTCGTTCGTATGGAAGCCACCACGAACCTGATCGGCGGTCAGCCTTTCTCGATCGCCAATCTGCGGGAAGTACGGGCGGTTGCTCTTGCGCAGCATATTCCGGTTATGATCGACGGCAGCCTGATTTCGGAGAATGCCTACCTGATCAAGCAGCGAGAAGCGGAATTCAAAGATGCTTCCATCCAGGATATTATCCGGGAGATGATGAGCCTCTGCGACATTTTCTACCTGTCCGGCCGTAAAAGCTGCTCCGTTCGCGGCGGCTTTATTGCAAGCAACAATCAGCAATATTACGATGGAATTTTACCGATGCTGCCGCTTTACGAAGGATTTGCGACTTACGGCGGCATGTCGACCAAAGAGATCGAAGCGATGGCGGTGGGTGTGCGCGAGATGACGGCCGAAGACGTGGCCGGCAGCTCCGTCGAGCAGATTCGCTATTTTGCCGAGCGCCTGATTGAGAAGGGTGTTCCCATAGTAACTCCTCCCGGCGGATTGGCCTGCCATGTAGACGCCATGCGTTTTGTGCCGCACATTCCGCAACTCCAATATCCCGCCGCGGCTGTGGCGGCCGCGATGTACCTCATTTCCGGGGTGCGCAGTATGGAGCGCGGTACCGTCTCGATGGAGCGTGATGCCGACGGCAACGAAGTCGTTTCCAATATGGAACTGGCCCGTTTTGCGGTTCCGCGGCGGGTCTATTCCACGGCCCATATGGATTATGCGGCCGACCGGCTGAGCTGGCTTTACAAGCATCGCGATCTGATCGGCGGACTCAAATTTGTCTCGGAACCCGCGATTCTGCGCTTTTTCTTCGGCAGATTGACGGCAATCGGCGGTTGGGATCAAAAATTGAGCGAAGTTTACCGGCAGGAAGTCGGAAAACTCTGAGCAATTCGTAGCATCAGCCGGTGCAGCTGTTGCCGGCCAGCCAGCCTGTCGAGAAAGCGGCCTGCAGGTTATAGCCGCCGGTGTCGGCGTTGATATCGATTACTTCCCCGGCGAAATAAAGACCGCGGATTATTTTGGATTGCATCGTGCGCGGGTCGATTTCTTTGGTACTGACGCCCCCGGCCGTGATGATGGCCTCTTTGAGGGGGCGCGCCGAGCGAATCCCGAAGCGCAAATCTTTAAGCCATAATCTCAGGCGTTTACGCTCGCCGGAATTAAGCTGGCTGACGGGCTTATCGGCGGGAATAGCGAGCGTATCAGAACAGACCGGAATCATCTTGGCCGGCAGGAGTTCCTTTAAATAACTGTGAAACTGCCGCTTGCCGAATGTATCGAAATCACGCAGCAGGCGCGCTTCCAGTTTGGCTTCATCCAGCGCCGGTTTCAGGTCGATCGAAACCGAAACGGCCTGTTTCTCTTCGAGCAGATCGACCACCCGTCCCGACAGCGTCAGGATAATGGGACCCGACAGCCCGAAGTGCGTAAAGAGCATCTCGCCGAATTCCGTCGCGACCTTCTTTTGTCCCGCAAAGACACTCGCCTGTACATTTTTCAGACTCAGCCCCTGCAGACGGGGGGCCAGTTCACCGACGGTTTCGAGCGGAATCAAGGCCGGCCGGATCGGGATTAGGCGATGTCCCGCCTCCTCCGCCAGGCGATAGCCGTCGCCGGTGGAGCCGGTGCCGGGATAGGATGCCCCGCCGGTGGCAATGATAACAGAATCGGCCGGGTAGGCATTTTTATCAGTCTGCACTCCGACAATGCGATCATCTTGGATTTGAGCGTGACTGGCCTTTTCGCCGGTGTGTATTTTAACGCCGGCAGCAGTTGCCCAGTGCACGAGCGCATGGACGACGTCGAGCGCCGATTCGCTGGCCGGGAAAATCCGTCCGCCTCGCTCGGTGATCGTCAGGACTCCCCGGCTGCCCAGGAAATCCACTAAATCCTGCGTAAAAAAGCGCGAGAAGGCCTGGCGCAAAACCCGGCCGTTGGTTCCGAAGTGGGTAATGAATTCATCGACAGTGGCGATATTGCTGATGTTGCAGCGGCCTTTGCCGGTGATGCCCAGCTTCAAGGCCGGCCGGGGCATTTTCTCCAGGATGAGGACCTCGGCGCCTTTCAGGGCGACCTGTCCGGCAGCCATCAGGCCTGCCGGTCCCGCTCCGATAACGATTACTTTCATCTTATTCAAGCCGGCTGATGATTAGAGTTTAGCGAGTGCGACGCGGGTTAACTGCATCATAAACCCCGCGGCTCGCGGCAAGCTGCCCGGCAGGGAATACGGATGATGTGAGCCGCCGTCGTAAAGATAATATTGGAAATCGGGTTCGCCCCGGCCGGCAGCACTCATGACCTGGATCAGGGTCTCAGCCTGGCTGACCAGGACCACCGGATCGGCGGTGCCGTGATGAACCTGCAGCGCAGGCAGCCGGTCGATAAAATAAACCGGCGAGCGGCGGATGAATTCCAGGCGCGCTTCGGGGATCGTAACCGTGCCGTTTTTCAGCGGTTGGATGGTTGTTTCGTCCAGGTAGTCCAAACCGGAGATGTCATCCAACTCCCCCGTCAGTAAACTGTGCATGATTCCCTGTACGTATTCGCCGAGGAAATCGGTAGGCCCGAAGAATTCGACCACCCGCTCGATGCGCGGATCGCGGATGGCCATCAGCATCGCCACGCAGGAACCGCGGCTGAATCCCCAGACGCCAATGCGGCCGGCATCGGCTAACGGTTCGTTTGCGAGTACTACTTCGATCAGGGACAGGGCGTCATCCACATCCCGGTCCCAAGGACTCGGGTCGCCGGTGGATTGATAGGTTGCACCGGCGAAGACCAGGGGCTCGGAACGGAAGGAGGGCGCTGCAAAAACGAACTGATCTGATGAATCGCATATCGCGCCGACTACCTGGATAAATTCATCGACGCTCAGGCCTGCGTCGCCGCCATGGTTGTAAATGAACAAAGGTAATTTATCCGCCGGAGCAGGCGCGGGCGACATAACAGCGGCGTAATGCGTGTTGCCGTCCACGCTGTGCGATATGATTTTCAGGTCCATCGCGGTAGAAATCATCTGGATGGTAGAATCGAAGTGGACTTCATAGTCAAGGGCGGAGATCTCCCGCGTCAGCCAGTCATTCTCCACGCTTTGAATTTCCGCCTGAGTGGCGGGCGCGAAAAACTCGTCAAAGTCGATTCCCTCGACGATGCTTTCGTCCTCTGGGGTTTGTTTCTCGCACTGCGGGATAAAAAACAGGAGTAAGGAAATCAGCAGGGTCGTCCATGAGATTTTGCTCATATAAAGGATCACTTTCTGGTTACAGATTTTTTTTGAACATGTCGGGCAGTATCGTTTTGTTCCGGGTGATGATTTCGGGATAATCGGTGATGACTCCGTCGACACCCATCGAACGAACCAACTGCAGATCGTCGCTGAAATTAACGGTAAATACAAAGACCTTCATCCCCTGGCGATGGGCGTCCTGCACAAACGCTTCTGTCAGAAACTCTCCGCTGATGTGAATCGAGTAGGCTTGCAGGGCCCGGGCAAAACGGGCTCCTTCGAGCGGAATGCCGTACAGGAGCGGCGCGACTTTGATCTGCGGCAGTATGTATTTCATCTCTTTCAGGGTCGGGTGATCGAATGACGACACGATGAACTGATCGTAGCTCCAGGCCCGGTTGCGGATATAATCATCGATGACTGCGGCAATTTGGGGTGTCGCTTTGGGCGATTTGATTTCGATATTGATTCCCGAACGCCGGTCAATCAGGTCCAGCGTTTCGGTTAAGAGCGGAATCCGCTGGCCGTCGCCGGCATTCAGCCCGCGCAGGTAAGCAAGCGATTTATCGGAGATGTATCCGCTCCCGTTGGTGCAGCGTTCGAGGCGATAATCGTGGAAATTCAACAATTCACCGTCGGCCAGATGCACATCGGTTTCGATCCAGTCGGCGCCGAGTTCGATGGCTTTCTCAAAAGCTGCCAGTGTGTTTTCGGGGGCATGTCCCGAGGCGCCCCGGTGGGCGAAACAGAGCAGCTGATTGGTATTCATATCCGGGTCCGTCATTTCAATAAAACAGGTGGTTGGCTACGGGATTTACGCACCGGAATATTCCGAACTCTATTCCGTGTCGGAAATAATTTACACGAGTTTGAATGGATTTCCACGGGAAAACCGAAACGGCATTGCCATGATCCGGGATCACTCCTCGTGGGGCGGAGGGCTGGTGTTGCCCATATCGATCAGCACCTTCCACTTGCCGTCGGGCTGTTTCTTCCAGATATTCAGATATTTGCCGTAGCGGGACTGCAACCCGCTTTCGGCGTCAACCCAAGAGTAAGTGTAGGTGCCCCAGGTATAGCCCAGATCGCCGGAGCGGGCGACTTCAGCTTCCTGCGGTTCCCAGTTCAGCACGGCGCTGCTGTTCTCGGCTTTCATCTGGAAATAGATATTGTCGCGGCAGCGCACCGGGTGTCCGCCGGCCGGGAGTTGCAAAGCATCGGAATCGAGGAAAGCGTGGAAGGCTTCGGCGGTGCCGATCATGATCGAAGTGCGAGCAAATTCGCGATCGGTTTCGAGCAGCAGCGCTCTTTCTTTTTCGGTATTCATGTAGTTCCCACAGCTGTTGATAAGGGCGAAAAATCCAAACAGAAATGAAAGTGTTTTGTTGAATTTCATGGCCGGGCTTTCGTTAGGGCATTTTAAATTACCGTCCCATTCCCGGCTTCATCCGGAAATTAGGCGTGGAATTCTAATCATTCATCTGCTCGTACATTTTATAGACGGTCTCTTGCATGCCGAGCGCTTCATAGGTCTTTTGGGCTGCATGATTTTCTTTCTCGACATACAGCCGGAAGCCGCAGACATTCGGTTTTTCTGAGGCCAGGATTCGAACGTAATCGTAGAGCCGGCGGTAGATCCCCTGGCGGCGGAAGGCGGGCGCGATATAAACGCTCTGGATCCACCAGACCAGGCCGTTGCGCCAATCACTCCATTCGAAAGTGATCATCAGGCAGCCGGCGACCTGCCCGTCTTTTTCGGCGACCAGGTAGAAACCGTATTCCGGGTGATCGAAGAGGGCTTTGACGCCGGGATTGATGCGTTCCGGAGCGAGGGCTTTGCCCTCGGTTTCGAGAGCCATCGCGGAGTTGAATCGGGCGATGACGGCGGCGTCTGTCGCTTTCGCGACGCGTATGAGAACATCGTTTGTCATGCTGGCCGTATCTTTCTAAGCGATTTCGTTAATTGCATTAATGAAAAAGTATAAAACCGCCGGAGGCCAATGTCAACAGGATTTTTGTGTCGTTATATAATACTCCCTGTTTTGATACGATGGTCAAAGGGGCGAATTTATTGTAGACTGGGCCACTACTGTCCGGTTAAAATAGGGCCAATTGCGGGACAGGGCTTCTGGCTCGTTT
>CAZPRY010000078.1:0-13497 GCA_964589175.1 uncultured bacterium
TGAAAGAAGATGCTAATGATGTCCCTTCAATATTATAGCTTCTGGGACAGCCCCGGGAGATGCTGTTATGCGGATCATGTTTTACCGATCTATTATGCCTGACGGCATTCATCAGGTAGTTTCGATCAACATCCGCGGCTGGAGCCGCGGGGTACGGGAAGATCGGGAGCGCGCTCAGCTCAGGTAGCGATGGACACTCTCCGCTAGTTGCCGGCCCTGGCTGATGGCGGTGACGACCAGCGAGGCGCCCTGCACGCAGTCGCCGGCGGCAAAGACGCCGGGATTGGAGGTCATGAAATTCCGATCTGTGCCGATATTGCCTCTTTGATTGATCTCGAGTTGGAGATCGCGGACGAGTGCGCCGTGTTCGGTATGAACAAATCCCGCTGCCAGCAGGACCAGGTCGGCCCTGATTTCGAACTCCGAGCCCGGAAGTTCCCGAAACTCCCGTTGCCCGTTAGCGGCATCGGTCCATTCCAGTCTGGCGCATTGCAGCGCATTCACGCGCAGGCCTTCGGCGGAATCCGCCAGGAAGCCCTTGCTCAGGACGCTCCACATCCGCTCGCAGCCCTCTTCATGCGAAGATGATGTCCGTAAAATATTGGGCCAGGTCGGCCAGGGATTGGCTGGCAATCGTTCCGCCGGTGGTTCGGGCAGTAATTCGATCTGGATGATCTGCTGGGCGCCCTGACGATGGGCCGTACCGACACAGTCGGCCCCGGTATCGCCGCCGCCGATGACGATTACCTGTTTGCTCCCGGCGGTGATCTCACGATCTTGAGAGATGCTGTCGCCGGCGTTGCGCCGGTTCTGCTGGGTCAGGAAATCCATAGCGTAGTGAATACCTTCCAGGCCGCGTCCCGGGATGACGATATCGCGCGGGGCGCTTGCTCCGGTCGTGAGCAGAATGACATCAAATGTCCGCTTCATGTAGCGGCTGGAGATATCCACGCCGGCGTCGACGCCGGTTTCAAAGCGGACCCCCTCGGCCCGCAGCTGTTCCAGGCGGCGATCGATAATCTGTTTTTCCAGTTTGTAATCGGGAATGCCGTAGCGCAGCAGACCGCCGATCCGGTTCGATTTTTCAAAGACAACCACGGCATGCCCGTAGCGGGCCAGCACCTGTGCGGCGGCCAGACCGGCCGGACCGGAGCCGATCACGGCGATCTTTTTACCCGTTTGCTGCGAAGGAATTTCGGGATGAATCCAGCCCTCCTGCCAGCCGCGCTCGACTATCTGCAGTTCAATATGGCGAATGGTGACCGGCTCCTGGTTGATCGACAGCGTACAGGCGGCTTCACAGGGCGCCGGGCAGATTCGGCCGGTGATCTCGGGGAAATTGTTGGTTGCATGCAGCAAGTCAAGCGCCCTCTGCCATTGCCCGCGATAGATCATATCGTTCCAGTCGGGAATCCGGTTTTGCAGCGGGCAGCCGTAGGCGTGGCAGCCGGGCACGCCGCAGTCCATGCAGCGCGCGGCCTGCTCCTGAAGTTGCGCCGGACTCAAGGGGATCTCGAATTCCTGATAATCTTTGATCCGTTCCTCGACTTCGCGTTTGGCCGGATCGATACGCTGATACTCAATAAAACCGGTTGCTTTGGCCATTTATATAGAATCTCCGTCTGTAATTAGAATACCTCTTCGGTTGCGGAAACCGTCTCTTCGGCGGTATGTTCCTGCAATTTCATGCGTTCGAGAACCTGCTTATAGTCGATCGGCATGACTTTGACAAAGAGCGGGAAGTGAGCTTCCCAGTTGTCCAGGATCGCACGGCCCCGGCTACTATTGGTGTACTCTACGTGCCGTGAAAGCATCGAGTGGAGCAGTTCACGGTCGGCTTTGTTCCAGACGCTTTCCAGGTTGACCATGTCCAGGTTGCATTTGGTGTCGAACAGTTCGGTCCGGTCGTACACATAGGCGATTCCGCCGCTCATGCCGGCCGCGAAGTTTTTACCGGTCGGTCCGATAATGACCACGGTGCCGCCGGTCATGTATTCGCAGCCGTGGTCCCCGACGCCTTCTACAACGGCGGAAGCGCCGCTGTTGCGCACGCAAAAGCGTTCGCCGGCGATGCCGTTGATGTAGACTTCTCCACCGGTCGCGCCGTAGAGTACGACATTTCCGCAGATGATATTTTCATGGGCGAGAAAATGCGAGCCTTTGGGCGGGAGCACGATGATGCGTCCGCCGGACATACTTTTTCCGAGATAGTCGTTGACATCGCCCTGTACGCGAAGCGTTACACCGGGAGCCAGGAAAGCTCCCAGGCTTTGCCCAGCCGATCCGGAAAAGTTTATCCGGATCGTGTCGTCCGGGAGGCCCGCCGAACCGTACTTTTTAACGATTTCACCGCTGAGCCGGGCGCCGACCGCCCGATGAATATTGCGGATGGGCAGTTCCAGCTTTACGACTTTTTGGCTTTCGATAGCCGGGCGGCATTTCCGGAGGACTTCCTGATCCAGACCGGTTTCCGGGCTGTGGTCCTGCTGGCGAATGCAGCGGCGGGTCGTGTCTTTTTGCAGGTAGCCCGTGTAGAGGATATTGGAAAGGTCCAGCCGTTTGGCTTTCCAGTGCCCGACGGCCGTCTTAAAGTCCAGGACCTCGGTCTGCCCGACCATTTCGTCGATCGTGCGGAAACCGAGTTGCGCCATATATTCGCGCATCTCCTGAGCAATGAAGCGCAGAAAGCGTTCGACATATTCCGGCTTCCCGGTGAATCGCGAACGCAGCAGCGGATCCTGGGTCGCCACGCCGACCGGGCAGGTATTCATGTGGCATTTGCGCATCATCACGCAGCCCAGCGTGATCAGGATGGAAGTGCCGAAGCCGAATTCTTCGGCTCCCAGCAGGGCGGCGATGATCAGGTCGCGGCCGGTCTTCAATTGTCCGTCGGTCTGGATGCGGATACGGTCGCGCAGACGGTTGCCGATGAGGGATTGCTGGACCTCCGCCAGGCCCAATTCCCAGGGCAGCCCGGCGTGCTTGATGGCGGTCAGCGGCGATGCGCCGGTGCCGCCGTCATGACCGGAGATCAGGACCATGTCCGCTTTAGCTTTCGCTACACCCGCGGCAATCGTGCCGACTCCGACTTCGGAAACCAGTTTTACCGAGATGCGCGCCTGCGGATTGATGGTTTTCAGGTCAAAGATCAGTTGCGCCAGGTCCTCGATGGAATAGATATCGTGATGAGGCGGGGGCGAGATCAGGGTTACGCCGGGCGTCGTGTGGCGTACTGCGGCGATTTCCGGGCTGACTTTGTGGCCGGGCAATTGGCCGCCCTCGCCGGGTTTGGCGCCCTGAGCCATCTTGATCTGCAGTTCATCGGCGTTCATCAGATACTCCGCCGTGACTCCGAAACGGCCGGAAGCGACCTGTTTGATCCGGGAGCGCAGGCTGTCGCCGTTCGGCAGCGGGATGAAGCGGGCCGGATCTTCGCCGCCTTCGCCGGAGTTGCTCTTGCCGCCCAGCCGGTTCATGGCGATCGCGACGGCCTGGTGGGCTTCTTTACTGATCGAGCCGAATGACATGGCCGCCGATACGAAGCGTTTGACGATGGAATCCACCGGTTCGACTTCATCGATTGGAATGGCTTCACGGTCTTTAAAATCGAAAAGGCTGCGCAGGGTATAGTGTTCTGCGGATTTGGCGTCGATCAACTGCGTGTATTCTTTGAAGACCGCGTAATTGTCCGTCCGCGTGGCAAGTTGCAGTTTGTAGATGGTTTCGGTGTTCCAGAAATGCTGCTCCCCATCCGCTCTGACGCGATAGGAGCCGCCGGTATCCAGCAGTTTGGGGACATTACCGTTTTTCGGGAAAGCCTGCCGGTGCCGCTCGATCTGCTCCGTGGCGATTTCGTCGAGGCCGATTCCACCGATCCGGGAGGCCGTTCCGCTGAAGTAAAGATTGATAATTTGCGGGTCCAGTCCCACGGCTTCGAAGGTTTGTGATCCGAAGAAACTGTGGACGGTGGAAATCCCCATGCGGCTGAAGGTCTTCAACAGGCCTTTTTTGACGGCGGTGATATAGGCATCCAGGGCGTCTTCGCGCGTGACCGGTTTTTCCAGGAGTTGCGATTCGGCCATGTTGCGGATTGTGAACAATGCCAAATACGGGCAGACGGCATCGGCCCCGTAGCCGACCAGCAGGGCGAAATGCATCACTTCGCGAGCTTCACCGGTTTCAACGATAATGCCGGCGGTATTGCGCAGGCCGTTCCGGATCAGGTGGTGATGCAGTCCGGATGTCGCCAGTAGGCTGGGAATGGCGGCATTCCTGCCGTCGATATTTTTATCGGTCAGCACCAGGAGCGACGCGCCATCGGCAATCGCCGCCTCGGCTTTGCCGAACAGGATATGCAGTGCTTGCTCCAGGTCGCCGGGTTTGCCCTCGGCCGGGAAGAGCATATCGAGGTCGGCCGTCTTCAGGTAGGGTTGATTGGCCTCGCGCATGCGCAGCATATCGCGGATCGTCAGGATCGGATGGGCCAGTTTCAGACCGCGGTACTGATCGGCGGTCTCTTCCAGGAAATTACTCTCCCGCCCTAGAAAACTCTCGAGCGACATTACGAGCTCTTCGCGTAGCGGATCGATCGGCGGATTGGTCACCTGGGCGAACAGCTGTTTGAAATAATTGAACAAGAGCTGTGGTTTCGACGATAAGACCGCCAGGGGCGTGTCGTTGCCCATGGAGCCGATGGCTTCCTGGCCGCGGGATGCCATAGGACTGATCAGCATATTGAGTTCCTCATCGGTGTACCCGAAAGCATGCTGCTTTTGCAATAGTTCCGCCGCCTCAATATGCGGGGTGCGCGAGGGCATAAACAGGCCGCGAAGTTCGATGCGTTTTTCGCGAATCCAGCGTCGATAGGGTTTCTGGCGCGAGATTTTGGCCTTGATCTCGTTGTCTGGAATGACCCGGTTTTGTTTGAGATCGACCAGGAACATCTTGCCCGGCTGCAGCCTGCCGCGGCTGCGGATTTGACTGCCCGGGAAATCCAGAACGCCGGATTCTGAGGCCATCACGATGCAGTCATCTTTGGTGATCGTATAACGGCTGGGGCGCAGGCCGTTGCGGTCCAGCGTTCCGCCGATGTAGCGTCCGTCCGTGAATACCAGGGAGGCCGGCCCGTCCCAGGGCTCCATGATCGATGAGTGGAATTCGTAAAAGGCCCGTTTGTCCTCGCTCATCTGAATGCGCGGACCGTAGGCTTCCGGAACCATCATCATCATCGCGTGGGGCAGGGAGCGCCCGGCAAGCACAAGGAGTTCCAGTACATTATCGAAAATGGCCGAATCGCTGCCGTTTTCGACGATAATCGGTTTTAACTTTTCGATGTCGTCGCCGAAAATGGGGGAGACCATCGAGGCTTCGCGGGCTTTCATGCGGAAGATGTTGCCCTGCAGGGTGTTGATCTCGCCGTTGTGCGCCAGGAAACGGAAAGGTTGCGCCAGGTTCCAGCTGGGCAGCGTATTGGTGCTGAAACGCTGATGAAGCAGCGCAAAGGCGCTTTTCAGGTTTTTACGGGTCAAGTCGGGATAGTAGAACGGCAGTTGCGTGCCGGTCAGGAGACCTTTGTAGACGATGATTCGGCTGGACATGGTCACGATGTAGAACTGGCTCGTGTCTTCCGGCCGGTCGGCGATCTCCTTTTCCACCTGGCGGCGTATAATGTATAATTTCTGCTCGAACCGGTTTTCAGGGATTTGTCCGCGGCCGATGAAAATCTGTCTGATTCGCGGCTCCGAGGACCGGGCCTGTTCGCCCAGCGTTTGATTGTCGATCGGAACGGAGCGCCAGCCTAGCATCTCGCAGCCTTCCGCCTCGATGAAACGTTCCAGAATTTCCGAACACTTTTTGGCGAGGGCGGCATCCGAGGGCAAAAATATCATTCCGACGGCATAACTGCCGGGACGCGGCAATTGCAGGGAAGTGCATTCCTGTCTGAGAAATTCGTCCGGTATCTGGATCAGCAGTCCGGCGCCGTCACCGGTAGACTTGTCGCCGCCAACGGCTCCGCGGTGTTCGAGATTCACGAGAATCTGAATGCCGTTTTTAATCAGCGTATGCTTGGGTATTCCGTCGAGGTCTGCCACGAAACCCACCCCGCAACTATCGTGTTCATAACGGGGATGATAGAGCCCTTGCGGGTAAGCCGTATTGTCAGCACTGCGCCTGAATGGTCCTCCTGGAGTCATCTTCCATCCTTTTCATTCACATTATGGAAATTTTTAATCTATATGAAGAAATGTTTTTTCTTCAAAACAAGTGCAAAGTTAAGATATGTTTTCTAAATGTCAAATATTATCGATAAATATTTATATTATTTGAATAGCGATTAATAATATAACGATAAATAATAAATCATTTAAGAATACATAGTCTGATACCTTAATTGTTTCGCGGATGCTTTGCTGAGTCCGGCAAGAATCCTGGTTTCCGGATTGCGATTTACCCTGCAGAAAACAGACGGCAATCGTCTGTTTGACTTTTTCAATTGGATATCGACTGATTTTTAATAATATATAAGCCTAAAATCGGTTGAGCAGAGTGAGCTCCTGCTTTTTCTGCCTGAAAATCTGAGACAATTCCTCTGCTCTTTTACCCCGGTTCGATTTGAAAAAGCCCATTTTCTATACAGGGCGAAACACATATGATGCAGGGAGACCCAAAAGATGAAAGTGAAGAAAAAAGCCTATGTGCCGCTCCTGGCTCTGACGATCATTTTTACCCTGGCGGCTATTTCAACGCTCTTTCCGCAGGCTACCGCGAGTAAGCTATGTGGCCTCGGGTATCCGGCCCATTGTTCCTTCGCACCCTGGAGCACGTTGCTCTGCCTGCTGCTTGCGTGCGCCACGTGTATCGTCCGGGCTGAGTTTTTCAAGACCGAACAACCCAAAAACGACTAAAATAACCGCCAATATAGACATTCATAAGCCATCTGACGAGAGATCAATATGCCGCATATCGTAATGGAGTATTCGACGGGCTTGCAGCGGAAAACGGCGATCGGGGAACTTCTGTCTGAAGTTCATGCCACCGTCAGGAACGCCGGGATCTTTGCGCCCGAGGCGATTAAAAGCCGGGCGGTTGCATTCGACGAGTATGTTATCGGGGATAATGGTTCGGAAGGCGATTTTGTGCATGTAACGCTGGCGATCTTCAGCGGCCGCAGCCCGGAACAGCGCCAGAACCTGAGTAAGGCGATCCTGGCCGTTTTGCAGCGCAAGCTGCCGGAAGCCGCAAGCCTGACGGTTGAAGTCCGCGAAATCGAGAAAGAGAGCTACGCCAAATATGGCGGTCGGCCGCAGGAAGGCAAAACTTAATTATCAGGAGGACTCCGCAATGGCCGCTACATTCGCTCTGATCTGCACCCAATGCGGGAAGCAGTACCCGCGTGATCGCGTCCATCCCCGCTGTGACGACTGCAATGAACCGCTGGAAGTGGAAGTTCCGACGGCTGGAAATATCGTCCCCGGTGAACCCCTGCAACAGACGATCCTCGAAAGATACGCACCCTTCTTCCAGTTTGAGAAAATAGATCGGGATCTGTCGCTGGGTGAAGGATTCACGCCGCTGGTAAAAGCCGCACGCCTTGCCGGACAGATGGGAATGCAGCATTTGTATTTCAAAAACGAGAGCACGAATCCGACCTGGTCGTTCAAGGATCGCGGCACGATTACGGCTTTACAGCATGCCCTCAGTCTGGGTTACGCCGCGATCGGCACGGTTTCCACCGGCAATATGGCCGTTTCGGTGGCCGCCTACGGAGTCCGCGCCGGTCTGAAAACTTATATCCTGGTCGGCGCCAACATGCCGCCGGAAAAGTTAAATCCGATCCTGATCCACGATCCAATCCTGATCCGGGTCGACGGCGATTACGGGAATCTTTATTTTGAAAGCCTTGCGATCGGCCGCAAGCGGGCTATTTACTTCATGAATTCCGATGTCCCTTTCCGCGTCGAAGGTTCCAAGACAATCGCCTTCGAGATTTGCGAGCAGTTGAATTTTCAAGCGCCCGATTATGTCGTTGTGCCGACCAGCGCCGGCGGTAATTTACGCGGTATCTTCAAGGGCTTCCGGGAATTCAAAAACGCTGGATTGATCGCTGGAATACCGCGGATTGTCTGCGCCCAGGCCGCCGGCTGCGCCCCGATTTACAATGCCTGGAACAAGGGTAGCGAGCAGATCGAACGGATCGATAATCCGCAAACCATGGCGCATGCGATCGAGAATCCCTACCCGCCCAGCGGCAATGCCGTGCTGCGCCTGCTGCGTGAGAACAACGGCCAGGCGGCAGCGGTCTCCGAAGAGGAAATCATTGATGCCCAGCGTGAACTGGCGTCGGAAGGGATCTTCGGGCAGCCGGCTTCAGCGGTGCCGCTGGCGGCCGTCAAACAACTCAGGCAGAACGGAACACTGACGGGTAATGAAACAGTCGTCTGCATCGTCAGCGGCAGCGGCCTGAAATATACCGCCGCACTCGGGAAACAGACCCTTTCTTCGTTTTTCTGTAATATCTCCGATCTCGATGGAAAGATAGCGGAGTTATAGCCTGACCGGCATATTCGCAGATCCCGCGTTATAAAAAAAGAAATAAGCTCCGGAGCGCTGCTTTATTCAATTGCATCGGGCCAAATATCCCGCCAAAACAGTTGACTATCCATCTGCTTTTCCTTAATATTCATCAAGCAAGTTTCGTTGGGGGTGGCGTAAAGAAATGGAGACCGGCAGTGCTGTCCGATTGAAAAGGGATGGGACTGACGGTGCGGAGCCGTGAGAAAAACGCAGAATTTCAGCCTTTTTTGGGCAAATTATGAATTAAGAATTATAAATAATTTAGTTAATTGGTAAGGATACGATTTGTTGACATCAATATATAATAAAATTGGTTTAGGTAACGCCTGGATTTTCATGAGCGTTTTTATAGTGCAAATGGTAATAATGGCATTTGCAGGCAAGGACATAATGAAACGAAGTCATGTCCTGAATGATATGCGGCAAACTATACTTGATAGATATATCGGTTTTATATCAAATATCCTTTGGTTATTAGCATTGGGGTATTCTGTTTTTCTACATCTCCTTTTTGGGACAGTCTGGTTTTTCATCGGATTTTCAGTTTTTATTTTCGGCTTATTACTACTGGTATCGGCAACCTATAATTTTATGACTACGCCATTGGATCAATTGATCCAAAAAGGAGTGTATAAATTCTCCAGACATCCAATGTATCTATCTACACTTCTGATATGTTTAGGTACAGGCATCGCTACGGCATCATTGATATTTATTTTACTGAGTATAGTGATGTTCATTTGTTTTCATTACGAAGCTATTTTAGAGGAGAAATGTTGTCTTAATGCTTATAAAGGTCTTTATAAAGAATATATGAATCGAGTGCCAATGTGGTTTGGCATTCCGAAATAATTTATAAGGTATTATTGTGTTAATAATTCACAGAACCGTTCGCTACGGCCAACACTGCCGGCGGTTTTTTATTACAGAGCAGCTGAGCGTTCGTTATATGACTAAAGTTGAGATTAAGCGATGAAAAATGCACTTATTGTATTGCTGGCAATGTTCCTTTTCAGGTGTGACAACGTTACCAACAATTCCGCCATAGACGATCATCAAACAGAACTACAAAGTCTGATAGATCAAAAATGGAATGAATATGCATCTATCAAAGAGAACTATCCGGGTGGCTATGCCCTTCAAATTATTTCAGGCGAGGATGAGTATTACGTCGCATCCGGCGAGTTGGCAACCTCCGATAACCAAATACATTTTCGTGCCGCCAGCACTACCAAAACCTTTACGGCGGCCGGGATTTTGCTGTTGCACCAGCAGGGCTTGCTGAACATCAATCATTATATAACGGACATTATGCCCGGAAAAAGCGAAACCTATCTTCCGGATACGGACGCCTTCGATATTCCGTATAAAAACGAGATCACGATCAAACTTCTGCTGCAAAACCGGGCCGGTGTTTTTGATCTCATGAACACGGACGTTCCCAACACGGTTGCAGCGGATTACGCCGGGAGGCGATATACGGATTACGTCATGGAAGACCTGGGACAGCCGGCGCACACATTTACGACCGAAGAAATGGTCGGAGTAGTAGCGCAGCACCAACTGTCCTATTTCAAACCGGGTGAAGGATTTCATTATTCGGATACGGGATTCAATCTGCTCGGTTACATCATCGAACGGGTCTCGGGCGACAGTTACGCCGATTTTATTACTACGAATCTGCTGATCCCCAATGAACTGGAGGAAACGACTTTCCCATCGACCGGCACCGATGTGACTTTGCCTGCCGAATTCGCCCCCAGCTATGCCTACTACATGGGCGAAAGTTATGATTTTACCGAAACCAATTGCTCCATGCACCAGGCTGAAGGAAATGTGATTAGCACTCCGTATGATTTAACGAAATGGATGATGCGGCTGCTGAAAGGTGAAGCCGGAATCGACCGTAAGTTCATTCAATTTTTGATGATGGATTGCCAGCCCACCTATGAATCGCATCAATACTACGGCCTGGGCTGTGTCTACACACCCGGATTGGGCTACGGTCATAACGGTGGGACATCGTGTTACTTCACGGTTTCCCGCTACGATCCCGAAATGGATCTGGCTTTCACGGCGTTTACAAATGTCTGGGACTTTGAGGCGTTCGAGACCGATATGTATATTCAACTTTTCGAATTATATGATCTGGCTTTGGATGTCAAAGCACTGTTCCGGTAATGTCGGCGGCCAGGGAAGAAGAAGGCCAAGAATCACCCGGGAGAGATTGAGTTATCACCGCTGCGGGATCGTCCGCGTGCTTTTAATCCGGAGATTGTTCGAAAGAGAGTCGCCTCCCGGATGCAAATACCCCGCGTATTTGCCGTTTCAGTAATTCTCAATTCTCCATTCTTAATTGAATCCCGCTACAAGCGGGGCGCAATTCTCTAAAATTTCCACTTGACAATCTTAATCATAACCCTTAAAACCATTCAAAGACTTTCCAGTTAATGGGGCAGTGCGAAACATAGTTCTAGGGGTCCGATGCGTAAGGTGAATCGGGATCGGAGCCAAACGCTGTTTGAAAATCGAAAAATTCCGACGGTAACGAGGAACGATCGATTCTCAAACGGAGTCGAATCGCACAAGCCGGAACGGCCGGGCCATCGCCGAGCTGCCATGCGGCAATTTCCCGCTGTTCCGTGTAACCCATAAACAAGGAGGTCTGTCATGGCAATCAAGTACAAAATCGTGACGCGCAAGAATCCGCAGGATTTCGAGGCCGCGCCGAAGTATTACGCCCAGTTAGTCTATGAAGGCAAGGACAACACCCAAACACTCGCCCGGGAGATCGCGCTGAGTACTACGATGGGCAAGGCCGATGTAATCGGTGTCCTGATCGCCCTGGGTGACATCGTCGGTCAACACCTGGCGATGGGACGCAATGTCGATTTACTCGATTTATGCATTCTTTCACCCTCAATAACCAGCACAGGCGCCGCCAGCGAGGCCGAATTTAACGTTAAAACCAATATTAAAAGGGTAGGGGTCAATATCCGGGCAAAGCGCAACCTCGTAGAGGCCGTCGCCAAGGCAGGTCTGCAGAAAGCCTGATCAGAGGATACAAAAGACGAGACTCAAAGGATATAAATCGACGAAAACGCCCGGAGTGATACTAACCTATGGGTAGCGGCGAATTATATGCGCAGGTAACGAGATTTCCATGCGCATGCAAAAATATTTATGTACGCAGCTAAAAAAAATTGCGGGCGTACGAAAGAGATTATCAAACGTATGTTATTTCACAGGAGTGCGCCGGATCGCGGTAGTGATAAGCCTGAGGGAGACCGCCCGCAGCGATATAAAGGGAGAAAACGACTGCATTGGGAACGTGTTTGGGATGGGATTCCGGTGAAAGTCGTTTGTAAATACCCGGGAAAAGCATGACGGAAGAGAAAGACCAAAAGCAACCGAAACTGCTGGATCAACTACGGACGGCCATCCGGACGAAACACTACAGTTATAGGACCGAGCAATCTTATGTTCAATGGGTAAAGCGGTTCATCCTTTTTAATGATAAGCGGCATCCTAAGGATATGGGGGAACGGGAAATCAACCGGTTTTTATCCTATTTGGCAGAACGGCGAAATGTATCGGCAGCCACCCAGAACCAGGCATTGTGTTCGATTGTGTTTTTATACAGGTATGTTCTAGGACTGGAACCGGGAGATTTCGGTTCGATCATCTGGGCGAAGCGCCCCAAGCGCATACCGGTTGTTTTTACTAAAGACGAAGTCAAACTAATTCTGGCGGAATTGTCCGGTGTCCATCGAATAATGGCCACATTGCTTTACGGGGCAGGTTTACGACTAATGGAATGTTTACAACTGAGGATTAAGGACATTGATTTTGAATACCGGCAAATTGTGATCAGGGACGGTAAAGGAGGCAAAGACCGGATCACTGTACTTCCGGAAATGGTTATTGAATCCCTGAAGGAATATATAAAAGAAGTGAGACGCATTCATGAAAAGGATATTCAGTCGGGATACGACTCTATATATATGCCGTATGCGCTGGAAAGGAAATATCCGACGGCAGGCAGGGAAATCGGTTGGCGTTTCCTGTTTCCGGCTCCAGGTCTGTCAACTGATCCGCGAACCGGCATTGTAAGGCGACATCATATTCATGAAGGTGTTTTTCAACGGGTAGTTAAAACGGCGATCCGCAAATCAGGTGTACACAAACATGGCGGGTGTCATACATTCCGACATTCATTTGCAACACATCTTCTGTTAGATGGAGTGGACATACGTACCGTACAGGAGTTACTAGGGCACAAATCAGTAGAGACGACAATGGTTTACACGCATATTTTAAAAACAGTAAAATCAGGAGTAAAAAGTCCGCTCGATACATTGTATTTGCATTAAGCAAAAGTATGTACTGACAGGGAAAAGAATAATGACAATACTGACAACTAAGACAGTTTTGCCTGGACAAGCCGGAACAAAACAACTGGCAAAGATTTACGGTGATAAATTGCTGGCTGTCCGCTACAAGATCGATACAGAGAGGAGATTGAAGTATAAAACGGTTGAGATATTGGTAAACGAATGGCAATGCAAGAGGGAGGATCAAAGAATCCCCCTGAATAAAATTGTATATTTACACATTGATTATGGCGAAAGGCGGCTGGGAAGCCTGGTACGAGCCGCTGGCGGATTCTGGAACAAGGAAAAGAAATATTGGGAATTGGCCTATGGAAGGGTTTTACAATTGGGATTAAAGGATCGAATTCGAGATGTCTAGTATTAGGAATTTTTCGATGCCTATATGTAGGAATTTCCGGAAAAATGTCTGGATCTGGGAATTTTATGGCTAGATATAGACATATGGTCGGAGCAATGATTGCATGATAAACATATGTTATGTCATAAAAGAAAAAATAGAGTGAAATAATAAAATAAAACGATTTCGAAA
>CAZPRY010000079.1:0-12764 GCA_964589175.1 uncultured bacterium
GCTGATCAATTTATCTTCGAAAAACCGCCGGATATTCACGGTCATCGAACCGATTACACCGCCGATATTTGCCCTCTTTTTCGTGTTGGCCGGTACCGAACTGCAAATTGCCGTATTTACTAAGGGCATCGTCATTTTTTACGGTATCGTGTACCTGTTAAGCCGTTTTCTGGGGAAATACACCGGGACCTATCTTTCCGCGATCTGGACCAAGGCACCCCTCGCAATCCGAAAATATCTTGGATTTTGTCTTTTCCCTCAGGCTGGCGTGGCGATCGGTTTGGTGCTTCTCGTGCAAACCTCACCCATCATGCTTACTGCAGCTGCGCCGGTCAAAGCGTTTCTGGTTGTGATAGTAAATGTTGTTTTGTTCAGCATTTTCGTTAATGAGCTGATCGGTCCGATCATAACCAGGTACGGTGTCATTCGGGGCGCTGAACTTTAATTCGAGGCAGTTATGAATATTTTTAAAATAATCAAAGAGAAGTCGTGCACGAGCAAACTGAATATCCGCACTAAGGAAGAAGGCCTGCGCAGGTTATCGGAATTATTGGCTCAAAGCGTTACCGACCTGGATCCTGAGCAGATCGAGGCGGCGCTCTGGGAAAGGGAAAAACTGGGCTCTACCGGTTTCGAGGACGGCATTGCCATACCGCATGCCAAAGTCGCCGGTTTAAAGGAGTTTGTGGTTGGAATTGCCCTGTGCCCGAAAGGTATTGATTTTCAAAGTATCGATGGCAAAAAAACACATCTGTTCTTTGCCCTGATCGGACCGGAAGAGAATACCGAGGGGCATCTTCAAATACTGGCCCAGATCTCGCGGATCTCCCGCAATCCGCGGGCCAGAAAAGAAATGCTGAATTCCCATAGCGGAATTGCCCTGAAAGAAAATTTCATCCGCTATGCCGGCCTGCATAGTACCGCATTCGCGGCGGACCAGAAGAAAAAACTATTATTCATTGTGCTCAACGAGAAACAGTTCCTCGAAGACATTGTCAACCTGTTCCTGGAGAACGGAATTCACGGCGCCAATGTATTCGATTCGACCGGGATCAAGAGCCAATTATCCAACATCCCGCTGTTCAGTGATTTTCTGGATTTTTTACGAGAGCGCTCGGATGTCAGTAAGACCATCATGGCTATCGTAAATGAATCGGATATTAATGCCATCGTAGACGGCATTGAGCAGATCATGGGCAGTCTGGACACCCACAGCGGGGCGATGGTCTGCGCCGTGGATCTTTTTTACCTGAAGGGCACTTTGCAGATATGAGGTTTAATCGGAATGGCAACAGTAGTCGAACTCCACATTCCCATCGTGAAAAATGCTTAAAATATCTTGAAATATTTTATTGACTGGAACTTAGATTTCGTATTATTTTCGTGCTGCATTTGTTCTCAGGGCTTGTCAATAGAAGAAGGTTGGAGGAACGCAGGTGGCACAAAAGGCAAAAGAACGAACGTCTGATTCGAATCGTGCGTTGGGGAAGTATCTCGAAGAGATCAGCCAGTATTCTCCGCTGACTCCCGAACAGGAAATTTACCTGGCCCAGCGTTCGAAACAGGGCGATGGTTATGCAATTAAAAAGCTGATTGAATCCAATCTGCGTTTCGTGGTGAGTGTAGCGAAGGATTACCAAGGGCAGGGTTTGCCGTTAACGGATTTGATCAATGAAGGCAACCTGGGATTGATTAAAGCCGCCGAACGTTATGATGAAACCCGTGGTTTCAAATTCATTTCCTATGCCGTGTGGTGGATACGGCAATCGATTCTGCAGGCATTGGCAGAACACTCCCGTATCGTCCGGTTACCGCTCAATCGCGTCGGGACGATTACCAAAATCACCAAACAGGCCGAAGAACTGGAGAAGGTGTTTGAACGGTCACCGCGGCAGGACGAGATTGCGGACGGATTGGGATTGGAGGCCGGAGAGATCTCCGATGCCATCACCAATGCTAAAAAGCATCATTCGCTCAACGCTCCCTTTGCCGATGGTTCGGAAAATTCGCTGATGGATATCATCGAAGATTCCAGCGCGCAGACCCCGGATCTCGATTTGATGCAGAAATCGTTGCAGTACGAGATCCGCGAATCGCTGAATACCCTCAAGGATCGCGAACGTGACGTGATCAAGATGTATTTTGGAATAGACCAGGAGTACGCCCTGACGCTGAATGAAATCGGTGAGGAGTTCAACCTGACCCGCGAAAGGGTTCGCCAAATCAAAGAGAAGGCGATTCATCGTCTGCAGCATCAATCACGCAGCAAAAAGCTGCGCGGGTATCTGGGCTGATAACTCCGTAAAAAGTATAACAAAAAGGGGAAATTCCGGACAGGATTTTCCCCTTTTGCTTTATTGCAGACGTATCAATTTAGAATAGGTCGGAGAAACGGGCAGCTGTGCGCTTCTTCCATTCGCCGCGATGATAGGCATCGCTGGCCAGTAGCGGGAAAGTAACCGTGGCTTCACCGAAAACCATCTGTTCGTAGACAGTATCGACCTTACCCCAGGAACTGGCCTCCTTCAGGGTTGAACCCGAAAGCGCTCCGTCACGTTCGTCGGCGACGGTCAATTGAATGGCGTACTTGTGCATCGGTTTATCAAAACCGAGTACTTCGGTCGCCACGACAGCATCCTGGGTGAAATTCTTGGGAACGCCGCCGCCGATCATCAGCAGACCGGTGTCTTTGGCTTCCAGTTTGATTTTGGTGAGTTCGAGGAAGTCTGCCGCGGAATCAATGGTGACTTTCTCACCCTTGCAATTCCACTGGTGATGAATCAATCCGAATCCCGCGGAGCAATCGGAGAAGGCCGGGACAAAAATGGGAACGCCTTTTTTATAAGCCGAGTAGATCACCGACTTGTCGGTTTTAATGCCCTTCTCATCCAGATACTTACCCATCAACTGAATAAATTCCCGGGACGAATAGGGGCGGGGCGTAATCGAGTTGGCAATCTCGGCAATCGTGATGTCGCAGATCTGGAGTTCCTCTTCATCGATATAGGTATCGTAAATGCGATCGATATAGCGACTGCGCAGTTCCCTGTCATCTACGAACGGAGTGCCGATATAGTGCCGGTATCCCAGGGCCTCGAAGAAATCCTGGTCGACGATCAATGCGCCGGTGGAGACGATCGCATCGACCATGTTGTTCTCGATCAGATCGACGACCAGGTTTTTCAGACCGGCGCTGAAAAGTGAACCGGCCAGGGTCAGGATAACCCGGCATTCGGTGTCCGCCAGCATACGGTTATATATAGAGGCGGCTGTGGCCAGATTGCGGGCCTGAAACGCCATGCGGGCGTAACTATCGATAATCGGTCTGGCATCGAAAGAACTAATATCAACATGTTCGATTGTCTTGCGGAGATAATCGCTTTTCTTCATCTTATTTCTCCTTAAAAATCATACTTAATGTGCGATAGATTAATTTGGCGGCCAGGAAATCCGGCCCTTTGTCGGCCGGATTGGGCATGAGTTCGTTGACGTCGAAACCCACGATGCGATGTCCGGCGACGATGCTCTCGACGATCGAAAGCAATTGGTACCAGCCCATTCCGCCTGGTTCCGGCGTTCCCGTCGAGGGCATAATGGACGGATCGAATACGTCGAGGTCGAAAGTGATATAGACATTTTCTGTCAGAAGAGCGCTGATGCGTTCCGTCAGGTTTTCGATCCGGTCCAGCTCATGAGCAAAGAATACCCGGTCACGCTCCATAATCGCCAGTTCACTGCTGTCCATGCTGCGAATGCCAACCTGGACGATGGGACAGTATTCGCGAACCCGGGCCATGACGCAGGCATGATTGAAGGCGCTGCCTTCGTACGAATTCCGCAGGTCCGAATGCGCGTCAAACTGGAGCACCGATAAGTTCGGGTATATTTCCGACATGGCTTTGACGATTCCGGTACTGATCGAATGTTCGCCGCCGATTCCAACCAGGAATTTTCGATCAGTCAATACCTGCTTGCTGCGCTGGTAGACGAGTTCCAAGAGAACTTCCGGTGCTGTACTGCTGCATTCAATCGGCGCCAGCGTGGCGATGCCTTTTCGGAAAACTTCGCTCTGCGTCTCGATGTCATAGAGTTCCATATATCCCGATGCTTCCAGTACGGCCAGGGGACCGCGGTCGGAGCCCATTTGCCAGGAGGAAGTATCGTCGTAGGGAATGGGCAGGATGACGATGGCTGCATCGTCGTACGAACTAAATTCTTTATCCAGAGCTCCAAAGGCTCCGCTGTGTAAAAAATTACTCATAGCGTAATCTATAAATTTATTTAATTATCCGTTGGGAAATCTTTCCCGCGCACAATCATATGTACGGTAGGCTTTTTAGATTGAAAATACGCGATGATCTTTTCTTTGGCTGTTTCCGTATCAAACGGTTTACATGAGAAAAGATCGACGAAAACATATTTCTTCTCCGGGTAGGTATGAAGCGAGATGTGACTCTCGGCAATGATAACAACACCCGTAATGCCGGCTTCGGCGGGAAAGTGCCCATCGTAGCGGAAAACATAGGGTTGTGTTATTTTTGTCATACCAATCTGAGCGGGGAGGTCATTGAGGATTTTGAAGCAGGCTTCCAGGTTATCGAGAATTGCGGGGTCGCATTCATTCAAATCCAGCATGAGATGAGGGCCATAGCCATGAATCTGATTTTCCATTTCGCATAAAATCTCCTATACAAAATTCATACAACTACAATATGTATCACGGACTGATACATAAAAGCGCGCTATAATACATTAAATATTTTTGAAATCAAATAAAAATATGTCGCTGTTATAAAAAATATTATCGACGGGTAAGCGTAATAATTACAGATAGATAGAAAAATGATATGCTTGCTCAATGTGCTTTGCTCGTCGATGATCGGACTTGACTTTTGATAGGCATTATTGTAATATGGAAACGTATGATACATAAAACGTTTCCAATGGGGGTTAAAGAGCTGCCGGTTAAATTCCGGCCCGTGATCGATTATGCCACCAATTCTCTCATGAAATCCGGCATTCGCAATTTTACAGTCGAGCGAATGTGCGCCGATTTACGGATCAGCAAGAAAACCGTCTACAAACATTTTCAAACCAAAGAGGAATTGGTTGAAGCCATCCTGTACGACAGTTTTCAAAAACTCTTCAGCGCTGTCAAGTCTACCCCGAAAAATGAACAGAATCCGCTCGAATATGTCTTCCTGACCATTAAGACGATTTTCGATCATGTCGGCGCGAACGGTCCGGAATTTATCTATGATATAAAATTCCTCTATCCGAGAATATGGGACGAAATCGATATTTTTCAAACCTCTATCATCCAAAACATGCGGGACAGTTTTGTCGATGCTCAAAAGACGGGTATGATCCGCTCCGATATCAACATCGATTTTACTCTACATATGATGCTGAAAGTTGCTCAGTCCATTTTCCAACCGGAATTCCTCATCCATAGTCCTTTCTCAGTCCGGACAATTATGATTGCTTTCGTGGATATTTTTATGAACGGCGTCATCGAAGAGGGACGGAAATTCGATTTGTCATTTTTACGTACGGTTGATTCAAGGGGCGTTTAGGCCGGACTTCATCTTATTCAATTAGCCGGCAATGAAGTAAAAAAATGCGCGACTGGATAAAAATCATTCTGAACTATCCGCGAACGATAATCGCATTGTGGATTTTAATCACATTGTTGATAGGCTGGAACATACCCAAACTGGAGCTGGAAGCCGATGTGCGCGCCATGCTGCCCGATGATTTCGATATCGTCGTTTCGATGAATGAAATGGAAGATATTTTCGGCGGCTCGGAATTGATGGTGATTTCAATCTCATCGGCTGATATTTTCAGCGAGGGGACTCTGACAAAAATCCGTGATATGTCGGCGGAAATCGAAAAATTACCCTATATCGATAAAGTAGTCTCGCTTACAAACGCCGATGATATCAAAGGCAACGAATTCGGGTTCGAGGTAGGGCAGCTTATCCGGGATTTCCCGACAAACGAGACGGAGCGGCAGGCGCTCAAAAATCGTCTGCGCGAAAATGATTTGCTCTACGGCAGTATCGTCTCGAAGAACTTTAAAAATGCCGCCATCATCGCCATGCTTAAAATCTCCGACGAATCCAATGATGATGAACTGATCTTCCGGGATCTTGATGATCTTCGCCGAAAATATGAAAATCCCCAGAAAATCTACCTAGCCGGTTTGCCCCTGACCCGCAGAGAAGTGGCGGTAACCATGCAGGGCGATTTGAAAACCCTCTTCCCGTATGGAATTGTGCTGATGATCTTGTTCCTGGTGTTCAGTTTTCGCAGCTGGACCGGCGCGTTTTTACCGTTTATTATCATCATCCTGGTTGTGGCCAACACACTCGGGCTGATGGCGCTGCTGGGTATGAAATTCACCTTCATCGGATTGATGGTTCCGGTGATGTTGATAGCCGTGACGAGCAGCTACAGCATCCATATTGTGTCGCATTACTTCAGCGAATGCGCCCGCTGTTCTAACGTAACAAACAAAGATGAAGTGATCAGGTCCTCGCTTGAGCTGCTCATGACGCCGGTATTCCTGTCCGGCTTGACGACGCTGATCGGATTCTTAAGCCTTCAGTCGCATGTATTGCCGCCGGCCAGGGAACTCGGAATACTGGTCTCGTTCGGCATCATCATCGCCTTTTTGCTGAGTATGACTTTTCTACCGGCGGCCCTGAAGATTCTGCCTTTCCCTGCTCATCTCCAAAAAACTTCCGGAACCGGACGATTCGATCGGATATTACAGCGTTGGGGAGAATTTTTTGTACGTCATAATATCGGATTTTTGCTAATCGTCGGGCTGCTCGTGATTGGCATTGCGACCGGGATTAAATCCATCAGAGTCGATACCAATCCGGTCTATTTCTGGGATGAAAATTCCGAAATCCGGCAGAGCAACCATTTTATCGATCAGGAATTCGGCGGATCGTCTCAACTATCTATTCTGTCAAAAGGTGATATTAAATCGCCGGAATTTCTTCGTAAAATGGAACTGCTTTCGGATTACCTGAAAACCAAGGAGCCGGTGACCCAGGTGAGTTCGATCGTGGACCAGTTAAAGCTGATGAACCAGGCTTTTCACGGAGATAGTCTTAAATATAAGGCGATTCCTGAGAGTTCAGAGGAAATCGCCCAGTTTCTTTTACTTTATTCGCTGACCGGGGATCCCGAAGACATGGATCGCTTTGTCGATTACGACTACAAGCAGGCCCAGTTGCTTGCCCGCGTGGTTGAGACGGGTTCATCGACATCTTACGATCTATATCTGGATATTCGGGATTATATTCGCAAAACCTTTGATCGGGGCGATTTTCCATCCGTGACCGGAATGACGGCCTTTGTGGGTGTGCTGGCCGATATGGTTGTGCGCGGCCAGATCCGCAGCCTGATTATCTCGATCGCGCTCGTTTGCCTCGCGACGGCTTTGATTTTCCGATCGCCGCTGGCGGGAATATTGTCGATCATTCCGCTCAGCGGCGCTATTCTGGTCATATTCGGCTTAATGGGTTATCTGAAGATCAGTCTCGATATGGCGACGGTCATGCTTTCCAGCATCATGATCGGAGTCGGGATCGACTACACGATCCATTTCCTCTATCGTTGCCGGCTGGAGACCCGCAGCGGAAAGACACTCGAAGAGGCAGTGCCGACGACGATTCAAACGGCGGGCAAGGGGATTTTATACAATGGCCTTTCGGTAGTGATTGGATTCTCGGTTCTCCTGGTGTCCGGCTTCCTGCCGATCTATTTTTTCGGCTTCCTGATCGTGTTTTCAATCGTCGCCTGCTTATTGGGAGCCTTGACCGTGATGCCGGCCATTTTAATCATTACGAAGCCGGGTTTTCTATATCGCAGAAATGGGAAGAAAAATGCCGAAGTTATCGGATAAAAACCTTTCAATGGGACTGATCCTGGTTTCGATCGGGATACTTGTTTACTGGCTGTTGGAGGCAACCCGCCGGGCGTACGCATGGTTTAGCGGTCTGACGTCACCCGGCACCGGCTGGTGGCCGGTTATCAGCAATTTCTGCCTGGATAATGTCGGTATCCTGATTGTCGTCTACCTGGTGATTTGCCTGCAGGTTGCAGGATTCATCGAATTCAAATTGAAGAAGAATTTTCTGAAAGCATTTTTATGGTCAATTGCGATAACGCCGCCGGTGACGCTGATTATTTGGGGACACCGAAAAGAGACCGAATAAGCGGGAGTGAAATGCCTTTCGATTCATAAGAAATGATAATAGATGAATTCGCAGGCAATCGACAAATTTCCTTCCGAAAATATCTGCAATTCATGCTAGATTACAATCTGTAAGGATGATTAGTAAGAGGAGTGTAAAATGAAAGTGAATGAGAGTATATTCGCGATCGGGATGGTTCTCTTTCTGGCAGGCCAATCTGTTTTCGCCCAGATGATCGGCCGGGATATCATGCTGAAGGTCGATGAACGCAGCAACGTTGTCACCGAATACAATAAAACCAAAATGATATTGATTAACGATAAAGGCAAGACGCGCGAACGGGATGTGATCCGCTACGAGAAATCCTACGACAATGATCAGACAATCGATAGTAAATCACTCATTATTTTCGAATACCCGGCCGACATACGCGGGACCGGGCTGCTGTTGTGGAGTTATAAGGAATCCGGGAAAGAAGACGACCGCTGGCTGTACATGCCGGCTTTGAAGAAAATCCGCCGCATCGCCGGGGAAAGCAAAAACGAATATTTCATGGGGACCGATTTTACCTATGACGATATGGGCGGACGTAATGTCGATGATGATGTACATAATCTGCTTGGCGAAGAAAAACTGGATGGCGCAGAATGCTATAAAATTGAATCCGTTCCTAAAGATAAAAACGAAATGTACAATAAGAAGATTGCCTGGGTAATCCCAGAAAAATGGATTACCGCCAAAGTTGAATATTACGATAAGAGCGATGAACTCATGAAAGTGCTGACCATGTCCGATATACGTGAAGTCGACGGGATCTGGACACCTTTTGTTTTGTACATGGATAATCTCAGCAAGAGCCACCAGACCAAAATCGAGATCGAAGAAGTCCGCTTCAATATCGAGATGAACGACCAGACCTTCACGACAACTACTTTGCAGCGGGGAAAAGTACAATGAAAGCAGCGCGCTATTCACTTGCCGCGATCGGCTTTTTAATTTTGCTCGGATCGCAGCCGTCTCAGGCGCAAATCGACATTCATGGTTTTTTCAGAAGCCACAGCGCCATAAAGACGGAAACGCCGAATGAAGCCCTGTTATTACGAAACCGGCTGCGCCTGAACTCCGAAGTGTGGGGTGAAAATGTCTACGGCTACGCTTCGCTGGATTTTCTGAACGATGCAGTCGTCGGGCAGGAGACGCGCGCCGAACTGCGCGAACTCTTTCTGGATATTTACGGTTCATGGCTCGATTTCAGAATCGGCAAACAGCAGGTAGTCTGGGGCAAGACCGACGGCTATTTCATCAACGACATCGTGAATCCGCTGGACCTTTCGCTTTTTCTATTGCAGGATTTCGATGACATTCGCATGGGTACTACGATTTTTAATGCCAAATTTCATCACGGCAATCATTCGCTGGAAATACTCGTGATTCCGGAGTTCAAGCCTTTGCAGGTGAATTTCAGCGGGAACTGGGCTTTTGCGCGTCCGGATACCATGCTGATCCCGCCTCCGGTGTGGTCGTCGACGGGTTTACCGATCCAGGCTCCGATGGTATACCATGATGATGTCGCTCCAGGAATTTCCCTTAAAAACAATGAATACGGTCTCAAGTTCAATACCTTTTTCTGGGGCACCGATCTATCCGTGATGTATTTAAAAATTCGCGAGGACCAGCCGGTTTATTACACCATACCGGAGTTTTATACCCTGTACGATGCCCGCATCAACCTGTATCCTCGCCATCCCTGGATGACTTTCTACGGCCTGAATTTCGCCAAGCCTGCCGGATTGTTTGTTTTTCGCGGGGAAGGCGGTTACTATCCGGAACGCTACTACAGTACCCAGGATTTTACCAAAATCAACGATGGATTAATTATCGGGAAACCCTTCGTACAGGCGATGATTGGAGTGGATTATCAACTGACCGGGGAGATCGATATTTCGGCGCAGGCCATTCAGGAGCGCATCCTGGATTATGAAGAGGGGATCATAACGGATGAGGTGAATTCGATCGCGTCACTGCTGTTGCGCGGCAGTTTCGCCAATGAGACGATTTTGCCGATGTGGCTGACACTCTATAACATCAGCAATGAATCGTATCTCTCGCGACTCGCTGTGGATTGGAAATATTCGGACAGCTTCACGATTACAATTGGCACGGATATTCTGGGCGGAGATAAGGAGACGATTTTCGGTCAGTTCGGCAAGAATGATAACGTCTACCTGAAATTAGTATACGGTTTCTGAGGCAGTGTAGTACAGGCTTTCCCGCCTGTGGTTTTTAATCCTTCGCCTGAATTGGATATTTCCCAGGACAAGAATGTCCGGGCCACGTAGCACAGGCTTTCTAGCCTGTGATTCTCAAAAATATTATGCATAAGCCATTCACAATATAGGAATCTCCGCCAAATAATTCCATTGCCAATCCCGCCACTTTTCGACGAATCCTGCTTTAACCGGATTATTTAAAACGTAGTAGATGATATTTTCAAATTCCCGTTCGTTACGTAAGATATGATCATAGCTTTCATCCTGCCAGAATTGGCCTTTTCGATTCAAGATTTTATTGCATTCTCTGGCCGTGAATCCTTTAATTGATTTCATAATTTTCGAGATAGAATGTGCTTTTTCATTCAAAGTAAAAACAAAATGCGCATGATTGGGCATCACACAATAACAGTGTAGATTATAGTCGGACTTGTTGTAAAAGTGCATGGAATTTGCGACGATTTCGGCAAGGCGGTCATCTCGCAAATATTGATGCTCGGGATCGGAACTCTGTAACAATGTATCGATCGCATTGAAGTAGCTTTTCCATAATCGATACTCTTTATCACTACGATTTTCATCTTCATCGAGAGAATCACGGGCATGATCATAGTGCTCTTTCAGCCTTTTCATCTTCGTGTAAGGGAGTTTCGCCCAAAGACAGAATGTGATAAAATAGCATTCATTAGGAATATAAAAATGCGGCAAATTTCGTTTATGATAAGCGGCGTCTTCAGTGTTATTCATCGTTATTTTTCACTGTAATTTAAAAGATCATATTCGTATCACTGGCTTTCCAGCCTGTGGTTTTTCCTCCCCAGACAAGAATGTCTGGGCCACGTAAAGCGGGCTTTCCATCTTGTGGCATCTTTATAACACCCAGACAAGAATGTCTGGGCCACGTAACGCAGGCTTTCCATCTTGTGGCATCTTTATAACACCCAGACAAGAATGTCTGGGCCACGTAACGCAGGCTTTCCAGCCTGTGGCATCTTTATAACACCCGGACAAGAATGTCTGGGCTACCTATCAGCGCTTGTCCTGGATTCCGAATTCCAGCCAGCGGTCCTTTGGCACTGTGGCCTTGACTATGGATTTAGCCTGGCTGTATTGAACCTGCAAAGCCTTCTTTTTGGTTGCCATTTCCGTCGTTTTGGTCTTCAGATCAGCTTTCAGACGCTCCTGCGCGAAATTGACGTTTTCGACCTCGTCGATATTGCCGTCATATTCGGCCGAGTACTCCGGTCCCAGACCCCTTGCTGTTAAAAGATCTACATTGTTTTTGATTCCCGAAGACATCAGTTTGTTGTTTTCGATGAAGGATGCAAAAGTTTGATTTGCCATAAGATTCTCCTTTCGTTAGGTATTATTTAGGTGAATTGCATTATTTAGTTGGACGAGACTCTCGTCAACGTGGCCTTTTATGAAAAAATGATGGACAATCATGTAATCCGGATTAACTTGAGAATAATTCATCCGGACGCAGATTAAAAATATGTCATTATTACAGTCAGAATATTGGACGGCGTTAAAAATAACCTGGACAGAGGCCCGGTCTAGCTGTACGGACTCGAAAATCATCTTATTTAGTCGATGTCCATGAAAGACACAGCCTCGTCCTTGTAAGACATGATCATATCCGTGATGGACATAGGCATGTCTTTGGTGTACAGGAACATAAACTATGTCATTATGTCCATATCTTTGATGGACATAGCGTCGTCCCTGATGGACCATGGGTTGGTCCATTTTAAATTGCTGATATTGCGGATAGACGGTGCATCAGTCTATCTTTTTTTACATAATTTTCAGATAAAAAATGCCTGGGCTTGATTGTAGGATGGCCCCTAATTATGCGTAGAGGAAGAATACAAACATTACTGGCGGATAATAAGTACATCTCGCGTTCATTGACCATATTTTAATTGATTCTACATCATAGACGCAATAATGTCAAGGAATAATTCAGGTGTCGCTCACTATCTGTTTAGGCGATCGGCAAGGATTTGCCTATAAAAAGGGGAAAAGAGTGCTGGAATGATATAGGAATTGAATTTTCAGATTCATTAATATTAACCCAAAATAGTTGCCTTTCTTAAAGTTATCCCATAATTTTGACTAAAGATTATCAAGTACCTGTGTGAATCTCAGGAGTATTTACGGCTTGTTTTCGAAGAAATTGTGCTTTCTGCATTGTTCTGATCTTCGGTCTGATTGAATTTGTGGTTCATCGTCATAATGCGTACCAACTTGTGGCATGAAGGGCATAGATTTTCAG
>CAZPRY010000080.1:0-12571 GCA_964589175.1 uncultured bacterium
ATTTAGCTCAAACATCGATTATCTCAAAATACTATTCTTTTGGGACAGCCCCAGAGACTAAATACCAAATCATTTTAACCAATTCGTCTTATAGAACAGCAAAACTTATTACTGTTGATTTAAGGATTGAAGTCAGAGTTCGTAATCGTCCCGATCTCGAAAGACAGTTTGAAAATCATTATAAATATAGAAGTTCAAATAATGAATATTGTCTCAGTGATGATGAACTTGTTATCGGGTGTTTAAAATTCTACATAAACACTACCGGAAACTCAGTTGAATTAGATAAGTTGAATAAACTTGCAAACCAGACAGAAGAAGGTACTATCGGTTTGGTAAATCGGAAACTAGCAGAATACGATAAGATGAAACTTGCTCTACTTATGAATAGCCACACAGAACTTAAAAAAACTCAGATTGAGTTACTTAAAATCTACCATCAAAAACCAGCAAATGATGTCTACACAATAAAGTTCGAGGTCCGGGCAGAGGGTTTTGCTACATCAAGGGGCTCTAAAAAAATTGAAATCCATTGGAGTAACCACACTAATGTTTCGTAAGTATTAATAACTCCTGAATTCAATATATAAGAAGTATAGATATTGATATGCTAATAGATATTATTAAGTAGTCAGCATTAGAGGGAGAAATTATGAACAAAGAAATTCAAAACAATGCCCAGTCCGGTGCGCTGTACGGCCTGGGATTCGTCGGTTCGGTAGTCTATTTCATTTCCCATGGCACGGGTTTCTGGATGGGCGTCTGGGGATTCTTCAAAGCGATCGCTTGGCCGGCCTTCCTGGTCTTTGAAGCGTTCAAGCATTTCGCGATGTAAGCAGAGCAATCCAACCTTGCCCTTATACCCTATTCCTTATTCCCGGCCTTAGGCCCTGAGGTCCTGGCCTTGCATATTCCGCCTTGCGTCCTAAATTACCGTCGAAGATGGACACTCCTAAGGATAACACGCAACCGATGCAAAAGCCTGATCCGAAAATACTCAGTCATCTGATCGATACCGGAGAGCTGTCTGAATTTCTGCAGGAAATGCAAATCGATCCGCAAACGGCCGACGACAACCAGCGTGTGCGGGCCATGAGTATGCATCAACTCGATCCCGATCTGGGCTGGCCGCGCCTCATCCGCAATACCCAAATATACGAATCCATGCCGAGTGTGAATTTAATCGTCGAGGGCATTCCGGTCCGGCTGGACATGAATCCGGGGCGCGCCGCAAGCATCCGCTCCAGCGCCTTCGAGAAAAACGGCGAGACTTGCTTCCTTTGTGAGCTGGACGAGGGGCAGCGCGGCGTGACGATCCTCGACGATCGTTATATCGTTCTCGCTAATCCGGGCATCACGATCCCCGGCGATCTGACCATTTCTGCAACCCGGCACGAAAAACAAATCCTGGACGGCCATTTCGGAGACCTGCTCGCGATCGCGCGCCGGCTCTACGACTATTCGATCTATTACAACGGCGCGATGGCCGGCGCTTCCAGTCCTCATTTCCACTTCCAGGGCGGGCTTAAAAACCGGCTCCCCGGCGAACGTCAAATCCAAAGCCTGCCGACCGGTAAAGACAGCGGAAACACTTCACTTTTATCACTGATCGATCGCCCGGATATCGAGGTCTACGCCCTCCATGAATTTTCGCGCTCCGCATTCCTGGCGCGTTCGAGCGACGTCGCCGAATTCCGGCGTTTTCTGGAATATTTTTACCGGCAATTGGCGGAAGTCGACCGAGACATCGTGAACTTTCCGAATGTGCCCGATTTCGGCCGTCGCGTGAACTCCATCGAAATCAACGAGAACGAGGGGCGTATGAACATAATGCTCCAATTCGAGCCCGGGAACGGGGAGTACCTGGCCGTATTTTTCACGAAACTGTTCAACCGGCCCGGCTGCTATTTCCGGGAAGAAAACCGGATACTGATTGGAATGGCGATTAAGGAAGCTTTGGGTGTGATAATCACCTGCCGTGATGAAGACTTCGACCAGCTGAGGAATCACCCGGAGTGGATTGCCGAAGCCCGTCGCGATACCTCATTGCCGCCGGCTATGGAGAAAAAACTCGAAACTGCAATCCGGCGCTATCCTTTACGGAATTCTATTCAACAATAAAATCGTATTCTTCTTCGTGTTTGGCCGGCAGGGCGAAATCCGGTTCGAACATCGTCTTGCGAACCAGTAAAAGGAAGACAAACGACGCAACCAGACTGATGCCGCCCGCGATGTAAAAGACCCAGTTTAAACCCCAAAACTGCATGAAGATACCCGACAGCAGCGGTCCCACGATCATGCCGATACTCATGGCGGAATTGAATAATCCCATCACGGCGCCCATTCCGCCCATGCGCTGACCGATGATGACATTTACGGCAGTCGCAGCGGGCATTGAAATCGCGCCGGCCAATCCGATCGAAATACCCAGGACGAATAATCCGGCGAATCCATGCGCTAATGGAATTATTCCCAGCGCGATGGCGGTAATTACCGAACCGATCAGAATCAGCACAATTTTATTGTGATGATCCGCCAGGTGTCCAAATGCCCGCTGGAGAACGGCGGTCAGAAACACATTGGCGGAAATCAGAATACCGATCTGCGTCGTACTCAGTGAATTATGACTGGCAATCAGCGGGAAAAACGACATGATCATGCCGCGGGACAGGGCATTGATCGCCCGGAAAATCATCAGAGCTTTCATGATGTCACTCTTAATGATCTGGCGCATCGGGACCGGATCTGTTTTCCGTATCTCCAGATGTTTGGAATGGGGTAAAAAGAAAAACGTGATCAAAAAAGCGATTGAGGTTAAAGCCGCCATGGCAAAAAAGACCGAATTTAATCCGAACAAATCATTCAGAATGCCACCCAGTAGCGGTCCGGAACCCATCCCAAGGAACATCGCGATATTGAAGGTTCCCATGGCACGGCCTTCGTGGCCCTCTTCGGCGGTTTCGCCGACATAGGCCATGGCGATCGGTATCACCATCGCCGAGAAAAATCCGTGCAGCATGCGTATGAGAACCAGCGTCGGAGCATTGTTAGCGAAAACGTATAAAATGGAAATGACTGTGAAGGAGAACAGTCCGACCGTAATAAAGGATTTACGCCCCTTTCGATCCGAAATCTTCCCGATAATCGGCATGAAAATGAAACGGGATAAGGAAAATCCCGAAAAAATCATCCCCAGCCAGATTCCCGTCGCACCCAGTTTGGTAGCGTAGATCGGCAGCAACGGACCGATAATACCCAGTCCGAGCATCACCGCAAAGGTGGCGATAAACAGAATATTGAATACGCGTTTTCTCATGGATTCCTTCCGCTTTCAGGATCGGATCGACAGGACACAATACCCGAACAGAAAAATCGGGGAGCAACATTCTCCCCTATTAAATTATTGTATTTAACCGCCGCGTTCTCACCCACGCAGCAATCAATTATTTCACAATTTTAGAAATCAGTTTGAATTCCCCGCTCCCAGCCACGCGCAGCAATTCGAACAGGGCCATTTCCACTCCGCTGATCTGCACGCCCAGACTACGCAACTTATTGATAGCCAAATTGCGATTCTCCAGAGTGCGACTGGAAACGCAATCGCCGAGCAGGTGAACGTCGTAGCCGCCTTCCAGCAAATCCCGGCAGGTTTGATAAACACAGACATGGGTTTCGATTCCGCAAACCAGCAGCTGCCGGCGCTTCAAGGCCTTCAGACGGCTCATAAATGCCTGTTCGCCGCAACATGAAAAACTGATCTTTTCCAGCGGATCGCAGGGTTGCAGAATATCGCGAATTTCCGCCACCGTGCGGCCCAATCCTTTGGGGTACTGTTCCGTCAGCAAGATTGGTAATTGCAGTATCTGAGCACCCCGAATCGCCCTTGTAATATTGTCCAGTACATTCGGATAATCATGAATTACCGGGACAAACTTCTCCTGCACGTCGATTACCAGTAAAACGGCTTGATCCCGTTCCAAACGCATGTCAGCAGGCCTTCCTTTTGTCATTTTTGGAGAGAAAAGAATCATGAAAACAGGAATTGGTGCGAGTGTTGGAAGAGAGATAAGCAGACTGAATTACTAGCATAAATACCTGAACAGGGCTCCGAATCGTCCCTCTGAATATAATTCCTTTTCACTCAAATCCAATCAAAAAATGGGAAACACTACCCGGAGCAGCGACCCTGTCTAAATCTCTTTTTTGTTGAGCACTCCGGAGATAGGATTTGATAAAGTCTCCGCAATTCACCATATTTGATAGGCAGCTTGGTATGGCATTTCCGATTTAATACTCGAGGTAAATATGGCTTCCGGTTTTCAATCCGCTTTGAAAAAAATCCCTTTGACGGGATGGATCTTTATCGGTATCGGATTAGGTATCGCTGCCGGTATCATCTTCGGAGAGTCGGTGGTCTCCTTTGCCGGTATGCTGGGCGATATCTTCCTGCGCCTGTTGAAAATGGTGATCATACCTTTGATTTTCACCTCCATTACAGCCGGAGTTATCGGCCTCGGGAATTCTAAAAGTCTGGGACGCCTCGGCTGGAAGACGCTTCTGTATTACGTCTCCACCAGTCTCCTGGCCATCCTGACCGGACTTTTTCTCTCGAATCTTATCCGCCCGGGGGTCGGGGCCGATCTCAATCTGGCGGAAGAGGTCGCCGGGTCGGATCTGGCGGGCGGCAGTCTTTGGGAAATCTTATATCGTATGATCCCCGAAAATCCATTTGCCTCGATGGCCAAAGGCGAAATTCTTCCATTGATTTTCTTCAGCATTATCCTCGGAATTTTCATCGCCCGCCTGAACTCAAGATACCGTGAACTCTTTACCGATTTTTTCGATGGTGGCTTCGAGATCATGATGAAAATCACCCATCTCATCATCCGCTTCGCTCCCATCGGAGTTTTCGGGCTGATTGCCAAAATCACCGCCACTACCGGGCTTGAAGTATTCAAGTCGCTGGGGTTATATTTCGTTACCGTACTTGCGGGGCTTCTATTTCACTATTTTATCACCCTGCCGCTCCTGATTGCGCTGTTTACCCGCCGCAATCCTTACCGGCACATGCGCGACATGAGTCCGGCTTTACTGACCGCCTTTTCAACATCTTCCTCTTCGGCCACTTTACCGCTCACGATCGAATGCGCCGAGCAAAACGCCGGCATCTCGAACAAGATATCCAGCTTCGTCCTGCCCCTGGGAGCGACCGTCAATATGGACGGTACGGCTCTGTACGAATGCGCGGCAGCCCTTTTCATTTCCCAGGCCTACGGAATCCAGCTGGGTTTCGCGGCCCAATTTACGATTGTAATTACAGCCTTACTGGCCTCGATCGGGGCGGCCGGCATCCCAATGGCAGGTTTGGTGATGATGACCATTGTTCTGAAAGCGGTCGGTTTGCCGCTGGAAGGCATCGGACTCATAATCGCCGTCGACAGGTTGCTTGACATGGTCCGCACATCCACCAATGTTTGGAGCGACAGCTGCGGAACTCTGATCATCGCCAAATCGGAAGGAGAAATAAAAAATTCCGAAAGGACTTGACGCTTTCTCAAATTCCCTATATATTGTTATTGTATGAAAAAGCTTATTGAAATTTATCCTGCGATGGTGAGCTGGCATATTATTGGAACCAACACTACAATAAAGGGAGCTGTACTTCGAACGGCAAAAGCACGCCTTTTATTTGAGGAAACTTGACCCGTTTGGGAGGCGCCCACCGTGATTATCACGGTTCCAATAATCCCGCTCCAACCGTTGCAGGATAAGTTTTTTTCACCCTGCCACTCCACACTATCCGCGAAGCTTGCCGATTTACCTTTGCAGCCCTGCATTGATATTTTTATGAAAATATTTTGTGGAATCGTACAAGCAACAGGCTCAGTCCAGAAATTCGATCCCCTCAATCAAAGTCAGATCGGCCCGGATTGATGCCCTGTCCTTCTCGTCTACAGGAAAAGTGAATTCTGCGATGCATTCATTACTTTGCTGGGTAAACTCGATTTTGTGTTTACGCAGAATTCGCATAAGATCGGAGTAATGCTGAAGCGGCACACGAAGATGAAGATTGAATTGCGGGTGAAATTCGGTAAATCCGGCTTCATCGAGTGTCTTGCCCGCCACACCGCCATAGGCACGGATCAAGCCCCCAATCCCGAGTTTCGTGCCGCCGAAATAGCGCACAACGATGCATAATGTATTTACCAAAGCACGTCCTTCGAGCGAGGCCAGGATCGGCGGACCGGCTGAACTATGCGGCTCGCCGGCATCCGAGGAGTAGCCCAGGGTTTGCCCGTTTTCATCGACGCGGAAAGCCCAGCAGACGTGCGATGCTTTACGGTACTCATCCTCTAAGCGCGCGATGATCGTTCTGGCCTCTTCACGGCCGGAAACCGGGAAAGAGTGGCCAATGAATTTGGAGCCTTTGATTTTTTCCGTAAGAGTAAGCTCTTTAGCAATTTGGCGATACACGGCTATCGAATGATGGTGAATTTACGGCTGACTGTCTTTGATCCAACCCGGCAAACGATGAAATAGACCCCTGACGGCGGGTTTTTCCCGGCGATAAGTTCGTAGGGAATGTGAAGGATATTCGGCCCAAACTGCAGCTCCGCGGCTTCATACTTTACACGCAACAGTTCCTGCCCGAGCAGATTAATGATCGAGCATTCCAGGGAACTCAGCCGTCTGCCCAGCTGTAATTTAAAATTCAGGTCCGATTCCAGGTACATTCCGAGCGGATTCGGATATAAAGCGAGAAACACGCTTGGATATGAAACGGTGTCCGGAAATTGGGCCACTGTCAGGCTATACGCGACGTCGTTTTGGACATCGTTGTTAGTGACGAATATTCCCAGGGAATCTCCAGGGCCGGCCTCTCCGATCAGGAAATCCGTGTAGAAAGTAAATGGTTCGGAAATATCTTCTCCCGAATCCTTATTCAGGATCAGGCTGCCGTAAAAACCCTGGTCCAAACCGGCGAAATTTTTCAAGCCGATCAGCATGTTCGATTCCACGGCAACCATTATCAGATTGGTCGAAAAGGGCTCGCCGGTGATTTCGAAATCCACTTCGTCGACCAGATTTGCACTATTATTCGAGGGAAACTGCAACAGAGGGAAGTCGCGGGCATCAGGGGATAGTGCTTGTATCTCATCGTAGCGGCTGCCGGTAAAATAGCTGCGTCTTACGAATTCATTCCACAATGCAGCGGTGCCGGTACCGTATTGTGCCAGGGTTTCGTCCAGGGCCGTAAAAGCGAAATCGTCCTTGATCTTTTCCCAGATTTGCGCCAAAATCTGCTCCCCGTAAAGATCTGTAATATATCTAATGAACATGCCCAAACTATAATGATAATAATTGGACCAGAGACTTTCTTCCGGAGAATAGAAGAATAGCGGTAAATACTGGAAATAGTCATCGACTGCCGGGTAGGCCCGCTCCTCCATCCAGACCGAACACCACTCCAGGAAATAACGATCGTCGGCTGCAGTCGACACCCCCGGTAGGCCGTTGGATTCATGCCAGTTGTAGCCCAGTTGCACCGCATGGAAGAATTCATGGGCGATAGTGACGTGCAGGGCATCCGGACCCCGGGTGTAGTAAATCTCTTCCGCAAAATCGTTATCGATTACTATATAAGAGCTGTAGTCATAGGGCCGGTTCGTTTGCTGAATCTCGTTTTCGGGATAGGTGACGCCGTAGTTATCGTCGCGCGGCCAATCCCGCAGAAAAATGTCGTATTCGGGCCCATCCGTGTTGTTATCGCCCGGCGGTGGATCGAAATTCAGCGTATCCACCAGAATCCGGTAAACCCGCTCCGCACTTCGAGCGGCATCGTAGACCCAATCCGGTACGCCGTCGGGGTTGGTAGAGGTCAATGGTACCGCATCGGCTCCGCTGACAGTGTAGTGAATTTTGAAGTGGCCCTGTTCCGACACATAATTTTCGGATAGAGACGGCCGATCGAACATGCTTTTTCCGAACATTTCGGCATAATATGCGGGATGGATCGTCTCTGGATCATTGATCGGGGAGGCCTGATCGGCTGAGAGAGTCCGTATGCGGGTTGGTTTGGCAAAAACAGCCAACCTGTCTGCGGAATGAGCGGCGCCTGACGCAAGCGAAATCAGGATTTGGATCAGGAATATACTTTTCAGAAGGATAAATCGCATCTATTTTTGTCGGAAATATATCGTTAGCGGTACGCCTGCAAACCGAAATTCCTCTCGCAGTTTATTCTCCAGAAATCGCTTGTATTCCTCTTTTACGTCTTGGGGGTCATTGCAGTAAAACGCAAAAATCGGAGGATCTTTTTTCAGTTGTGTAACGTATTTGATCTTGATATGTTTCCCCTTGGTCGCCGGCGGCGGTGTCCGATCGATAACGGTCTGAAAATATTCGTTCAATTTGGCAGTGGAAATTCTCAACTGCCGATAGCGGTACACTTCCATCACTTCGCCCAGGATCTTGGAAACCCGCTGTTTCGTCAGAGCCGACACAAACAATACCGGATAATGTTCGAGCGCACGGTACTGATCGATGATCGTCTGCTTATAGTCACGAGCCGTGTTGGTCGCTTTATCCATGAGATCCCACTTATTCACCGCAACGATCAGGCCTTTCTTTTTATCGATGATGGCCCGGATGATATTGGCATCCTGACGCGAAAATCCCTTGGTGGCATCGATGACCATCAACGCCACTTGGCAACGTTCGATTGCCAGGTTAGCCCGCACCATGCTGTAAAACTCGACATTGCTGCTGATATTTTTCTTGCGGCGCAGGCCGGCTGTATCGATGATTGTTACCTTCTGCCCGTAATATTTAATTTCCGAATCGACCGAATCGCGTGTCGTTCCGGGAATGTCCGTCACAATCGCTTTTTCGGCGCCGATCAGCGCGTTGACAATGGAGGACTTGCCGGAGTTCGGCATTCCCACAATGGCAAGCTCCAGATGATCCTCTTCCGATTCTTTTTCGGCAGGCGCATCAACGGGCAATTTTTCCAGAATGGCATCCAGTAGATCACCGATACGCCTTCCGTTTATGGCCGAAATCGGAAACGGTTCGCCAAATCCGAATTCGAAGAACTCGAAAATCTGCTGTTCACGCTCTTCGTTATCGCTCTTATTCACGACCAGTAGAATCTGCTTGCCGGAAATGCGCAGCATCCCCGCAATCTCGCGGTCCATCGTCGTCACCAAATCCTCGACGTCCACCATAAAAAGCACCAGGTCGGCCTCTTCGATCGCCATTTGGACCTGGTAACGGATGGCACTCTCAATCTTGTCCGTGCTTTCCGGTACAAATCCGCCCGTATCGATCAGAACGAATTGGCTGCCGGTCCAGTTAACCAGCTCATATAAGCGGTCGCGGGTGATGCCGGCCTCGGAATGGATAATGGATTTGCGCTTCTGGGCAATTCGGTTAAAAAGGGTGGACTTGCCGACATTCGGCCGCCCGACGATCGCGATAATGGGTTCTATTTTACTCAAAATTTATTATTTCCTTAAAATCATTGTTTGATACTCTCACAGGTACACCGAACGCCTGCTGCAAATCCGCAGGAGAGAGATCGTCCAGCAGGAGACCGTCGGTATTCACACAGCGCGGTGGCAAGATAATGCGGTCATATTCGCCGGGCCGTTCAAGCTGCTCCAGAATATCCCGGCCGGTGATCAATCCCGCGACTCTCACCGTCTCCCCGAAGAAGTGATTGCGAACCGCGGCGACGTCTATATGCAAATTCTCGATTTGATTCAACTTTGCGGCAACCTGTTCCCGTAAAACCGGCGCGGCCATCTCTCCCGTAACAAAAAGCAGTTTGCGCGGAACATCGATCTTCTGCGGCAAGCCGGGCAGTTGCTCCTTAAAAGCATCCAAGTAATCCCGGACCAGGCCGACTCCATTCTCGATCTGGTAGAAACTAGCATAATATTCCGTGGGAGGCAACGGTTCTCCGGCCAGTAAGAAGAATTCATCGGCCGGATAGACAAACGCATCGTCTTCGAGGTTGGTGTATTGTTGCTGCCATTCTTCCGATCTGTCGAGCACCCGGCGGGCTGACTCCGCATCCACTGCCCGGATCTGCGGTAATTTTTTACGATGTTTCGTCAGGCCTACCGGAACAATCGCTACCGAACGGATGGACTGCCGAAACCGGTACAAATCACGGATTGTCGTTTCCAGAATTTCCCCCTCATTCACATCCGGTATTAAAACGATCTGGACATGGATTTCGATTCGATTCTTGTCTAAAACCGCGAGTTTGTCCATCAGATCGTCGTCCGAGCGGGAGCGGAATATTTGACGGCGGACTTCGGCATCCGTAGCATGGACCGAGACATACAAGGGCGACAGACGCATGGCTATGATCCGCTCCAGATCCGCCTCGCCGACATTGGAAAGTGTGATGTAATTGCCGTAGAGAAAAGAATAGCGGTAGTCTTCATCACAGAAATAGATCGCCTGCCGCATTCCGGGTGGATTTTGTTTGATGAAGCAGAAAATGCAATTGTTGCGACAGGATCGGATTTTCATCTCTTCAAATTCAAGTCCCAAATCCTCGTCATATTCCTTTTCGATGGAGAAGGATATTTGTTCCTCACCACGCCGGATTTGAACATGCAATTCTTCCTCAGCCTGCATGAAGCGATAATCCAGAATATCCTGAACCGGGTGACCGTTCAGGGAGACCAGCAGATCCCCTGCCTGCACACTATGTTGCGCCGCCAAGCTTTGTGTTTCAATCGCAATGATTTTGATCATAATCTATCTATGTGTGTTGCGGATAATTTGTATTTCAGAAAATCCAGCGATCGGTAAATCGACTCTCGGATAAAAAATATTGTGCGGGTGAGGAAATTATCCGCAGGGGTCTCTACGATAGAATTCCAGGATTCAGGCCGCGTAAAAACACTTAAAATCTGATTCATATCACGAAAAACCTGACGCTGTAGAAATAAAGATTATACGGGTAATTCACCGAAACCCGGTAACTATTTTCTCGTTGATAAATAACTTTTTGAAACCTTCTGCCCTGTTGGATCATTTTTCAAGGCTGAAATTTAATCATATACAGGCTGAATATCACTATTAAAAACGGAATAAACCGGCGCGATGCGAGCATCAAAATGTTTCAACCGCCATATTTGGGGATGAGATACTGAATTATACGGTGTTCTTCTTTATAAAATTGACCATCTGGCGGCCGGGCCTTGGAGATTCTTTGATAGGGTGCCCTGTGAATGAATTTCACAATCAACACCGACAAGAAAGCCTGTCGGAAAATTGATAATCTTCTAAGATTGATTTGGGTTTTTGAGCGGGTGAGGGGAATCCTCCGCAGGAGTCTCTACGAGAGAACCCCAGTATCCAGCATGGGAAGCTGGTGTTCTGGTTCTCTGTCGAGACACGTATTATAATGAAACGGAACGTTATTGTTTTTTACGGTACAAAACCAGAAGAGCTTTATATAACTCCGGTGAGGTCTGAAATTCCGGGGGGAACTTAACCTGGGCTAAGATGTTAATTTCTTCCTTATTCGGGGAATACACGACGGCATCGTCCGACTTTAGGAACATCTGGAGAGCGTAGGGAATAAAAGACGCCTGGGCTCCCCGAACGAGTTGCAGAACGTCTTTGGTTTCCTCGTTATCCAGGATCAATTTGTCGAAATACTGTCCGTATTTCGTTTCGATATTTACCGTTGTCAGATCCATGGCTTTAACAGGGATATCGGTGGCGTTTAGTTCATTCAGAATTTTAAACAGGATGATTTCCTGTTTCCCTTTAGTGGGCAAAGAGTCAACACCTTTGCCGATCCAGTTGTTAATCGTTTCACGGTACTCTCCAAGCATACGGGCTTTGTGGGCGATGTTTATACTTTTGTCCATTCTAATTTTTTGAATAACTTCAAACAAATAGAAAATATTTTTTGAAAACATTTCCTTTTGTTTAATCCATTCTTTAGTATCTTTTACCTTCTGACGAGACATATTATCCCCCCGAAAAATAGTTATTGCATACATTTATTATTTAATGTATAATATTTATTGTTTTATGGGATATGTTAAATATGAACACTAAAGCAAAATACGACACAAGAAATATCGACCAGAAGGCTTTTGAAACAATTTTAAAGTTTTTCTTGTCGGTTGGTATCATAGAAAAGTTTCACTCAGTTAAGAATAATATAATAGATAGTGATAAAAATATCAATAATAATTCATAGTATTTCAATTTAAATCAGCGATAATGCTAAAAATAATCCAAAAGAATCAAACACAATGTAAGCCGAGCGGGATTGGGGGTGTCGGAAATATCTTCCAAAACTGCTTTTTGTCGGAGATATTTGGTCTCCGTGATTTAATGGTAGAATATGGCCTTCCCAAGCATGACATCCGAGTTCGATCTCCGCCGGGGCCTCAGTGATTTGCGTGGAAATAGCGATGATTGTCCTGCCATTAAACAGCACCCGCTTTCAAAAACTGCAATGAAACTCCCAAGGGACTGTCCCAAAAGAATAGTATTTTGAGATAATCGATGTTTGAGCTAAATTGGCTCA
>CAZPRY010000081.1:0-12091 GCA_964589175.1 uncultured bacterium
CCTCTTACCGATCGTGGTGATTGGGGACAGCCGACAGGAAAGGAGGCGTCATGGTACGCAGAACGTTTGCAGAGAAAATGAACAACGCCAAGGTCAAAGCCGGCGCGATGCGCAGACGCCAGGCGGACCTGGCCAATCGCGGAGTGGATCTTGCCAACCTGGACGATTACGACAACCTGATCGCAACAACGGAAGCTCGGAACAATGAACAGGAAGCCCTTAAAGCCGCCCTGAAAGCCAAGACAAAGGAGGTGGATACGGCGCTCAAGGCAATGGAGCAGAAGGGCAGCGAATCGGATACGATCATCAAAATGAACATCCCACGCGAAGAGTGGGTGGAATTCGGTATTACGGCCAAACGCTAAATTGAATCTTCGGATATTATGGATAGGCCCGGTGATCTCGCCGGGCTTTTTTTGTGGGATTCTTTGCTGCGGATTTACGCTCGTCGGATAGAACGGGCAGGCGGATTAACACGGATTTTAAAAACCTGTTTCCGGAGCGCAGTGACTAAACAGGTTTTGCTGGGATTAGCCACAGATTTACACCCGTCTGACCGAACGGGCGGGCAGATAACCACAGATATTTTGTCCTATTAATCGCAGAGGTCGCCCCGTAAGGGGATCCTTCGGATCAGAGCATTTTTCTAATTTACCAATAAACGAATAAACAACTAATCCGCTTGATTGGCGATGGGCGTACAATGGATGTAAAGTGGTTGCCGATCGCGTTTGGGATTTGAGTTTTAGGTTTTTTATTGCCTGTAATGAAAAAACAGTGTACTATCCATCAAAATAGTGATCTTTTTAGAAGATTGCTGCGACCTCCAAAAATCCCGATTGAATGGAACGGAAGTGAGATAATTTTTTTTCGCACTTCAGATACGGAAAATGCTCCAGTTAGCAGTGATATAAAATTCACCGTTACTGAGCTGCGGGTTAATCCAACCCTAGAGTGAACCTAATGAGCGGTTGTATGATTTTAGAGTTTGAGAATTTTTACATGGCCAATTAACGCAGACTGTTGCGCCGGCTGCGGCGGCCTGACCTATATTTGTTCTTCTATTTTTATTCAATATACTCAGGAACATATAGAGATAACGAGAGGATATTATTGATCGAATAAGATCACGGTGAACTAAAAAAATTTCATATAATTATCAACGGTTAATCTGGAGGAATCATGAAAATTTTCAAACACCTAGCGACAATTTTACTTTTTCCGACCTTCATTTTTTCTAATACAATAAACAATGAAGAAGCCGTCTCAATTTCACAAAATTGGGCAAGTTCTCACAATCTGAATCCCGAGATAAAAAACGTCATTTGTAAAATGGCTGATGATGAGCCTCTTCTGTATATATTCAATTTTGAAGAGGGATGGGTAATGATTTCTGCCGATGAATACCTGCAACCGGTTCTCGGCTTTTCATTTGATTCAAATTATTTCGAAGAGAATGAATCCGATGCGATTAAATCGTTATTCGATTCTTACAATCTTGCCCAAAAGGAAAACCGTGCAAACGATATTAGATTTGCTGCCGAATGGGAATCAATAAGATCAGGCGAATATGGGACAGCTAAAAGTACTGAAGGAGTAGAGCCATTGGTACCGGTGACATGGCATCAGGCATGGCCTTTTAATGCGTATTGTCCATTGGATGATGATATGCCTGAAAATTGTAACGGCCACCATAATACAAGTTGCGGTCCTACTGCATTTGCTCAAATACTCCGTTACTGGCGTCATCCTGTCCATGGTACTGGTTATCACAGTTATACATACGATGATCCGGGTTTTGCCTTGCTGGGCTTTGTTGAAGCGGATTATCAATCCACCTATTACAACTGGGAGAACATGCCGGCATCGCTTGATTTTGACGATCCGGAGCCGGTTTATACGGATATAGCGACCCTGATGCAAAACATTGGTGTTTCTGTAGATGGCGCCTGGAGCAGCGGTGCCGGAATCCATCAATATACATCCGCTGCTGTAAAATATTTTGATTATTCCCCTAGCTGTGAAGTGTATTATTGGGGTGATTTTACATCGGAAGAATGGCACAGTATTTTTAGAAATGAACTGGATAACGGGCGTCCGATTATGATGGCAGGTACTCACGAAAATGGTGGACACTATTTCGTTTGTGATGGCTATTATGGTGACGATTTTTATCATATTAATTGGGGTTGGGGACCTGGTGGTAGCGGCTACTACCCACTTTATGAACTAAGCTATTATACAGTGGGCAACTGGGCGCTGATTGGTTTGGAACCCAATTACCAAAATAAAAATTTAATTTTGAGTGATCCTTACAACGTGGACGATAATACCGTTGTTCTCCTGCATTTCGATGGGGATGTGACAAACCAGTCAACTTTATCGGGCAATCCAACATCACATGGCGCTCTAGCGTTTGTGGATAATAGTGAATTGGGCTTAGGACAGTCTCTATATCTTGATAACAGCAATCAGAGTAACCGAGCTTACTTGGATATTGCCGATAACAGTAATCTGGATCTTAGCGGGGACTGGACCATAGAAATGTGGTTCAAACCCAGTTCTTTTGGAGAATATTCGAGTGAACGATATACTTTGCTTAGTAAACCGGGTGATAACGACAATTTTAAATCGAATTATTCGATGTATATTGTACCAACTTCACATTGGAGCACTCCAAAGGGTTTGAATTGTTCCTATTATCCAACTGTCCCACCGGAAGACTATGAGGCATGGACAAGTACGGATAGGGATTTTCTTGAGTTGGATAATTGGTATCACATCTCATTTATTCGGAATTCTACTACCAACACACTTAAAACAGTCATCCATAATTCCGATAGGGAATTGATACACTATTCATCCAAAGCTACTGAGACAGCATCACCGCCATTATTAAACTCCAATCCACTCTTTATCGGCTCAAGCAATCAATCGAATACCTATTTTGATGGATACATTGATGAACTGCGCATCAGTAATGTTATCAGGGAATTTGAGACGACCAGTAATGAATTTACGCTGTTGTCGCCCAATGGAGGCGAAAAATGGGACCTTGGCACAACACAACAAATCCGTTGGACTTGTGTGAATATTGGTAATATTAAAATTGAATACAGCGCCGATGACGAACAGACCTGGCATGAAATTATTTCAAGTGTAGCGGCAAGCACCGGTTCATATACCTGGGTTCTGCCGGATATAAATTCGGATAAATGTAAAGTCAAACTGACGGATGTGACGAATCCTGACGTTTATATCAAAAGCCGCAGTAATTTTCAAATCGGTGACGAATTACTCAATTCAGTTTATGATATCCAATACACAACTGCCCCGGGATCAGACGGAACTTACCCTTCATTGATGGATGGAGAATCTGTTAAAATAAAAGGTGTTGTAACGGCAATTGGGTATGGAGGATATGGAAACAATTTCTTCATATCTTCAACAGTACCTGAACCCTGGAGGGGAATAAATATTTATAACGCGGATACCAGTCCGGCACTTGGTGACGAAATAAAAGTGATTGGAACAGTAGAAGAATATTCTGGATTTACAGAAATTATTAATCCCGTTTGTACAATCGTAAGTACGGACAACCCTGTTCCCGAACCAATAGTTGTAAGCACTGGTTACTTAAAAAACCCCATTAATGCAGAACAATATGAAGATTGCTTTGTCAAAGTTGAAAATGTTACAGTCACAAAGGCGCCGGACTTTTATAATCAAGTGTATATAAATGATGGAAGCGGTGAATGCCAGGTCGATGATGATATCTTTGCATACTCGGTTGCCTTAGGCGATCGCTTTGAATCCATTGTTGGCGTGGTCGATTATAAACACAATGAATATGCACTCCTGCCTCGTTTTGAAGAAGATTTTTCCGTTCCTCCGGTCAATGAAGCCCCCGTTATCAGTGATATTCCTGATCAGACAATTGCGGAAGGGAATTCCTTCGAAGCAATCCAATTGGATAATTTAGTTAGCGATCCCGATAATGAGGATTCGCAAATCACTTGGTCTTTCAGCGGCAACGATGAATTATCCGTTGCGATTGACGGTAACAGAGTGGCGACGATAAGCATACCCGATGAGGATTGGTTCGGAAGCGAAACTATCACCTTTACCGCGACCGATCCGGACGGAGCATCGGACAGCGACGTTGCTGTGTTTACTGTTACAGGAGTCAATGACGCTCCCCTCGTCAGCAATATACCTGACCAGACGATTGATGAGGGAGCAAGTTTTACAGCGATAAACTTAAATGATTTCGTCACTGATCCCGATAATGAGGATTCGCAGATAGCATGGTCTTTCAGCGGTAATGCTGATTTGTCGGTTGCGATTGCCGGCAATCGAGTCGCAACGGTTTCCACACTCGATGAGAATTGGTTCGGAAGTGAAACGATTACATTCACCGCTATCGATCCGGGAGCTGCAAGTGCAAATGATCAAGCAACATTTACGGTAACATCGGTCAATGACGCTCCAGTTGTAAGCGATATTCCCAACCAAACTATCGATGAAGGAGGTATTTTTACTGCAATAAATTTAAATGATTTTATGACCGACCCCGATAATGAAGATTCGCAAATATCATGGTCTTTCAGCGGCAACGCTGATTTGTCGGTTGCGATTGTTGGCAATCGAATCGCAACGGTTTCTACACTCGACGAGAATTGGTTCGGAAGTGAAACGATTACTTTCACCGCGACTGATCCGGGAAATGCTTCATGCAACAGTGATATAAAATTCACTGTTAATCCTGTAAACGATCCCCCTGTCATCAGCGGCGCGCCTGAAGTGGTCGAATTCGTATCGGATACGAGTGTCACGATCGATATTTGGGTACTCATTTCGGACGTGGAAAGTTCGGCCGAATTGCTGATCTACGACTTCTATGTCGATTCCGATTCCATCCTGTTTGATTTCGATGATACCGCCGGAATGCTCACGTTAAGCGCCGAACTCGAATTCGGAGGGGAAGGCGATCTGGTTTGGAGCGTTATTGATATTGAAGAGATAGTAAAAGATACGATTCATATCGTTGTGGAAAAATCGGCGATCAGCGCTATCAATGGAGAGATACTCATTCCCGAAGACTTTGCCCTGTACCAGAATTATCCGAATCCGTTCAACCCCGTCAGCCGGATAGGATACGATTTACCCATAAATGGCAATGTCAAAATCATGGTTTTTGATATGCGGGGCAAGCTGATCCGCGCGCTGGTCAATGGAACCCGGACCGCCGGGACTCATTTCGTGACTTTTGACGGAAGCGGACTCGCGAGCGGAATCTATTTTTATAGCATCGAAGCCGGGACTTTCCGGAAAACGAAGAAAATGATATTAATTCGTTAAGCGCCAGGGAAACGCAGGCCAACGAGTTTTCGGCATGAAGGATTTATTTTCCTACCCGAAGCTCTTCGCCTTTCGTCCCCCGTTTTCCATATTCCATTTTTCCATATTCCCTTTCCTTGGCATCTTGGCGGTAAAAAGAATTCACCGCTGAGATCACAGAGAACACTCCAACGGAGACCCCTCGGATCAGAGCATTTTTCTAATTTACCAGTAAAAACTACGGGCTCACGCCCGTAGCATTAAATATCAGAGTACAAGCTTCGCTTGTCCGCTGTCTTCTTGCGACTGCTTCTCTATATATTCCCTTATCACACTTTCATTGATGCCAACAGTCGATACAAAGTAGCCTATGTGATAACGGGTGTAATATACGGCATGGGCTTGTTTCTTGTATTCCATCTACATAATATAGCATAAGACAGCGGATACTTCCATCCACAGGCTTACGCCTGTGGTATTTCGAAGGTATAATAAACGAATAAACAACTAATCCGCTTGATTGGCGATGGGTTTACAATAGTTGTAAAGTCGTTGCCGATCGCATTTGGCATTTGAGTTTTCGGAATTTGGCGATTATTTGTTTTTTTGTGATTTGTTTATTGGAATTATTTTTATCGTATCATAAAATCATCGTAAAATGGTGTAAGGCTAATTGAAAACTCTTTGTTTTTGACGCAGCCGATTCCAAATTATGTAAAATCTTCGGATTGTCGAAATTGCGATAAATTTTAAATCGGAGGAGCCCCTGATGCGGTTAGCCTTCCCGGATGATTTTTCACAAACCGGCGAAGTTCCCCATGCACTGATTTACGGTTCGATCGGTATCTGGGTACCGTTTGTGATGATTTTTCTCGTTACGATTCTGGTGGGAAATTTCATGTCCAAACAAAGAAGTGGCGAAACATGAGGAGTATTATAATGTCGATAAAAGAATTGCATTGGAAAAAGAGTACAGCTAATAGTCGTCAATTCAGTATTCTGGACGGCCTTGCCGAACTCTGCAAAGTCAATCGTAAAAATATTATCAGCGCTGCGGGCAGCCTGGAAGCCGGCGGCAAGCGTTACCGGATCAAATCCCAGGGCGTTATCAACCTCACCCTGACGATCAGCGAAGAGGGGCAAAACGCCAACCCGAATGAGATGGAACTGAAATGGATCGGCCCGGATAACGGCAAATTTGTGCTTGCTTCGGGGGAACAGTATCTCTGGAAATGCACCGATCTCCTGAGAGGCCGCTGGGCCTGGCTTGACGCGGCTTCCCAAAACCGGCTGATCGCCTTCAAACCCACCGACCTGCTGCACAGATCGGGAAACATCGAATCAGAATGTAATAATTTAGACGAAGACATCGAGGAGTTGCTGGCAGCACTTGGAACGCATCTGACGGTTTTCTTCAATTCTTGGATTATGATTGGGGTGCTTTTCATCCTGCTGATCGTTTTAAGTCGATAATGATTATGGAAGAAGTACTGAGCGATCTGAAAAATTTATTCAAAGGGGAAAGAAAAATATGTCATTGAGAATCATAAGGACTATCATTCGGCTTGTGTTGCCGGGCATGATCAGCAGTCTGAGTGTTTTCGCCGGCCCGGCGGACTGCATCGCCACTTTCTCGATTGTCGGTCGTGACCCGGCTACGGGAGAATTGGGCGTCGCGGTGGCATCCCGCTTCTTTGCCGTCGGCAGTGTCGTTCCCTGGGCGCGGGCCGATATCGGGGCCGTCGCCACGCAGTCTTTTGCCAATACAACTTTCGGCTGGCGCGGACTGGACCTGCTGGAAGCCGGTGCAACTCCGGAACAGGCTGCGAAAATCCTGCTTCAAAACGACGACAATCCGACGCAACGGCAATTTGGAATCGTAGCTACGGACGGCCGTTCTTATACGTATACCGGTGAGAATTGCATCCCCTAGGCCGGGGGCCGCAGCGGACCGAATTACGCCGCCCAGGGTAATATTCTGGCCGGTGAAGCAGTCGTTACAGCCCTGGAAAAGACCTTCCTGGAAACCGGCGGCACCCTGGCCGACCGGCTTTTTGCCGCGCTGCTGGCCGGGGACAGGGAAGGCGGCGACGCGCGCGGAAAGCAATCGGCCGCTCTGATTGTGGTCAAAGAGGGAGCCGGTTACGGCGGCTACACCGATCGCGCCATCGATATTCGCGTTGATGATCATGCCGAACCGTTCCGGGAATTGGGACGTCTGCTGAATTATGCGCAGATGAATTACGCCTGGAATGAAGCCTGGACGCTGTATACACAAGCGGATTATACTGCCGCCTTGCCGCTGATGGAACAGACCGCCAAACTTGGAGCCGAAAATCCGGAGGTGCTTTACGATCTGACGCTTATTCGTCTGGCTGCCGGAGACGTGAACGGGGCGTTGGGGGCTTTGAAAAAAGCCGTCCGAATCAATCCCAAATTGCGTAAACAGGCTTCCGAAGACCCGGCCCTGGATGCGCTTCGGGAGAATCAGGAATTTATCAAACTCTTGAAATAGGATACCCGCGCAGTAACAATCGGGATTTTGCTCTGTCTATAATCGTTAATCGACGATGCTCAGCGCCAGAAAACCTCGACTGCCTGGTGCAGACAGCGGGCTTCAAACGGCGTTATTCCGAGCAACTCACCGTCGGGTGTGAGCACTTTGGGCGAATCCGTCTCGATCTTAATCTCTTTGGCCTTGAAAGTCTCAACCTCGTCGATGTAAATATGCTCGCCTGTAAATATCTTGGGGAAACTCTTGAGGAGTTTGATCCGGCCGAGTTTGCCCAACAGGGTGACATCCAGAAAGCCGTCATCGATCTCGGCTGTGGGCGCCATCAGGAAATTCGCTGTCCAGCGGGTGTTGGAAATTTCGACGAAGATATTTTCGCGTTCATATTCCCGGCCGTCGAGCGTGATCTTCAATCGGTGTGAGTGCAAAAAGATAGTCTTCTGGAGTACGCCCAGCGTGTAGGATATGTTGCCCAAGGCCTTGAGTTTGTGAGCGATTTCGGTTACATCGGCGACAAAACCCAGACCCAGAATATTCAGAAAATAGTATGTCTCACCGTGCGTGATGAATTGGCCGACATCGACTTTGCGCGGCGATTGCAGACTGATGACATCGACGGCGTCCTTCCAGTGCGTATTATCCAGTTCCAGGTCCCGGGCGAAAGCATTACCGGTGCCGATCGGTAAAACGCCAATCGGGATCTTTTTTTTCGACGGATTCTGGAAATAGCCGTTAATGACTTCAAAAAGAGTCCCGTCACCGCCGGCGGCGACGATCCCGTCATATTGCTTTGGATCGGTTTCGCGGACAATCTCGATCCCATGTTCATGAAAATCCGTCATCCGCAGGTCAAACTCAATGCCCTTCTCCAGAAAATAGGCCTCGACTTCTGGCAATATCTTTTGGGCTCGCCCATGTCCGGCGAATGGATTATAAACCAGTAAAACTTTCATCTTTTCAATGCCCCTCTCGAATTTTTGATGATCGAATATATCAAATATTTCGCTATGATCATACACTCAAAACAAAAAATGGAATGCAGGGCGTGCTGTATCAGCGCCTCGGAAAACTTCATCCACCCAGCCGGCCGGTTGCATCCGAAGATTGTTGTTGATCCGGAAATGTGTAAATTATCTCAACGATCGAACAAACCCGGGTGATGCCGCGATAATGCCAAACGACAAGTCATTTCAATCATTACAACATAGCAGACATCAAATCAGCATCCGGATCGGAATAAATCGTATGAATCCGGCAAAGCGATAATATTTTTCATGTTTAAAAAACCAAGCAGGCTGGCAAATGGAAACTTTTTTTCAACAAATTTCAGGGTTTATCGAACAGTCCATCGGAATGAGTCCGGCGACCCAGAGCAAAATTCTTAAATCCGTCTTTGTTCTGATTTTCATCTGGCTGAGCAAGTGGCTCGTCCTTCGGGCGGTTTCGCGTAAGAGCGACGACCCCAAGACGCGTTATGTCTGGAGCAAGAGCACGACCTACATTATCGTCGTGTTTGGGCTGCTTCTCATCGGCGGAATCTGGTTTAAAGGTTTTAAGCAGGTCGGAACCTATCTGGGTATATTATCGGCTGGTATCGCCATCGCTCTGAAAGATCCATTGACCGATCTGGCAGGCTGGCTGTTTATTCTTTTCCGCCGGCCATTGACGGTCGGGGATCGGATCCAGATCGGTGAACAGCATGGAGACGTAATCGATATCCGGCTCTTTATGTTCACGATTCTGGAAATCGGCAACTGGGTCCATGCCGATCAGAGCACCGGCCGGATCGTACATATTCCCAACGGCCATATTTTCACGCTGCCGTTGGCCAATTACAGCAAAGGATTCCAGTTCATCTGGAATGAGGTGCCGGTCCTGGTGACTTTCGAAAGCAACTGGAAAAAGGCCAAGTCCATCCTTCTGGAAATCGGCAAGCGGCACGCCGAGCATCTGAGCGGTTCCGCCGAGCAGAAATTGCGTAAGGTCAGTCAGAAATACATGATTTTCTATAAAAACCTGACGCCTACCGTGTATACGAGTGTACAGGACAGCGGTGTCCTGCTGACCATCCGTTATCTCTGCGAACCCCGTAAACGCCGAGGCACCGAGCAGGCCGTCTGGGAGGATATTCTCGATGCTTTCGTAAAGGAAACGGACATCGACTTCGCTTATCCGACCCAACGTTTTTATGACCACCAAATCGAAGGCAAAAACCGGGATGTAACCGATCATCGCCAGTGAGGACTAACGGTTGAAATATTTACCGATGAAACTTACCCATTGGGAAGGCATTATGATGAAACGAATCAATATTACATCGCTCCTTTTCCTGGTTGCTTTTCTGGCAGGCGGGCTCCTGGCCGAGGAGAAAGCCGAAATAATCGGGTGGAAAAAGCAGCTGGTCGGCAATTTGAACATCAGCCAGACGAGTTTCGATAACTGGACCAAGGGCGGCGAGAATTCGCTTGCCTGGCAGCTCAACCTGAATGGCAATTTCATCAACAATCAAAGCAGATGGAACCTGGCAACCGATACCAAGTTCACCTACGGACAGAGCAAGATCAACGATCTTGACTCCCGAAAATCCATTGACGAAATCAGAATCGGCACGGTTTATACGCGCAAACTGGGGACTCATGTGAATCCTTACGCGGCCCTCAAATTCGAGTCCCAGTTCGCGCCGGGCTATAAATACAAGGACACGACCAAAACCGAAATCTCTGCTTTCATGGATCCGGGTTATTTGACCGAAAGTATCGGCGCGGGATGGGCGCCTGTACCGGAGTTAAAGTACCGCCTGGGTATGGCGCTTAAGCAAACTTTTACGAATGATTTTGCAGCGATTTATGCCGACGATCCCACAACCGTGGAAATCGAAAAATTCAAATCCGAGATCGGGATTGAGAGCATCATCGAACTCAACCGGAAATTCTGGGAGAATATTTTGCTGACTTCCCGGCTGGATTTATTCTATAATCTCAAAGCGCTTAATCAGACGGATGTGCAATGGGATACTGTCATCAGCGCCAAAGTGGCCAAATTCGTGAATGTTAATCTGGATTTTAAACTCCTGTATGACCGCGATATTTCCGCCCGGCGGCAATTAAAGCAGGCCCTGGCTCTGGGCTTTACCTATTCGTTTATGTAAGCTTTTTGTTTGCATAATCGCCCGATTACTGTTATTATTTACCGGCCCTATCTGAAGAGATCCTATGGTAATTAATAATAAATTTACGACATCTCGCGAATACATCGGTCTGGGCATTCCGTGCGCCATGCTCGGATTTGTATTCCTCATTGTCGGCGGGGCGTTTGGAGAAGCGCGCTTGCTGGCGCAGCTCTTCAGCAACCAATCGGCTTTTGACTTTACGCGGGGATTTTTTATCGGCATATCCATCGTCGTTTGTACGGTTTCCATTTACTTGAATATCAGGGGAATCCTGCTATATCGCAAAGAACAAACACAGCGGGAATAGACGCCAAATCCATCCCAAGTGGCATTCAAAACGCCTGATCATGAATACATCGTGCATCGCGTAATAAATTATCGGAGGCATACATGAAAACTCTCATCGTTTATGCAAGCCATCACGGCAGCGCCAAAAAAATCGCTCACAGACTGGCCGGGGAATTTGGATCCGAGGCGGTCGTCGAACCGGTCCGTAACATCACTTCCATCGATCTGGACGACTATGAAAATGTGATTATCGGCTGCTCGATTCACGCCGGGAAAATCCAGAGAGAGATTAAAACCTTCACGAAGAAATACCAGGACAGGCTGTTGCAAAAACGACTGGGTCTGTTCATTTGCCACATGGACGAAGTTGACAAGGCCCGGACGTATCTGGAAAACAATTTTGCGCCGGCAATACTGGAAAAAGCCGTTGCGAAGGGCTTTTTCGGCGGCGAATTCAATTTCGATAAGATGAATATCATAGAACGGGCGATAATCAAAAAGATCGCTAAAGTCGAAGAGAATGTCTCAAACATCAAAGAAGACAATGTCGCTGACTTCATTAAAATCTATCGGAACATCTGAGGGGAAATATGAACATCAAAAAATTCGTCACCGTCATCGCATTAATCGCACTGAGTATGATGAGCTGCGCCTCGATGCGCGAATACAAACGCCGGATTGCCGAAATTCAGATCGATAACATCGATCTGCAGCAAGTCGCGGATGGGGAATACACCGGCGACTACGATGCGATTCTGGTCAAGGTTCAAGTCCTGGTTAAA
>CAZPRY010000082.1:0-12069 GCA_964589175.1 uncultured bacterium
TGTTTCCTTGAAAAACCGGTAATCTGGAGAGCGGCGTCAATCTCTGCGATCATTAATCGTATTTATCCTCCCGGAGTTTTAGAATCTCTGGGAGGATAGAATTATTACCCGATTCTTATATGTGCCAATGACATTATTTTCAAAGCATCGGAAATATTCATCCCGATCCGTTTATAGACCGGATAGTTCTTTTTAAATTCATAGTACATCGGCATTGTATGGAATACCCTTATCCCGCAGCTCCATTTTTCCAGGTCGTGAATATTATCGATGCCCCAAATCAAATTTGCTGATTCATCCATGCCGCCACGTTTGATCACCATTTTATTGGCGAGTTTGATACCTCGGTTTGAACTGTAATCAAAGATAATTTCCACGCCGGGGAAGTGATTTAAAAACCGGGGAAAAAGTTCCCTGATATCCTTTTCTTCGAAGTAATAGAGCACGCCGGCGAACATGAACATCAACTGTTCTGTATTTGTAATCTTACTGAACCAGTCTTGATCAAATACGGAGGCTGAAATGCATTGTCGGCGCTCCGTTTCGGGGATGACCTTCTTTCTTAATTGAATAACATCCGGCAGATCGAGATCGATCCAGTTTATTCTACCGTTATCGATTCGGTTAAAGGTCGTATCGAGACCACAGCCGAGGTTGACAACAGTCGCTTCCGGGTAGCGGTCGATAAAGGCTTTGATCTTCTGGTCAAAGTAGATACTGCGGGCGATCCACGACAACTGACTCGGTTTGCTGATATTTTGTGCGATTACCGTAAAATCGTAAGCAAGTTTCTGAATAATTGAAACGGCTGTGTGATCGATTAATAGCGGTTTTTGCTTTTGAGTTTCAATCGCCCTGCCCCAGAGCGGTAGCAAGAGGGTTTTTTGGACATTGCCAAGATCCAATGCGATTTTCTCAGACATAGTTATCCTCTTTAGAATAGTAACGCATATATTTTATTGCTGCGGTGGCATAGCACAGAAACGGGTAAATACACTAACTCCTTACCGATTGTCTTTTCATAATTAATGCCGCAACCAGCAGTTCCAATCCTAAAAAGGCTGCTATGGAAGGTCCAAAGGAAAAGTCACCGGTAAACGAAGCGATAAGACCGCCTATAATTGCCACGATTCCCATCAGCCATGCCGCAACCAGGCGCTTTGACCATTTCTTGAAAAACAGCGCTGAAAAAGTTGCCGGGATGATCAGGAACGTGAAAACCACCAGCACACCACCCAGCCGCACCGAATAGGTAATTACGAATCCCAGACTGACGTAGAATAGAAAATCCCATAGTTCGGTCCGGGTATCATTCCGCGATAGAGTATGGTAATTTTGCGAAATGTCTTTAAAGCGGTAGCGAAAAACCCAGTGGAAGAGTCCGATGATGCCATAGATCAGCAAACATATGAACAGGTCATGCCAGCCAGCCCAGAGAATATGACCGGTCAGCATTTCTTCCATGTGGATGTCACCGCCGGAAGCCATACCGAGCATGAAAAGCGCCCCGGCAGCGGCGATGGCGTAAGAAACGCCGATAATGGCCTCCTGCGGGATTTGGGTGATTCTTTTCCGGGTAACGGCATAAAAATAGGAGGCGATGACGGTAAATCCGAATGCCAGGAGATAGGCTATCCAATTGTTTTCCTCAACATGCCAGATGAAGAAGGCTAAGGCTGAACCTACCGTCGCCATCTGCGCCAGGGCGATATCGATAAAAATGATTTCCCGTTCCAGCACATGAATTCCAAAATAGCCGAAAATGATAATCATCGACAGACTCACGAAAAACGGAACAGTGATAAAATGAAGTAATTCGTGCATGATCTCCGATTCCTTAATTATGAGTTGTGGTTGAGGGTAGTATCAGCCGTATGATGATAGCAGCGAAAAAGAAGACACCTAATGCCAGTACCAGGCTGGGACCATAGGGCAGATTGAAGCAATAGGATGAAAATAAACCCATCATTGACGCCAAGAATCCGGTAATCCAGCCGATGATTAACGAGAGTTTCCAATCGTGAGTGAACAGCAGGGCAATAGCCGCCGGAATCATCAGAAAACTATAAGCCAGCAACACCCCGGCAATCGGCACAATCAGCACCGTAATAATCCCCTGTGTGATAAAAAAAAGCAGGTCCCAGCGGTTTTCATTACTGATGATATTTCCTTCGGTGATTGAAATAAAGCGCCGACGAAAACGAAAATGAAACAGTCCCAGCAGAAGGTAACAAATGGCTGTTACCAAAACCAAAGACCAGTTGATCCACAACATACAACCGGACAGTGTCTGGGTAACATAGGCAGCCCCACCGGACATTTTATCAGCTGCCAACAGCGATGCCACCAGTGCCAGACCATAGATAATTCCGATGATAGCCTCGTGAGGGATTGCATGGTTTTTAGGCTTGACATAGGCTAGGAGATAAGAACCGAAAAGGACTGCCAGAAAGGAAACCAGATAGGAGCCCATGGTTCCGCCTTCAATGCCGATTCCGATTCCGACGATCACGCCAAATGCCGCCAGTTGATCGAGCACTAAATCGCAAAAAATGATCCCCCGCCGGATAATATGCAATCCCAGGTAGGTGTGAACGGATGTGACGATTAATAGTAAAATAATCTGAATTGACAGAAATGATATGGTATGCAAAGTGCATGCTCCTGAATTAATTGCCGATCGCTTCGTTGATCCGGTTTATCCAGAGATCGACCAGTTTAAAATTGTCATCAATGCCAGGTTCTCCACCGACTGAAAGCGGCAAAAAGAGCGGCTTTATGCCTGTCTTGGCCGCAATTGCAGCCGGTTTACGCTTTTCGAAATAATTAGCCACCAGCATGACCTGAATATTATCATCTTGAATTTTTCGGATGAGATTCTCGACATGTTTTGGAGTAGGAGGAATTCCCGGTTTCTCCTCAATATAACCAACGACGTTCAATCCAAAATCATGAGTGAAATAGGCCCAGTTTTTATGATAAGCAATGACCTCCATGCCGTGAAAGCTTTCAGCTTTTTGCAGCCAGCCACCCAGCCGATCATGAAGGGGTGCGCCTTGATATTCCCTGTCAAGAAAATCAAATAATGTCCCCGCATTTAACAGGTTGGTTAGTTTTTCGCCTCCAATCAGATCAACCAGCTCATCACCAAACATGGTGCGATCAACTTTATCGACATAGGCTTTTTGATTGTCGGCGTATTCGTCAGCATGGTCAGGATCGACTTTCTGTAAACCGATCATGATGTTTTCGCTGATCTGCTTCCAGTTGAGGGGACTGGTATGGATATGAGGATTTCCGTAAATATGAATATCACCCTCGGCCTGGCTCAGGGCTGTCGTTGGTTTTTGCAGCAATTCGATACCATAGGAAGCCGTTACATAGCCGGTGGCGCCGTCCATGATATTCTTGTTGCGGGCCTTATCCTGAAGTGTCGTTGCCCACATTTCCAGATCCAGTCCGGTTGTCACAAACATGTTGGCATCGCGTAACTTCATTGCCAGGCTGGGCTTGGGCGGAACAAAATGAGGATCTTGATCGCCATGAGAAAGATAGTCCACGGTGATATAAGGTCCGCCAATTTCGCGGGCAATGGCAGCATAATCGGAGAAAGAGGTAACGACCTTCAGAGGATAATGATTTTCAGCCTGCATAGTGGCAGGTAATAGCAGCAGAAGGCTCATCAGGAACAGGGTTATATTTTTTATTGAGCGCATATCAATTCCTTTCATTTCTATTAATAGGCTTCGTGTTTGTGGGGTCCCATCGACCAGACGGTTTGCAGCATGATACTGTGATCATTTTCAGTATAACTGCGCTGGGTGTAGCTGTATTGCAGCCGCAGCATGACAAATTCGCTCTGCCAGAAATCGAGTGTTGGACTCAAATCCCATTCGGTTTTTTTTGCGGCATCCCAGGGTAATTCCGAATAGCTGTAGCGTAATCCGACCCAATAACGCATCCCCAGCCGGTTGCTGATATAGGAGTAATAACTCAAACGGTCCCGGTTGCCCTGAGTGGTTTCCATGCGGCTCACAATAAGCTCATTGCGACATTCAAAGGTCCGGTAATGTTCCCGGCCAATCGGCACCCATTTATAGGATAGATCCATTCCAGCCAATTGCGTCTGGTATTTTAACGCATCATCATTAAATCCCTGAGCACCGGATAATCCGACTTCTATATAAGTATTCCGATTTAAATCATAATAATTTTTCAGATGACCGACTAACAGGACATTATTGCCCTTTTCGCTGAAACAGATTCCATCCCCGCCCGTGCTGATTTCCAGGTCCAGGCTGTTCACGTGGGCCCAAAGCGGTGGTAGGAGAATATTTGCAGCGAGTCCGGTCCCGGCCAGACCGTCCATGCCGAAAAGATTTGTTAATGCCCTTGGACGGTCGATCTGGGGTAAGCCGTGAGTATGCCAGCGATTGAGTATTCCGAATTGATGGAGAAATTTACCGATTTTCAGATTTATATTGGCCGGTAAGTTAAGCCATTCCATGTAGGCTTCTTCAATCTCGAGGCTTCCATTGCCGGGAACGCCCATGAAAAACTTACCGCGGGTAAAGGGGTCCAAAGGTGCGATGATATGAAATTCCGCCTCTCGCAATGTGAAACGGTTACGTCCATCGGTAAATACGCTCGGCTCAGTAAGCAAAGCACCCTTTCCCGATGTCATGCTGCCGACAAAATCGCCGGTCAGGCTGATATTCGGATTTAAGGCCTGGAGCTGACGCTGACCGCCCCGGAATACCCGGGCTAGCAGGTTATCATCCTTCTTTTCTTCCTGAGCCATCGTGCCGGCTTCCTGCAGGAGTTTTTCCAGTTCAGAGGCCGCTACATCTTTTTCTTTTTCGGCTTTCAGGATTTCAACCTGTTGTTTCAGAAGGTTTAATTCTGTCTGAATTTCTGCTACGGAGCTTTGCTGTGCCAGGAGCAAACAAAAAGGTATTAGCAATTGCGCGCATAGTATATGCTGAATTTTGATATGCATAATTCCCCCCTCTCGGGTTTGAGAATTTTAAAGATTTACCGTAAAACTTGAATTTTGCCTAGGCGGCAATGGGGGGGGCACGGGAAAGGCGAGAGTCGTGAATAGTATACTGAATCCGGTATGTTTCTTCAAAATCAACATAAAACCTGATTTGTTCAACCGGATTTAGAAGGCTATTGATAAAACTGAGGACTTCAGAGAAATCAGACTGAGACTGCAATTCCCAGATACAGGCGGGACAATCATCATGAAAGGAAAAATCTTCTTCATGATTGTGAAAAACAGAGCTCAATGAAGATATAAAAAAATATAAAATCAGAAGAGGATATAAGAAATTTTGCAGGTATTTTCGATTATATTTTTTCATATCAGTTCGTCAAATTTTTACAAAAGTACAGTTTGCTGCATAATATGTCAAGATATATTTGTTTTGTTTTTTATTCAAATCTGACATTACAGGATGGCGGGTAGTGAGCGTTGTGTTTCCTTGAAAAACCGGTAATCTGGAGAGTGGCGTCAATCTCTGTGATCACTAAGTTCTTTCCACTTGTGGACTGATAATCGTCCTGCAACCCAGCCGTTACAACGGAATTCTGCCCGCAGAATACCCCGTTCGTAAAGGCTTTATGCGTCTTCGATCCGCCAAAGCATCGCACAGAATTCGTGGACATAATTGATAATTTGCTCCCCAATCGGGAAAATGTCCTTTTTTTAATACGGATTATCGATTACTTTTTTAGATGTCATTGAGAACGCCCAATAATCGGTTTCAGGAAAGGAGAATACAATGACAAACAAAGTGGTCACAATATGTCTGTACGGTGCTCTGGTAACCCTTTTAATTACATTATCCGGCTGTGCAGAAAGGGAAAAAATAACGAGTTTCGATCAACTAAGAGGGAAAGAATTCGCGGTTCCGACCGGTACGGTTGCGGATCAGCTGGTTCTGTCAAAATTCCCGGATGCAACGTTTAAGTATTTCAACAGCGTCCTGGACGCCTGCATCGCAGTCAAAGGCGGCAAAGCAGACGCCGCTGCGTACGATGAACCGATATTAAAAAATATTGCGGCCAAAAATCCCGGTCTGCTCGTTCTGCCCGAAATGATTACAACCGATAATTACGGTTTTGCCGTGCGTCAAGAGGACGAAAATCTGAAAAAAGTGATTGATGGTATCATCGGTGATCTGAGAGCCAGTGGTGAATATGATCGGATGTTGAACCGTTGGCTGCCGGATCAAGGTGCACCGCAACCGATGCCGGAAATAATAACGGGCGGGGATGGCGTGCTGAAGTTTGGCACCTCTGCCATCACGGAACCGTTTTCTTTTGTCGACGGCTCACGGGAAGTCGTTGGTTTGGATATCGAAATTGCTGCATTAGTCGCCCAAAAACTGAATAGAAAACTCGAGATTGTCAATATGGATTTCGGGGCTATGATTCCCGCACTGGTAGCAAATAAAGTGGATATGATCGGCGCGTGCATCACAATTACCGACGAGCGGGCCGAAAAAGTTTTGTTTTCCGAACCCTACTACACGGGGGGAATCGCGGCGCTGGTGCGGGAATAGCAGGAATAATAATGAGAAAATATTGGATTGGCGTATCACTGCTCTCTTTTCTTATCTCACTGTCTACAGGCTGCAGTGATTCGGAAAAATCGTTCACAAAATTAGATGATTTGGAGAACGCTACAATTGGTGCGATGATCGGTTCCACCGGCGAGCAACTGGCGAAAAACAGGTTTCCCGATGCACATGTGAAAAGTTTCGATGATATCATGGATGCTATCATAGCAATCAAATCGAATCGGCTGGATGCGGTGATTACCAGTTTCACGATGGCAATGAATGTCTGCAAGCGGAATCCCGACCTGACGACTTTATCCGAACCGGTAGCGTACGAAAATACGAGTATCGCGGTCGCAAAAGAGAATGGTAAATTGCTGGCGGCTGTGGATGAAATTATTACCGAATTACGGAACGATGGCACGCTGCAAAATATGCAGGGACGCTGGTTCAGGACGGATTTGCTTCCCTATGAAATCGTGGATATACCGCTGTCCGAAACCGGCGAAATATTAAAAATCGGGACCAGCGCAACCCGCGAGCCTTTCTGCTTTATCGACGAAAATCGAAACGTAACGGGTCATGACGGCGAATTGGCCCTGAGAATCGGGGCCAAACTGGGCCGGCCTGTTGAATTTTTCGATATGAAATTCGCCGCTCTGATCTCCGCGCTGCAGTCCAGAAAAATCGATATGATTGTTGCCGGAATGACAGCCACCGAAGAACGGAGCAAATCGGTTGATTTTTCCCAGTCCTATTTCAAAAACTCCCAGGTCATTCTTGTTAAAAGAATCGCCGCAAATAAGGTGCAGGATCCGGGAGCAAATGATGCCCTGCAGATGAAGGTGCTCGACGATATTGCCGATAAATCGGTCGGTGTGTATGCCGGAACAATTCACGATACCTTTGTCGAGGACAATTATCCCGGGGCCGATATCCATAGATTTAACAGCCCGGCGGATATCATTCTATCATTGAAAATGGGTAAAATTGACGCCGCTTTTATGGATCTGGTTTCCTCCAGAGTAATGTTGAAATCCAATCCCGAAATCGGGATATTGTCAGAAGATGCGCTGACTCTGCCGGTGGCGGTCGGATTCAATTATAACAATCCCGAATTACGCAGCAGGTTTAATGACTATCTGAAAGAAATTAAAACGGACGGTACATACGATAGCATGATTCAGCGCTGGTTTGTGGACGATCCGGAAACGGCCGTGATGCCTGAGTTCGAATTTGATAAAAACGCTCCGGAAATTACGCTTGCGGTATCGGTCGGAGATTTGCCGAATTCCGCTGTTGTAAACGGGAAACATGTGGGATTCGACGTTGAACTGGTGGAAGGCTTTGCCGCCCGCAAAGGATATAATTTAAAGATCAGCATTATCGAATTTCCGTCGCTGATCGCTGCACTGTCATCCGGTAAGGCGGATATCATTGCCGATGGAATGGCCGTCACCGCAGAGCGGCAAAAACGGGTCGCTTTTTCGGATAGTTATAATATGTTCAAGACGGCTGTTCTGGTCCTGAACAAAAATCTTTATCAGGCCGAAGCTACGGAGCCGGCCGAACAGGAATCCTCACAAGAGGCATCGATTGTGAAGAACACTGTTTTCCGGAATATTGCCGAAAGCTTTCACAGTAACATTATCCAGGAAAACCGTTATCTGCTGATTATTGACGGTCTGAAAACTACCGTGCTCATTTCAATCCTGGCGACTTTATTCGGTACACTGCTCGGCGGAATAATTTGTTTTATGAGGATGTCACGCAATAAAATCTTGTTGTTGATCTCCAAAATTTATATCTCAATTTTACGGGGCACGCCGGTGCTCGTCGTCCTGATGATCATATTTTATGTGGTCTTTGCTTCGGTCGATATCGATCCGGTGCTGGTGGCGGTCATTGCCTTCGGGCTGAACTTCGCCGCCTATGTCTCCGAAATGTTCCGGACCGGGATCGAAGGAGTGGACAGAGGTCAGACCGAAGCCGGAATTGCCATCGGATTTACCCGCGTAAAAACGTTCATCTATATCGTTTTACCGCAGGCGGTCAGACGCATCCTGCCGGTGTATAAAGGCGAAATGATCTCGCTGGTGAAAATGACTTCCATTGTCGGTTACATCGCCGTGCAGGATTTGACCAAGGCCAGCGACATCATCCGCAGCCGCACTTTCGACGCCTTCTTCCCCCTGATCATGGTGGCCGTACTCTACTTCCTGATCTCCTGGCTGCTGATGTTCCTGCTGGGATATATTGAGCGAAAAAGCAACCCAAAACCGAAAACGAACCGGGTTTAAGGATATGATAACTGTTCAACATCTAGAGAAAAAATTCGATCAGATCACGGTTTTAAAAGATATAAATGCCGAGATCAGCAAAGGCGAAGTCATCGCGATTATCGGGCCTTCCGGAACCGGCAAGAGCACCTTTCTACGCTGCCTGAATTTACTGGAAACTCCGACCGGCGGAAAAATATTCATCGATGATGTCGATATTCTGGATAAGAACACCGATGTCCCGAAAATGCGTCAGAAAATGGGGATGGTTTTCCAGTCGTTTAATCTATTCCATCATCTGTCAGTGCTTGAAAATTTGACCATCGGACCGGTCAAACTGCTCGGAATCGCCAAAGAAGCCGCCGCAACCAGGGCCATGGAACTGCTGAAGATGGTCGGACTGGCCGAGAAAGCCGACAGCTTCGCCGATGAACTATCCGGCGGGCAGAAACAGCGAGTCGCCATTGCCCGCTGCCTGTCCATGGATCCGGAAATCATCCTCTTCGACGAACCGACCTCAGCCCTCGATCCGACCATGGTCAGTGAGGTGCTCGCCGTTATCCGGCGCCTGGCGCGGGAAGGGATGACGATGGCGATCGTGACCCACGAAATGGATTTTGCCCGCGATGTTGCCAATCGTGTTTTGTACATGGATGAGGGCCTCATTTACGAGGATGGTCCGCCCGAACAAATTTTCGAAAATCCGCAGAAGGGAAAAACCAAGGCCTTCATCAACCGGGTGCGCAGTTTTAACTACCGGATCGACAGCCCAAACTACGATCTGTATAAGATGAACGCCGAGATTGAGCTGTTTTGCGAGAAGCATGTTTTCTCAAAAAACCTGATCAGCGACATTTTGCTGATTGTTGAGGAACTGCTGGTATTATATCAATCTCAAGCGGAACAGATGGATGTTCAGCTCAGGATCGCCTATTCGGAAAAACAGGACAGCGTTGAAATCATTTTCGAAAGCAGCGGTCAGGAAGGCAATATCATCGAAAAAGCCGACCCCGACGACCTGGGCGTGATGATCATCCAAAACAAGGCTGAGAAGATCGAATATATAAACATCGGCGGCAGGAATATTTTGAATATGTTTATAAAATCGGAATAATCGCAGCCGGGTGAACGGAGTACGACGTTTACCTCTTTCCTCCGGATTTTGCCCGGGCTTTTTCACGGTTGGCGGTAAAGTATAAATCGAAACCAATTTAAGAGAGGCGTAGCCGAACTAAATTGGTTTCATGGTTTTTCGTGTAAACGATTGGAATTGAGGGCGCGGAATCGGATTGATTCATTGGATCGGAACGAAGTTCCTAATCTGTGAAGCGTTCCGCCTGCCGCTGTTTAAGCAGTGCCAGGAACTCCTCGTTCCGGGGCAGTTCGATCGAGCGGCGATTGATTTCTTTGCGGGCGGCCAGAATGACTTCGAAGCGGTAGTCTTCGTCGAAGATCAGAATCTTGAACAGGCCGCGATCCGTCCTGCTGCGCATGTCGGCTTCGAGTTCCCTTATCTTCAGGCCGATTTCGGTGATCTTGCTGCAGCGCTGACAGGCGAAGCGCCGGGTGAACTTATCGGTTTCCGAGAGTATCTGTACGGCGCCGCAATACGGACATCCCAATTCATCGGGAAGCCCTTCATCGGTCAGACTCTGTTGCAAGCGCAGGGCAATGTCGTGAATATTTTTATCCCGGTTCTTTTCGATTTCTTCGACTGAGACCTTGCCCTCTTCGGCCAGGGTATAGGCTTGGCAGCGACGGTGGGTGTTCACCTGTACCCGGTAAAAGGTGCATACTCCGATATCTTCGTTCACAATCGCACCCCGATGAAAGTAATCGCATTCGCCGCAGCGATCGGGGATCGATTCGGGTATTTCGTAGCGGATTTCCGATTCGACCTTTTCGAGCTCTTCGATGAGTTCGTCGCAGTCCAGTTCGGATATCCGGTTGACGAGCTGCCAGCTCAGGTTGTAGCGTTTCAGCTCAAAATAGACCAGCGCCAGGTTGTACATGGTTTCTTCAGAGGAGGGATCGAATTCCAGTGAAGCGAGGAATTTTTGCTCGGCCTCTTCAAATTTCTCCTGCTCGTAAAGTTCGAGTCCCTCCTCGAACAGCATTTCCGACGGGTCAGCTTCGTATTCCATGAATGCTATCTCCATGCTAAAATCACAGAAAACCGGGTAAATTTAACGTTTCCCGGGAAGCTATCCACACGAAAGTGCAAGCATGGAAGATTAAAACTATGCGTTATTTATCAGCTCGGCGATTTCACGTAGATGCAGTTCGAAATGTCGAAGATAATCGAGTATCATGGCTTTCAGTGACACGTTCTTGTTTAAGGCTGTAATCCATTCGTGATCCAATTTCTCAACATTCACATTCTTCATCACATGCACGATATGAAGATTGGAATATTTCCACAATTGCACCAGGTTTTCCCATTTTTCTGCTTGGTAATTTTGAATGGCAATCCACCTGTCATTATTCCCAAGATTGGCGTAATCCGGGTAAACCAGCGGACTCGGCTGATATTGTAAATGAACAATCCGATGGGTATTATTCGAAGCGGAATCGATCAGGTGGCCGACAATCTGTTTGATGGTCCGATGCTTACTATTTTTTCTTTCCGTAATTACATCATTCGGAAGTCCTGATAGTTTGGGCTCCCATTCATCGACCAGGGCGACTATTCCCCGGGCAATCGGTTCAAATTCTTTTATCATATCGTCTCCAATGTATTGTTTTACGCCCCGGCTTTCGGATAGAATTTCCATAACATTCTGAAAGGAAAAATGCCACTTTTCTTCGTCCTATTTCCATAAGGAGCGTATTTGTTTGCTCTCAAAAATTTTAATCGAGAGAATTCCTCGAAGCTTGCTTCGGGGAGGTTCATTTCCGGAAATAAAAACCAATAGATAACGAACATTATCTCAACAAAAATGAAGAAAACCTTGCGAAGGTTTTCCTGCTTCGTAGTATGCCGCAGGACAAGCGAAACCTTCGCAAGGTTCAACAGTGAATCGATTAATTACCCGCCATCATGGCTGACACATCAGCTTTGACGTCGCCGGTGGCTTTAATGTTAAAATTCTCAACGAGAACATTAGCCACGTTAGGTGACAGGAAACCGGGCAGCGTGGGCCCGAGCCGGATACCTTTGACACCCAGAAAGAGAAGCGCTAGAAGAACCGCCACGGCTTTCTGCTCATACCACGCGATATCGA
>CAZPRY010000083.1:0-11791 GCA_964589175.1 uncultured bacterium
GTGTGAGCAAGTTCGGGGCCCAGGTTGACTACGCTTATACGCCGTACGGCATCTTCGATAATGTGCAGCGTTTTACGATTAGATTCTCACTGTAGGGGATTTTCAGTATGCTATGGTATAAAAAAATTTGGATTATAACTTTTATCACCTTGCTGATCGGCCTGCAGCTCTTCGGTGGCACGACCGGTAAAATTACCGGCAACGTCGTGGATGCCGAGTCCGGTTTGCCATTGCCGGGCGCCAATGTGCTGATCGAAGGCACGGTGTTGGGAGGAGCGGCCGATCTGGAAGGGTATTTTGCCATTTTAAATGTCACACCGGGCAGTTACACGGTGCGGGTTTCCATGATCGGGTACGAGGATGTGGTTGTGCAGGATGTCATCGTTAAAATCGATTTGACAACCACCCAGAGAATCACGATGCGAACAGCGGCCATTGGTTTGGAAGAGGTCGTCGTCGTCGCCAAACGCCCTGTTATAGCGCGGGATGTCTCGGCCAGCGAGTCCAACATCGAAGCCAAGAAGATGGAGTCCATGCCGATCACGTCCGTCACCGATGTTATCGGTTTGCAGGCCGGAGTTCAGGGACTATCGATTCGCGGCGGTGATTCACGCCAGACAGCTTTTATCGTTGATGGATTTATCCAGGCCGACGAGAGGTCGAACATACCGATTACGATTGTCAGCCTCACGACGATCCAGGAAGTGAAAATTCAGACGGGTGGCTTCAATGCGGAGTACGGCAATATTCGTTCCGGTGTGATCAACATTGTAACTCGTGAAGGCGACAAAAACCACTACACCGGGGCGATATCGCTGAATATTCGGCCGCCAAAGCAGAAATATTTCGGAAATTCGGTTTATGCTACCGATTCTTATTTCATGCGCTCGTACCTGGATCCGGAGGTGTGCTACAGCGGTACCAACAGCGGCGCCTGGGATCAGCACACACAGGAACAGTATCCGAATTTCGCCGGCTGGGATTTCGTCTCCCAATCGACCCTGCTGGATAGCGATCCCTCCAACGATCTGACCCCCGAAGGCGCCATGCGCCTGTTCAAATGGCAACACCGGCGCCAGGGCGATATCAAACGGCCGGATTACGTGGTCGATGCCGGATTCGGCGGGCCGGTGCCGTATGTCGGGGATCTTCTGGGCGGATTGCGTTTCTACGCTTCCTACCGGGAGACCCAGGAGATGTTCATTATTCCACTGACCAGGGATAATTATAAGGAGAACGTCGGGCGTGTAAAGTTGACCTCGGATCTCACCAGAGATATGAAACTAACGCTCACCGGTCAGTATGGGGAAGAACGTTCCTCTTCGCCCTATGCTTGGACGACGACTCCGACCGGTTCGGTCCTGCGCAGCGATTATGAAATCGCTGATGCAGCCCGGGCAGAATTACTTTATATGCCGGGCTGGTACAGTCCGGCGGCGGTCTATCGCACGATGCTGGGAGCCCAGTTCAACCATATTCTGTCGTCGAAGACCTACTATGAAATCAACATCCAGCACAGTATTAACCGCTATGATACCCGCGAAATGGCCCTTCGGGATACTTCAAAAGTAATCGAAGTTCTGCCGGGCTATTACGTGGATGAGGCACCTTACGGATTTTGGGGCTATAGCGTTGGGTCGGTAGGCGACAATATCATCCTGGGCGGCTGGATGAACCTGGGACGCGATAAGAGTATTATCAGCACGACCCAGATGCGCTTCGATTACGTAAGCCAGTTGAATAGACGCAATCAGTTCAAAAGCGGTTTGCAGATGGTCTTTAACGATTATGACATCAATTCGTCCACGGTCAATCCGGGCATGACGACCTGGAATCGCGATCAAATATACCGGGTAAAACCGTACCGCATCGGCGGCTACGTCCAGGATAAACTGGAATTTCAGGGATTCGTCGCCAATCTCGGGTTACGCCTGGATTATACCAATGCCAATACCGTATTCTATTCGCTGAACGAATACGACAATATGTACAAGGTCGGCAACGGGGCGCTCATAGAAGAAGAGGCACCCACCGAAGATGCCAAACCGCGCTGGGCGGTCAGCCCGCGCCTGGGTATTTCGCATCCGATTACAGAGGACTCGAAACTCTATTTTAACTATGGTCATTTTTACACCGAGCCATCGTCAACCTACCGTTTCCGTATTCAGCGTGAATATAACGGATCGGTGACCTCGATTGGTAATCCCAATTTGAACCAGGAGAAGACGGTTGCTTACGAAGTCGGATATTCACATAATCTCTTTAATCAGTACCTGATCAATATCGCCGGCTACTATAAGGATATTACCGACCAGATTGGATGGATTACCTATCAGAACATCAATAGTTCAGTGAATTATTCGAAGTCGGACAATAACAATTACGAAGACATCCGCGGATTCGAAATTACCCTGGATAAACGCGCAGGCAACTGGTTTACCGGTTTCGTGAACTATTCTTACATGGTAAGCACTTCCGGTTATTTCGGATTGCAGCGCTATTACGAAGATCCGAACCTGCAAAGAGAATACATGATGCAGAACCCGGCGCTGGATCGACCGCATCCGAGACCGTATTTCCGGGCTAACTTCGATCTGCATTCACCGGCTGATTTCGGACCCGCGATAGGGGGACTTTATCCGATCGGCGGCTGGAATCTGAATATCCTCGGCACATGGCAAGCCGGATCCTTTACCACTTACAACCCGGATTATATTTTAGGTCCCGGGGTAATCAACAACGTGCAGTGGAAAGATACTTATGCGATCGATTTGCGCCTGATCAAGACGATCAGAGTCGCCGGAACTCAGATTCAGCTCTACGCCGATGTTTCGAACCTGCTTAATACAAAATTCCTCTCCTATGCCGGTTTCGCGGATAGCAGAGACTGGGACAATTACGTGAAGTCCTTGAATTTCGATTGGGAAAAAGGCGTTGAACACGGCAATGACCGCATCGGTGAGTATCGCGGTTGGGATGTGGCTTACGATCCGCTGGAGTCCAATCCGAACAACGATCCGGAGATTGCGGCGCGCAATGACGAGCGCAAGGAGAACAAATCTTATATTGATATGCCCAACTTCCAGACGTTTACATTCCTGAATCCAAGAGAAATCAAATTCGGTGTGAAGATATCTTTCTAATTCAAAAATATGGATCGAAAAATGACATACAGGTTTAAGACCAATCAATCGATACGTACAATCAGCGCCTTTCTGCTTTCAATCCTGGCCTGCAGTGCGCTTCTGGCGCAGGTCAGCGAAAATGAGCGACGTTATATCCGCATAGGCGAATTACAGGACCATGTCTCGGCCTACGGTTCCGAGCGGGCCTATAACAATAGCTACTATGAAGGAATGCGCTGGCCGGCGGATTATCCCTATACGGATAACGCCGTTATTCGCAGAGCGTGGGTCGCGGTGCGAGATTTCACCGATGCAACCGGCCAGAACTGGAATACCTGGGCAACCTATATTTACGCAGGGTATGCACTCAACTCCATCTGGCCGATGGAGTTGGAACAGACCGCTAGATTCGATCCGCCCGCAGTGTATGTGGACGGCTCCAACATTACGGCCCCTTATGCGGAAGACGTTGACAAAATCAATCCGAACCAGATTCCGGACCGGATCGTGAACAATGTGATCAACACGACCAGCGGTCTGACTATAACCCGACGGGTGCGGGCCTTTAGTCAGCAGTACCATGATGACTATTTTATTAAGGAATTTGTGCTGACGAATACCGGTAATGTGGATAATGATCCCGATATCGAACTGACTACTCCGCTCAAAGGAGTGCGTTTCGGATGGGGCACCCGTTACAGCGTTTGTCGTGAAGGCGCCGCTAACTCCGATAATCAACAATCCTGGGGCAAACACAGCTGGGTAACCCGCCGGGGTGAGGATTATCCCGCGCATGTTTCCGATGTTGCCAATTTCACCGAGAATACTCCCCGGTCGCAGCTGGATTGGATCCGGTGCTCCTACAGTTGGCTGGGACAATCCGAAGTGGTTGATTACGACATGATCGGTGCGCCGGCCATGAAGGAGAAAGGGCGCTTGTCTTCACCTCAGTTTGCCGGAACCGCGGTACTGCATGTCGACAAGGGGCCGCAAGATCAAAGCGACGATCCCAATCAGCCGGTCGTCCTTGGCTGGTATGCTGGGGATACTTATCCTTCCGTCGGCGATGTACGGCCTACCGATGCAACGAATATGGATCTGGTCTACGAGATGCTGAGCGGGAATTCCTATCCCGACGAGAGCTATGGTGGTTCCAACCGCATGTTCGAAGATAATACGACAAGCATTACCGATCCGGTGGATCCGTATATCATTCACGGGGACGGGGGCGGCACCAATGTATGGGTGACCTATGGCCCCTACGATCTGGAACACGGTGATAGCATTAAGGTCGTCGAAGTTGAAGCCATAAGCGGCCTGGACCGTGAGAAATGTATCGAGATCGGGCGTCGCTGGAAACAAGCTTATGACAATTCCGCCGACAACGGTCCGTTTGCATTACCCGACGGCGGTACGACCGATGAAAAAGATCTGTATAAAAATTCCTGGGTTTATACGGGGATGGACTCCATCCTGCTGACTTTCAGTCGCGCCTTGCGGAACTACAACCTGGGCTATAACATCCCTCAGGCTCCATTACCGCCACCGGCCTTTACGATCAATTCCGGCGGTGATAAAATATCGCTGACCTGGGTTGCCAGTGGATCCGAAGGTGAATCCAATTTTGGCGGATATCGTCTCTACCGTGCCATTGGTAAACCCGATACGACCTTCGAAAGAATCGCGGAGCTTGCGCCGGGTACCTATGCCTATGATGACAAACAGGCCCAGCGTGGACAGTCCTATTATTACTATCTGACGGCGTACAGCAACGGCTCCGGGAATATGGACGGTGTGGCTAATCCAACCGGTATCCTGGAAAGTGGCCGCTTCTACACCCGCACCAACAAGGCGGCTGTGCTGCAGCGTATGGCAGGCCAGAACCTGGATGCCATCCGCATCGTACCCAATCCTTTCACTATCAAAGCCAGGAATTATCAATTTATCGGCGAACCGGACAAGATCATGTTTCTGGATGTCCCGGCCTATTGCAAGATTCGCATCTTTACCGAAAGAGGCGATCTGATCGATACCATCATCCATGATAACGGCAGCGGTGACCAGTCCTGGAACTCGATTACATCCGCCAGGCAGGTCGTCGTCAGCGGCGTCTACCTTGTGCATTTCGAAGTTACGCAGGATTATTATAACAGCGCCACCGGCAATCTGCTGTATAAAAAGGGTGACTCAACCATTAAGAAACTGCTCATCATCCGATAAGCAAGCGAAAGGCTGCGAACTATGTCGGCAATACCCGAAAAAGCACGTACCCAACGACTGTGGATCGGCCTGTTTTGTTGCGTCCTGCTCCTGGCGAACCTCGGTTTTGCGCAGAAGAAATTGGCGCAGACGGGTTTCCAGTTTCTGAGTGTGGCGACAGACGCCCGCGGTGGCGCGCTGGGCAACGCGATGACGACCCTGCAGGCCGGATCGAGTTCGTTGTTTTTCAACCCGGCGGGGATGTCCCGCATGAGCGGCTTCGTAGATATGAGTGCGACCCAAAACAACTGGATCGCGGACATCGTGCACAACACCTACAGCCTGGCGATCAGTCCGTCGGGCGGTCGCTTTGGTGTCTTTGGCCTGAGCCTGACCTCGGTGGATTACGGCGAAGTTGAAGGCACGATGGTCTGGGGCAACGAGCAGGGCTATATCGACACGGAACTCATGGAGCCGACGGCCTTTGCGATCGGCCTGGGTTATGCCAAGGCTCTGACGGACAAGTTTTCGGTAGGCGGTCAGATCAAGTACACGGGCCAGCATCTGGGCCGCAGCATGGTGCCGGTGGGCGAGGACAGCCTGACGCTGAAGAAGAACCTGGCGTTTGCGACGGCGATTGATTTCGGAACGATCTACCAGACGGGCTTCAAGAGTCTGGCTTTCGGCATGTCGGTGCGCAATTTCTCGAACGAGATCAAGTTTGAGAAGGAAGGCTTTCAGTTGCCGCTGACTTTCCGGATCGGCATATCGATGGATGTGTTTGATCTGGTGAGCAGCCTGGAGTCGCACGGATTGCTGGTGAGCATCGATGCCTCGCATCCGCGCTCCTACCCGGAGCAGTTGATGGTGGGCCTTGAATACGACTGGAAAAAGATTTTGTTTCTGCGGGCCGGTTATGTGGGCAATGCCGATGAGAACGATCTGTCGTTTGGTTTCGGTGTGAGCAAGTTCGGGGCCCAGGTTGACTACGCCTATACACCGTACGGCATTTTCGATAATGTGCAACGCTTTACCATTCGATTTTCGCTATAAGGGATATTCTGTATGCAACGGTGTGGAAAATTTTGGATCGCTGGAATTATAGCCCTTTCCCTTGGTCTGTTGCTTTTCGGTGGCACGACCGGTAAGATAACCGGTAACGTCGTGGATGCCGAGTCCGGTTTGCCGTTGCCGGGCGCCAATGTGCTGATCGAAGGCACAGTGCTGGGAGGAGCGGCCGATCTGGAAGGGTATTTTGCCATTTTGAATGTTCAGCCCGGGACCTATTCCTTGCGCACATCGATGATCGGATATGAAGACGTTCTCGTGCAGAATGCGGAGGTTAAAATCGATCTGACCAGCGAGTTCAGGATAGAGATGCGTACGGCTGCCATCGGGCTGGAAGAGGTTGTGGTTGTAGCCCGGCGCCCCGTTGTGGCCCGGGATATTTCCGCCAGTGAATTAAACATTGACGCCAAAAAGATGGAGTCCATGCCGGTAACGGATGTCACCGAGGTCATCGGTTTGCAGGCTGGCGTCCAGGGCCTTACGATTCGCGGCGGTGCTTCGCGCCAGACCGCCTTCATCGTCGACGGTTTTATTCAGAATGACGAAAGATCGAACGATCCCTATACCTCGGTCAGTCTCAATACGGTGCAGGAAATCAAGGTGCAGACCGGCGGGTTCAATGCCGAATACGGCAATATCCGTTCGGGTTTGATTAACATCGTGACCCGTGAAGGTGGGAAGGATCGCTACAACGGCGCATTCTCCGTTAATTATGAACCGGCGGCCGCCAAGCACTTCGGCATATCGGCCTATGATCCCGGTACCTACTACCTGCGTCCCTACACCGATCCCGATGTCTGCTATTCGGGAACCAACAACGGCGCCTGGGATGAATATACGCAAGCCCAGTATCCTTATTTCCAGGGCTGGGACCTGATCTCCGAATCGACCATGAAGGACAGCGATCCAGGCAATGACATGTCTCCCGAAGCCGCCCTGCGTCTGTTCCAATGGCAGCACCGCCGGCAGGGAGACATCAAACTTCCGGACTTTGTCGTCGACGGCGGCCTGGGCGGCCCCGTACCGTTTATCGGCGCCTATCTTGGCGATATGCGCTTCTACGCCTCCTACCGTCAATTGCGGGAAATGCTGGTCGCGCCCCTTTCACGGGATGATTATGCCGAGAATATCGGCCGCTTGAAACTGACGTCTGATATTACCGACGAGATGAAATTGACGCTCAGTGGGCAGTACGGCGAAATTCATTCGGTTTCACCCTACAACTGGACTACAACTCCCACCGGGAGCGTGCTCCGCTCGGCATATTCGGTGGCCTCCCTGCATACTTCCGAACTGCTTTACACGCCGGGTTGGTACAGTCCGTCTTCCATTTACCGCACGATGATCGGTGCGCAACTCAACCACATCCTGAGTTCCAAAACTTTTTATGAAATCAATGTTCAGCACAATATCAACGTCTATCATACTTATCAGATTGATCTGAGAGACACGACGAACAATATCGAAATCTATCCCGGTTATTTTACCAACGAAGCGCCCTATGGGTATTGGGGCTACGGCGACAACGGTAACTCGATCGGGGACAATATTCGTATCGGCGGATGGATGAACCTGGGACGCGATAACAGTGTTATTGCGACAACCCAGTTGCGCTTCGATTTCGTCAGCCAGTTGAACCAGAGGAACCAATTCAAATCCGGTATCCAGCTGGTCTTCAACGATTACGATATTAAATCTTACTCCGTCAATCCCGGGCAGGCTTCCTGGAACCGCGAACAGGTCTACCGGGTGAAGCCCTATCGGCTGGGTGCCTATGTACAGGATAAACTGGAATTCCAGGGCTTCGTCGCCAACCTGGGTTTGCGCCTGGATTATTCAGAGGCCAATACCAATTATTACCTGCTGAGTGATTTCGACAGTTATTATAAGGCGGGCGAAGGCGACCTGATCGAAGAATCTGCACCCTCGGAAAAGGCCGATTCCAGGCTGACCGTCAGCCCGCGTCTGGGTATTTCCCATCCGATAACGGAGAACTCGAAACTCTATTTTAACTACGGCCACTTTTTTACCGAGCCGTCGTCAACCTATCGTTTCCGGATCCAGCGCGAATACAACGGCGTCGTGACCTCGATCGGCAATCCCAATCTCGACCAGGAAAAAACAGTGGCCTATGAAGTCGGCTACTCCCACAATCTTTTTAACCAGTTTCTGCTGAATATTGCCGGTTATTATAAAGATATCACCAGCCAGATCGGCTGGATAACCTATGAAAACATCAACAGTTCCGTGCGTTATACAAAATCGGATAATAACAATTACGAGGATATCCGCGGTCTGGAAATCACGATCGATAAACGCACCGGTACCTGGATTACCGGCTTCGTGAATTACTCCTACATGGTGAGCACTTCCGGCTATTTCGGGCTGCAGTACTATTATGAGGATCCGAATCTGCAGCGGGAATACCTGATGCAGAATCCGTACCAGGACAAACCCGCCCCGGTGCCCTATTTGCGGGCCAACCTGGATATGCATACACCGCTTGAATTCGGGCCAGAAATGCATGGATTCTATCCGTTGGGCGGCTGGAATCTGACCAGCCTGGTTTCCTGGCAGGCGGGCTCTTACTCCACTTACAATCCAGATAATATCCTCGGTCCGGGCGTCGTCAATAATGTCCAGTGGAATGACACCTACAATATCGATCTGCGCCTCACCAAGAATGTAAACATCGGCAGAACGCAGGTCCAGTTCTATGCCGATCTGACCAATCTGCTGAATACAAAGTTTCTTTCCTATGCCGGGGCTTCCGATGCCCGCGACTGGGATAATTATATGAAATCTCTGAATTTTGATTGGGAGGAGGGTACCGAACACGGGAATGACCGGATCGGGGAGTATCGCGATTGGGACGTGGCTTACGATCCACTGGAATCCAATCCGAATAACGATCCGGAGATTGCCGCCCGAAATGCGGAACGCAAGGAAAGCAAATCATACATTGATATGCCGAATCTGCAGATGTTTACATTTCTGAATCCGCGCAGCGTAAAATTTGGTATCAAGGTAGCCTTCTAATGAAAATGAATAGGTCAACGATAATGACGTCCAGATCCAGAACAGCAGCATCCAGAACCATTGGCCTGATCCTCTTTTTGGGTTGTATGACCGTCTCGCTGGCGGGGCAGGTCAGCGAAAATGAAAGGCGCTATTTCAGGGTCGGCGAGTTGCAGAGTTTTATTGAATCGTACGGTGCGGAACGGGCCTACAATAATGTCTATTACGAAGGATTGCGCTGGCCGGCCGATTACCCGTTAACGGATAATTTCGTTATCAAGTGGGCCTGGATTGGCGTCGAAGATTTTACGGATGCCAATAGTGTCCGCTGGGAACACTGGGGAATCCGCCTGCAGAAGGGTTATGTTAACATCGGCATCTTTCCTGTTCGCCTGGATCAGACCGCGAAATTCGCGACACCGGCCGTTTATGTCGACGGCTCCAATATCACGGCGCCCTATGCCGGGGATGTCGACCGGATCAACCCGGATCAGATAGCGGACCGCATTATTACCAGTGAGATCAATACGACCATCGGCTTAACCCAGAAACGCCGTATCCTGATTTTCAGCCAGCAATATCACGATGATTATTACCTTACCGAATATACATTCACGAATACCGGGAATGTCGACTATGACGATGAGATCGAGTTGACCGCTCCCTTAAAAGGAATCCGCATCGGCGGTGGGACCCGCTATGCGGTCTGTCGCGAAGGCTCCGCCAATTCCGATAATCAGCAATCCTGGGGTAAGCACAGCTGGGTCACCCGGCGCGGGGAAGAGTATCCCGCCCATGCCGCCGAAGTCGCTAATTTTACCGAAAGTACTCCCCGCGCGCAGCTGGACTGGATCCGTGGAGGTTTTAGCTGGATGGGGCAATCGGACAAAGTCGTCTATGATATGATCGGCTCTCCCGATCTGCTGCATGGTGGCCGTCTATCCGCACCGCAGTTCGCCGGTTTCGCGGTTCTGCATGTGGATAAGAGCGCCGACGATCGCTCCGATGATTCCCAGCAGCCGAACACGCTGGGTTGGCATGCCGGCGATATCCGGCCGAATCTCGGCGATCTGAGACCCTCGGATGGGCTGGCCATGAACGATCTGTATGAATGGCTCAGCGGAAATCCGTATCCCGATGAGACTATGGGTGGCAAAACGCGTTTGGATGAGGAATATCTGACTTCGATTACCGATCCTTTCGATCCTTTTAAAATTCATTCGGATGAAGGCGGAACCAACGTCTGGATCAATTACGGCCCCTTCGATCTGGATCACGGCGACAGTATTAAGATTGTGGAAGTGGAAGCCGTCAACGGCCTGGATCGTGAGAAATGCATCGAAATCGGGCGTCGCTGGAAACAGGCTTACGACAATTCCGCCGACAATGGTCCGTTTACATTACCCGACGGCGGTACAACCGATAAAAAGGACGTCTTTAAAAATTCATGGGTTTATACCGGCAAAGATTCCATCCTGTTAATTTTTAGCCGCGGTTTGCGCAATTATAATAGCGGCTACAATATTCCCCAGCCGCCGCTGCCTCCTTCCGCCATAACCATTACTTCGGGCGGCGATAAAATTATGCTGTCCTGGGTGCCGAGCCTGTCGGAAAGCGAAGCTGATTTCGCGGGCTACCGCATTTATCGCAGCATCGGCCGACCGGATACGACCTTCGATAGAATCGCCGATCTTGCCCCGGGCACGACCTACTACGAAGATAAGCAGGCGGCGCGTGGGCAATCCTATTACTACTATTTAACCGCGTACAACGACGGTTCGAATAATTCTGGCGGACTGACGAATCCGACCGGTATCCTGGAAAGCGGACGGTTCTATACCCGCACCAACAAGCCCGCTTCGCTGCGGCGCATGGCCGGGCAAAACCTGAATACCATTCGCATCGTACCCAATCCTTTTAGTATTCGGGCTAAGGATTACCAGTATATCGGCGAACCGGACAAAGTCATGTTCCTGGATATTCCGGCTTACTGTAAAATTCGCATCTTTACCGAAAGGGGTGATCTGATCGATACGATCGATCATGAAGACGGCAGTGGCGATCAGTACTGGAACTCGATTACTTCCTCCAGGCAGGTCGTTGTCAGCGGCGTATACCTGGTGCATTTCGAAGTGACCCAGGACTATTATGACAGCGCCAGCGGTAGCCTGCTGTATAAAAAGGGCGACTCGGCTGTAAAAAAATTATTAATTGTCAGATAATCAATAGAAAGGCTGCAAATTATGTCGGCAATACCTGAAAAAGCACGTACCCAACGACGGTGGATCGGCCTGTTTTGTTGCGTCCTGCTCCTGGCGAATCCAGGTTTTGGGCAGAAGAAGTTGGCGCAGACGGGTTTCCAGTTTCTGAGTGTGGCGACG
>CAZPRY010000084.1:0-11513 GCA_964589175.1 uncultured bacterium
CTTTGGAGGGAATTACAGGTTCATCGTTACGCAGCAATACATGGCTGCCGGAGACGGCGCTGACATGAAACCACCAGTCATTGGACTTGGCGATTTTGACACTCAGAATATCGTTGTCCCGGTCCGTTTTGCCGGCAGTCACGCGCCAACCTTCGGGAAGCTGATACTCCCATGTCTGAACGTTTTCTTCGAGTTTTTGGTGGCGTTGGTCGTTCATGCAAGAGTGCCTTTACCCATTATTCACGCAAAAATTCGTTTACGATTTGGGTGCAGCGTTCCATCACGCAACCGATCGCCAGGTGTCCGCAATTATTGTCCAGAATTGTGATGCGCCAATCCATGTGCCTGGCTAATTCGAGTGCCGGCTCGGGACGAACAATGTGATCGCTTGCCGATACGATGACAGCGACTTCGGCGCGTATGCTTTCCCCGGCCTTTTCAAGCGATCCGCTGAAGTTCCGGCTGATATCATGCGTCAGCATTGCGCGTATTTGACTGGCTTTATTCGCCGGTGTAAAAATAGTCGGGGCAACTTTATCAAACCGGGAGATATATCCGGGGAACTCCTCCCGGGAGATCTCTTTCACCAGGTATTCCGGCGTCCGGCCGGTAATAGCGGTAAACATCTCCAGCAGTTTGATCAGGGTATCCTGCGGCATTTCAGCAGCTGTTCCGGCTTCGATCAGGTCCATCTGAAAATTCAGGATCAGCCGTTCATAAGACGTCATGCGCGGCGAACATACATAGGGAATCGCCTTATCGATAAATTGCGGATAAGAGACCAGCCATTCAAAAACCTGGAAACTGCCCATCGAACCGCCAATCGCCGCATGCAGGTGATCGATATTCATCTTTTGAGTAAGTATTTCGTATTGCGCTCTGACCATGTCATGAATCGTAAAAACCGGAAATTTGTCGCCGGGCTGCCGGATGCTGTTGGAAGGTGAAGACGAAATTCCGTTGCCGAAGGCATCGAAGGCGATGATGAAGAAACCGGTGCTGTCGACCAGTTTTTCGGGACCGCCGATCAGCTTACCGAGATGCTCGCTGGTCCCCCCGAACCATGACGGGTAAATGATCGCATTCGAGCGATTGGCGTTCAGATGCCCGAAGGTCCGGTAGCCGACTTTGCAGTCCCGGATCACTTCCCCACTGTCCAGGCGAAAATCACCCAGTTCGGCAAAACGCTGAACCTGGCCGGCGTAGCTATTCAGGCACAGGACCGCAATGAACAAAATTGACGTGCATAATTTCTTCACGATTCGCTCTCTCATTTTTCCATTTGAATTTAAGCCAAACAGGTTCTTCATAAAACCAATAAATGGCCGGTTCCGGAGATGCTGAGATATTGTTTTTAACCTGAAGGTTTCATATTATTTGGGTGAACATCATGGATCGATCGGATGAAAACGCAAATATGAGGTAAATATCGACACGGCATCTCTCCTCTGTCCCCGCTGCAAAATTCATTTCCCGGTCGATGAGAGCCGCTGGCGTTGTAACTGCGGTTCTTATCTCGATCTGGATTTCCAGGCGGTTTTCGATCCGGATTTGATCCGGAGTCGCGCCTCTTCTTTGTGGCGCTACCGCGAAGCCCTTCCTATTAACGATGATGCCAGTATTATTTCGTTTCAGGAAGGTTTTACGCCTCTGCTGCATGTTCGTTTTAGCTCGCGCTCCGTCAGGATCAAACAGGACCAGCTCTTCCCCACCGGTTCGTACAAGGACCGCGGCGCTGCCGTTCTGGTCAGCAAGATCAAAGAACTGGGCATTCGCGAAGTTGTTGAGGATTCATCGGGCAACGCCGGCAGCTCCATTGCGGCCTATTGCGCCGCCGCCGGAATTCGATGTCAGATCTTTGTGCCTGAAGCTACCTCACCGGCTAAAACCCGCCAGATCGAGGCCTACGGCGCACGCCTGCACAAAATTCCCGGTAACCGCGAAGATTGCGCGCGAGCCACCAAATTCGCCGCAGAATCGATGTATTACGCCAGTCACGTCTGGAATCCCTTCTTTCTGCACGGTACTAAAACCTTCGCCTATGAAATCTGCGAGCAAATGGGCTGGCGCGTTCCGGACACCGTGATTCTGCCGGTCGGCAACGGCATCCTGCTGCTCGGCGCCTGGATCGGTTTCCGGGATTTGATGAAGGCCGGGATAACCTCCTCGCTGCCGCGCCTGATCGCAGTTCAGGCCCAAAACTGCGCGCCGCTCGCCAGGGCCTTTCATGCCAAGTCGGGCGACATTGCTTGCATTGAAACAACTAAAACGATTGCCGAGGGAATTGCCATCGCCCGGCCGGCCCTGGGCGCACAGATTCTCGAAGCGGTGCGCGATTCACACGGTGATTTCATTACCGTCGATGAGCACGAAATCGTTCAGGCGCAGCAGGAAATGGCACACCGGGGCTTTTTTATCGAGCCAACGGCGGCCGCCTGTATCGCCGGTGTCAAGAAGTACCTGCCGCTTAGTCCGCCGGACGAGGATATCGTCAGCGTCTTCACCGGCCACGGGCTTAAAGCAGGACGATAGATTTTTGATAGCCCCGGAGGGGTCCCTTCGGGGCAGATTTCAGATTGCAGATTTATTTATCCTCGAAGCATTTTCTTAAATCTGAAATCTGAAATCTGCAATCGCATATCTAAAATTGCTACAAAAGGAGTGAGCCATGGAATTCAAAGATGTTATCGAAGGACGTGAGAGTATCCGCAATTACGATCCCGACCGGCCGATCAACGAGGCTGTACTGCGGCGCATCCTGGAAGCCGGGCGCATCGCCCCTTCAGCCGCCAACCGCCAGCCCTGGACCTTTCTGCTGATTTCATCGACTGAACTGAAAACCAAAATTAATGCTTGCTATCCGAAGGATTGGTTTCGGGATGCTCCCCACATTCTCATGGTCAAAGGAAACCGGGATCAGGCCTGGACCAGCAAATTCGATGGGCGCAATGCACTCGAGACGGACCTTACAATTGCGATGGACCACATGATCCTGGCAGCCGAGAATGAAGGCGTCGGGACCTGCTGGATCGCAGCTTTCGATACCGATCTTTTGCGCCAGGCGCTCCCCTTACAAAAGCACGAGCAGATCTTCGCCATTACACCGCTCGGCTACCCCCGGGCCGGGTTCGAAAAGAAACGGCTCAAGCAGCGCAAATCCTTCGATGAAATCGTGCGCTTCCTCTGAACCGGAAGGAGTTGAACGCAGATGTTGAATAGGGTTTATATCTGAATTTTTATAACAGGTGATATACCGCCAAAAGTATTTCTGCCCCAAACATCAAACAGACATCCGATTTCGATAAATATTTTGTCATTTCGGGATTTCCAGATAATACTCGGGGTCACTGATAGCTTTGATTGTTCCGGATACACAATAGTATTCGGGACATTATCGTCCGGATTAAATACCTTAAACCAGTTCATCTCAAATTTCACGAATATACTTTTATATACATTGCCGCTAAAGACAAAATCACTGAATATTTCATCTCCAATATCCATTTTCTCATTCTGCCAAAAGGACACACCGTCGCATTTACCGATAAAAATATATCCGATATCCAAAAATAAATCTAATCCGGAATTGGAGAAATCATTTCGTAATGCAATCGGAATGTCATAACTGCCGGTCCCGAGATTTAGTTTTAAATCCTTTAAATCTCGTTTATAATATCCAGTCGGGATCTTAAGTCCGGTGAGAAAAAAGGAACTATATTTTTCAGGAATATAAAAAATCCTGTATGTGCCATTGATCGAAATATCACTTAAACCTGCATTGGAATAATCATCCTTCTCGATCGGATGCTTATAATTCAATCTCACATACGGAACTCGTATTTCCAATTGGAAACGATCACTCATTTGACATCCAAATGAAAAAATGTCTATGTGCCTGGAATATCGTTTGAAATTAAAAGTATCTCCGCCTTCGCGCCAGCCATAACGAAAATCATAATACCTGGAATCGAGACTAATCTGAATGCTTTGCCCAGCGGATTCATCGCTATAGAAAATCATCCTTTCTCCGGCAGTACCCCTGAAATAATCATTCACAGTCATTAAAGCCCCAACCATAGGATTGGCGAATACGAAGCCTGGAAGGATAGATATTAGAAACAAACGGATCATCTTCATTTTCCGTAACATTTTTCCTCCTGAGTACCAATGTTTATCAGATAATACTAACATCGAGTATCAAATGTTCCGTCCTTTACACACATATTCGTTCTGTTAGATCCTCAGACCTGGCGGAATTACATCGCCAACAAACACAAATATAAGTTCGAAAATTTCGTTACCAATCTATATCCAGTTCTTTCTTGATTTTCATGATTGAAAAGAATTGTTCACCTTTTAGTTTGTTCCGTTCGAGTATATTTTCCAAACTCTTCAACCAATCAATTAACAAAGGCATTGTGGAGGGATCATGGCGCGCCTCGCGGGGGCTGATATTATTCAAGGCTGCAATTTTTTCATCAAGTAAACTCAAATAATATTTTTCCTCGATTTGCCTGATTAGTCTGGAAGGTGGTTGAATAGATTGCTCGTCTTTCTTCAGTTCCGCACTGATTTTTTGTTCCGGACTACTGGTAATATTCCTCTTGACGATTCGTTTAAAAGCAAGCGCATCGCCAAACAAACGCGTAAAATGGCTGATCGCAAATTCAGCCAAATCCAGTGAACGCGTCTCAAGACGGAAGAGAAATTGATCTACAAATAAATTTCCGATAACTTCAATACCTAGCTTTTTACCCTTAACATCAAGTTGAGAAGTCGTCAGTACAATTCCATTTTCTATATCTCCGGTCTTGATGGATTCCAGCTCTTTTTCAATACCCAACGTGAACCAGTCAAACTGGTATCGGGTGATATCTCGTTTTCTCTTTTTATCTTTACGCCGCTTGGCCTCGATGAAATTAAACTCCTCACGGGACTTTAATATCTCAAATATGGTTTGGATATCCTTAACCAGAAAGCGGGCTTCGCAAAGCTGCAATTCGCCGTAATTAGTGTAAAATTTTTTGTTCTTAGCCCGCTCCCGAATTTCCCGTTCAATCCGAAAGAAAATATCCCAGCGATTTTTAGCAAAGTCGGCGTATGCAGGATCCCGGGCAATCTGTTTGTTTTCTGACCGGGCTTCCCTGACTCGATTGATAATTAATTCCTTATCAGCCGGACCGAACAAAGTCAGCGAACCGGTTGAATAATAATCGTCGCGGAAAAGATAGCACCTTGTAAGAACAATATCCCATTTTACCAATTTAAACGAAGAGGACACATCTTTTAAAAATCCTTCCTGGTTTGTAAAGAGGGATTTAATATGGCTCCCGTCACCAGGGAAAACTTGTTGAACTTCATAAAAATCAAGATTGGATTCGGACTGTGCATGCATCTCTTCGAGTTCCGATTCGCTGAATCGGTCCGCATAATGATCGATCACCCAATTTAAAAACCGATCTTCAAGATCATCAAAGAAGAAGTCGATAAACAGTATATCGAACAGGCGCATCAATTGCGCCCGCTGAATTTCCTCCGATTCATTTTTGAGACGCATTCTAAATTTGGTTTCGGATTCGTTGAAAATCTGTCGGATTAAGGCTGGTATCTTGCGTGCTAATTCCGGATTTTCATCAAATATATCAGACACTTTAGATTCAAAGGAAGCCATATTCCAGTTACTCCGTTTTCATTTATTGCCAACCCGAGGCAGTGTCGGGTGATTCGAACGTTTCCAATGTAATATTCATGCTTTAATTACACAATCAGAATATCATGCCTGTTCCGGTTTCATCTGTAAACTTGCCGATACATTCCAGTTTACAGATGCTGTTTTCAAAGGTATTGGGTATAATATTTAACGCTGACAGGCGACAATCCGACAATCTCAGCAATCTCGATTCGAATTATTTCCGGGTCTTGTCTCACAAGAAGGATAATTTTTTCTTGGGTAGTCTTTTCCGTAGAGTGAGTAACATCCTTTAATTCGAAATGCAAAATCGTTTTGAAATCGTCTCCCTCAAGCAGTTCGAATTTGCTGGTTCATTGGTTTAACAGGTATGTGGATTGAAATGGTTGAATTAGGTAAAAGAATCTCATCTTAACATTCCCACGCATCCTCAGACCTTGCGGGCTTAGAGCGGGGATATGGCCAATATCATGAATTTTGCCTATGCTAAATACACATCTTAAAAATTTACATCAGTTAATTCTATTACAATTTTCATATCCGCCTGGCCAATTCCTTCCGGATGTTCAGGGCTTGTTATGAGCATATTGTCATAATTAACGACGACTTTCATTAATCCGATCACACCGACATATTCCAGATATACCGGATTATTAGACAAATACTGAATTTCATAACAATCATAGACTCCGGCGTCAGTTTCAATCGTTTCCTTACCGATGACTTTCTTTCTGATCACCGGCACAATGGAATAATTCCATTGTGCGCCAATTTTCCAGGGATAGAGGTAGAGCATATCCGGGTTTTCGAAGAAATAGACACTGTCGGTAAGCGCGTACGCAAAAGCGACTGCTTCTCCCGGAAGACTGTTGAACTCATAAAAACGATTAAGACCTATCCGCTGGTGGAGAATACTCTTGATGATAGCTGTTTTTGCGAGATTTGGATCGTCTTCAATATACCTGACCGCGTACCTGAAAAAGCCATTTGTCTCATTCGCAAAATAAGCATATGATTCGGGTAAATCTTCGCTTTCTTCCTTTATCTCATAGAGCTGAATCGAATTGATCATCGTATCCCTTGTGACGATATCGGTGTATTCGAATGAATAATCGGTCAAACGGGATTTGATCGAGTCCGGCTGAATATCCGAATAGTCAACGGACACCGCATAGGTCCATTGATTGCCGATATTCAAGGGGTAAATGAAACTGCTATTAATTGGAATTCCCTGTTCGGGCGGTTCTTCACAGGATTGAATTACTGACAGAAAAAACAGAATTAAAACCATTATGATCTTCTTCATTTCTTTTCTCCAAAATTCATTGTATAAAAACTTTATTTATGGCCTAACATAGGCTTAACCTGCGAGGCGTTAATCTGTCACGTTGAAGCAGTCGTTAGATAGTTGAATTTTTTCTTAATATATTCTCCTCAATTATCTTTACACACTCTTTATATATTGGACTTAGTCCCAAATCCCGAATTTATAAATTGCCAAATATTCAATCCCTGACCAAGCGCACAGAAAGCCCCCAACTTTTAAGTTGGGAGTAGTAGAGGATTTCTGACTTGTTATGATATAGAGATCGAGCGAGAGCCCAGGATTTTTGGGACTCCGTAGCCGACCAGAAATAGGCATCTGTGCCCAAATAGTCGAAAGTTCCATATTGCCCATGGCGGCAACCGCCGGGCAGGGCGAAAAAGCCGCTGATATTTGTTGCACCGGTGTTTGGATCAGCCCAATGTGAGTATCCGGTTTCTTTGAGTTTGCCGCCTTCGTCTGTCCCTCGCCAGCCTGCATCAGTCTTGTTTACTTCTGATTGACTCATACCAAGAGACATCTCCAATTCTACCCAATCTTCATCAGTAGGCACATGCCAGCCTTCAGGAGCGATGTTTGAGCTGTCACTTATAGCATACCAGTCATACAAAAAGCCATATGTTACCACATCGCCATAAGCCCAATAGTTGGTTATAGGTTCTCCGTTACGGTAATGCCTTACTTTGAGATTTTCCGCCATCCACCATTGATTACGAATTTTTACCGTTTTATATGTATTGCCATCAATATCTGTAAGGATATCCCATTCCAAAACACTATCTATTGGATTTATAAAATCACAATTAATGTGTAGAACTGTAAGTACTAAAATTGCTCCTATGCTCAATTTGAGTATTGACTTCATTGTATAGTCCTCCTTTAATTCATCAGCATTACTTTTTAGACATGTCTGTAATCATCCATTACTATGCTTGCTTTATAGCAATAAGCAGATATTCTGGTCCCTGATTTATTGTTTTTTATACAACATAATGTGTTTGCGCTTGAGCCGCGCGGTCTTCCGCGTCGGCTCAAGGCAGTTGTGAGCTGTCTTCTCTGAATTCTATCACGAGTTCAGGACCTTCACCGTAGATCTCTCCTGCGTAGCCACCCCAACGCTGGACGATTTCGAATCCGTGTTCGTTAATCAATTGCTCGAACTCATCAGGATAGTAGCAACGCATGACGATCTTGAGGACGACTTCCTCACTAAGTTCGCTGCCGCGATAGGTACGGTAAATCAGCTCCGGGTAAAGTATCATCTTGTCCGGGTCCATGCGGGCATTCTTTTCATGGCAGGTTACGCGTCCGCCCTCGATCGGCACTTCCCAGCATGGATACTCGTCTTCCGTCCTCCATTGCCGTCGTAATCCTCCGGGATCGCGATTGGGCTTGAATAGATTAAGCACGCACGTCCCGGCTGGCGATAAGTGTCTTCGGACGGTTCCGAAGAAGCCATCGATTTCGGAATCCGTTTCGAGGTTTTGAAAGACACGAAACGGTGCTGTGATCAGGTCGAAAGTCCTGCCCAAATTGATCTCTGTGATGTCCCCGACCTCAACACGTGCTCTCGTGCGAGGGATGGCCTCCTTCGTTAGCCTATCTTGGCAGTGCCAGACCATAGCAGCGGAAATATCGACGCCATGAATGTAGCCACAATCCCTTGAGAGTGGGACGAGCACGCGGCCTGTGCCACAGCCAAGTTCCAGAATGGATGCTTCCGGGAATGGAATCCTGTCACGGTAGAACCCGACATCGTCCAAGGTCTCCGGATTCAGGTCATAGTATCGGGCAACGTCAGCTCGAATATCGATTCCCACAGTACTTTCCTTCAGCAGTTAACATCTGCATGAACGACCCGGATAACTGTTTACCAACAGATTTTCTGTCGTATAATATTTCTGATGGATGCTATGCAAATCATTGTTAATCCAATGTTAAGTATAAGATGTAAGCAAGTCAATCGGAATATTATCCAACCCGGATAATATTTCTGTTGTCGGATAGAAATGCTATGGTTCAAATTCATAGTATGTAAGTCTGCCTTTAATGGACATGCCGTGGTTTCGCTTTTGCAGACGTTAATCAGTTATCTTCAGTTTTCCTCTTTATCGTCTCCGATTGTTGTCCGATTCCACGATGGGTAGAAAAGAGCAATAGCACTGATTTTTACCGCTTCTTATAGAAGTTGTCTCCGCCACTTGACAAATTCCCTCAAAGCCCTTATACTATTATTAGCGCTGAACAGATTACATACGGACGCCGGGAACCGGGATTTCCAATCCGTATTGATTCTTGAAATGGCGCATCTTAGTTAGGGGCAGTGTTGGCAGCAACCGGCAAGGTGTGGCTCCGGGAGAACTATGCCTTGCCTGGTTTACCGGACGATTTCTCACGGGGCAGGATCTTATCGAACCCCAACAACTCTCCGTAAAAGGTTCTGCCCTCTTTCCTCTGCAATGTTTATCAACCTACCATGGCATTGCTATTTAAAAATAACCATGCCAATTACTTCATTACCGAGCATCTCAACAAAGTTTAGAACCTTGACAACGTAAATCTGCACAGTAACGATTCTTTGAGATTCTTCGAAATAAGTTGCTTCTTGACACCAAACCAATAGTAAAAAGCAACAGGCCGGTAAACTAGTTACACTCCTGTTCCGAAAACTTACACCCTCCTTACACCCTAATTGCACCCAAATCTGATAAAATCTAGCAAAATTTGAAATATGGAAAGCATAGACATCCGCCGTTATTACTCACATAACTTCTTGATTATCAGGTGCTTTCGAGGGGAGTTGCGTTGTACCCCGAACAGGACTCCTCCGTGGGAGTTCCGCCGGAAGAACCTGTAACCCTCTGCTTAGAACGTAAACGGTGAAATATTTAATTAATGTTTGGTTTTATTTCTAATAAAGTAACTCACTAATGACCTCCAATAATTTTTCTGTCGTGTACGGTTTTGACAAGAACGAGTTGAGGTTCAAATCACTGATCTCGGTAAGTTTTGCTTTGTCTGTTAATCCGCTTGTGCCAATAATGGGCAACGATGGTTTCATTTTTTGTAATGTCCGTACTAACGTAGGACCATCCATATTCGGCATATTCATGTCGGTGATCACAAAGTCGATCTTGTCGCGATTTTGGGCAAAAAGCCCTACAGCTTCAATACCGTCAGCGGCAAGTAGCACATTGTAACCGTTCGATTCCAATGTAAGCTTAGAAACTTCGCGGATAATGTATTCATCATCAACAAGCAAAATACATTCTCCATGACCCACCAACGATTCGATGTGGAAGGCCTGCTGTACTATTATATCTTCTCCAATGATAGCGGGGAAGTAGAGTTTGAAGATTGCTCCTTTGCCGACTTCGCTGTATAAGTTAATAAAACCTCCATGGCTTTTAACTATGGAATAAACAGTTGCAAGACCAAGTCCGGTGCCTTTCCCGGTTTCCTTTGTTGTAAAGAATGGCTCGAATATTTTCACTTGGATTTCCGGTGGAATTCCTGTCCCAGAATCACTGACGGAAACCATAACATAGGGTCCCGGTTTCACGTCCGGATTCATCGTCTTATAATGTTCATCGAGCGTGAGATTTTCAGCGTTTATGACAATGGTGCCACCATGGGGCATGGCATCGCGCGCGTTGACAACCAAATTCAAAAACACCTGATGAATTTGACTGGGATCAGCTTTTACGGGCCAAAGATCTTTTGATAAGTTTGCCTGGACGATAATGTCAACAGGAAATGTTTCTTTCGCAAATTTCTCCAGTTCGTCAATCGAATGCCGCATTTGGACAAGCATTCGCTCCTCTTTAGTACCCCGGGCGAACGTAAGAACCTGCTTCACAAGGGTTGCTCCGCGGTTCGCAGCACTTTCGAGCATGTTTAACAATTTTTCACTTCCTTCATCGGTATATTTTGTTCGCAGAATATGTAGACCAAGGAGAATTGGAGCAAGGATATTATTCAGGTCATGTGCGATACCACCGGCAAGTGTTCCTACGCTTTCCATCCGTTGAGTACGAAGAAATTGCTGCTCGAGTTTCTTTCTCTCGGTGATGTCGCGGATGTTGCACTGGATCAACTTTCCATGGTCAACCGAATAGACATAACTGACGAACTCCACATTGATCAGCTGCCCTTTGGCGGTTTGTAACGGTAAATTTTCGTATTGGATAAATTCTTTCTGTTTCAATTCCGTGAAATTCAATTTATTAGCGGCGATATCTTTGAAGAACCCAAGCTCCCAAATTTTTTTCCCAAGAAATTGATCACGCGAATAACCCAAGATCTCAACTAAGAACGGATTTACATCGACAACCATTCCCGTTTCAGCATCCAGAATCAAAATGCCGTCTCTTGCCGCCTCAAAGAGTCGACGATACCGGACTTCCGTAGCTCTCAGTGCTTCTTCCGCCCGCTTGCGCTCTTCGTTTTGAAAGACAAGCTCTTTGTTAGCAATGATTAATTCTGCTGCCCGTTTTTCTT
>CAZPRY010000085.1:0-11428 GCA_964589175.1 uncultured bacterium
GGCTTCCATTAACTTTTTAACGGCCCGTGCCGTCGTTGCCTTATCGATTTTCAGGTGCTGACTCAGCTCTTCCTGCCGGATTCCGTCATTGCGAGCCAGGGCCAGCAGAAAGACATGACCACCGCGGCTGATATCGAAATCCGCTAACTCTTTTTCGAAAAAAATCTGGGCATGGCGGTAGATGCAGGAAATATAACTTCCGATCGATTCCTGAGTTTTCATACTATTACCCCCGGGATTGTTGTTTGAAGATGAGCGTGGTTGAATTCCTTCAATTGCGGCAGGTACATGGAGAGTGTCAGAAAAAAGAATAAAATTTCGGTCAGCGGGAAGGACATCCAGATGCCGTCAAGGTATAGAAAACGCGGTAGAATAATTACCATCAGGGTGATGGATACCTGCCGCGCGATCGTCAAGGTCAACGCCTGCCGCGCCTTACCGACCGCCTGAAACATGCTTGCGGCAATGATGTGAAAACCGGCCATCGGCAGCGCCAGGACGAAATAGCGCATGGCGTGAATTCCCCTGCTGATCAGAAGCTGATCGCGGGTAAAAATCGAGATCACGGCCCCGGGAAAGAGGTAAAGAATCAGAAATCCGCCAATCGCCACCGCACTCGAAGATTTGATGCCGAGATTCAGCGTCCGCAATAGCCGGTCATAGCGGCGGGCGCCGTGATTGAATCCCACAATCGGCTGAACGCCCTGCGCGATTCCCAGCATCGGCATAAATGCAAAGGCGTTCATACGATTCAGAATCCCGTACACCGCAATCGAAACATCACCGCCGTAAATTTTCAGAATGTTGTTCAGGATGGCCGACAGGATGCTGAAGGATAATTGCCGCACAAAGGAAGCCGATCCAACCGCTACGATTTCTTTGAGCAAACTCAACTTGAGTTTGAAGTAGCGTAAGCCAATTTTCAGAGAGCTCTTGCCAAAGCGGAAATAGGCAATCAGGAAGATCGAGGTGGAAATCTGGGAGATAACCGTCGCAATCGCTGCGCCCCGAATTCCCAGATGAAAGCCGAAGATGAAGATCGGATCGAGAATGATGTTCAGTACCGCACCCATGAGCATCGAAGTCATGGCGATCAGCGCCCGCCCTTCGGCGCGTATGAAATTATTGGAAGCCGCCGAGAATGCAAAGAAGACCGATCCGATCAGGATGATGCCCGCGTACTCTTCAGCATAAGGCATGATCGTCTCCGAAGCTCCGAAAATTGCGAGCAGCGGTTTCAGGAAAACCGTACCCAGAACGGCGGCGCTCAATCCCATGAAAATCACGCACAACATGGCATTGCCGACGGTAAAATTGGCGCGCTCGTAGTCTTTGGCGCCCAGGCTGCGGGAGATTACGGAAGCCCCACCGATTCCCAGCATCAGCGCGATGGCCAGCACAAAAGCCTGGATCGGGAAAACGATCGCAATGCCCGCGATTCCCAACGTGCCCACGCCGCGCCCGACAAAAATCGCATCCACGACGTTATAGAGAGCGTTCACAGCCATGCCGACCATCGCCGGCCCCGAAATTTTCAGCAGCAGCCTGCCGATATGATCATTATCCAGAATATGTTTATCACGATCCACTCGATATTCACTTTCCCGTTTTCATTAATAGTTGCATACGCAACCAAATTTACATCTTAATCGTTGCGCTTGCAACTAATTTTAGAGCAGTTATAACAAAAAAGGCCACAGTTATGTGGCCTCAGATTTTACTGCTGATTTCGGATATGGCAGGAGATGAAAAATGAAGACGCCGGAACCTGCACCTAATTATCTGTTAGAATCTCCTCGTCGTACAATCTCTCGAATTTCAACTTGTGGCGGGCTTCTTCGGAGGCCAGTTTCTCGAATACCTGGCGCATCTCCGGCTCGTCGATGTTACTCGCCAGATCCGTATAGAGCCGCTGTGAAAGTTCCTCCCGTTTCATGGCCGTGATCAGAATATCCTGGAAACTCATATTTTCCAGGGTCGGTGGCGGCACCAGGTACTCACTAATTTTCAGGGAATCGACTTTCGCAGCTTTCAGGCCGGCGACCTCGCGTTGGCGCAGTTTCTCCAAAATCGTAATATGGCCGCGCTCCATTAATTCAAACTCGCGCAGCATCTCTTTCATATCGAAAAAATCCGTATTCTCCAGCAGCTCATGGTAAAACTTCACCGCCTCGTCTTCCCGCTCAATGGCGAAATCGATGATCTCATTGAATTTGCCAATATCCACGCCCGACTCCTTTCCATTTGTGCGCAAGTATTATAGTAAAGTTTAACCTATAAGTCCAGCTCCGATTGCTTGTTTCTGCCTGGCAGGCGGTGTATAGCTCTTCAGCAAGAGGGAAAGCGTGATCACGGTAACCGAACTCAGCGCCATCGCCAGCCCCCCCAATTCGGGCTTAAACGTAATCCCGAAAAACGGGTAGAGCAATCCGGCCGCTACCGGGATCAGGGCGGTGTTATAAGCAAACGCCCAGAAGAGATTCTGGCGGATCTTGCGCATGACTTTTCTGCTGAGCTGCAAGGCCGCGAGTACATCAGTCAGGTCATTGCGCATCAGTACGATACTGCCGCTCTCGACGGCCACGTCCGTACCACCGGCGAGTGCCAGTCCCACATCCGCCTGGGCCAGCACCGGCGCGTCATTGATGCCGTCCCCGACGAAAGCCACGACTTCGCCCTGCGATTGTAATTCGCGGGTGATCCGGGCTTTGTCCTGCGGCAGAACTTCCGCATAAACTCTCTCGATCTCCAACTCAGAAGCAATTGTGCGGGCGCTGCGTTCGTTATCGCCGGAAATCATCACCACCGAATAGCCCGCCTTCTTCAACTGCCGGACGCTCTCCTGCGCTGATGCTTTCAATCTGTCCGCCAGGGCAATCACGGCCTGCAATCGGCCATTGACAGTTACCAGCATATTGGTCTTGCCGGCCGTTTCGTATTCGGTGATTTTAGCCTGAAATTCGCCCTTAATGTCAATCTCGTTCTCCTGGAAAAAGCGGCTGTTGCCCACGAGTACTTCATGACCATCTACTTTACCGGAAAGTCCTTTGCCGCCGATGGTTCGGAACTGCGTGACACTTTGCGGTTCGATGCCCTGCTGCCGGGCATACTGAAGAATGGCTTCACTCAGTGGATGCTGGACATTTTTCTCCAAACTTGCCGCCAGGCGTAAAGTATTTTCACGTTCATTTCCGGGTGCAAAAACATCTGTCATCTGCGGTTTACCGAGGGTCAGCGTACCGGTCTTGTCAAAGACGATCGTCGTAATTTTCTCGGAAAGTTCGAGCGCCTCACCGTCGCGGATCAAAATGCCCAGTTCGGCGCCGCGGCCGATGCCCACCGTCACGGCCGTCGGCGTCGCCAGACCCAGAGCGCACGGACAGGCAATCACGAGCACGGAGATCAGGGTCGTAAGCGAGAAGAGCAGGCCGTTGCCGACGATAAAGTACCAGACGACGAACGAAACGATCGCAATCGCCAGAACCACCGGAATGAAATAACTCACCGCACGGTCGGCCAGGCGCTGCATGGGCGGTTTGGAACCCTGGGCTTCCTCAACCATGCGCACGATCTGGGACAGGACTGTGTCACGGCCCACTTTTTCCGCGCGGTAGCGCAAAGCACCGTTTCCGTTGATCGTTCCGCCGATGACCGTATCGCCCCGGTCCTTGAACACCGGCACAGCTTCGCCGGTCATCATCGATTCATCGACATAACTCACGCCGTCCAGGACTTTTCCGTCCACCGCGATCTTCTCGCCGGAACGCGCCAGGATAATATCCCCGACGATCACGGCCGAGACGGCGATTTCCGCTTCTTTACCGTCGCGGATCACGGTCGCGGTCTTAGACCGCAAGGCCAGTAGTTTTTTGATCGATTCGGAGGTTTTGCCTTTGGCGCGGGCTTCCAGGTAGCGACCGAGCGTCAGAAAGGTCGCCAGAAATATTGTCGTTTCATAAAATAAAAACTCGCGGGTGAGCACGATCTCGAAAGTGCCCAGCAGGCTGGCGATAAAGGCCACGCCCATGCCCATCGCGTACATGACATCCATGCTCAGGGACCGGTTGCGCAGCGCCTGGAAAGCCGCCCTGAAGATCGGGTAACTGATATAGGCGAATACGGGGGCCGTCACGATTAACATGAAATAAGGCATCGGGATGGGCAGCCTGACGCCCAGCAACGTCAGCAACATAAGCGGAATTGCCACCGCAAAACCGATGGCAAACCGTCGTTTTTTGGCACGCAATTCCGCGGCTAAGTGTGCTTCGTCATCACCGCCTTCTTCCTCGTCTGTCCCGGTCACTTCGTAGCCGGCGCCGCCGACCGCCTTCTTCATGTCGGCGATTTTCACCAAACCCGGATCGAAGGTCACCCGGGCCTTTTCCGTCGCCAGATTCACCTGGACATCCAGAATACCATCCAGGTTGCGGATCGATTTCTCCACGGTTTTTACGCACATGGCGCAGTGCATCCCGGATACTTTCAGCGTTGATTGTTTATTAGGCATAAAATCTCCTGTTTATGTTTTATCTGCTCTGGCTTGGATACAGACAGGGCCGATTTGTTACGCCCGCAAAATAAGTCTAATCTGAAATATTCGCCGCAGAGAAATATTAAATAACGTGAGTTCGATATAAGAGAAATACGAATATTGCCACAGAGGCTCGGAGAAGCACAGAGAATATTACTGTACATTATACAAAAGATGATAACCTTTCCCGTCGATAATGGCGGCATAATAAAATTGACCGTCCGGAAATCAGAGATCCTGAACAGGCTGATGGATTGTATGTCTGAACGGAGTGAGTTTACAATCCATCCCGTGAAGGAACACCGATTTCAGGTCAATTTTATTATGCCGGGGAGTTTTTGGTCCTTTTTGCGCTTCAAAAAGGACATTATATCAGGATTATTATCGGATCAATACCACAATAATCAAAGAGTTAATAGGTTATTCGAACGCCTTGCTTAGATCGAACTGACGTTAAATACATTTGTTTAAATCCAAATCTTGAAGAGATATTTATGACAGATCTGAGTACAAGAAAAAAAGGTTTAAGCCGCTAATTTCCCCAATTTTCACTAATCGTTTTTATTGAATTCAGGAAAAATATAATTTGTGAAATTCGTATCCCTTCAGGGATCCCGGTGGGATAATTAGTGGTTTTCCAAATGCGCTTTGTGGCTTATGAATGATGCAGGCTAAAAGGCAATGCCCATGATCAGCAATTCCAGGCGGGGATCTCTCAATTCGGTTCGATAAGAAAACCGCAGGCCGCTCTGCAGATCGATAAAAGCCAGTGTCAGGAGATGGTAATCGATAATCAGTTCCGCACCGACGGAACGAAACAGCCGCACCGTTTCTTCGGAGCGGCCCTGCCCGTATTCATAGAAAAACATGGCGCGCAGGCGTTTGATATAGGCCAGGCTCCCCAGCGCCAGATCGGGATAGGCGAGCGGAAATTCGTACAGAATCCCGGCCCGGTAAAAATCGTCGGCATAAACATAATCATAGCCGCGCACAAATTGGAGTTCGCTCCGAAATTGATAATTTTGCGGGACCTGGTTTTCATAGGCGCCTTCGAAGCGCAGGCTGTGATGCCGCCAAAATCCGGGTAGAAACAAGCGCCCCTGAGTCGAAAACAGACGGCCCCGGTAATCGGAGCCGGGCAGGGTCACATGCTGAGCCAGTTGGAATTCCTCGCCCCAAACGGGATAAATATCGCGTTTTGAACGCTGCCGGTAACGCTGATAATTCACCCGAAAATAGAAAGGAACAAAGGAACCGTTGCCGCTACGATACTGTTCATCGATCCGCTTGCCCCTGATATCCGTATAGGAAAATCCAAACCCGAGTTCAGCGACAGTCGCGTAGATGTCACGCGAAATGTCGAACGGCAGGCGGATTCCCAGAGAAACGGCGTTTTCCACCCAGCTGTCCCACGCCGTTCCCCCGCCGGACCGTTGATACTGGGCAGCGCGCTGCCCGAACTGAAAGCCGATATCCAGAATCGGTTCCCATACCGCAATACTGGCGACAGCCGCGACACTCTGCACTTTCTCGTTGACGTTGTAGGTCGTGCTCAGACGCAATTCGGACGTATTAAGCAGATCGGTCGACACGAATCCGGCCTTCACATCGGGCAGGAGCGGCGCCACCCACCAGCTGTGCACCTTGCGGTGATTCAGGAAGCGCCGGTAATCCATCACGGGGTAATTTTTCACCGGGAGTGCGTCGGGCGCCTGGACCGGGCCGAGGTCGAACTGCCCTGAAAGCGGCTCGAAATAGCACAGCCCGCCGGCCCCCGAAAGGGCGACGCAGCGCCATTCCGACGGGTTCAGGGACATGCGCTGCACGGACAGGCCATCGCGATTATAATCGCTGAAGAGCAGCTCACTTCCACCGTTGGAAACTGACGGATAGAAAGCGCCGAATTTACGCGACGTAACCTGGTAGCGCTGCCCGCTTTCGATCTCCACGGCGTAAATGTTATCGATACCCGACAGGGGTGAATTGTATAGAATGTACGCGCCCCAGAAAACCGGCCACGTAACGTCCTCTTCGCTCTCCGGCAAAATATCAATCTGCTTGCCACTCTCGATATCGATGACGCCCAGCGCTTTGCCGTGGTACTTCTGGCGCGTAAACACGATACGCTCGCCATTCTCCGACCAGCTAGGAGCCTGGATAAAGTCATTCTCCGGATTGGCAAAGCGCCTGGTTATGTCGCCGGTTTCGCTGTCTAACAGGACCAGCGTACACGTCCGATCCGGTGTAAACTCCACCGCCGCCACGCGTTCGCCGTCGGGAGCCAGCGCAGGCATGAAGTATTTGCCATCCTGCGTGATCATGCGGCGTTTGCCCGACGGAAGATCGTAAATCACGACATTGGAAAAACTCTGCCGTCCCCAGCGTCGGTCCGGAGTATACTCGGCCCAGACCGCCCTGCCCTGTGCAGCCGAAAAGCGGCCCTTCGGTGCGATCTGGCGTATTTTTACCTCGCACCCGTTAGGCAATATTTTCACCAGCCAGTTCGGATCGGCCAGACTGACTTTCTCGGCGATGACCGTCCCGTCATCCAAAGCCTGCGGATAGCGATACAACGTCCAGGCTGGAGCCTGACGGTCAATCAGCGGCTGCGCTGCGCTTATTTCGGTTCCACTTAATTGAATCCTCCAGAGCGAATCCAGTTCGTTCATGCTGTCGTTATAAATTTCTCTCACATTCCGGCCCGTGTATTTCTTCACGGAACCCGAGAAGCCGAACGGCCAGAATGAGAATCTGGCGCTGCGCTGCAGGATGTCATTCCAGGCGGCATAGCCGTACTTGCGGCTGACATGCGTCACCATCAGGTAGCCCAGCGGGTAGTGATTGGGATACCAGTCGCGCAGGGAGCCCTGATAGGCTTTATGATACCCGTAGCGTATATCGGAAAGCAGCAGGGTGCGGATATCCATATCGAAGATCGGCATCCGGCCGCGGCCGCCGTTCGTCAGGAGCGTCTCCATCACGACGGCGTCACCCTCCCAGAACCACATCGGCACCGAAAAACTGGACATCACGCTCAATCCGTATTCGCCGAAAAGGTAGCCGGCCAGGCCCGTGAACCCACTGCTCAATTTATCGTACTGGGCCATGTGGCGTCCCTCATGGATCGCCAGCATGTGGTACCATTCGTCAGTCCCCAGCAGGCTTCCCTGGGTCGGCGTTCCGTACCATTCGCTACGGCGCGGTCCGAGTGTGACATACCCGCGGGGCGTCGTGCTGCGATTGCTGAGCACAATCGGCCAGTGGTGCATGCGTCCGTCCAGGCTTTCATTGAGAGGATTGCGGTAGAATTCCAGGGTATTCGCCACTCGTTGGGCATCGGCATCCAACTCCCCGGGGAAGATGATGACGAAATGATCGCTCCTGATATATTTCCAATCGATGCCCGGCGGATTCTGGTCCGAATCCAGCAGCTGCGAACACAGGATCAGGGGCAGCATCCAGATTAAAGCGATATTGCGGATTCGGCGCGGGCGGGAATTCCAATTCATCGGCAAGGAATTTATCAGTCAGTTATCCTCGTGTCAAGGAATGTTAGCATATCCCGGGTATTCTCAGGGATTAAAAAACCTAACCGCCAAGGACGCTAAAAATGCGCAAAAGTCGCAAAGAGGAAATGAAAACTATGTATAGGTGTGGAATATTTTTAGCAAACTTGGCCTGCCAGTCCGATCAGACGGGCGGTAGTCTTAGCCCCTTTGCGGTTAACAGAACAATAAATCTGTGTTTATCTGTGAAAATCTGCGGCTAAATAATCCCGGCAAAACCTGTTTAGTCGCTACGCTCCGGAAACAGGTTTTTATAAAAAAAAGCCCGGCTAGATCACCGGGCCTTTCCGAAATATCCGAAGATTCAATTTAGCGTTTGGCCGTAATTCCGAATTCCACCCAGGTGTCTTTGGGCAGAGTCAACTTGACCAGTTTGTCGATTTCACTGTTTTTACACCTCGCTACGGGGTTGTACTCCGTAGCGGTAATTGATGACGTTCCCGAGTACAACCAGGGAACGAGAGGCAATAATACACCAGGTATAACTTGTATCCCGGAACTCCCGTTCCGGGCCATCACCCGGAGCCGAATAAAATCGTTTTTATCACTTTTTCCCATCGTCCCATGGACAAAACCGGAACCGGAGTTCCGGGTTCCAGCCTTATAAAAAAAGCCCGGCTAGATCACCGGGCCTTTCCGAAATATCCGAAGATTCAATTTAGCGTTTGGCCGTAATACCGAATTCCACCCAGGTGTCTTTGGGCAGGGTCAACTTGACCAGTTTGTCGATTTCACTGTTTTTGGCTCTCAGCGTATCCAGCGCTTCCAATACTGCCGTGGTGGCTGCTTTCAGTTCCGCTTTCTTCGCTTCCTGCTGCGTGTTCTTCGATTCGGTGTCGCTGATGCCGGCTTCGAAGGCCGTCGAGTAGGCCTCATCCAATCCGCGGGCCGTCAACTCCGCCTGGTGTGCGCGGACGGCACCCGCTTTCAACTTGCTGTTGCTGACAACTTCTGCATAGGAATTCTTCGACATTTTTACTCCTTTCTAGTCGGCCTTATCCCGGCCGGGTTGTTTTGTCGATTGACGCAATGCAGCGAGAAATTGTTCAGACACTGCCCCAACAAGTTGGATTCATTCCCAATAAAATTTTGTGCACCAAATTGATCGCCGGACTCCGGCCCGTGATCGGGAGAGATTGCCCTATGCTTGGGGGACGTTGCCCCAAGGTTGGGCGGCTTGCCCCCAGGGTCGGGGAACCCTTGCCCATGTTTGGGGAACATTCCCCTGAGCTTGGGCGACATTGCCCCGTGATCGCGGGAACTTCCCCCGGGTTTGGGGAACTCTTGCCCATGTTCGGGGAACTTTCCCCCGGGTTTGGGCGGCCTTGCCCCATGATTGGGGAAACTTCCCCCTGGTTTGGGGGATCCTGCCCCGAAGTTGGGGAAACTCTCCCCGAAGTGATTTGTCCGTCGGAAAAGGGCGTGAAGAGGTGTGATCATCTGTTTCTTCCGGCGGGTTTGCAAATATGAATACATCCTTTTAGAAATGACTGTTTGCCCATAGTAGGTTTCCTTGTCGCGGTGTTCAGCGCGGCCAGGATTTTATAAGTTGGATTGTCAGTGCCTTTCATTCATCCTCATGAGTTTGTCCCTTCTTTTTATACTTTACAATTATCCAATATATCAAGAAAAACCATATCAATAATGCAGTTCCCTGTGCCACCCACCCGTGTGCATTTGATAAAACTATGTCGTATTCATCGCCATTCAATATAGCATCCTTATCATTTTCAAAGGATAAATAATAAATAACGTATAAATATAAATTCGATATAAAAAGAATGAATGCAAGCTGCTTTTCCGAATCGTAAAATCGCTTTACTTTATTTTTCAACGATAATACAAGAATAACTGTTATAATTACAATCAAAAGGCCACCCATAGGAACGTCATAATGTGCAAATAAAGTCGACAGTACCAAATAATTAATTGATAATAAAAAACAAGTGAATAAATATTTAACCACTTTCAATATCATATTTTTCATGGTTACTTCCTGTTTTACAGTTATTTTCAGTTATACCTTATCACAAGTATTAAGCTTTAAAAATTTTATTTTCGTTTTTGTAAGTATATCTCTGAGCTCCTTTTGCAGTCTATCTACTTGATATTCAAATTCTTGAATACATACACAGTCTGGAGTGATAAAAATTCTCTCTCTGTTTGATGTGAATGTTTTCACATAAATATTTGCTATCGGAGAAATGGAGCCCTTGTTTTTTCGATTATCAATAAACTCCAAATCTAAAGAATAGGTCATAAGTACCTCCTTATTTTAAATTGTGAATATTTAGTATTCTCCTATCATTAATAAATTCCGCCGTTCCCAGATTGGATAAATGTCATAGAGGCCCGAGTAGATATTCGAATGAAAATGCTAGAATCCATTTTTTAAATAGAGATCTTGCACTATCTCTATAGTTAATCGAAAAACCCTTGCAGCTTCGCTATCGGATACGATTCTATCTCCATGAACAACCGGGCATGCGCGGTAGTAAAGCTTGGTTACTTTCCTTTTAAACGGTCCGGACGCTATCAATCTGAGTATTTGATTGAACACGGTTGGGTCTATTGAGATGAGAGCACTCCCATCACTATCTAAATAATTCAATCTGAAACAGATGTCCTTTGCGGCAGCCTCAATTATTGCTCTAGATAGTGCAATGACCGCATTATATTGCTCAAAGCTGAAGCAGTTCCTAGCCTCTGTCACGTACGTTATTAGATTCTCAGGAATTTTTACACCAATGATTAGTGTGTTAATTTTAAATAAGTTCCTAATATATTCATAGTGGCTTATCCAAGAATAAAATAAACGTGAGCCTAACTCATCTATCTCTTCGTCCGTTAGATCCTCAATATTTCCGGTCCCATCAAGCGGAGTTTTAAGTATGGCAATGATGTCATCAGAGTGGAATTTTAAACCTGCACTTATCTTTTGGAGAATTCTACAAGCATGCTGTTCGTGGATTTCTATTGTGGCAGACTCGACTAATTGAATTTGAATTTTACGTCTTACTCGAGTAAAATCCTGGAGCAGTACCAATAACTTATCTATTTCGCAATCAACGACTGCTTTTACAACAGACTGATCGAGCCTCTTCAACTCTAAAGCATTATTGACAAGTTCATCATCGTTCATTACTAATCCAATCAAATTTTTATTACACTATTTTGATTTAACTCCCAGTATAAATCATTGTCTAGATCTGTCATATTTGGAGAATTGTTTTATTATTCATTTTTCTCAGTAGAATAATTTCCCTCTTCGCGACGCTTATAGCGATTCTCAGAATAAATGTCCTATGATTTACAAATAGAAGAGACAGCC
>CAZPRY010000086.1:0-11244 GCA_964589175.1 uncultured bacterium
CGGAACTTTGCGTGGCTTGCCTCCATGAGGCGGGCCACTTTCGTTCATATTGACCCGGATCATGTTTTTTCCAAAAATCGATAGGGCTGAAGAGTGTTCTGCGTAGTTCGACGACAGGGAGAACGAAGCGGGGCAAATTAATTGATTATGTTCGCAACAATAAAGCACATCCGAAGAGCTAGTCATTTATTCCGCGAATAGTTTCTTCAGGTGCGCTTCCCAAAGTGTATCCCAATTATAATTTTCGAATATTCGTCCGAACAATTTTGCGGTCGCAGGCGGATTATCGGTGAAATACTGTCGGATTTTCGCCGCATTCTTTTCGGCGTCCTCATCCAGTCGCAGGAAAAGCGCCCCATCCCCGACAATCTCTTTGAAAACCGGGATTTGAGAAACAGCAAGCGGGACGCGTAACGAGCCGGCTTCGAGGATCGGTAGACCGAAACCTTCGTCAAGGCTCAACAGCAAAACCATGTGACACAGGAAATATAGGTCGCGCACGATCAGCCGGTTTTTATCAGGTGCGATGTTCAGCGATTTCATCATCTCGCTCAGAAAGAGAATATTTTCCGCTATCTTGTGCTGGCGAGCCAGCTGCATCAGGCTCTCGGCATAGTCGGAAGGCCGATCGTTGTGATCGTTCGTTTTACCGGTAATAATCGCCAGAATGTGGGGAAAGGTTTCCTGTAGCGCGGCAATCACGCGGATGCTCTCCTCAAGATTTTTTCGCGGAATCAGCCGGGCCGGGATCAGGATAATGGGAAAGCGATTGAAGATACTCATGTGTTGAACCAGAAGATCCGTGGATCCATCAAATCTGAAGAAATCCTGGTACTTGAAGACATTCGGCACGACGACGATTCTGCGTCGCGGAATTCCCATTAGTTCGGAGAGCTGTCTGCGGCGCGTCTCCGAGACCGTAATGTAAACCACATTTTCAAGAGGCGTTTTGAGAAGCGACCAGGGTGGTTTATCATAGAGTATCTGCTGATATTCATCCATTTGCCAGGCCAGGTCATGCGTCCACAGATAGAATTTTTTCTGTGGAAATTTTTGGATATAATTCCAAAAGGCCTCGGTCAGCGTCAGGTTAATGGGCATCGTCATGATATTATGGATGATCACATTGTTAATATTACCGATCGTCATCTCAATCTTTTTCTGAATTGTCTGCAGGCGTACTTCGTAAGATTCCGGCAACGACCCGATGCGCAAAACGCGCTGCATATTCAGGATATGAGGATTGTCGGGATTCAGATCCGGGATAATACTGGTCTGAAGGTTCGGACCTTCGATCATCCCCTCCCCGGCGATGAGATTCACCAGGTAACCGTTCCGGGTAAATACTTCTGCGAGCGGTTTTAATGTGTTTTCAACGCCTCCAACGACCGGCGGCAACGTATAATGAGCAATTACAATTTGTTTCGTTTGATCCAAAGTCACCTTACTTGTCAATTCTGGGTAATTTATGGCTTAAGATAATAATACTCAATAAAAAGTGCCTGAACGGAGCTTAAAATCCAAAGTACCTGACAACATTTGCTGAAATTCCGACTCTAAGCCCTTGTATGTGAATGGGTAGTGATGATACAAAAAAATCTTTTTCATTGTTAACAGGAAATTGTAATTTAAAGATGATGGGCAAGCCAAGCAGACACAGATTCCCCAAACAGATCTGGTTCGGTTTTTTGATTCTCCTGCTGTTCTTCGCAAACTGCCAAAAACCAGCCCAGATGACTACGCAATCCGAGGAGGCCCTCCTCAGTCTGCAGCAGGGCGATCAGCTGCGGTTGCGTTTTGATCTCACGAATGCATTGGAAGCATATCAAAAGGCGATTCGCTCCGATCCCCAATTTGCCATCGCTTACCTGCGTAGCGCGGACATGCAGATCTCGCTGGGTCATGCGGATAGTGCTAAAATCTATCTTACCCGGGCGCGGGAGCTCAGCCGGCATTCCTCGGATTATGAGCGCTGGATTATACAATACGCCTGGGCGGAATTCCGCCAGGATAATTTGCTCTCCCAGGCCACTTTCGATACTCTTAGCAGACGTTTTCCCAACGATCTCCAGGTCAAGCAATATTGGGCTTACCGGCAGTGGAATAAAAACGATTTCAAAGGCGCGATTCAGACTTTTCAGGAGATTCTCAAACAACAGCCGAATTATATCATCGCCTACAACAATATCGGTTATCTATATGCCAAAAGAGGACTGTTAAAAGAGGCTCTGGTATATTTAAAAAAATACAAGGATTTCGCCCCGGACCAGCTGAATCCGTACGATAGTGTCGCCGAAATCTACCTGCTTATCGGACGGTATCAGGAGGCGATTCAGATCATCGAAGCCGCTTTTTCCGCCAAACCGGATGAATTGCGCCACAACCGATACCTGGGTACGGTCATGCATTTGCGTCTGGCCGAGGCGTATATCCGCCTGGGCCATTACAGTAAAGCGTTGGAAATCACTCAGGAACTCTGCGATACTTACCTCATGAGCCAACCCGTTAAACAGGTGGCAGCTTTCCGGTTTAAACAAATATTCAAATCCCTCCACCAGCCGGATAAAATGAAAAGCGAACTCGATTGTTTGCTCCCGTTATGCGACGACATCGAGAAATTGTATTACCAATGTTTGTATGCCATCGAGAATTCGGACCTTCCCACCGCTTTATACATTATTTCTTCAATTCAGACCAAAAGCAAAACAGAAGAAGTCTATTATAAAAAACACGCGATTCTCGTGATGTCTGCCTGCCTGGAAGGGCAACTGAATTATAAAAACGCCATGTACCAGGAAGCCGCCGATCAGTTCGCGCTGGCGGCGGCAACTATCGGTGACACAAGCCTCGCCATTCCTTACCGCTTCGAGCAATATCAGGCTCTGGGTCAGGCCGGTAAATATACCCAAGCCATTAAAGGTTTGAGCAAGCTTCTGTCGATTAATCCGAATTATGCACCCGCCCTGCTCTGCATCAGCGAATTTTATGCCGTCAGTGGTTTCAAACCGGAAGCACGGACCTACCTCGCTCATTTTCGAACGCTCTGGAAAGATGCCGATCCCGACACTCCGCTTGTGATCAGAGCCGATGAACTAACCCGCCGTTTGTTTTAAGAATACTTTTCAGCGGAAGTCGGTATATCCGGTAAAGCGCCGGGCGGCTTTCAAATATAACTTTTCCATTTCATCTAATTAGTTATAAATTCAGTAAGTTTTACAGTTAGCAATTTTCAATTCAGGCAGCATGCGGCCGGTACTTACGTTGCATAAGGACGAATTCGAACATAAAACGACGTTATCCGCGATCGCCGTTTTGTTGCTGCTTGTTTTGCTCCTCCCCTTCCGGGTGCGATCTTCGACCCGTCTCCTGCCACAGAAAATGGAGTTTACGCATCTCAGTACAAAGGATGAACTGGGTTCCGGCAACATCAAAGCCATCCTTCAGGACCGGACCGGTTTCATCTGGATCGCCAGTCCGCAAGGATTGTTCCGATTTGATGGTTATCATTTCCTGCCTGTCTCGGACACGAAAGTTGAGGCAATTTGTCTCGATAAAAATGACAACCTATGGATTTGGAACGATGATGGGCTGTTCAGGTACGATCCCGTCAGCAGAACTCTCGCTGCGCAGCAAGTACCGGCATCGATACAAAATTGGTTAATTCAGGATATCTATGAAGACAGCAACGGTATCCTCTGGTTTATTTCGCTCAAATTCGGTATTTGCCGCTATGATCCGGGTAGCGCTGAGTTTCGTATCCTTGAACGTAATTCCGAAGATCTGGGTGAATTTAGCGGCACGAAAATAGCCTGCCTGGCCGAGGATTCTCAGCATAGGATGTGGTTCGGTACTTTCGGCGCCGGGCTGATCCTTTACGACCCGATAACCCGCAAATCTACCCGGTATCAAATTGATTTACTGGAACGTTCAAAAATCCGGACTATACTGATCGACCCGGGCGGGACGCTGTGGATCGCAACCTATGAGGACGGATTAATACGGTTCAATCCTTCCACCGGACTAGGCAGGCGGGTCACACTTTACCACGATTCGCCGGACGAAGCTTCCCGTTTATGCATCGACTGCCTGCACCGGGACCAATTCGGCAATATCTGGGTCGGAACCGCGAACGCCGGATTATTCATATTTTCGCCGGAGAGTAATACCCCGATCCACATCCGGCATAATCCCCTCGAACCCAACAGTCTGTCGGACGATGCAATCACAACGATCTATCTCGATCAGATGCAGAATCTCTGGATCGGCACCATAAACCAGGGAATCAATATTTTTCGCTTCCGTGAAAACTTCAACCGCTATGGTTCCGAAGACGGCCTGAGCGATTCCCATATCACCAGCATCTGCCCGGATGGTCAAGGCAGCATCTGGATCGGAACGAAATTCGATGGACTCAATCAATTCAATCTCCGCGATAAAACATTCCGGTATTATAGTCATGACGATCAGAATCTTCATTCAGTCAGTCACGACAGAATTCAGGACATTTTTAAAGATAGCCGAGAACAATTCTGGATCGGTACAAGAACCGGATTGGATCAATTCGATGTGGAAAACGGGAATTTTGTGCATTACCAGATATACGATGACTTCTATCCCAAGCACCCCTTCCTGCGGATTACTTCCATCCTTCAAAAAGACGAGCGGAATCTGTGGATCGGTACGAATAACGGCCTGTTTCAATTCGATATGCAGACCCATCGCTATACAGGCTACGATCCAAGCGCGATAATAGAGGATGATCCATCCCCCTTTGGCATCATCAAAATGGCCATTAACCATGAGGGAATACTCTGGTTAGGCGTATCCAATTACGGCATTGTGCAGTTCGATCCGGGGACGGAAACATTCAGGAAACTGCCGTTGGAAGATGATATCCCCCGGTTAAAAAGAATGCTCGTCACTTCGATCTGGATTGATGATGAGCAAAACCTGTGGATCGGTACCGGCCGGGACGGCCTGATTTACTACAACACAGCCAACAATAATGTCCGTGTCTTCACCGATGAGGACGGTTTGCCGGGTCAAAAAATCGGCGGAATCCTGCAGGACAGAAAGGGATTTATCTGGATTAATACCGATAAAGGGCTGTCTAAAATCGACCCGAAAAATCTGGAAATGTCTAATTTCCGCTTCCGGGATAAGGCGCTTACTTATCTGAAAGAGGAGCTGCAGGGTGCCAATTATTATTGGAACGGAGATACTTTAGAGACTACGAATGTCCATCTATCGGGCTACAACTACGGCTGCTATTGTATCGATGAAAACGGCTATTTGTACTTTGGCAGTTATAGCGGATTCATCCGCTTTCATCCCGACAGCATTGCACTGAATGCCTCCAGCCCGAATCTGGTAATCACCGACTTCAAAATCCTGGGTGAAGAAATCCATCTGGATCAGCCCATCTATGATTTGAAAAATATTACTCTGACTTATAGAGATAACTATTTTTCCGTTGAATTCTCATTACTCGATTTCTTACCCACAGACCAGAAGCGCTATTTCTACATGATCCAGGGCCTGGACAAAGACTGGATCAGTTGCGGTAATCAGAATTATGTTAGTTATGCCAATATTGCTCCCGGCAACTACACACTAAGGGTTAAAGGATATAACGATTACCAGGATCTCGGATCGTCCGGCGAACTTGCCGTACAGTTGCAGATTACGCCTCCCTATTGGCAAACCGGATGGTTTAAAATCGTCAGCAGTCTGCTTGCCATCACAGTGATAGCCTTCCTGATCTGGTGGAGAATTGCCACGATCCAGTGGCAAAAGCAGAGACTGGAGGAGCTGGTCAAAGCCCGAACCCGCGAACTGCATGAGAAGAGTGACGCTCTCCGGGAAGCCCGCGACGAACTGGAGAAGCGGGTAATCCAGCGCACTGCGGAATTAGCCGACGCCAATCAGGAGTTACGCCGGGAAATTATTGAAAGGAAGCGGATCGAGTCCGCCCTGCGCAACAGCGAAAAAACCGCCCGCGAACTTCTCAACGCTCCCGTCGATCTGGCGATGTTGTTAGACCCGGCTGGTTTGATCCTGGCTGTCAATAAATCCATGGCTCAAAGTCTGGGCTCTCAAGAGTCGCAACTCATCGGTCAATCAATCTCAAATTTTTTACCGGATGGTATTATCAAGAGCCGTTACCAAGTTTTCAAAGAGTGTCTCAATATAAAAAGGCAAATTTTATTTGAGGATCAAAACAACGGCCGCGTGTTTCTCAACAATTTCTATCCGGTTATGGATGACAAGAATGAGGTTCAATCCGTAGCGGCCTACGCGATTGATATCACCAATCAAAAGCGCGCCGAAGAAGTCCTCCAGCGCTCCAAGGAAGAGCTCGAATTGTTGGTTGCTCAGCGAACTGAAGAGATTCAGAATACCAACCTGAAATTAGTCGAGGAAATTCACACGCGGAAAAAATTCGGGAAAAGTCTTAGGCTCAGCGAAGAAAAATTTCGTGATCTTTTTGAGAACGCCAACGACATTATCTGGACCACCGATACAACGGGACGACTTGTGACTGTCAACCGGCTCTTTGCAAGTATTACCGGCTGCACCATAGACCAACTAACCGGGCAACCAGCCTATCAGTATATCTATCAATCGCATCGTTTTATGGTACTTCGAAAGCACCTGATGGTGTTGAAGGGTGAGTCTGTGGAATTCGAAACCGAAATCGCCGATATAACTCTGATTCCGAGAATTGTCTGGATTAAACTGCGTCCCATCCGTGAAAACGGTAAAATCACCGGTGTTCACGGTATCGCCCGGGATATCTCAGCCTTGAAAAGAGCCGAGAAGGAGCTCAAAGAAGCCGAACGGCTGAAACGGGAGAGTCTGCACCAACTGATCTTAAAAATTGCCCATGAGATCAAAAATCCACTGGCCAGCATTAAAAGTTCTGCCCAGCTGGTGGAAGGTATAAATGCTGATCTCGCTAATCAACGGATCGGCAATCATATGGAAATTATCGACCGCAATGTCGATCTATGTAATCAGACCATTCGGGATTTATATGATTTTACAACCACCAAGCCCTACCAGTTCGTCAAAATCTCTCCTGTACAATTTCTGATCCGGATGCAATCGTACGCGCTCGACAAAGCGACGCAGAGTGATGGAATCGAAGTGGAGGCCGATATTCCCGATCACATTCCGCCTATTTACGCCGACGAATTCCGGTTGACCCAGGCGTTTTCGAATCTTATCAACAATGCGATTGAGGCCATGACCGCCGGCGGGACGCTCGGATTCCGGCTGGAACACAATGAATCGGACCAACGTATCATTTTTAAAATATGTGATACCGGCTGCGGCATTGCCGAGGAAAAACTGGGTGATCTCTTTGAACCATTTTATTCGACGAAACCGATGGGATTCGGTCTGGGACTCCCATTAGTGGAAGATATCCTGCAAGCCCATGGGGCCGGCATTCAAATCGACAGCCGGGTCGGACAGGGGACCTGTTTTACCTTGAGTTTCCCATATGGAGATCATAAAATCTGAAATTCGAAGCGTGATGAACGGGCATCTGTACCATATAACCCTACAAAATATCTTGCTGATCGCGATTCTCGGCTGCCTCTCCATAAGCCCGGCTTCCGAAATTCTCTATACGGAAAGACTCCATCTCACCAGCCAGGATTATGATTTATGCGACAATAAAATCCATTTCATCCGTCAGGATAGTCTGGGCTTTATGTGGTTTTGCACCTCGCAAGGACTCGATCGCTACGACGGATATACTTTTAAACACTACACTTTCCCCGACGGTATCCACAATAACTTGCCCGGGAATAATATCACTTCCATCTACCTGGATAAAAACGAAATCATCTGGATTGCAACCCAGAAAAGCGGTTTTGCCCGACTGGATTCGAAAACCGATTCTGTGCAATGTTTCCTATATAATCAGGACTCTACGAAAAATCTCAAATACTTTTTCGTGTGCGACATCATCGCAGACGATTCGGGACTGGTCTGGGCCGCCACCCGCTGGACGGGCATTCAAAAATACGATCCCTTGACCGGAATCTATACAAGTTACCAGCACGATCCCCAAGATCCGTCCAGCCTATCCTCGCAACATATCAATAAAATCTACCAGGATCGTACCGGTAATCTATGGGTAGGAAGCTCGGACAATGGGCTGGATCTATTCGATCGGGGGAAGAATAACTTCCGGCACTTCACCCATACCCCGAACATCTCAACCAGTCTCAGCAATAATTGCGTACAATACTTCTATGAAGACCGAAAAGGCAATCTGTGGATCGGTACGAATCACGGACTTAACAAATACAATCCCCAAAACGAAACCTTCACCCGCTTTGAATACGACCCGCAAGACGTTTACAGTATCAACGAGAATAAGGTCTTCGCCATCAGTGAAGACCGGCAGGGGAACCTCCTTGTGGGTACGGTCAATGGGGGCTTGAATGTGTATGATCCGCAGACAAACCGGTTCTACAACATACGGAATTCATCGTCTTTTCCACCCCAAATGCCCCTTAAAATCCGCAGCATCTGCGTTGACCGTTCCAACTGTATCTGGTTAGGTTCCATCCGCAATGGCGTTTATATGTATTCCCAATCGACGCGCTTCGCCCGGCATATCAGGCTTCCGGAGAAATCCGTCGCCAAGAAAACGATCGTCACCCTGTATGCCGGCAGCGAGAATGTACTCTTGATCGGGACCAATGAAGGTCTCGAATTTTATGATATGATTAAAAACGTTATTTGTTCACCGGATCCGAAATATTCGGATTTGAGTAAATACGTAATATTTGACATCAAACCTGATCTTAACGACAACCTCTGGTTAGCCACCAGTTCCGGTCTTAAAAAAATCCCGGCTTCATCCCGGAAAATTATCCATTACGATCCCGATCCAAATGATAATAACAGCCTGAGCGATAAAAAAATACTCTCCCTCCTTTGCGACCGGAGTGGTGTGATCTGGGCGGGCACAAGCAACGGTTATCTTGAGGAATACTCCGCTATCGATGACGCTTTCATCCATCATAAGCAGGCACTGACACCCCCGGTTTCCATTCAGAATATCACCGAAGATACGGAAGGCAACATCTGGTTCGGAACCTATGGTCACGGCCTAAAAAAACTTAACCGCAATACCAACCTTATTGAAGATTACGACTTCGATCCCCGCATTCCCGGCACTTTCAGCAGCAGCCGGATTGCAAGCCTGGCCTGTGATTCCGGCGGTTCACTCTGGATCGGGACCGGCCATTCCGGCGTTTTCCGATACCATCCGGCGACGGGCACGTATACGACCTTTACCCAGTCGGACGGATTGATCAACAACGATATTTTAAGTCTGATCATCGACGATCGAAATTCCCTCTGGATTCAGACAATTACGGGACTCTCCCGCTATTCCATTCCTACGGGAAGCATCAGCAACCTGGATATCATGGATGGTATCGATTACTATTATCCGCCCGAACAAATGTATATCAGCCAGATCGCCTGCAGTTATAAAGATCAGTCAGGCCGGTTGTACTTTGCGGGTATCAATGGCATCAGCACCTTTCATCCTGACAGCCTTGAGAAAGAGCACAAACCGCCGAATCTGATTCTGACTCAGATTGAAGTATTCGGAAAGGTAAAAAAACTTCCCCTCGCTCCGGAATACACTGAAACCATCCGGCTCGACTATGATGAAAATTTCGTGACCTTTCGATTCGCTTTGCTCGATTATGTGGACGTGAATAACAACCAATTTTTCTATCGGTTGAAGAGACTCGAATCGGAGTGGGTGCAAGCAGGCGTACGGAATTACGCAAGTTATGCCAACCTCAAACCCGGTACCTACACTTTCGAAGTGAAAGGTGTCAACAAGCGAGGTGTCTGGACCAAGGATAACCTCTCGATCGATCTTATTATTGTCCCGCCATTTTGGCAAACCTGGTACTTTCGTCTCGGTTCGGGATTATTCCTCGTTGGTCTTGTCGCCATGATCGTTCTGATTCGGTTGAGAGCCGCCCGTCGATACAGGGAAAAACTGGAAGAACTGGTCGAAGAAAAAAGTATCGAACTCCATCAAAAGGAATTAAAATACAGAAGTCTTTTCGAAGAAGCGATCGATCTGATCTTCACGGCGAACCTGGACGGCCGCATTCTGGATGTCAACCGGCATCTCGAGAATGTCACCGGCTACCACAAGACAGAATTAATCGGCAAAAATCTCCTCGATATCGTTGATGCCTCACTCTGCGAAGCGGTCACACAACAGCATCAAAAAGTCATCGACGGCGCGATCGTAGAATACGAAACCAAAATTTTGAATAAGTCCGGGGAATCGAGGGACATTTGGTTCAAGATCAGGCCCATTACTCAGAACGACAAGGTGGTCGAAATCCATGGCACGGGACGGGATATTACGGCCCTAAAAGAGGCCGAGGCGAATCTGCGGAATGCCGAAAAGGCCAAACGGGAGAGTCTGAAGCAGCTGAGTCTGAAACTGGCTCATGAAATAAAAAATCCCCTGGCAACGATTAAAAGTTCCGCGCAACTCGTCGCTGGGGCCGCGGCGAACGACGACAACAGACTGCTGGTGCACATGGAGCGAATCAACCGCAATGTCAATATCTGCAATAAGGTTATTCGGGAACTTTACGATTTCACCCAGGAACATTATTACGAACTCACACCGATCAGTACACGCCTTCTCACGGATAAAATTTATGCCGACGCGCTTGAAATCGCCACGGAATATGCACTGATCGAGATTTTTCTCGAGGCGGCGGATACCGAAGTCCGCATCGCAGCCGATGAATTTAAATTATCTCAGGCCTTTAAAAATGTTTTACGCAACGCGTTCGAGGCCATGCCAAACGACGGCACACTAACGATCTCAACCAAAATCATCGATCCCGGTTCAGAATTCCGGATCGAAATTAGCGATACGGGAATCGGTATCAGCAAAGAGAACCAGAAAAATATTTTTCAGCCTTTCTACTCAACCAAAGCAACCGGTTTTGGTTTCGGACTCCCGCTCGTATACGAAATCATCACAGCCCATCGGGGCAGGATCGAATTTCAGAGCACCCCGGATTTCGGAACCCGTTTTCAAATATTTTTGCCTATATTATCTGCACCAATGAACAATTGAGAGAATAAGAAAAGAAATAGCAGGTGCTAATGGAATCGATACTCATTATTGATGATAACAAAGACACCCGGGACAATATTGCCGAGTTA
>CAZPRY010000087.1:0-11223 GCA_964589175.1 uncultured bacterium
GAAAATCTATGCCCTTCATGCCACAAGTTGGTACGCATTATGACGATGAACCTATTTTATAACTGCTGAAAGTCAGAAAATTCAACAGTAAGAGCAAAGCCTATATAATAAGGCATCCCGGAATCCATACCGGAATGCCCTTCCCTGCTCCGAGACAGGTAACGTTATTGCTGTTTCGTCTTGACGATCACCTTCCCCGTCCGGAGCGCAGCCTGCTTCAATTTCGCATCCAGGACCGTCGTTGAACCACCCTTGATCACGACGGAATCCGAAGTCTCCTCTTTATATCCCAGATAAGAAATCTTCACCTCATAAACTCCTTCAGCCAGACCGGGAATGAGATTGACTTACGGCTGACTGGCGGAGTCAATTTCCTTCGCTTTAAAAATGACCGGAACGGAGATGTACACTCCAACTTTTTTCTTACCTCTCCTGGCAGGTTCAAAAGATGTTTTGCGAACCGCCTCCATCGCCGCTTCATCAAGTCCGGTATTGGGAACTCCCCTTAGAATCGCACATTTTTTCACCTTACCTCTTTTATTGATGAATGCCTGGACTATGACGGTTCCTTCAATCCCGGTTTGCCAGGCAGCCTTCGGATAAACCACACTCTCTTGAATTGCTTTGAATCCCCCGATCGGCACCGGCGGTTCATCATATTTTACAAATTTTACTTCAGGTTTTGGATGGGCACTCTTCAAATGCTCCGTCGATAATTGAAAAAGAACCGGGACGGCGATCGTAGCCCCAACATTTTGCCCTCCCTGGCGGGCCGGCTGGAAGGCTGTCTTGCGGATCGCTTCCACGGCAGCATCATCCAAACCTTTGCCGGGCAAGCCTTTCAGAACCGTGCAGTTACCTATCTTTCCGTTTTCATCGACATAAAACTGGACGACAATCGTGCCTTCAATCCCGGCCTGCAAGGCTTTCTCCGGGTAGACCAGGTTGGCTTGAATCGCCTTAAATCCCCCAACCGGCAAAGGCGGCTCATCGTAAGGGACCAGTTCCTTTCCTTCCTCCGTAGTTACGGTGATTTCCGAAAACACCATTGCGTCCTCGGGAATCCGAACGCTTTGGGCGGCTCTTGGGCTGCACGACAGGATCACCGCCGTCGCAATCAGTGCAATTACGAGCACTTTCTGAAAAGCACTTAACTTTAGCATAATTTCCTCCCTCCTGTTAAAAAGATATTCGAAACGCCTGACAATCACCTTTTTAGAGAACAAGAGCCCGTTCGCGATCAACGGTACGTGCTTCTTGACAAACAGGCTTTCGAGATTTTGCAATAACGTTCGTCCGTAGGTGGCCGGTTTTTCACCGAGTACACTGATCGCCAGGTCGTCACAAATTTTTTCGCGCTGAAAATTGACCTGAAAATTGGCCGCCCAGATCAGCGGATGAAAAAAGTAGAGCACATTCAGCGCGTTCTGGAACAGAATCACCGGGAAGTCCCGGCGTCTGAGGTGAGCGAGTTCGTGACTCAGTACATGATTGAGCTGCTGCGGATTCCAGCCGCGGGCTTCCGAAGGCAGGTAGATCACGGCCTTGCGGTAACCGCGTGTGAACGGCGCCGGCACTTCTTCGGAAATCAACACGCGAACAGCGACGCGTACCCCCATTTTTTGCGCGATCCGATTGATTGCATCCGGCGCTTCAAACGGCCGGGCGTTACGTAACAAGCGGTTGAATTTCCTTTCATTGTGAATAAAGATTAGCATCAGGATTACAATGCCCGCGAGCCAGATAAGAAACAGAACTGAAGAGATCGGCAAATGAATTCCGCTACGATTCGAAATCGCCGGCGATAGTGCAACCGGAACGGCGTCGAGCATGTAACTCACCGGATCGATCACCCGGTTTCCGAAAAACGGCAATCGAATTCGCGGAATCAGGACCGCCTTGACCAGCAGGGTCAGCCAGATGGCATAGAGAAAGGTCGCCGATTTCCTGCGGAAGATGACGGCCAGCAGATAGATAATCACGAACAGGACGGCTATCTGCAGTGAATTGCCCGCAAAGATTTCGAACCATTGCGAGCTGAAATGGTTGAATCCTTCGATGAAATTATTCATCTCTCTGCTCCTTCTCTTCAATCAGCCGTTTGATCTCGGCCAGATCCTTCTCATCGAAATCATGGGTATTGAAAAGAAACGCCGCCAGCTTGGAGAACGAACCATCAAAGGCGTTCCGGACAAAATAGCCGGTCTCACGCTCCAAGGCATCGTTCACCTTTACCCTGGCCGTGTAGAAATTCACCAGGCCGATTTTTTCTTTACTCAGATAGTTCTTATCGACGAGCCGTTCCATATAGGTCTGGATCGTCGTGTAAGCGCGCGCCTTATCGGCCGGCATTATTTCGAATACCTCGCGCACGGTTGCGCGCTTTTTCCGCCAAACCTGTTTCATGATTTCCCATTCCAGTTTGGTTAAGATATCGACTTTGGGCATTTCGCCTCCGAGTTTTTAGGTTATCCTACTACTTTTTTAGTAGTATAACGAGTGTTGTAGTAAATGTCAAGCATTTTCTGCATTTTTTTAGCGAAGGTGCCGATGGGGCTACTTTTCCCGCTCACAACGGTTAAAACTGTTTGGGTTTACGGCAGAAACCGCTATATTTCAAAAACTGAATTTCAGCACAGCCGGCGTTGTTCATGTTACATACTTTCCAATTTTTTCAGACCGTCTTCATTGAGATACTTTGGTTTACCGGGCCGGTTGCGGGTCAATCCTTTTACCGAACGATGGGAAAATATGCTCAAGATTAAATCCTTACGCTTCAAACTCAATGCCTTTATCCTGGCCGGCGGCGTTCTCCTCATGACGGCCGTATTGTCCTATTACTACCTGATTTCGCGCAAGCTGCTTCTGGAAAATTTAAATGAGACGGCCGGGCGCCTGACACAGCAAACCGTCGATGAAATCGAGCGCGGCTTCCGCTCGGCCGCCAAAATACCCGAAAATCTGGCCTCGGTTCTTAATGGCACAACTGTCGATGAAAACAGCCTGCTGCAGATCATTCGAACCGACGTGGCTGAAAACGATGAAGTCCTCGGCCTGGGCGTGAGCTTCGAGCCTTACGCTTTTCGAAAGGACCGCGAACGCTACGCACCCTACTATTTCAAGAGCGGCGGTGAATTGAAATTCGCCAATCACGACGATCCGGCCGACAATTATTTCCTGCGCGATTGGTACCGGATTTCCCGGGAAACCGGCCAGGCCGCCTGGTCCGAACCATTCTATAACGAAGGCGACGAAGCACTTCTCATGGCCACTTACTCGACACCGATTTACCGGGATAACAAGCCTGAGCGCGTGCTCCAAGCTGTGATTGTCATGGACATTTCCCTCGAATGGCTGCGGCAAATTTTATCCCGGATTGAAATTGACGCGAGCGCCTACGGCTTCCTGATTTCACAAAGCGGCAAGTACCTGATCCATCCGCAGCAGAATAGCATCATGAGCGCCAGCATCCTCGATACCGATGAAATCCATTTGCAGGAAGCCGGCCGGAAGATGGTCGCGGGTCAGAGCGGTTCCATGCGCATCCTCGATCCGTCGAGCGGTCAAAAAGCCTATCTCTATTTCGCAGCTTTCCCCTCCAGCGGCTACTCTATGGGAATCGTGATCCCGGAGAAGGAACTGTATGCCGATCTGCGCCGGCTTACCCAAAATTCCGCGTTGATTGGAATCGCCGGTCTGGTGTTGCTTCTCGGCCTGATGTCGCTGATTTCGAATCGCATTACCCGGCCATTGCGGCAACTGTCCCGGGTGGCCGCGGATATCGGCGAAGGCAATTTTGCGGCGGTTCCGCCCACCAGTGACACCGAAGATGAGATCGGGCAATTGCAGCACGCCTTCGGGCAGATGCAGGCGACGTTGAAAGAGCATATTCAAAACCTCACCGTCACATTCGCGGCCAACGAAAAAATCGAGGGCGAACTCCGCATCGCGCATGAAATCCAGTTAAGCACGATTCCCAAAACCTTCCCGGCCTTCCCGGAACGCGACGACGTCGATATCTATGCCGTCCTGCAGGCGGCCAAAGTCGTCGGCGGCGATCTCTATGATTTCTTTCTGCTGGATGAAGACCGGCTGTGCCTCGCGATCGGCGATGTTTCCGGTAAGGGCGTTCCGGCCTCGTTGCTGATGGCGGTCACGCGCACGCTCCTGCGGGCCAAAGCCATGAATATGAAAGCCCTGACCGCCGGGAAAATCGTCGCCAGCATGAACAACGATCTCTGTACCGAAAATGACTCCGCGATGTTCGTAACCTTCCTCTTCCTGATCCTGGATCTGAAAAGCGGTGCGATCGAATACTGCAATGCCGGGCACAATCCGCCCTTCATCATACGGCGTGACACTTGCATTGAAAAGCTGGAAACTGTACATGGCCTGCCGCTGGGTGTGACGGAATCCGGAACCTACCCGGCGGATATGCTTTCACTGCAGAAAGGCGAGAGTATCGTATTTTACACGGACGGCGTGACCGAGGCGCAAAATGAAGCAGCGCAGCAGTACGAAGAAGAAAAACTGATCAATATCCTGCAAACACTCGCCACCGAAAGCAGTCCCAGAACTATCACGCTGGGCATTCTGAACGACGTTAAAAAATTCGCCGGGAACGCCGAACCATCAGACGATCTCACTCTGCTGGTTGTCAGCTACGGGGACGACGAAACGCCCGGCACGGAAGATTTTTCGGCACACTACATGTAGAACCGGGATTTGCAGCATGCAGATAAAAATTAATCCGGAAACCGTCCCACCCATCATTGAAATCAGCGGCCGTCTGGATCGCAATACAGCCGCCGATTTCAAAAAGCGCCTGGCGGCTGCGACTGACAGAGCGGACACGATCTATGTGCTCGATTTCACCCGATTGGATTACATCTCCAGCACCGGCTTGCGGATTCTGTATAATACGTTAAAAAATGTGCAGACATCCAATGGTGATTTTGTTATATTTGGGATGCAAAAAAATATCGGGGAAGTGTTTCGGATTTGCGGGTTCTCTCAACTATTTAGCATCAAGATCGACAAATCCGAAGCCCTGGCAGCCGCGCAGCGGCCTTGAAATTACCGACTGGTTCTTATATTCACGCAGACAAAATTCAAAGGAAATTTCTATGATTGAAATTCAGCAAGAAAACCGGAATGGTTTGACCTGGCTGATCCTGAAAGGCCGCATCGACAGCATGACCTCCTCGGAAATCCAGCAGGAGATCGATGATTTGACCGCGACAGGAGAACGCCTGATTATCCTGGATTTCAGCGCAATTGTTTATATCAGCAGTGCCGGCCTGAGGGTCCTGTTGCTGCACCAGAAGAAGTTGAAGAAGGTGGACGGCGAGCTGATTCTTTACAATCTGATTCCCGAAGTGTTCAATGTTTTCAAGACCAGCCATCTTAATACGCTCTTTCGCATTTTCGATGGCGAGGCTGAACTGCTGGCCACCCTCTCCGCCCGGAAGACCGGGCAGGTCATCAGTACCCGGGATGCCGATGGCATCGCTCTGGAATATATTCAATCGGATGCTCCGGCGGGAAAATTATTCACGATCGGGAGCCAGGAGAAGATGAACAGCTCAGCCTACAATGCCGGGGATGTCGTCCCCATCTCCGCCGGTGAAATTCAGTACGGCACCGGGCTGGCAACCACCGGCGTCTCTTACGATTCAATGAAAGAACTCTTCGGGGAAGCCATCGTCCTTAACCATAGCCTTTTCTATTACCCGGCGATTAAAAACGCCTGCGTGGACTTCATGCTGCACACGCCCGAAAATAGCGCTATGATGTACCAATTTTTCCATGGTTTCGGCTTTCAGGGCAAGTTCAACATGGTGCTGAAATTTCAGGGCGTCGAGCGTTTCGCCGACTTAAACGCCCTGATGCGCCTGATTCCGGAACTGCTGCCCGCCCAACGCCTGGGCATCGTTTTACTGGCCGAGAGCAAGGGTCTGTTCGGGATGTCGCTTAAACAAGTCCCGATCGTCGAAAACCGGCCCGAAGGCGCGGCCAACATCTTCAGCAAAGAACATTTCCCGGACTGGATCGACTTCCCCGTGGAACCCACCTTCATCGATCACGTCGTGCTGGGCACCGGAATCTGGATCCGCGACCGCGAAAAAGAAACACCTGAAATCGCGCAGCTCGTTCCGAAAGAGACCGGCTTTCACCTGCATGCCGCCATTTTCGATAAAGAACCCCTGGTTAAAAACATCGCTCATTTCGAGAAAGAGATGCAGCGCATCACCAACGAATCCGGGGTTCACAAGGTTCAGCACCTGCTGGGCCAGAGCCGCTTCAGCAGCGGCATGATCGGTACGATTGCTTTATAGATCGACTAGAGAGGAGTAGCGCGCATGGAACTCTGGATAGGCGCGATTAGTCTGGGATTTTTGTACGCCTTCATGGCGATGGGCGTATTCATCACCTTTCGCATTCATGATTTTGCGGATATTACCGTGGACGGCAGTTTCACCGCCGGCGCCGCCGTAGCAGCCGTGATCCTGGTCTCGGGCGGGCACCCGCTGCTGGCTCTGATCGGGGCGTTTTTCATCGGTTCGCTGGCCGGCATCGCCACCGCCGTGATCCACACCCGCCTGGGAGTAAACAGTCTGCTGGCCGGCATTCTGACCATGACCGGTTTGTACTCGATCAACCTGCACATCATGAAACGCTCCAACATTCCATTGCTCAACCAGACCACGCTCTTTACAAATATAGCCGCCTACAATCCCGGCCTGCCCGGTGAAATCTGGAATGCAATTGCCCTGCTGGTTATTATGATCGTCTTCTGGCAGTTGGTTTCCATCTTCTTTCGCACCGACCTGGGCATCGCCATGCGCGCCACCGGCAACAACGCAATCATGGCCTCGGCCACCGGCCGTAACGTTGAACTGATCAAGATTTTTGGGGTTGCTCTGGCAAACGGACTCGTCGCGGTTTCGGGCGCCATGGTCGCTCAATTCCAGGGCTTCGCCGACATCGGCATGGGCATCGGCACGGTGGTAGTCGGCCTGGCTTCGGTGATCCTGGGCGAGTCGATTTTAAAAAGCCGCTCGATCTATATCAAAGTGCTCAGCGTGATCATCGGTTCGGTGATTTTTCGCCTGATGATCGCCGTCGCGCTCTACCTGGGAATGAATCCCATCGACCTGAAGCTGCTCACGGCGCTCTTCGTGCTCCTGACCTTAATCCTTTCCAAAGTGTACAGTGACCGCAACAACGGCAAAAGCCGCAAGTGGAAAATCGGTGAGTTGCTTTCCGGGAAGAAATTGCGGATCGCGACGCTCTCCGCTCTGGTTTTGATGATCATCATCGTTGCCGGATTCCTGCTCTTCCGACCGCATGAAGACAAGAAGGAGATCAAAATCGGCCTGGCGCAGGTCGCCGACAACGGATTGTTGGATGTCACCCGCGACGCCTTCATCGCGGAGATGCACAAAATCGGCTACACGCCGGACAAAAACTGCACAATCATTTTGGAAAACGCCAACGGCGATCTGCCGGTGTTGAATTCCATCATCGATAAATTTATCCTGGACGACGTCGACCTGGTGTTGGCGATATCGACGCCTGTCACCCAGGCCGCCGTGAATAAGATCAAAGACCGGCCCGTCGTTTTCGCCACCGTGGCCAATCCCTTTATCGTGGGCGCCGGCAAATCGGAAACGGACCATCTCCCCAACATTACGGGCGTTTACGGGGGAGTCCCGATGGACCGGACCCTCAAACTGGCCGAAGCGGTGCTGGGCGACAAATTGCGGATCGGCTGCATCTGGGATCCGTCCCAGGCCAACGCCGTCTTCAATGTGGAACAGTTGAAAGTGGCCGTTGCCGCCAATCCCAAACACACTTTCATGGGCACGACCGTCGCCGGTTCGTCGGAAGTATACCAGGGCGCTCAGTCCCTGGTCAATCGCGGAATCGACGTCTTCATCCTGCCGCCCGATAATATCATCTACTCGGCCTTCGAATCGGTGGTCAAGGCCGCCGGGACACGCCGGATTCCCATATTCATGAGCGATGTCGAGCGCCTGCCCGACGGCGCCCTTGTGACGCTGGGTTACGACTATACTTCCAGCGGAATCCAGGCGGCGCACCTGGTCGACCGGATCCTGCACGGCGAAAATCCCGCCAAAATACCGTTCGAACGCTACCGTAAAATAACCATCGGCGTTAACCTCAAAGTCGCCAAAGAAAACGGCATCACCCTGCCGGCCGAAGTCATGCAGCAGGCGACGCTCATCATTGATGAGCAGGGAAATCCTGAGAACCTCACGGATAAGACGGAATCAGCGCCCGGCAAACGCATGGCAATGTTTCAGTTCAGCGATCATACAATGATGGATGAATGCGCCCGCGGAATCATGGACCAGTTCGCCGATAACGGCATCCTGAAGCAGAAGGGGATCACAATCGACCGGAAAAACGCGCAGAGTGAGTTCTCCCTGGGGCAGTCCATTGTCCAGGATATTGTACGTCGTGATTACGATTACATCCTGACAATGTCGACGCCGGCTTTGCAGATTACCGCCCAGATCAACAAGAAAATTCCGCATGTCTTCGGTGCCGTTACCGATCCCTACCGCATGGGAGTCGCCACCGACAGCACGCATCATATAGCAAATCTCACCGGCGTCGCCACTTTCCAGCCGGTGGAATACACGCTTAAGACGATGCGGGAGCTGCTCCCCGACGCGAAACGGCTGGGCCTTGTCTGGACGCCCAGCGAAGCCTGCTCGGAAGCCTGCACCTACAAAGCCCGCGATGCTGCCGAAAAATACGGTTTCGAACTGATCGAGGCCACTGTGACATCGACAACCGAGGTCATTGACGCTCTCAATTCCGTCCTCGGCCGCGGGATCGATCTCTTCCTGACGACCGGCGACAACACGGTTTTGATGACTTTCGAATCCATCGCCGAGATCCTGCGAAAGGCTAAAATCCCCTATTTCACCAACACTCCCGCGGATATCAAGCGGGGCGCATTCATCGCGATCGGAGCCGATTATTATGATGTCGGCCGGGCCACCGCCAGGCAAATGACGCGCGTGATTAACGGCGAAAATCCCGCCGACATACCCATCATGGATTGTGTCCCGATCCAAATCGGCGTGAATCTGCCGCTCGCCAGAGAATTGGGCATCACACTGCCGCAAGATTTTATCAAACGCGCCAAAGTTCTGAAGAGGTAAACATGATCAAGATTCGCAATATACATAAATGCTTCAATCCCGGTACGGTGAACGAAGTCTACGCTTTGCAGGGCGTCAACCTCGATGTCGCCGATGGTGATTTCATCACGATCATCGGCACCAACGGCTCGGGAAAATCCACGCTGCTGAACGGCATCGCCGGCTCCTTCCTGCCCGATGAGGGCCGGATCGAAATTGACGGCCGGGACGTAACCCGCAAACACGACTTCCAGCGCGCCCATTTTATCTCGCGCGTCTTCCAGAATCCATTCCAGGGCACCGCGCCCGGCATGACCATCGCGGAGAATCTGCACATGGCCGGCCTGCGCGGCAAACCCAGCCTGCCGAAACTGGGCCTCAACCACAAACGTCTGGAATTTTTCCGGGAACAGGTCAAAGCCCTCGAAATGCAGCTGGAAGACCGCCTGGACGACGTGATCGGTACGCTCTCGGGCGGGCAGCGCCAGGCGCTTTCATTGCTGATGGCCGTGATCGCCGAACCGAAGGTACTGCTGCTCGACGAGCATACCGCGGCGCTCGACCCCAAATCCGCCGCCCAGGTGATTAAACTGACCAGAAAATTTGTCGGGAAGAATCAGCTGACAACCATCATGGTGACGCACAGCATGCAGCAGGCAATCGACCTGGGCAACCGCACGGTCATGATGAACAAAGGCAAAATTATCGACGATATTTCAGCCAAAGAGAAGAAGCGCGTGACGGTCGACGACCTGCTCAACAAGTTCGTCGAAATCCGCAAGCAGGAGCAGCTCACCGATGAACTGCTGGCCGACCTGCGCCGCGAATACGCGTGAGTAGTGACTCACCCTTGCTCTAATGGAACATGCTCTTCAACCTCACAATCCTGGGATTTCTATTATTTCGGAATTTTGTTTCAATCCTTGCTCTAATGGAACATGCTCTTCAACAAATCAGGATCAGCGATGTTGATGATCCCGCGATAAGTTTCAATCCTTGCTCTAATGGAACATGCTCTTCAACCCTAAATTATTCGTCATAAGACAATCAATTTCATCGTTTCAATCCTTGCTCTAATGGAACATGCTCTTCAACAACTCCAGTATCAAAACACCTTCCTTGTTTTCACCCGGTTTCAATCCTTGCTCTAATGGAACATGCTCTTCAACAAAAAACAAAACATCCTGTTAATCCTGTGATCCTGTAGTTTCAATCCTTGCTCTAATGGAACATGCTCTTCAACTTGACAGATATTCGGCTGCACTTAGAGAAATTCAAGTTTCAATCCTTGCTCTAATGGAACATGCTCTTCAACCCAGGTGATAGAATTCATGCTCGAAAGTGATGTCATATTGTTTCAATCCTTGCTCTAATGGAACATGCTCTTCAACAGAAGATAGACGAGATGCTGGAGAAGGAGATAAGGGTTTCAATCCTTGCTCTAATGGAACATGCTCTTCAACGCTCAAAAAGGTTTTTACGGTGCTCAAGGAAATTCGTTTCAATCCTTGCTCTAATGGAACATGCTCTTCAACGAAACTATCGGGAGGTACATTGGGAATGATAATCGGTTTCAATCCTTGCTCTAATGGAACATGCTCTTCAACCATACTTCAGGGGTGACCCCAACAGTTCAGATTCATGTTTCAATCCTTGCTCTAATGGAACATGCTCTTCAACGAAACTATCGGGAGGTACATTGGGAATGATAATCGGTTTCAATCCTTGCTCTAATGGAACATGCTCTTCAACCATACTTCAGGGGTGACCCCAACAGTTCAGATTCATGTTTCAATCCTTGCTCTAATGGAACATGCTCTTCAACCCGAGGTAATACCGCGGGTTATCCAGGAATCATCGGGTTTCAATCCTTGCTCTAATGGAACATGCTCTTCAACTACGGAGAATATGTCCGGGCATCATCACAAAGGCAAAGTTTCAATCCTTGCTCTAATGGAACATGCTCTTCAACAGCAGAATTTACATTAGTGGAATTCCTATATTTTGGCGGACAGAAGAAGAAGTCATAAATTCAAAAAAGAAG
>CAZPRY010000088.1:0-11208 GCA_964589175.1 uncultured bacterium
TGAAAGAAGATGCTAATGATGTCCCTTCAATATTATAGCTTCTGGGACAGCCCCATTTCTTTTTCAGAAAAACCGCCTCAGCTTCAGGTAATCCAGGTAATATAGAATCTTGACCGAGAACGAATTGATCTGTGCGGCTTCGATCGTATCGCGGAGATCGTTAAAATAATTGTAGCGAATTTGATCCGTATCCGTGAAAATGGCGTTTTTCCAGACGATCAGCATCTCGCTGCCCGGCGCAAAATTCCAGGTAAAAACCATATCGATGGTGAAGGCGTTGTAGTTAATATCATGGTTTGCATTGTATCCGGGCGCCGGTGTCAGTCGGCCGTTCTGTTCAAGCAAATAGTATTTCTCGTAGTCGGCGGTGGACCAGTAATGCCGTAGCCGGAAATTCAGGGAGGCTTTGTTTGTAAAAATATAATCCGCCTCGATCTGCTGCTCCAGGGTGCGATAATTGCGCTGTCCGAACCAGATTGTTGCATTATCAGCACTGCGGTTCACGTAACCGGTGTCATGCCGGTTTCTCTGCTGATAGAATTCGTAACTCAGTACCAGGCGGTCACTCATGCGTAGTTTCGGTTCGAAGCCCCAGTGATAAGAAAACCGATCGAAGGTATCCTCGTAGGGTTTGGTAATGCCGGCGAAAAGTTCGAGGGACAGGAATTTACGCTCATCGGTGTCATAGGCGGAACAGATGTGGAAATAGCGCGGATAAATTACGCTGCGGCCCCGCACGCGCGGCTCAAAATAATCGTGGGCTTCATTCGGTCGCCAGCCGAAGTGCATTTCTGCAAAGTCGTTATTCTTCAGGCGCGTCTGGAAAACGTAATTCACCACAAATTCGCTGAAATTGCGCGGTTTATAGATCTGCTTATGATAGAAGTACAGATTGTTGTACCAGTTGCGGAACCGCCCAAACGGTGCATAAATATTATATTCGAACGACAGTTGTTGTTCGAACTCATTATTCTCTTTACGATAACCCATGTCATTCGGATCGTAAGTGTCCGATTCGAGAGAGAATTCGTAATCGTATTGCAGTTTTCCGCTGATCTTGCCCAATTTGATATTGTAGCGAAAACCGCTATCAGTGGAATCCGGATAGAGTTTGCGGCTCAGGGCGGCGCCCCCGTTTACGGCGAAAATGTTTTTACGATCCGCTAATCCAAATTCCGTTGCCGTCACATTCGCGCTGTAATCTTTTTGCTTTACATTAGTGTTGATGAGACTGATATACGAATTATTCCACAGCGACTGATCGAGTACGACCAGGTTGTAATTCCTGAAGGGTTCCGTCACGATCGAGCGCTCGGCCTGCGAAACCGTATCCAGAATTGTTGCTTCGGTGCGGGCGGTCATCGCATTGAATACGCCGATTCCCAGGCCGTTCCGCAAACGCCCGGAAAGTTTGGTCGCGTTCAGCAACTGCGCGTTTCCGGGATTTTTGACGATTTTTTCAGAGGTTCCCAGACTGTTCCCGACACTTTCGAATCCCGACGGAGTGGCGCCTATCCGGCGCGAATAGAAAATGCCGCCTTTATTGAACAGCTCCGTGCCCTCCGTAAAAAACTGGCGTTTTTCATCATACTGAATTTCAAAGGGCGTGAGGTTCAGAACTTCATCATCGGACTGCACCTGCCCGAAATCAGGAATCAGCGTCAGATCCAGTGTAAAACTCTCGTTAATACCCCATTTCAAATCCATACCGCCGTTGTAGGAGTAACCCCATTCATTCTCCGTATTATTCTCGACGTAACCCGACGTATAAGGCATTATCGACAGGCGCAGAGGCGGATCGATGTTGCGTAAGCCTTCGAGAATCCCGGAATGGCTCCACCAGCGTGGGATCTCGTTGCTGATCGGACTCCAGCCGCTCCACTCCGCATAGCGTTTGATGTGCCGGCAAACGTTGAATCCCCAGTCCTGTACCTGCTTATCAGGAAATCGAAGCGCCGAGTAGGGGATCCTGATTTCCACGATCCAGCCATCCGCGGTCAGACGGACGGCGCTGTCCCAGACCGCATTCCAGTTCTCATCTTCACCACTCGAAGAGAGGGCGCGATCCGACTGGACGCCCGAAGCTGAAACGCAGAAAAACATGGAGTTCAGACCATCGTTAAACGGCCCGACGTTAACCAGGAACAGATCGGCATTGATATCGTCGTGATCATCCCGTTTCCCCTGCCCGGTGAGGATGCTGTCCGGCGCCGGATCGCTCAGAACGGCGCCGATATAGAGGGCCTCATCGTCGTAACCGACACGCGCCAGGGTCGGCAAGGAAGCCGGTTTTCCGTTGTAGGGTTCAAACTGTATAAAATCGGTCAACATCGGTAATTCAAGCCAGGCGTCTTCGTCCAGCACTCCATCGATTTTGATGGATTGATCGATCCTGACGGCAGCTATGCTTTTTCTGTTCTCCTGGGAGAATGCGAATTGCAGCCCCAAAACACCGATTATTATCAACCCAAATGCGATCCTTTTCATCATCCGATTCCTTATCATTTTTCCCGGTACCATTCTGCTTTATTCCCGGATGGCTACTAGACCGTACATACTTTTACTATCTTTTTTTACAAAGTGTAATTATCTGGCAAACATTGATATTCATATAAGTGCCCTTGTTTTCACCCCTGGCCGGTACTCAGATAATCGAATTCGGAAAAAGGTTGTCGTACAAGGACCGGCAAATCGTCCGGGCCGTGAGCTTTTGGTAAATCTATCCGTTTTGATAATGAAAATGAAAAAGCAATAGCGGGCAGTCGCCGGTGGTGGTAACTGCCCGAAAGATCAGCGATTATGATTTTAGAATATTGTCAATTTTCTGTAGTTCCTGGTCAGAAAATTCCAGATTTGCTAATGCGTTAACATTTTCCTCGATCTGTTCCACGCTGCTGGCGCCCACCAGCGCGGAAGTCACAACCGGATCGCGCAACACCCAGGCCAGGGCCATCTGCACCAGGGACTGACCGCGATCTTTGGCCATAGCATCCAATTGCCGAATCTGGTTTAGTTTTTCCTGGGTAACATCGCTTTTCTGAAGAAAACCCGTCTCTTTGGCAATCCGGGAATTTTCCGGTATACCTTCGAGGTACTTGTCCGACAGAAGCCCCTGCGCCAGCGGAGAAAAGACGATACAACCCAGGCCCTCTTCGCGAAGAACATCGATCAGGCCCTCCTCGATCGAGCGGACAAACATCGAGTATTTGGGCTGATGAATCAATAATGGGGTTCCCATCTCTTCCATAATTATGACGGCTTCCTGCGTCTTATCCGGCGGATAGGAAGATATACCGGCGTAGAGTGCTTTACCGGAACGCACGGCCGTATCCAGAGCCCCCATGGTCTCCTCGAGCGGCGTGTCCGGGTCATAGCGATGGGAATAGAAAATATCGACATACTCAAGCCCCATACGGCGCAGACTCTGGTCCAGGCTGGCCAGATGGTACTTGCGGCTGCCCCATTCTCCGTAAGGTCCCGGCCACATCCAGTAACCGGCTTTGGTCGAAATTATGAGTTCATCGCGGTACGAGCCAAAATGCTCCTTTAACAGCTTGCCTATGTTGCTTTCGGCCGATCCGGGCGGCGGTCCGTAATTATTGGCCAGATCAAAGTGCGTAATCCCCAGATCAAAGGCACGAAAGATCATCTTCTTGGCCGTTTCCAGGCGATCTATATAACCGAAATTATGCCACAGTCCCAGGGAAATCGTCGGCAGTTTCAAACCACTCTTCCCGCATTTTCGATACGTCATCATGTCATATCGTTTCGGGTTTGAGATATATTCCATAACGCCTCCTTCGGGCTTTTATTCGGATAAATTGTTTGTATGTGCTATCGACACTGTTAACCAGATTTTCTTTATTACAACTAAATGATATTCCACAACAATCTCAAGTCTTTTCTTACACAAGCAAAGAAAAAAACGCACAATATTGTAGAATATGTAGACTCTTCCCCTACATACTCGATAAACACGGGAGAGTGTATCGGAATTGGGGCCGCAGGACTCAGGTTTTCATCATTGCGATCTGCCACCCGTCGAGCGTCGTGTAGCACTTCATCAGATCGGCCGTCAGACAAGAGTGTACGGGTAAAATCCCGATGACATCGCCGATCCGGAACATATCGAATGAAGCTGCACTCGACCGGATGACGCCGTGTTCCTGCGAAACCGAGCGCAGATTGGTATCCGGCAAGGGCTGGCTCCAGCCGGAATCGGTCAAACTGACGACCTTCCCGTAGCAGCGGCTGCCGTCCTCGCGCCTCAGCACATCTTTCGAGAGATGCACTGCTCCGCCGTAAATCACAATCTCGTTGCGATCCGCATGTCTGGCAACGATCGGACAGGCCAGGGCGACCGCAATCTGATCGTAGCGGCAGGCACCCAATTCCGCCTGCATGACATCATAGAACGCAAAATTACCCGGCCGGATTTCATCGATGCCCTCGAATTCATCCATGATGCTGCAAGTCGGGGTGTTGCCCATGGACAATTCGAGGCCGGGATAGCGGTCACGATATTTTTCTTTTAATTGGCAAAGGTCACGAAGGACTCCACGGTGAACTACGGCGATTTCTTCCGCCGAGTCCGCGCTGTAAGCGTTACCGGCATGGGTCAGGAATCCCTTGAATTGAAGATTCGGGCAGCTCTCCAGGCGCTCCAGAATGTCGTTTATTTTTTTCTCATCGTCAGGTAAAATTCCCGTCCGGCGGCTGCCAGTATCGATCTTGATATAAATACCCACCGGATTAAGCAGATAGCCCTCCAGGACCGTGATTGTTTCGGGCATCACCACCAGCAGGTTCAGTTCGATTTTCGCAGCCAGCTGGTTGATTTCATCGATTTCGCGTATGTTGACCGGAAAGGCAATCGTTATATCATCCCACCCGCTCTGCGCAAAATAGCGGGCCGACTCCACCGAAGAGACCGTAATCGCCTCGGTCTCGTAATCGCGGAACCATTCTCCGATTTCGGCCGACTGGTGCGTTTTGAAATGCGGGCGAAAACGCAAGTGATGTTTACGGGCCTTTTCGGCCATTCGGATGATATTCATGCGGCATTTGTTTTCGTCAAGAATCAGGGCCGGACGCTTTATCGATATTTTCAACATAATCGCTGCAACGCTCCTCATTTTCCGTCGCAATTTATCGCATTCGTAAAGAAATATCTACGAAATTCAAATGTCTGAATTGGCTGTTTCAGCAGCTTCCGCCGTTTTTTTGACGTTTGGCTTAAAGTGTAATAATCAGTGGACAAAAAGATTTTGTTTGTTAAACTATGCCCTTGTACTTTGTTCCAGATTCGCTCTCTCGCTTGGAGGAAAGATGAAAAAAATTGTTGTGCTGGCCAAACAGGTACCGGATACCGCCAATATCAGCGGCGACGCCATGAAGGAAGACGGCACCGTCAACCGGGCGATTCTGCCGGCGGTTTTCAACCCCGAAGACCTGAACGCATTGGAAACGGCTCTCGAAATCAGAGATAAAATCGGCGCCGAAATCTATGTTTTATCGATGGGCCCCGCCAAGGCCGTCGAGATTCTCAAACATGCCCTGTACATGGGCGCTGACCATGTGATCCTGCTGTCCGACCGCAAATTCGCAGGCGCCGACACACTGGCGACTTCCTATGTCCTGGCCCGCGCCATCGAAAAGATCGGCGATGTGGACCTCGTGATCGCCGGCCGGCAGGCGATCGACGGTGACACCGCCCAGGTCGGTCCGCAGGTCGCCGACAAAATCGGCTTTAACCAGATAACGTACGTTTCACAATTGAAGGAAGTCGACGAAGAATTCATCGCCGTTGAGCGCGACGGCGAGCTGCAGACGGAAATCATCCGGTGCGCCTACCCTGTGCTGCTGACCGTAATGTCCCTGGCCAACATACCGCGCTACCCGAACAGCCGGCGCATGCTGCGCTATTTTCGCGCCGATCTGCGGGAGGCCTTTCCTGGCGAAATGCGGGAAACGGCCGCACAAAACGACTGGATTATCCCGGTCTGGACTTTCGCCGATCTCGACTTGGAGGAGCGGCGCTGCGGTTTGGGCGGCAGCCCCACCAAAGTCCATAAGATCAAGAGCATCACGCTGACCGGCGGCGCTCTGCAGATGTACGGCGTCGGGCAGTCCGATATCAAACAACTGGTCCGCGACATCACGAAAGACTACGCGGAGGTGCAGCAATGAAAACCGTCGTTTTTATCGAAAAGAATCCGGTGACCGGGCAACTGCGCGATGTCAGCATCGAATTAACTCATAAAGCCTACGACCTGATGAAACCTTTTCACGGCGAGATCGCGGGCATTTTCGCCGGCGACGAACTGCCCGTCAACAGCGAAGAACTCTTCCATTTCGGGATGAACCGTCTGCTGACCTATTCCTATCCGCAGTTCAAACACCTGCATTCGATCGCCTACAAACATGTCATTGAAGCCATGATCCGACGCGAAGATCCGGATTTTGTGCTATTCGGTGCGACGCACACAGGGCGCGACATCGCCCCGCTGATTGCCTCTTCACTCAAAACCGGGCTTACGGCCGATTGCACGCAACTCTATATCGACGATTACAAAGACAAGGGCAAAATCCTCTACCAGGTGCGCCCGGCCTTCGGCGGCAATATCCTGGCAACTATCATCACACCCGAGCATCGACCGGCCATGGCGACCGTCCGCGAGGGCGTCATGCTGCGGCCCGAAGAACGTCTCAGCCATCCCGTACGGATCGAAAAATTCCACCTGGATTTTGACGAGTCCTGGATTAAAAGCGAGTTCCTGGCTGTCATTCCCAAGGTATCGAAAGTCAATTTCAACAAGGCCAACATCATCGTCTCCGGAGGCGCCGGAGTCGGCAGTTCGGAGAATTTTCAGCTGATCCGCAAACTGGCCGGAGCTCTACATGCCGAGGTGGGCGCCAGCCGCGCCGCCGTCGATTTCGGCTTTATCGAAAAGGAGCGGCAAATCGGCCAGACGGGCGCGATCGTGCGGCCCAAATTGTATATCGCCTGCGGCATCTCCGGATCGATTCAGCACCGCGCCGGGATGGAGGAATCGCAGAAAATCCTGGCGATCAACAAAGACCCCGAGGCGCCGATTTTCGGCATCGCCCACATGGGTATCGTCGGCGACTTGAAAGAGATTATCCCGGTTATGCTGCGCTACCTCAAGGAAGAATAATTATGGAAAACTACTATAATCAAGACCGCAAATTTTACCTGAACCACGTCGATCTCCGGGAAATCGTCACCGACCTGGAAAACCACTACCGGGACAACGGTCCGGAAGCCCTGCACTCCTACGAAGAAGCCTGGCAATGGTTTGAAATGGTGCTCAATAACGCCGGCGAAATTTGCGCCGATTTCATCGCACCGCGCGCCGGGGCAGTAGACGAACAGGGACCGACCTACCGCAATGGATTGGTCTCCTGGGCTCCGGAAACCCAGGAAAACATGAAAGTCCTGTCCGAAACCGGCTACCTGGGCGGAACGCTGCCGCGCAAATACGGCGGCTTGAATCTGCCGGTAACCGTCAACAATATCATCGTGGAAATGGTTTCGCAGGCGGACGCCAGTATGATGAATCTCTTCGGCTTGCAGGACATCGCCGTAACCGTCAATAAATTCGGCAACGAAGAACAGAAAGACCGCGTTCTTCCGAAGTTCTGCAAAGGCGAAGTCAGCGGCTCAATGGCGCTTACCGAACCCGAAGCCGGCAGCGATTTGCAGTCGGTCGCCCTGCGGGCCATTGAAAAAGACGGTCAATGGCACCTAGACGGCGTCAAGCGTTTTATTACCAATGGCAACGGCGAAGTCTCGCTGGTCCTGGCGCGTTCCGAAGAGGGCTCCAAAGGCGGCCGCGGCCTGAGCATGTTTCTCTACGAACGCTATCGCGATCACAACATGATCGTGCGCCGCATCGAGAGCAAACACGGCATCCATGGCTCGCCGACCTGCGAACTGCAGTTCAACATGGCTCAAGCCGAACTGGTCGGCAAGCGTAAATTCGGCCTGATCAAGTATGTCATGAGCCTGATGAACGGCGCACGCCTGGCGGTCTCCGCGCAGGCCCTGGGCATCGCCCAGGCGGCTTTCGAAGAAGCCGTGAAATACGCCAATGAACGCGAGCAGTTCGGCAGGAAGATCGTCGAAATCCCGGCCGTTTACCAGATGCTCAAAAACATGCAGGCGGAAGTTGAAACCACCCGGATATTGCTGTATCGCACTGCGCAATTCGTGGATTACGAAGACCTGTACGAACGCAAATCCCGCCAGGGTGAAGATGTCCGGGACAATCTGAAATATACCTCGGCCATGGCCGGTTTCCTGACGCCGCTGGCTAAATTCACGGCGACCGAAATGGCCAACAAGGCCGCTTACGACGCGGTCCAGATTCACGGCGGCTGCGGCTATATGAAAGATTTTCCGGTAGAACGCCTGGCCCGCGACGCCCGCATCACGAACATCTACGAAGGCACGACGCAGTTGCAGGTTGTGGCGGCCATCGGCGGCATTTTCACCAACGTCCTCGAAACCGAATGGGAGAAATTGCAGGCCCTGGAAATTGCCGATCTGGCCGAAGAGAAGACGCAGATCGTCGAAGCAATCGGGCGGCTTCAGGCCGCGGCAGAAAAAGTCAAAGCCGTGGCCGACAAGGAATTCCACGACTTCGTCGCCAACTACCTGGTGGAAATGGCCTCGATGATCTACCGCTGTGCGCTCTTCCTGCCGATCGCCGAAAACCACGCCGAGAAGCGCGAACTGTTCTGCTATTTCCTGTTGAAAACCAAATCCCGCATCAGCTACCTGATCGAAGAGATCGACGCACTGACAGCTCGCTACGGCGAATCGATCGCGACCCTCAAAACGGATTTTCTCCGAAAATAAAACGATAAACTCGAACCTTGCGAAGACGGGAAGCCTTCGCAAGGTTTTGCTTTTTCTGTTCTATTTCACTTGATCAGGATACATTTCTTCATATCACGGAATTCACCGGCCTGGAACCGGTATAAATAGACACCCGAAGGCTGTTTCGATGCATCCCATTGAACGGCATGAAAGCCTGCCGCTTTATATTCGTTCACCAATATTTCAACCAATTGTCCGTTCATATTGTATATCGAAAGATGTACTTTGGAGGCCTCCGGCAATTGATATTGGATCTGGGTAACCGGGTTAAACGGGTTGGGAAAGTTTGAGTCCAGGGCATAATAGCCCGGTAGAATCGACACAACGTCAGGTTCGATGGATTTTTTATCCGGTGCATAATTTACCGTGATGTGATCGATATTGGAGAGGCCGGAAAGTATGCTGCTGTTATCAATAGCCCTGACATAGTAATAAGCCTCCGAGATGCTCCCCGTATAAACTCCTATATCTAAAAAATAATTGGTCGTACAGGGCTGGGCGGTAACCTGAGAATATTGTTCTTCCCCTGCCAGTTTACGATAAACATGGTAGCCGGCCAGATCCGGCTCCGGATTCGCATCCCAGGTCAAATAAGGATGATTGGATTGTTCTCCAACCGATAAATTAAGAGGTGCTGCTGGTGGGACATCGGGATCGGAAGGATAAATTTGATGGATGTAAAAAGCTTGCAGAATATCTTCCAGATGGGGCGTACCGTTGGAAACATCATTATTTCCACCGTAGACAGGGTCGTCATCTTCTTCAAGTATACAATCTAGAAACTGAGAAAAAGTATACGGCTTATGAAATAGAGCATTAAAAACAAGTAGATCGACGTCAATATCTGTTACCGTTGAACGTACGTCCCAACAAGCTCCACTTATTACTTGACTATTCCAATACCAATCTTCATTGGAGTTATATTGGTAGCTATTTGACAATTGCCTTTCTGCACCTGTAAGTCCCTCACAATGAACATCGTCATTTCTATACGCGCAGTCAAAATAATCAGGAAATCCCTCATCCATTGCTGAAGGTTGATTATAGGATTCATTACCAATCCAACTATTATCGTAAATATGATAAATAACGCAATGTGAATATTCATGGTTGATACAACTTGCTGATTTTGCCCATGATATCCCACCTTCTTCGCCAAATTCTATCCAGGTGCCATGACTTTTCCCATTTAAATCAACTGAACATAATAATTTTGAGTACATTTTGAAATTCATATCAGAAAAATTAAATGGAGAACCTGTGAAATAGTCATGCATTTTATTTACATGATAATAAACGTTGCAGGGTAAATAATCATAATCCAAACAAGAACTATCTACATAAAAATAAGGATAAATAGTCATACTTGATCCGAACCAGTTAAATGTACCTTGGACTTTGAAATAAGATGGATCATCATAATTTGTGTAGCACCATTGATTAAATTCTGTATCACCTATACTGGCATAAAAGTAGTATTGAGCTACTGATTCATTAAAGTAAATTGAAAAAGTTCCGTTTGAATTTGTAGTACCTGATGCTTCTTCTCCCCCTAACGAATTATATATTTCAAAATCGGTATTACCACAATACACATAATCAACACCACTATTGTAACTCTGATAATAAGGTAATCGTAAAGAACCACTAAGCGTGGCATCCCTCCAATTTTCTTCAATCTTAAAAATCTTAGCAGTATTAGCGTCAATGAAATATTCATTGTTTATTGATCTGTATTCATCTTCATATATTAATACAACTTTATACACTAATAAACTATTGCAATCCGATTCAATTTTATTTGGCATAATTAATAATTGAGCAGGAATGCGCATATTATATGAACTTATCTGGTTATCGTCTAAAAAATGTTTAATTGCAACGCTCTCTGCATCTTGTTGCGTAATACCAGCATTAACATTCAGATTTATATCTTTAATTATACTACATAATATCTTATTTGTTTTACAATTTTGATCGATTACAAACGATAAATAACATTTATCTACTGAAACATCTTTATATTGCTGTTGGCAATGGACGTAATATTTCCCACCACGCAATCTTATACTAACAGTTTTTAAATCTTCCGAATTGACTCCCAAAATTTCAGAATATTCAGAAAAAAATTTCTTACAAATATCATCAATATCATTTTCTCTAATCGTTCCATATTTACTTAGATTTTCATTAAGACCGTATATACTTATTATTCTCCCATCATCCTCCCCATCTACGTTAATAGTAAGTGGACTTCCTACAAAAAAGTGGACAGGAAAAGAAGTCATGTTATCGCCTGATTT
>CAZPRY010000089.1:0-11110 GCA_964589175.1 uncultured bacterium
AGTGATTGAAATTTTCATCGTCCGACAACTGCGCTGAAAATTCCTAAAACGCAATTCCGTAAGACAGCTTACCTAGTCATCTCCGCAATGGTTATATGCTTCCTTTAGCATTTCCTATATCGGTACTTAGGACTATTAACATTAGCGAAATTGCTAATCATTAAGTTTTCATAATCATTTCAATTTATTGGACTAATAGTCCGCCATATATTCGCCGTAACCTTCACCAATGTACCATCGCAGAATATAGTGTCCATTCTCCGGAGCCTTAACGCAGAACGTGTCTCCCACGTCAATTAAATTATTTTGATTGACGTCTAGATAATACACGCCGACAACATTAGGTATCTCAGTATATTTTACAGCGATCCCGGACCATACAATTTCATCGGTGTCATTTTTCAATTCCCAGTCAACCGAGTTTAATTTTGGATCGCCGACGACCCCGTCCACTGTCCAATTCACAATATTTAATTCATCATTTGTACCCAGATATTGTAAACCTATTATTCCAGTTTCTTCGTTCTTCTCTCCATTTTCCGTGCAACTACTACTGAGAACAACAAGCAGCATCATTGCAAACATGTTTATTGCCAAAATGTTATTCCTTGTCATTTTTTTCCTCCTATGCATTTTTCAATCAGATTTGTTTATGATAGAGCACATAGATTTATGATATTTTTTATATATATAACAATAATCTTTTTCATTAATTCATCTAATAAACATAACATATGTTAGCCTGCTTGCTCTCATCCACTTAAGGTGTCCATGTGTAGGCACTGGTTTCCATATCCATTAACTTTTTCCGGTGATTTCTATATATCGACACAGATCCTTAGCCAAAATACATACTTTATTTATATTTCGCCGCCATTATGCTGTAAATCTATCCATTCCGGCGATATACTGTCAAGTTATTAATCGGTTGCCGTTTTAACACTCGCGTTCGCCGGGAGTCCGCTCCTGGTCAGCCTCCCGGACATTCGAAACGTCCGGGAGGTTTTCTATAGTTGTCGCCGGTCAACGCAAAAGCATGGCGGTCATCCGCAAAAGCATGGCCGGTCTTCGCAAAAACGTGGCGCTTTTTCGCAAGTTCGCGAATGATCTTCGCTAAGATTCCCGTTATTTTTCACGGACTGATTTCGCTTCCCGACAACCTTTTATGCTCGCGGGTCATCTTAGAAAAATAATGGAATCTTAAACCATCAAATATATGAGAATCCAAAATTGAAACGATACGACTTCCGAAGAAATTGCGATGCTGACAAATATTTTGCTCGGGCAAAAAACCACAAAAAGAACACCAGAGGTCGGTTGTGATTAAAAACTATTTCACCGTTGCTTACCGTAACATGCTACGTCACAAGGGCTACTCCCTGATCAATATTACCGGTTTGGCGATCGGACTCGCGGCCTGTATCCTGATTCTGCTCTATCTCTCCTACGAACTCAGCTATGACGACTTCTGGGAGAATTCGGACCGGATTTATCGCCCGGTTTTAAATGGCATTCTGGGTGAGGATGAATTCAACATGGCCGTCACCTGCGCTCCGCTCGCCCAGGCCCTTATCAACGAATTTCCCGAAGTGGAAATGGTCGCCAGAGTACGGGGCTACGGTTATCCCGTTTTACGTTACGGGGACAAAGTCTTCAGCGAAGAACGTTTCTTCCATGCCGATTCGAACTTTTTCGAGATCTTCGGTATCCGCTTCATCCTGGGTGATTCAAAAACCGCACTCACCAAACCCAACACGGTCGTCATCACCGAATCCATGCGCAGAAAATATTTCGGTGAGGAGAATCCAATCGGCAAAACCCTGAACGCCGACAATCGACGTGATTGGGAGGTTACCGGCGTGATTCCCGATTTCCCGCCCAACAGTCACTTCCATTTCGATTTCCTGGCGTCTTTTGTCAATTACGGGGATGCCGACAATCCCGTCTGGGTCAGCAATAATTTCCATACTTATATTCGCCTGCAACCGGGATACGATTACAGAGAACTGGATGAGAAGATGATCGACCTGGTATATCGGAATGTCGGACCGCAGGTGCAGCAGTTTCTGGGCGTTTCCTGGGATCAGCTGGTTGCCAACGGAGCCGCCTACCGCTACTACTTACAACCCTTAGGCGACATCCACCTGCATTCCCATCTCGATTTCGAAATCGAGCCTAACGGCAACGGCAGTTATATTACGATTTTTTCGATTATCGCCATTTTCATCCTGGCGATTGCCTGTATCAATTTCATGAATCTCGCCACCGCCCGCTCGGTAAATCGCGCCAAAGAAGTCGGAATTCGGAAGACTTTGGGTTCCGGCCGTTCGCGGCTGATCGGGCAGTTTCTGGCGGAGTCGATTCTGATCACCCTGATCGCCAGCCTGCTGGCCATCATCATTGTCTTGCTGCTGCTTCCCAATTTCAACAATTTGATCCAGCTGCAACTGAAAATCAGTATCTTCGGAAACCTCTACACCGTACCGGCGCTCATCGCGTTTGCAGCCGTGGTTGGAATTTTAGCAGGCATCTACCCGGCCTTGTTTCTCTCTTCATTCCGCCCCGCCCAGGTTCTGAAAACCGAGACGCAAAGAGGCAGCGGCCACGCCTTATTACGCAAAATCCTGGTAGTGTTCCAGTTCGTGATTTCGATTGTACTCTTTTCCGGCAGCAGCATTATCTACAACCAACTGTCGCACATGCAAAACAAGGATCTCGGATTCAACAAGGAGAACCTTGTGATCCTGGAAAAGACCGACGATCTGGGACAGAGTTTCTGGACCTTCAAGGCGGAATTACTCGAAAATCCGAACATCCTGGCCGTTTCCAACAGCAGCACCATCCCCGGACGAGCAATCGGTAACAGCACCTATTCCCAGGGCGAGATGAGCGGTGAAGACGCCCGTCTGCTCAATGTATTCAATGCCGACGTCGATTATCTGCGCACTTACCAGATCGAACTTTCCGAAGGCAGAGACCGGCAGGCCGGTAACCCGGCCGATTCCGCTACAGTCATACTGAATGAAGCCGCGGTACGGGTTCTGGGCCTGACCGATCCCATCGGAAAAAACCTGGTTCAGCCGGATGACGAGCCGGGACGGGTGCAACGCTATCCGATCATCGGAGTCATGAAAGATTATCACTACCAGTCGCTGCATCGTAAAATCGATCCCGTAGTCTACTTCATGAGAGGCAATCGCGGCATCGGGCGTACGACGACCGTTCGAATAACTGCCGACCGCTATCAGGAAACGTTAAAATATATCGAGGATACCTGGCACAAATACGCCGGTGAACAGGCCTTCGAATATGTCTTCTTCGATGAGGATTTCAATCGCCTGTACACGACTGAAATCCGTACTCGCCAGATCGTCACCATCTTCTCGATTCTGGCTGTTATCATCGCCTGCCTGGGACTATTCGGGCTGGCTTCCTTTATGATGGAACAGCGCACCAGGGAGATCGGGATCCGCAAAACCCTGGGCGCCACGGTTCCGAATGTGCTGGTTCTGCTCTCCCGGGATATCCTCCAACTGGTGTTCATTGCGGCCCTGATCGCCTTTCCCATTTCCTATTTCTTGATGAATAAATGGCTGCAGAACTTCGCCTATCGGATCGGCTACAGTTACATCGGTTTCCTTGCCAGCGCGCTGATCGCCATCCTGATCGCCCTGGTGACAATCAGCCACCAGACCTGGAAAGCGGCCCGTTCCAATCCTGTGGATGCGCTTAAATACGAGTAAAGCGGAGCCTCCTTTTCAAGCCAAAACAGGCGGATCTTACTACCGGCGCCGAAGAGAATCCGTTCGTAGCCGGACACCAATGTACCAATTTCGGATAGCGGGATTCTCCAATCAAGCCCTGATCCTCCTTGTAGTGGAGTTTGGCATGTTCATTGCCCTTCTGTCTAATGTTATTGGACAATCGAATAGGAGTAGGAAATGTTCGGCAATTTTATCAAAATAACTCTCAGGAATCTGGGTAAATCCAAGGTTTTTTCCTTCATCAACATCCTCGGCCTGGCGCTGGGCATGGCCTGCACAATCCTGATTTCGATGTGGGTGCTGAACGAGTTCAACTATGATCGCTATCATGCCAAAGCGAAGCGTATTTTCCGGGTCGGGACCGTTTTCGATATCGGCTCAATGTACAACGTCATCGCATCGAGCAACTACCCGCTTGGCCCGACCTTAAAAGCCGATTACCCCGAAGTCAGGGAGGCCGTACGTTTTCGACCGTTCAGCCGGGGAGCCCTCGTTCGGCATGAAGATAAGCGTTTCTTTGAAGAGGGTATCTTGTATGCCGATAATTCCGTCTTCAATGTTTTCGATTATTCACTCCTGAAAGGTGACCCGCAGACGGCGCTGGCGGCAGCTATGACGATTGTGATCTCGGAAAATACCGCCCGAAAATACTTCGGTGAGGAAAACCCAATCGGGAAAACACTGGACCTTGACAATGGCCAAATCTTCACGGTCACCGGCGTTCTGCAAAATGTCCCGGTCAACTCTCACCTGCGATTCGATATGCTCTGTTCATTCGAAACCCTGATACAGCGGAACCCGGAACAGACCGGGCGCTGGATGGGTGACTTCGATAATTATACCTACGTGCTGCTCAATGATGAGACAGATCGCAGCGTTCTGGAGTCCAAATTCCCCGCGCTTATCGACGCCCAGGTAGGGCAACTGTTAAGCACTGTTGGCGGCAAAATGGAGTATTTTCTGCAGCCCTTAACGAGTATTCACCTGCACTCCAGGCTCGAAAACGAAATCTCCGCGAACGGCAATATAACATACGTTTATACCTTCATCGCCATTGCGCTGTTTATCCTTTTCATCGCCTGCTTCAATTTCATGAACCTTGCCACGGCACGCACTTCCAATCGCTCCCGGGAAGTCGCCATGCGCAAAGTGCTCGGCGCCAGCCGCTCCGTTCTCATCCGGCAGTTTATCGGGGAATCCACAATTTTCGCTTTCCTGGCTCTCATAATTGCCCTGTTTTTCGTGGAGCTATTCCAGCCTGTTTTCAACAGGATCTCGGGCAATCCGGTGAATTTCAATATGTGGGAGACTTACTGGCTCCTGCCGGCCCTGGTCGGATTGACGCTTTTCGTCGGTATTGTCGCGGGAAGCTACCCGGCGCTGCTGCTTTCATCCTTCCACTCTATCCGCGTCCTGAAAGGCCTGCACAGGACCGGTCCATCCAGCGCCCGCTTCCGTAGCGTCCTGATCGTGGTTCAATTCACGATCTCCATAGCCTTAATCGCCGCGACGCTGATTATGGTCCGCCAAATCCGCTTTATGAAGCACAAACAACTGGGATTCGACAGGGAACACGTGCTGATCCTGGCATTGCCGGAAAATGTGACATCCCAAGCCATCGCGACAATCAAGGCGGAATTCAAACAGCATACCGGCATAGTCAATGCCGCCCTGAGTTCACACCTGCCCAGCCACGGCGGCCGGCATAACGCCTTCTTCGCCGAAGGCAAATCCTACGAAGAATCCGAGATGATCGCAGCCTGGAGTATCGATCCGGATTTCCTGCCGACCCTGGACATTGCGCTGATCGGCGGCCGCAATTTTTCAACGGAATTCAGCACCGATATAGATCAGGCTGTGATCATCAATGAAACCGCCGCCCGCAAATTCGGCTGGGACGATCCCATCGGCAAAACCATCACCGAGCTGGACGGCAATGCGACAAGGAAGAGGGTGATCGGGATTGTAAAAGATTTCCATATGCGCTCGCTGCATTCCGGGATTGAACCGCTCTACATCGAGTACAAGCCCGCCGATTTCGGTTATTTCTGCATTCGCCTCAAGCCCGATCAAATCGCCGAAACGATGCAATTCATTGGGAAAAGGTGGAAGCAAATCGATCCCGGCGGCACCTTTGATTATTCGTTCCTGGATACGACTTTTGACAATCAATATCGCAAAGACGAGAAATTAAGCCGGCTGCTGAGTTACTTCACCCTGATCGCCATTTTTATCGCCTGCCTCGGCCTTTTCGGCCTGGCTTCCTTCTCCGCGGAACGGCGTACGAAAGAGATCGGAATTCGCAAGGTCCTGGGCGCCTCAGTTGGCGGGATCATCCGGCTGCTGAACCAGGATTTCATCAAATGGGTCCTGATTGCGAATATCTTTGCCTGGCCGATGGTCTGGTGGATCATGAACAAATGGCTGCAAGATTTCGCCTATCGGACATCGATCAGCATCTGGGTCTTCGTTTTGTCCGGACTGATCGCGCTCGGCATCGCGCTTCTGACCGTCAGTTACCAGGCGACCGTGACCGCCACCGCTAACCCAGTCAAAAGCCTGCGCTACGAATAAAACTCCACGGGTTACGCCCGTGGCTTTCTGCGAAGGCGGGCAAAAACCTCTGTCTTTTCGCCGGATTTTTCCTTATCATTGGATGAACCCTTCAGGATAATACTATAAGGACAATTCGGTGGAAAATCAAAACAAGCAACGACCATTCCTGTCGAAATGGATCAAACCCTCGACCCGTGAGTTTTACCGGGAAGGTAAAAAACTGGAAAACTCTTCCTGGTTCACCCGCCTGCACGGCTATATCTACGGGCGCTGGACCTACCTCTATATCGGCATCGCCACCGGGGAGCATCGCCTGACACGGATCATCATTCCGCTCTGGAACCTGTTCATGAAAATTTTTCGGGTTCACGGTCACGGCGCACATCGCGGGAAAGGCGCCAGCTTTGCCGATATGTATCACGGCAAAATCGTTCCACTTGACGAGGCCCGCCGCCTAGTTTCGGTCAGGCAGGATATCGACATCCGCAACCTGGACAAAATCATCCCTTACACTCGCGCCCGCGATATCGTGCTGCGCAATCCCGATCATATTGTGGTACTCGATTGTCCCTGCCGCGTGGCGCGTCCCAATCCCTGCCTTCCGCTGGATGTCTGCATCGCCATCGGGGAGCCGTTTGCCCAGTTCGTTCTCGACCATCATCCGCGCCGTTCACGGCGCATCACGCAGGCGGAAGCCATAACGATCCTGGAGGAAGAGCACGCACGCGGCCACGTACACCACGCCTTCTTCAAAGACGCCGTGCTGGATCGCTTTTACGCCATCTGCAATTGCTGCAGCTGCTGTTGCGGCGCGATGCAGGCCTATCGCGGCGGCACGCCCATGCTGGCCTCTTCGGGATTCGTCGCCAGAGTCGATTCCCTGAAGTGCAGCGGCTGCGGTCTTTGCGTCGAAGCTTGTCCCTTCGGGGCAATTCGTCTGGATGGCCAAACGATCGCCATCGATGAAAAAGTCTGCCTAGGCTGCGGCGTCTGCATCGATAAATGCAATCGCAAGGCCCTCGCCCTCGAACGCGATTTCACCAAGAGCGAGCCGCTTCTGATCCGGGAGTTGATGGAGCAGAGCCGCGCGTCGGCCGCCACTCTGACTTAGAACGTCACCCTCCCCCGAACTGTCATCCTGAGTGGAGCGAAGGATCGGGTCGGCCAATCGCAAGTGCACCGCAGACCAACGCCCGGCCAACACGATTCTTCGGGCATTTCATGCCCTCAGAATGACACCTCCCCAAAAACGTCATCCTGAGCGTAGCGAAGGATCGGGTTGGGCAACGGCGAGCTCTCTAAAGACCGCAGATTTGCTGGCGCGATTCTTTTATCTCGTTCCCGGGTTGTACTCGGGAACGGCATCGGTGACCGCTACGGAGTACAACCCCGCAGCGAGGTTAAAATTTTTCCATCCCACAGAACTTTTTCGCCCATTCCCAAGTCATAAGCACAGAATGGCCGTCATTCATCCATATAAAGCCAAAAACACCGTCTTGAAATTACGGGAGGGGAAATGTTCGTCAACTATCTCAAGGTCGTCCTCAGAAACCTGAGACGCCACAAGGTCTATTCGTTCATCAATATCACCGGCCTGACGATCGGGATCGCCTGCACCCTGCTTATCAGCCTGTACATCCTGCATGAAATCCGTTTCGAAAAATGCCATGCACAACGCGACCGCATCTACCGGGTCGCGGGCAAGATCAGTTTCAACGTGAACGAGGACCGGCTGGCGGCTCTGCTTCCCCCGATGGGGCCGCTCCTGGAAGCCGAGTTCGCCGAAGTCGAAAAGGCTGTCCGTATCCTGCCCGGCAACGATGTTGTCGAAAATGTCATCCTCGAATACGACGACCAGCGCTTCAAGGAGGAAAATTTCTTCATCGCCGATCCGGGCCTTTTCTCGGTCTTCACCTTCCCGCTGCTGCGCGGCAACCCGGATGAAGTCCTGGCCGCTCCCTTTACGGTCGTGATCTCCGAAGATATGGCCCGCAAATATTTCAGCCCGGAAGATCCGGTCGGCAAGACGCTCACCCTGAACGATCAATACGAGCTGACCGTCACCGGTGTGCTGCGCAATGTTCCGGCCAATACGCAACTGCGCTGCGATTTCATCGCCTCATTTGCCACACTCGAGGCCATCCCGGAGTTGAATTACAATATCTGGGGACGGCTGGGCACACCGTACACCTATATTCTCGTCAATGAGCCTTTCGATGCCGAAGCCTTCGACGCCAAGTTACCCGACTTCCTCAAGCGGCATGTACCCGGCCCTCTGTCCGAAAAAATCACCTTGTTTGTCCAGCCGCTGAAGGACATCTACCTGCGCTCCGATTTGAAAATGGAATTGGAACCATCGGGCAGCATCCAGTACGTGTATCTCTTTTCAGCCCTGGCGATCGCCATCCTGCTGATTGCCTGCATCAATTTCATGAATCTCGCGACGGCCCGTTCCGTCCATCGTTCCGTCGAAGTCGGCATGCGCAAGACCCTGGGCGCCCGGCGCGAGCAGTTGATCCGTCAATTCCTGGGCGAATCGATATCCATTGCTGTCATTGCGACGATCCTGGCTTTTACCCTTTTCGAGCTGTTGCGGCACACAATCGGTTTTTTCCGCGAAAACAACATCTCGGTTGATTACCGCGCTGACCTTTGGATTCTTCCGGCTTTGCTCGCGATGGCTGTATTCGTCGGGATAATCGCGGGCAGCTATCCGGCTTTCTTTCTCTCCGGCATCCGCCCGATCGCCACACTGAAAGGCAGCTGGAAAGTGTCATCCAAATCCCTGCTGCGCAAGGCGCTGGTCGTTTTTCAGTTCGTCATCTCGGTTACGCTGATCATCTCGACGCTTGTGATATACCGTCAACTGCATTACGTCAAAAACCTCGATCTCGGCTTCGACAAAGAATCAACGATTGTCATACCGATCAATGAAGCTCCGCTGCAGGGCAAGTACGAAGGATTGAAGAACGCCCTGGATCGCACACCCGGCGTGCTGGCCGTAAGCGGAACATTTTCTTATCCCGGCGGTAGTTCGATGATCAAAATGGGCCTGCGGGCCGAGGGCCTTCCCGAAGACGATCCGGTCGTCATGCAGGTCGTGGGCGCCGATTACGATCTGATCGATGCCCTGGGCATTCCACTCGTCACCGGCCGTAATTTCTCGCGTGAATACGCTTCCGATGCCCGCGAAGCTGTGATTCTGAATCAGGCCGCCGTCCGGCGCCTGGGCTGGGACGAGCCCATCGGAAAATCCATCAATCTCCCCAGCATGCGGGTGCGCGGGGAATCCACGCAGGTAAAAGTCATCGGCGTCATCAACGATTTTCATATGCAGTCGCTGCGCGAGAAGATCGAACCGATCATCATTCATATCGATCCTATGATGCTCAGCAACCTGATCGTACGGCTGGAACCCGGCCGCTACAGTGAAACCCTCGCAGGAATCGAGTCCATCTGGAAAGAAATCGCTCCGGGCAATGCCTTCGCATTTCGCTTCATCGACGACAAATTCGACGAATACTATCGCCGTGAGGAAAAACTCGGGCAGATTATCACGACTTTTTCCATGCTGGCGATCTTCATTGCCTGCCTGGGATTGTACGGCCTGGCGGCCTTCACCACCGAGCAGCGCACCAAAGAGATCGGCGTCCGCAAAGTCCTGGGCGCCTCGGTGCGGGGCATCGTGTTTCTATTCTCAAAGGAGTTTCTGAAATTGGTAATTATCGCCAACCTACTGGCCTGGCCCGTCGCTTGGTACGCGATGCAGCGCTGGCTGCAGAATTTCGCCTATCATACGCAGTTGGCGGTCTCCGTCTTTCTTGTGTCCGGTTTGGTTTCCCTGGCGATTGCGCTTATTACCATCGCCTATCAGGCTATCCGGTCCGCGGTCGCCAACCCGGCCAAGGCTTTACGATATGAATGATTCTTTCAAACCTCCTGGGGTTGTCATCCCGAACGCAGCGCAGCGCAGTGAAGGATCGGGTCAGCCCATTGCGAGTGTACAATCCCTGCGTTCCTGTTTCGGACAGCAACGTTCCTACTTTGAACAGGTCCTTTCCTATCTGAAACAGCAGCGTTCCTGTTTTCGACCCCTAATTTCCTACTTTGGACAGCAACGTTCCTACTTCAGGCAGGTCGTTTCCTACCTGGAAAAGCGGTGTTCCTATTTCGGACACATAATTTCCTAATTGAAACAGCATCGCTCCTATTTTGAACAGGTCCTTTCCTACCTGAAAAAGCGACGTTCCTATTTCGGAGACAGGTCCCTTCCTATTTAAAATAGCTCCATTGCTATTTTCTACCCCAATTTTCCTATTGGAAACAGCATCGTTGCTGTTTTGAACAGGTCCCTTCCTACATGGAACAGCTCCGATCCTGTTTTCAACCCCTGCTTTCATGATTCGGGTAGCATCGCTTCACCAATACACCTGTCAGGTTTAAAAGATTCTTTCTCGCCGGATAACAATTTGTCTAAACCTGACAGGTGTACACAAAAGTCTTTACTTATTTTTAAATTATCGCTAACATCAATCAAGCGTAATATAAAAGCCGGTTCATGAAACGACAGAAAAGAACAGAGAATATTAGACGGATGATCTGGCAATGAATAGATCCGGTATCATGAATTTGCAGATTCCTATATTTAGGAACATTCACGATTCAGGGATAGATGTAGACATTTTATGTCTAAATATGGACATTAGGCAGGTCGTGCTGTGCAGGTTAATCATATGTTAGCAGATATAATATAAAGGAGATAAAAATGTGTACTAAAAGCAATTTAAAAT
>CAZPRY010000090.1:0-10974 GCA_964589175.1 uncultured bacterium
CTCGTGGAGGACCAAGGCGCGCCCGAGGTTCCCCGCGCCGACGATGACGGCGTTAATGCGCCGGGTTGCCATAAGGTGGGCCGCCATGTTGTCCGTGCAGAGTGCGAAGGGCACTTTTTCCTGCATCAGTTCCCAGGCCGTGAGACGGGCGCCCTGCAGCAGCGGGCGGGTCTCATCGACATAGACGAAGAGCTGCTTGCCGCTCTGATGGGCGCGGATGATAATTCCCAGGGCGGTACCGAGACCGCCGGTGGCGAGACCGCCGGCGTTGCAGTGCGTGATCACGTGGTCGCCTTTCTGCAGCAACGTCATCCCGAACGCGGCGATGCGTTCGCACATTTCGATGTCTTCCCGGTGGATCGCCCGGGCTTCGTCGCGCAGTCGCTCCCAGAGTGCCGGCGGAGCCAGTGCCGGGAGTTGCCTGGTGACTGTTTTCATGCGCTCCAGCGCCCAGCCAAGATTCACAGCGGTCGGCCGGGTCCGGAAAAGTATATCGCTGATTTCATCCGACTTTTGCATAAAAGCATTCCGGCTTGCGGAGATGAATGGTCTGAGACCGAGCATCACGCCATAAGCCGCCGCGATTCCGATGGCGGGCGCGCCCCGGATCGCCAGGCGCCGGATGGCATCGGCCATTTCCAGGTGGTCGTTAATTTCGATACGCCGATATTGATGGGGCAGAAGAGTTTGGTCGATGATGAAAAGCCGGTCATTTTCCCAGGTAAGTGCTTGAATCATGAATCGTTCTTGCTCGTAACGTTTTATAGCATCGCCATCGCGCGGATGGCTTTGTAACGCTGATCGATATCCTCTTTTTTCAGATTCAGCAGACCATCCACACTAAAGTGCTCCACCAGAAAGGAACCCATGATGGCGCCGTAGATGGTGGCCTTTTTCAGGGTTCGAAAATCGATCCGGTTGCTGGCGGCCAGGTATCCCATGAAACCGCCGGCGAAGCTGTCCCCGGCCCCGGTCGGATCGGTGGGTTGATAGACCGGATAGACCGGGCAATAGAATAATTGTCTGGCGTAACTGAGATATGCGCCGTGCTCGCCTTTTTTGATTACGGCGATTTTGGGACCCATTTGGTGGAGTTTATCCAGTCCCTTGAGTAGGTTCAATTCGTCGGTCAGTTCGTGCAATTCGCTGTCATTGATCAGGACCAGGTCGACCTTCTGCATAACCTTGAGCAGGTCCTCCCGGGTGGTATGAATCCATAGATTCATGGTATCCAGGGCGATGAACTTCGGATTTTTGATCTGCTTTAAAACGTCCAGTTGTAGCTGTGGTTGGATATTGCCCAGAAAGATATAAGGCGTGTTTTCAAAGGATTTCGGTATTTTTGGTTTGAAGTCGGCGAAGACGTTCAGGTGGGTGTAAAGCGTATCCCGGCAATTGATGTCCTCATGGTATTTACCGCCCCAGCGGAAGGTCTTTCCGTCTGCGATCTCGATACCGGATGTGTCGATATTGCGGGATTTCAGCATTTCGAGGGTAGCTTCGGGGAAATCTTCGCCCGCGACGCCGACGATGCGGATATGGGTGAAATACGAAGCGGCGATACCGAAAAAGATGGCCGCGCCGCCGATGGCATTTTCGCGTTTTCCGAAAGGTGTTTCAACGTCGTCTAAAGCGATGGAGCCGACGACCAGGACCGAATTTTGCGCGCTCATGATTTCCCCTCAAGACCCGATGTCAGGATTACAACGACAGAAGACACTCGAAATGACCACGGAATATACAAATCAATTGTGATTCGAGCAAAAACTGTCTATTTTTTCCGCATGAAACCGCATATCATTGGAACCGCCGGCCATATCGATCACGGAAAATCGGCGCTGGTCCGGGCGCTCACCGGGACCGACCCCGATCGTTTCGAAGAAGAAAAAAGGCGGGGTATGACGATCGATATCGGTTTCGCCTTTTTGGGGGAGAATATCGCCTTTATCGATGTGCCCGGTCATGAGAAGTTTATCAGGAACATGGTCACCGGCGTCAGCACGATCGACGTGGCCATTCTGGTGATTGCCGCCGATGACGGCATCATGCCGCAGACGCGCGAGCACCTGGAAATACTCAAACTGCTGGGCATCGCAAACGGCATTATCGCGATCACGAAAGTTGACCTGGTGGACCAGGAATGGCTCGACCTGGTTGCAGAAGATGTGCACGATCTCGTAAAACACAGCTTCCTGGAAACCGCCCCGGTCTTCCGGGTTTCCAATATCAGCGGCCAGGGACTCGAGGAACTCAAAGCTTATCTTTTACATCTCACCGAAATAATCGATCGTCCGCTGCTCGCCCAGCCGGTTCGTATGCCGGTGGATCGCGTGTTCTCCTCGAGAGGTTACGGCACCATCGTGACGGGTTCCCTGCTTTCAGGAGAATTGCGGGTCGGCGATACGATCGCGATTTTCCCGATTCAAAAGCGGGCCAGGATCCGGAGACTCGAATCGCATAATCAAGAGCTGGAAAGCATCGGCGCAGGACATCGTTGTGCCCTCAACCTGCAGGGCCTCGAAAAACGGGAAATTGAGCGCGGCTGTTTCGTGGCGGCGCCCGACTCCTTCTGTGTATCGCCGATCCTGACCGTGCGGATTAGTCTGTCGGCCGGGGAGAAGCCGCTGGATTACAACGTCCGGGTCAGGGTGCATCTGGGCACGGGTGAAATGATTGCGAAAATTCGTTTTATCGGCCGCGATCAATTGCAGCCGGGAGAAGCCTGTATCGCCCAACTGGTCTTCGACGAAAACGTCTCCGCCGGATTCCGCGACCGTTTTATCCTGCGCTCGTATTCGTCTCTGCGCACAATCGGCGGCGGCCTGGTGCTGGATGTCAATCCGCAGCCGCTGAAAAAGAAGCAGGTTTCGGAAGTGGCTTTTATGGAAACGCTGCGGGATGCTGCGGTCGAAGATTGGCTGAAAATCTGGTTCGAGCGAAACGGGAACCGGCTTTTTAGCGAGCTGGAACTGGCGCGGCGCTTTACCCAAACGCCGGAAACCATCCGGTCGTACCTTCAGAAACTGGTGAACTCCGGGCTGCTTATCGCGATGCCCGACGGCTACATTCTGGCCGAAGGAATCCGAAATCAACGCAACCGGATTCTGGATTTTTTAAGCGTTTACCATCGCCGGAACCCGATGCGCAGCGGAATCAGGAAGACCGAACTGCTGCAGCGGCTCGCAATGGACGAAAACCTGGCCAACCGTATTCTGGCGCAGTTGGAAGCCGGGAATACCGTTCGGATACTGAAAGAAAAAATATCCCTCTATGAGTTCGAACCACAGTATGATGCAGATCAGGCCAATTTGCTCCAAAAAATCGAAAACCGGCTGCTCACTGGCCAATTCACGCCGCCGGGCTTGGATGAGATTGGCGCTGAGCTGGGAATTGCGGATAAGCTATTCAGAGAGCTGATCGAGGTCTTGTCGGATAGCAGGAAGATTGTCGTCATCGATAAGAATATCGTTTTTCACGGGGATGTCCTCGCGCGGGGTGAAGTACTGATTCGCGGCTATTTGCAGGAGAGACAGGCGGCGCGGGCTGCCGATCTCAGAGATCTGCTGCAAACCTCGCGCAAATGGGTGATCCCGTTACTGAACTATTATGACCGCATCGGCCTGACCTATCGCCACGGCGACGAACGCCGGCTCCAATAAATCGGAAAGAAATTTAGCGCTTGGGGACTGTATCGCTAATTCGAATCCCGGCGCCTGGATTCGGCCCGGTCCAGCCGATCGAGTTTGATCGCGTCCAGCACCGACGAGATAATGAAAACGACCAGAAAGCCGAAAGCGAAGAAAAGGCCGGCGAGGTCGATGAATGTCAATGAGATTCCCTTGAAATGCAGCAGTACCGGGTTCCAGAATATCAATAGTGTATTCGCCAGGATCACGATAATCCGAATTTCGGTCGGGCCCAGCTTCGCGTAGGAAAGCCTGAAAATCCTGGTCGTATAGACGCTCACATGGGCATAAATGTTGATCAACAGGTAGCCGATGGTCAGCATCAGCCCAATTTCGAGTTGCATCATCGGCGAGAGTCCGAAGGCCACGCAGACCACGGCCGTCATGAAAGCATCGCTGATGTGGTCGACGAAATAGCCGTAGCGTTCACGTTCAATGTGGCGGAAACGGGCGAGAGTCCCGTCCAGGCTGTCCCCGAACCAGTGAATCGCGAATCCGGCATTGGCCAGCATCAGCCACCAGGGATTCAACCAGGAGAGGATATAACCCAGCGCGATAACGAAGGTGCTGATAATGCCCAGAATCGTCAGGTGGTCCGGCATTACCCAGCCGGGCAGAGCCCGGGCCATTTTCTGGAGGAGTATTTTTTCCCAGTGACCGGTTAGTGTGTTAGAGACTCGTTGGGCTTTGAGTGGTTCATTCATCTGGATGTCCTGTTGATTCGGTGATCTTTGCTTTTTTCCGGAATATCACAAACTCATTCATCGTGAATTTAAATATCGGACCCGCCAGCATGCCGATGATATCCGCCACAAGATAATGAAATCCGCAGTAGGTATTTAAGTAATACAGGATTCCCAGGTTGACGATAAAATCGATGGATGCGGTAGCGAGGTTGTATTTGATCAATCGTAAAAAATAGTCACGCGGACTGCGCTGCACACGGCCGCGCCATAGACGGAAATAGAACCAGTTGAAATTATGGATGATCGCCAGTTCGATGGCCATCGCTCCGGCGATCGGCAGGGGAATTTTAAGCTTACCGTGCCAGAGCCAGAGAGAACCCAGGTTGATCAGTGTGCCGAGCCATACGATCATCTGGAAGCGGATGATTTTCTTGAAATTAATTTTCAAAATATACTATAATGTTGAAAAACCCCACGCCGGACATAGTTTACAGGAATTATAGATTTTAAACAATCATGGAATTTTACCTGTATGGCGCTGGAATGTTCCCGGGGCGGTCTGAAACGGCCCGTGTCAGTTGCTCAATTAAGTTGTCAGAACGGGCTGTAACAGAGCATTTTTCATATCGGGCCGCTTTCCAAAAGCTGGTTTTTAAATTGTCGGACTTTGGTTATATTTACCCCGGAGGAATTGGGCATGGGTAAGATGAAAATGAAAATTGACGATTCCACGCCGGTAATGCGCCAGTTCAACAGCATCAAGGCCCAGTACCCGGATGCCCTTTTACTCTTCCGCATGGGGGATTTTTACGAAACTTTTCGGGAGGACGCCCAGACGGCGGCGCGTATCCTGAATATTACCCTGACCAAGCGCGCAAACGGCAAAGCCTCCTCGGTGCCGCTGGCCGGATTTCCGCATCACGCCCTTGACAACTATCTTCACAAACTACTCAAGGAGGGCATGAAGGTCGCCATTTGCGAGCAGGTGGAGGATCCGAAGACCGCCAAAGGGATCGTCAAACGCGAAGTCGTCGAGTTGGTCACGCCCGGAACGGCCATTACCGACCGTTTCCTGGAAAAGGGCAAGAACAATTATCTCGTTTCACTCTATTTCGATGAACGCGGCGCAGGGATTGCCGCGATCGACATCAGCACCGGCGAGTTCTTTCTGATGCAGACCTCGCTGGCGCGTATGAAAGAAAGCGTCCAGTCGCTGCGGCCGGCGGAAATCATTTGTCCCGAGGCCCGCCTGAATGAAGCCCAGGTGTTGTTCGGCAAGCAGGTCTTGCGAATCACCGCGCTGGAAGACTGGCTCTATAATTATGATTCCGCCTATGAAACCCTGACGCAGCATTTTCATACCACATCGCTCAAAGGATTCGGCTGTGAGGGCGCCAATCTCGGAATCCTGGCAGCGGGTACGGTTTTGCATTATTTAGAGCAAAACTACCAGAACAATCTCTTGCATGTCACCGGCTTGCGTTATCAAAGCGAAGACGATGTTGTCCTGATCGACGACTTTACGCAGCGCAATCTCGAAATTTTCCAGACCATGCAGGGCGGCAATAAGCAGGGCTCGCTGATCCATGTGCTCGATAATACCGTTACCTCGATGGCCAGCCGCTTGCTGAAAAAGTGGCTGATCCGGCCGTTACGCCAGGTGGCGGAGATCAATTGCAGGCTGGATGCCGTGGCCTTTTTCTTCGAGGCCTATGAAGCCCGCAGCCGCCTGCGGGATATCCTCAAGCAGTGCAGCGATCTCGAACGGCTGATGGCGCGCCTGAGCGCCAACCGGGCCGGAGGTCGTGAATTGCTGGCCGTCAAACAGACCTTGCAGCAACTGCCCGGGATCCGGAATATCGTTTCAGGGGCGGAATGCATGGCCGGGATTCAGGATAATCTGCACGATTTTGACACGCTGATCGGGCTGCTGGATAAGTCTGTAAAGGAAGAAAATGTGCCGCTCTCGATCAGAGATGGAGGCTTCATCCGTGAAGGTTATTCAGCCGCGCTGGACGAATACCGTTACCTGGTAAAGCACGGTAAGGAATGGATTGCGCGCTTGCAGGCGGAGGAGCGCAATCGCCTCGGCATTCCTACGCTGAAAGTCGGCTATAACAGGGTCTTTGGCTATTATATCGACATCACCAAACCGCATGCCGACAAGGTGCCCGAAACCTATATCCGCAAGCAGACGCTGGTGAATTCGGAGCGTTTTATCACGCCCGAACTCAAGGAGTACGAGGAAAAATTGCTGACCGCCGAGGAAAAAATGGCGGAAATCGAATACGAGCTGTTCCAGCAGATTCGGACCGAAGTGCTGCAGGAAATCCAATCGATTCAGCAGGCGGCCCAGGCCATCGCCTATCTCGATATCATTGCCGGTTTCGCGGAACTGGCCGAGCAGAGCCACTATTGCCGGCCGCTGATCGATGAGGGTTCGGCAATCGAAATCCGGGAGGGAAGGCACCCGGTGGTGGAGCAACTCCTGCCGCCCGGGGAAAAATTCATCGCCAACGACCTCGAGATCGATAACGAAAAGGACCAGATCCTGATCATCACCGGTCCCAATATGGCCGGTAAATCGACCTACCTGCGCCAGGTGGGATTGATCGTACTGATGGCCCAGATCGGCAGCTTCGTGCCGGCGCGCACAGCCAGGATCGGCGTTGTGGATAAGATTTTCACCCGCGTCGGCGCCAGCGACAATCTGGCCGCGGGCGAATCGACTTTCCTGATGGAGATGAACGAGACGGCCAACATCCTCAACAATGTGACCCCCCACTCGCTGGTGCTGCTTGACGAGATCGGGCGCGGAACTTCAACCTATGACGGCATGTCCATCGCCTGGGCGGTAACCGAGTACCTGCATGACAATCCCAAAATCGCCGCGAAGACGCTCTTCGCGACACATTACCACGAACTCACCGACCTGGAGAAAATCCATCCGCGCATCAAAAATCTGAATGTGCTGGTCAAGGAATACGGCGATAAGGTGATTTTTCTGCGCAAGATCGTGGCCGGCGCCTGTGATAAGAGCTACGGTATCCATGTCGCGCAGATGGCCGGTATTCCCAACAAAGTGATTCACCGCGCCAACGAGATCATGGCGAACCTGAGCACGGATGAAAGAGTGCTACCGTCGTCGCGCGAGCACTTCAGGAAGTTGCCGGCCTACGACGCCAACCAATTGGGTCTTTTTGAAAAGAAAGAGAGCGAACTGCGCAAGGCCCTGTCCGATGTCGACGTCAACAGCATGACGCCGCTGGAAGCCCTGCAGAAGCTGGATAAATTGAAAAAAGAATACGGAATCTAATCCGGATAACTGTTCTTTCGGAACTTTGGAATCGGAACCCCGTTTAGGAAAAGATGGATGAATGATAATCGCTCGAATTTCATGAAATCATATAAATTTTTCGCCGCAACAATTCTGCTGATGTTCCTCTTTGATTTGCCGCTTTTCGGCATGAATAGTAAATATACGGGCGAATTTCTGAAAATCGGTCTGGGCGTGCGCGAGATGAGCCTGGGCGGGGCGACCGTTGCCTCGGCGCAGCCCGTTTCGTCCGTCTATTGGAATCCGGCGCTGCTCTACGGCAACCAAACATTTTCGGGGCAGATCATGCATACCGAGGAGTTTGCCGGGGTGCTCAACCTCGATCATCTTTCGCTGGTTCTGCCGCGCAAGGGCGAATACGCCTACGGTTTCGGCTTCTTCCGCCTGGGAGTCGATGATATTCCTGACACCCGCAACGCCCTGATCGATGTGGGCAGCGACGGCATCGGGCCCGGCCACCCGGATTATAGCGGCCCGGACGCGGACGGCTCGGAGAGCAACGGCAAACTGGATGACGGCGAGCGCCTGGATTTCGGCGAGATCGGCAGTTTCGGCAGCAGCGAAAATGCGCTCTTCTTCTCGGTCGCGAAGTCGCTGAAATCGCAGATCATCGTCGGTGGGACGGTGAAGGGCATCTACAAATCCCTGGGAGATTCACGCTGCTGGGGCGTCGGCTTCGATGTCGCCGCACTCTATCCCTGGAAAGCGAATCTCGTCTTCGGTCTCTCGCTTAACGATATCAGCACGACCTTCCTGTTCTGGGGGGACGGTGAGAAGGAGCTCATTCTGCCTTCGCTGCGCGGCGGCGTTTCGTGGACCTTTGCCCCCCAAGGTATTCCTTTTGTGCTGCGCCCTTCCGCCGGGCTGGATATGGTCTTCGAAGGCGAGCAGAACGACACCGACCTGCAACTGGGTTTTCTGAACGTGCGTTCCCGTATTGGACTGGAGATTCAATTCAAGGACTTCCTGATGCTGCGCGCCGGGCGTGACGACCTGGGAAGCTATCATGTCGGCTGCGGTATCGATACTCCACTGGGCAGCATCGACTACGGTTTTGCGATGGGCGGCGCCTACCGCATCCTGGGGGAATCCCACCGGCTGGGCCTCACGATCCACTTCGCCGAATTCGGCCGCGGCCTGCGCCGCTGGCTGTGAGCAAGCCCGAATTCAATCCTCGTACCCGTTGATTCACTTGTTTCCGGATTCCCGGATTTTGTGCTTTAATTCCGTAGTCGTAAATGTATTCCCGGCTTCAATATCTCGAATTACCCGGTTGATGGATTCGACGAATGCGTTATCATAGATAAGTCCATCATACTCTTCCGGTGTCATGAGTACACCGGAAGGCCTGTCGGTTTGGGTAATTACGATCGGGTGATTCTTATCTCGCCTACTTCTCAACCTCTTCGAAATCCCAGTTTTGAATTCGCCAACCGGCACAATATCCTGTGAAATATTGATTGCTTTCATTTCACTTCCAAAGACCAACAACTAGTGACATTATTGACGCGACTGTTCCGACGAACACAAAAACCTTGAATATTGTAGATTCAAACATCAATTAGTTCCAGTACGCTTTTTGACTTCCGAATTTTCTTTCTATCTCTGTTTACCCACCATAATAAACAATCGCAGCTGCCTCTGTGCGTTGGATATTCGCATTAAAGAAATTTCCATGATTCATTATTCGGATAATCATTTTTCATTTCTCTAATTATCGAATCAAAGGAAATATTACCACCGCCTCCATTTTCAACTAAACGTAGCGCATCAATCCACTGAGCTTTACCTGTTGTGTTGAGTTGAACTAGTGATAAGTCCCCGCCAGATCTGCGCCAAAGTCCTTGGTCCCTTATTCCTTCGGGATAAAGTTTAGCCGCAATTTCAAAAAGCTTTTCGCGTAAAGTCGATGTAGGGACATCTTGTCTGATACATAAGAAGTCAATAAATCCGAAAAGAAACTCTGTTGCATTATTGGAAGCATATAGTTGAGAACCTTTTTTATCCGAGTCTGATTTTCCACCAATAAGGTCAGAGATTCCACGAATTAGTATAGATTTTATCAAAGGATATGGTCTACATGCTTCCAAGAATCCTAATCCTTCCATATCAACAGCTAAAGCATGACTGCAATTTGTCTTAAGAAAAATGAACAATTCCGAATTGATTGAAGCAACTACTTTGTCACCTGACGCGATAGTTCCTGAATAAACTGAGACCCTTTTTTGAAATTTCTGATTGATAATTGATGCTGATATTTCTTTCCATTCTTCTGAGTTTGAAAAATCAACTGCTTTCATTTCAAGCTCATAGGAAGAAAATGCAAACTTTGGTCTGGATAAAAATTCACTTACAGATTTACCTCTTTCATACCCGTAAACATCTGTACCAATTACAATATCTCCAATCGTAACATCTTTCAACCCGCCAGCTACTCCCACAAAGAAAATGAAACTAGGATTAAAGTGTTGGATTGCTCTTTCTGTTTCAATCGCAGCATTAACATTTGTCTGGTTTGTTCTACCAACAACGATTTGTAATTTATTTCCGTTGGAAATGTAATTCCCAACTTTGTATTGAGTTTTTGTCCCAGAACTTTCGTAAATAGTAACATTTGAAAGCTTGTTTACAACTGCCTCCTGCTCCAATGACAATGCTGTTTGAATCACAATTGTATTCATATTTTGCTCTTTAATTCTTTTAATGTTTTTAATACATCATTTTTTGGATGTTCCTTCATCATTTTGTTTATTAGCTTTTCGATTGTAATTCCGGTGCAACCATTTCTTAGTTTCTCCAAAGCATCAATCCAAAGTTCTTTCCCTGTACCACTTGTAAGTAGATCGTATTCTTCACCACCAGCTTGGAGCCATATCTTTTTATGAAATGGTCCGCCACTGTAAAGTCGAATAGAAAGATTTGTAAACTCTTCCCACCACTGATCCGTTGTGATATTTACATTTGAACACTTGCCGGACAGGAGAACGAGACCTTGCGTTATAAAGCTAAGCAAAGAATAGCATTCGGCTAAGGCATATTTGAAATTATTATAGGGAAACGCTTTGTCATTTATTACAGAGGCTACGTTTTTGTATCTGCGGTCTCCAACCAATTTACCTAATTGAGTTGCATCAATGACATCAAGTAGGCCAGTGTAGTTCGAAACATAATCCTTCAAGATACTTTCAGGCAATTGCTTGAAAGTGCTGAATATAGGGAGAGTATTTTTGATATTGCCTCGGTTGTAGTACAAAAAGGTAGAAAT
>CAZPRY010000091.1:0-2170 GCA_964589175.1 uncultured bacterium
CCTGAAAATCGATAAGGCAACGACGGCACGGGCCGTTAAAAAGTTAATGGAAGCCGGTATTGTGGCGCGTGTCCCGGATGAAAATGACGGGCGGGCATTTCGCCTGTATCTTACCGAAAAAGGCCGGCGACTCCTGCCCGAGATTCGCAGGATATCGCAAAAGTGGACCGGCCTCCTGCTGCGCAACTTCGAGGAGCGGGAGCATGTCGAGGTTTTTCGCATTCTGCGGCGGTTGAGTGAGAATGCCGCCGCCTCCCGCGACAGCCTGTGAGTATAACCGTGGACTCATTGCACCGTGGAAATTCCCGAAAAGAATCCAAATAGACTTTCCAATCACCCCGGATATTAATATATTTCTGTTAAGATAATGAATGTCAATGGGTATGAAGTCAGATAGAAAAATAGTGGACGAGATCGCATTCATTCCTGATTTTATACTGCATTTTTGACGGAGGTAATGATGCCGAAATATCTATGCCAGGCGTGCAAAATGGTCTACGATGAGCCACGCGACGGCAGGTGCCCGCATTGCGGCGAATCGGCCGCTATGGTTCTGGATTTTTCGAATAGTGATGAATATCTCAAGCAGCAGACACCCAAAGTAATTGCAGAGCGAAAGCATCTGGGTCTGGAGGGACTGGTCGGTAGTCTGGCGGCCGTGATCATCAATACCGAAGGTGATCGGCAGAAAGCCGCCGCGTCGGAATTATTGCGCTTTACCGGCTACGTTTACGATACCACATTTGAAGAGCAGCAGTATACCACCTGCGCCTTGAAATGCGCCGGTTCGGCGGACTTTCTTATCCGCTCCCGCAAAGACGGTAAAAACCCGTTTCTCGAATACAGCCTCGCACCCAAATCCCGCCACCTGCCGAATACACGGCTGGAAACCCTGGTTTTTCATACCGTCGATATCGAAAAATACGTTGAAATTCAGAAAGCCCGTGGAATTCGGTTTCTGACCGATGATATAATCCGCCGCGATCATTATGCGTTTATTCAGACTCGACCTTCACGCTTTACCGGCAATTCGATCGGGCTGATCCAGTGGCACGGCGAGAAGGGTAACTATAAGAGCCATGGCGACCGGGAGTTGCCCTGGAATCTGCGGAAGCCTGATTATGCATATCTGCGTAATATCGGCAGGTTGGATCACTGCGCCACGCGCATCCGCGCCAAGGACCGTGACCCGGCCATCATGGAATTTATGAATCTGACCAACTACAAATTCGACTTCGCGATCTACGTCAAATCGCAGAATTCCATCACCAACGTCTCGCGGCTGAGTATGAATGAATACGCCATGGTTTTCACGTCCGGAATTGCGCCTTATGTGAGCGATGAGCTTTCCGGTCCCACCGAGAAATTCATTCACAATTACAATACCCGCGTGCATCACATGGCCTTTACGACGAAGGACATCGAAAATGTTTTTGCGGAACTGGGCCGCGACGGCATGGATTACCTGGTCAATCTCGTCGGCTCGGAGGATGAAGGGCTTAAACAAACCTTTACAGTTGCGTCACCAACGACGCTGCTGGTGAACGAGTACATCCATCGCTACGGCGATTTCGACGGCTTCTTCACGCGCAGCAATGTCACGCTGCTGACCGAGGCGACGAAGAAACAGTAGGACAAGGGAGAGTTTAAAGGAAAAAGTAAAAAGTACGGAGGGAAAAGGGATGGAAGAATACAAGACCAATCATCTGGCGGTCTGGATTCTGGTGATCGTGAACCAGCTGCTGGGAGTTGTCTGGTATAGCAAATTGGCGTTTGGGAGATTGTGGATGGAACTTCTTGGAGCGAATGCGGCGGATTTCACATCGACGAGTATACTGCCTTATCTTCTATCGATTGCCTCCGCAGTGCTGATTGCTTACACATTTGCGTGGCTGTTCAAGCGGTTGAATGTCGTCACCTGGGTCGATGGACTTAGAATCGCGCTACGCTTCTGGCTGGTCTTCGCTTTTCTGGTTGGCTGGGTCCACGCGGCCTTCGCCATGCGCCCCTTCGGTCTGATCGCGATCGACATGGGTCGCGAGTTCGTCAATTTCGGACTAATCGGCGTCGTGCTCGGGGAGTGGAAGAGGAAATAGTTTTTTCTATTGATTAATTCGGGCGGAATTGTCGTACACGAAGTTCTTTAATCATTTTATAGTGCTTATCGTTC
>CAZPRY010000091.1:2270-8982 GCA_964589175.1 uncultured bacterium
AAGATTTTCGATGATGTTGAAGGCCTGTGAATTGCCTTTCATGTACCAGATCAGGACATCCGTATCAATCAACATGATCTCTGCCTTTGCGAATATTGCGAATATAGCGATCTACTTCTTCAACGGAGTCATAGTCCTTCCAGATCCCAAACAGATCGTTTTTCAAATTTCGGATTTGAGGCATATCGACCGGAATAATTTTGGCATGCGCTTTTCCACGATAAGTAATGACAACTTCTTCACCCCGGGAAACCGACTCTAAAATTTCTTTGGAATGGAATCTCAAATCTTTTGCAGTCGCCTTCATCTGTCTTTTCCCTTTTTTAAGTTTACACTCCTAAATATAAACTTAATCCCGCTTGAGTGCAAATTATCGATTCGATATGAGCGCATGAATCAGTAGTGATTACGTTCAATCGTTTGGTTCGATCTGTTCGATGAGAGTGATGTTTATTTCCTCCTTGCTGCGATCACGATAATCACCAGCAGGCTTAGTCCGATTCCCCCGAACTTCACCATGCAAAACAAGTTTGTAAAAGTGGCGACCGTGTCCATCCGCGCCGGGTAGAGATGCAGCATCGTGAAAATCCCCGCATTCTCCAGCCAGTCGCAGAGCCCGGCAAGCAGCGGGAACAAGGCCAGCCGGCGCCAGCGGGTTTCAAGAAGGTTTCTGCGTTTCAGCAGGTAGGTCAGCAGTGCCGCAAAGAAAAGCGTGTAAACGACCGGAAAAAAGAGGTCGGCCAGTTGAACGTAGTTGTAGAACGCGCGGCCATCAGGACCGTAGTTCTCAATCATCTCATAGGCCTGATCCGCTGAATAAAAGGTTGTCATGTCCAGCAGATTAGTGCCGTTGCTGAGTTCCAGGAAGCGCGGCCCCAGAATTTGCATAAACAGGACTTCGAAAAGGACGAGGAGGGCGAATAGTGCAATAATTATTCGCGGAGTGGCGTATTTACTTAGAATGTTCATGTCCTGAATTTACCTCAAAATTTGTGAAATTCCGCATTCATCGCGCCCCGAATCGATCACGATATCCGGCGCTTGAAGCGGTTCATCATCAGGTGGATGAAGGCCTCATGTACGGCAAAACCGATTCCCAGATAAAGCCAGTACCCGGTATGCGGTTCGTAACAGGCCAGAAATGCTTTCGAAACCCAGAAAGGCGGAAAAATTCCTGCTACATACTGCCAGCCGGACGGCACGAAGTATCCCACAAAAGGCGCCAGGAAAATGATTCCGGCCAGTTTATAGACGGCCAGTCCCTCGACTTTATTGTTGGCGAAGGCTGCCAGGAACAGGGCGAGTATCGGAGCTTCCATGGCCGCCATAATGCCGACCGGGATCAGGCGAACAACCGGAACCGGAGTTAATCCCGCGATGAACAACATGATGTACATCAGGAAAAAACTGACCAGAACCGGGCTGATGATGCGGTAGACCAGATAGCCGGTCCGAGAGAGTGGCGTGACCGCCATGTAGCTTAAAATATCTTCATCCCGGTCATCCAGCAGCATAAAACCCATCACCATACCAACGAAACCGGGCGTCATAAATGTCAGGAAACTCATTATAAAGGCATAGTGCGCGGTCAGGTCAACCCATTCGTGCACCAGCCCTGCCGTAGCGGGAACGGCAAAACGGAAAAGGAGGGCGATAAACACCGGAATGCAGTAAATCAGAATCAGGAAATTATCGCGGGAGAGACTTTTCAAATCCCCCCAGGCCAGGGTCGTATATCTTCTCATAAGGCAACTCCAGTCTTGAGCACGATGTATCGGTAAAACCATTTCGAGGCCCAGAGATAACTCAGCCAGATCGAACCGGCGAGTAAAACCATCGAAAGCAGCAGTTCACCCGCGGGGTAAGGTCGAAAAGCACTATCCATGAGTACCAGCGAAGACTTGGTCGGAATCAGGTAAAACCAGGGTGACTGTAAAATACCCAGATAATCGATCACCGGAAGCATGGCAATAACGGCGTACAGCGGTGAAGTCAGTAAATAGCCGTTGATGGTTTTGGTGATGGAAACCAGGGTGAATCCGAGGAAGACGAATAGCACCGAGGTGAGCGTCACGCCGAGGAGAAGCGGGAGCGGATTAAAGCTGAATCCGACGCTGGCTATCACGATCAGGTAACTGGAAAGCAGCGCCAGAACCGTCAGCGACAGCACCTTGGACCAGAGATATTCCTGCATACGGATCGGGGTGATAAAGAGCCCTTCCAGCGTATTCTGCCCTTTTTCCAGCAGCACGATTCCGCCGATAAAGAAAAAGCCCAGCACCGAAGGATCGGTTAATAAAACCAGTGTCAGGGCCGGTTTTTGAATACCGGCCGGAAGGTTTCGAATAATGACGACATAAATAAGGCAAACAACCAGGTAGGCATAGTAGAATCCATGCCGGAACTGTAGTTTGAGATCGTACCGAAAAGCCGCTGCCAGTCTCATTTCAGACTCCTTCCGGTGACCTGGATAAAAATATCTTCCAAAGTTGCTTCCTGGGTATGGATGGTTTCGATCGCTTTGGATTGAATCAGTGTCAGGAATTCGGCGTTATTGCCGATATTTCGGAGTTCGAATTCGCGGCTGGCCGTCGCACCGTCTTCACGGTACTCGACACGGACATCTTTCTTGCCGTTGCGAATCTTCAATTCGCGCGGCGAATCGATCAGCGTAATTTTGCCGTCCACGATGAAGGCCACCCGATCGCAAACTTCGTCGGCCACGGTCATATTGTGGGTCGTCAGAAAGATCGTCTTGCCTTCGGCTTTCTTCTCCAGGATAATGTTCTTGACGTTTTTAGCATTGACGGGATCCAGCCCGGCAGTGGGTTCATCCAGGAAAATGATCTCTGGCTGGTTTAAAAATGCCCGCACGAAATTCAGCCGCATTTTCATTCCCTTGGAAAAGCCCGAAACGCGGGTGTTGGCGTCTTCGGTAAGCCCGACTATCTCCAGCAGCCTCATCGGATCTTCGGTTGCGCCGGCATAGAGCGAGCGAAAAAAGCGCAGGTTCTCCAGCGCCGTAAGTTTACTGTAAAGGTTGGGGAATTCGAATTCCACGCCGATCTTTTCATAATAATCGGATTTTTGACTGCGCAGTTCTTTACCCAGCACCTGCACCGTTCCCAGGTAATTCTTCAGGACGCCGATGATGATCTTTTGGGTAGTCGATTTCCCGGCGCCGGAGGGGCCTAAGAAACCGAAAATTTCCCCTTTTTCAATCCGGAAATCGATGCCCTTGATTGTCTTTTCGGTGTTGCCCGGATAGGTAAATTCGAGGTTTTTGATTTCTATCATTACTGCTCCTGATCGTTGTCCAACCTTGCGAAGGTTTGGAACCTTCGCAAGGCTTAAAATTTATAGCTACTCCACCAATCCTTTCGCCACCACATCCACCAGTAAATCGATCACCTCGGTATAGACGTCGGGTCCGATTTCATTCCGGTGAAAGGTCACCGTAAATATGGCTCTGAAAAAAGCAATGATGACCTCCGGTTTCAGCTTGCGAAGATTACTGTTTTGCTGAAAATGCCGGACAAAATCGATCCCGGCTTGCAGGTCATTTTCCTGGTGGTGCCTCATCTTTTCCGCGGGTAATTTCCGTAACAGCTGTTCATGGACACCGGGCTCATACATTTTAATAAAGATCTTACTGTTTGCGACCGATTCAAAAGATTTTATCAACACTTGTCGAAGCGCCGCTTCGGCATCCAGGTTCGAAACCATCAGGTCGGCGAGCATCTTCTCCCGGAAATGCTCCTCCTCTTCGAATATCTCAAAAAAGAGTTCCTCTTTGGACAGGAAGAAGTTATAGAAACTCCCCTTGGCGATACCTACAGCCCGGGTAATATCGTCAACGGTTGTTTTTTTTAAACCGTAGATTTCGAAGAATTCGCGTCCTTTTTCGAGCAGTTTTTGCCGGATCAGTTCTTTTTCGTTGTCGTTAAATGATTTTGTCATTATTCGGCCCTTTGTGAATCTATGACCAATTACGTCAAATGGTCATAGTTAGTATAAATATAATTTCTTTCAGATTCAAGAAAAATTATTATTGTGACATATGACAATATGTTTTAATCGCATTCGATATACTTTTCACATATATTTTATGCACAATGCAGAGATGAAAGAGAGTAGATAATGAAAGAACTAGACCCGGTAAGAATTGTAATTGTCGATGACGAGATCATTGTGCTCGATACCGTTCAGGATCTTATCGAATCCATTCCCGGCTATACCGTAGTCGGCCGGGCGACCGACGGTTCTCAGGCGATCCCGTTGGTCTGTCATATGAAGCCGGATATTGTTCTGATGGACATTATCATGCCCAACATGGACGGAATCACGGCCGCCGAAGAAATCCAGAAGATCTGTCCAACCCCGGTAATTATCCTGACCGGCTACGATGACCCGGAACTGATTAATCAGGCCCGCGATGCCGGAACGGTGGCATACCTCCTTAAACCGCTTCAATCGGATTTATTGCCCGGTATCATCACGATGTCCATCGCCCGTTTTAAGGATATAATGGAACTGCGGCGCACGAATTTGCAGCTCAAAATGGAAATTGGGGAGCGGATACAAGCCGAAAAGAAAAACCAGCAATTGATTGACAAATTAAATCTGGCACTGCAGAAAATTTCGACTCTCTCCGGTTTACTGCCGATTTGTGCGAACTGCAAGAAAATCAAAGATGATGACGGTTACTGGCAGGAGGTTGAGAAATACATTAAAGACCATAGCAGTGTCGATTTCTCCCACGGTTTATGTCCCGCGTGCACAAAGAAACTCTATCCCGATATTTACGAAGAGATCAAGAACAATGTAGATGAGCCGGATTAATTCCGGTTTAGCCTTGCATCGCTGACTGCATTCTGTTCGTTTAGCCTCTTATTGCGTCCCGTTGGATAAAACAGGATTTCCGGCCGGCTCACTATATCGATAATATCAGAGGTGAATTTCATAATCTGTTGCATACCCCGGAAATTGATTTTGTCGATCTCATCGCTGACCTGATGAAGGTCCTCATGCATACCGGTGAAAATCCAAAGCGATGGTATGTCCATCACAGCGAAGCTGGTCGCATCCGAGCGGCCGTCGATTTTGGCATGGCTGAAACGGAGACTGTCGTGAGGGACACCGTCGACGATCTCCTGCCACCGGCCATCCGTTTTCTTAAAGTCCAGGTACACCAGGCTGTCCCGCATGCGGCCCAGCATGTCCAGGTTGATCATGGCTTTTATCTGGTTTACGCCTTGCGGGATATGCGTGAGGAAGTACTTCGAGCCCTTCAATCCGGATTCCTCGGCTCCGAAAAAGGCAAACAGAAGATTGCACGGCGGTTGCGGCCTTTCTGTGTAATGGCGGGCTAGTTCCAGCAGAACCGCCACGCCGGAAGCATTATCGTCGGCGCCGTTCATGATGGAGTCCAGCACCCCGGGAGTTGCCTGAACGCCGATATGATCATAATGAGCGCCGATGACCAGCGTGCGGGTCGTATCCGTCCCCCGAACCATTGCCAGAATATTGTAGACGTTCTTGGAGAGGTAGCGGGTTTCGACCTTCAAGTTCATCAGCGTTCGGGGGAGGGTAAAGGCTGCCGATTGGGACGATGATTGTAGCCTCTTTTCCACAGCTGTAATATCGACTCCGGCCCGGCTCATAATCGATGCGATGGCTGCATTGGACATTTGCAGAACAGGGATTTGATACTGCACGCTGGTCTGCGAAAAGCGGCCATACTCGTGTAGCGGAGTCAGTTTTACTTCCCGGTTCTGCGGAGCGAGAAAAATGACGGCTTTTGCTCCGCATGCCTGAGCCAGTGAAATCCTTTCGCGCCAGGTTGTTTTTCGCACCATCTCCCGGACGCTTGCATCCATTTCCAGGGGAAGATGGAGGTAACAGAGGACGATCTTGCCGGTGAGATCGATTCGTTTGAAATCGTCGTAGCCACTCTCAGGATCATGAATTCCGAAACCGATAAAAACCACTTCCGTCCGGACCGAATCGCTGCCACTCTCGGATTTGACCACATAATCCCGATCGCAGGCGAGTGTATCGTCTGCGTCGGGAGTGATAACGATGAATTCGCTCTTCGCTTTGATTTCTAGCAGGTAGTCAAATGCCTGCGACTGCGGCGCGATTCCCGATTTTTTCAGATACTTCTGAATATACTCGCGAGCCAGTGTATCGCCCTTCGTCGTCCGTAAGCGGCCCCGGAGTTCATCGGAGGCCAGGTAGGCGACGTGCCGGAAGAGATGCTGTTCAAGCCCTTCCGGCTTGCGGTGCAGGATAAAATAAAGCAGAACCGGAATCAGGAGCGGGAGAGTGGCGACGAGCGCGGTTGATTTTTTCATTCAGTCGAATTTATTTTCTCTCTCCGATTTTTGAAACAAATGGTCGCTGAACGCAAAACAAGGACATCAAGATTCCGGGCCGGATACTATTCCGCACCGGTCAGCCTGCCGCTACGATACCCTTGTTTAGGGCCTGTTCGATGGCTTCGAGGATGACTTTGCTGCTCGAAGTCGCTCCCGTGATGGTGTCGACTTCCAGGCTTTGGGCCTCGATTACCTGGCCGGGAAGTACTTCGGCTGCTTTGCCCCGGCCGTTGTCATGCCGCAAGAGCTGAATGTCGGCTATGCGGTGATCGGTGACTTTAACCAGGACTTGAACCTTGACCAGAATCGCATCGTAGTCGCCGGTGTATTCC
>CAZPRY010000092.1:0-8641 GCA_964589175.1 uncultured bacterium
TTATGGTAAAGTTAATGATAATTACGTCATATTACAAGTGACATGACACTAGTTTCGTTTCAATTATTCCAGCAGTTTGAAAAAGCGTCCGGATGCCGGGCGCTTTTTATTTTTGCTATGATAAAAATCTTGATTCTGTCCGGGATGAATGACTATAATCCGTCATGAAGGCAAAATCAAGCGAGATGGCCAAGTTACCATCCGTTCAGAAGATATTGGAAAACCTGGGTGATCCCACGCAGATTCCCAAACATGAAATTCTGACTGTTTTGGCGCGCCAGTCTCTGGAGAATATGCGCCGCTGGATCACCGCCGGCGAGTTGAACTTCAAGGATCAGTCGGAGGCGCTGACCTATACCCTGGAAGATATCGATCGGCAAGTCGATCGCCTGTCCCGGTTGCCTCTGAAAAAGGTGATCAATGCGACCGGCGTGGTGCTGCATACTGGCCTGGGGCGGGCGCCCTATGGCCGGCCGATTCTACAGGAGTTAATCCAATTGCTCGACGGCTACGTGGCGCTGGAATTCGATCTGAATTCGGGCGAACGCGGCGAACGGCTGGATCTGACGGATGAGATGTTGAGGTTGATCACCGGCGCCGAAAGTTCGGCAGTCGTTAACAACAATGCCGCCGCGGTACTGATTGCTTTGAATAGCCTGGCGGAAGGCCGGGAAGTCATCGTCTCGCGGGGTGAACTGATCGAGATCGGTGGTTCTTTCAGGCTGCCGGACGTCATGGGGAAGAGCGGCGCCCGCATGGTGGAAATCGGAACGACGAACCGCACGCATCTGCGCGATTATCAAAATGCGATCAGCGCCGAAACCGGCGCGATCCTGCTGGCTCATACGTCAAACTATCGCATCGAGGGATTTACCGCCAGCCCCGATAAACAGGCTATCATCGAGCTCGCGCATAAACACGGAATTCCGGTGATCATGGATCTGGGCAGCGGGGCGCTGTTCCCGACTACCGAAGCGGGATTGCCGCAGGAAACGGTGGTTTCCGAAGTCGTCGGGATGGGATTCGATGTGCTTACCTTCAGCGGTGATAAATTGCTGGGCGGTCCGCAAGCCGGGATCATCGTCGGTAAAGAAAACCGGATCGCGAAAATCCGCAGGAATCCGTTGATGCGGGTGGTGCGCTGCGATAAAACAATATTCGCGTTGCTGGCGCTGACGCTGCGACGCTATCTTTTTAACGATAACATTCACGAGCTGGAGACCTACCGGCTCTTGTTGTCCCCGACAGAACAGTTACGCCTGCGTGCGGACTGGATCGTTGCCCAAATGCCTGAAGAAGCCCGCCAAAAATTAGCCGTTCGGATTGAGAAAAGTTTGACGGAAGCGGGCAGCGGTTCCATGCCGGCAGAGACAATCGAGAGCGTTGCGCTGGTCATGAATCCCGGCATCATTTCCGAATCGCGATTGGCGGAGTTGTTCCGGCAAAGCGATCCGCCGGTCATCGGCTACCGCAGAAACGGCGAATTTTACCTGGATCTCAAAGCAATATGCCCCGAAGAGGACGACATTCTCGTGCAGGCGATAATAAAAATTAGTGAAAAATTATGATTCCGATTAAACCGCTCCTCGTGATTTCAGACGGAAACGGCCATGTTTTCGAATTGGAAGAGTACCAGGCCATGGGCGTTTCCGGCAATCAGATCGAGACCATCGAGCCGGATGAATGGATCCCGATTCCGCAGGGCAGCGATTTGATGGAACTACCGGGCCGCTTGCCGGTCGGGCTGCATCGGCAGACGGGCAATATCGAGGTGATCGAGCCGGAAGGCGACGAAAAACTGATGGCCGTGGCGGCCTTTGTCGCGCCGGCCTATACCGCCACGAAACACTGCGCCTGGGAACGCACGGCGGATGCGCCCCATTTACCGCTCTTTGCTTACGCCGCGGTTGGCTGGTACAACGACCGTTTTTATGTTGCGGCCGTGCGTGTCGATTCCGATATTCGCCAGGACCCGGGCCAGTTTAACGAGGGGCGTATCAAGGCGGCGGCCAAACAATTCGCCAAACGCTATCCCCACAACCGCTTGGCCCAGCATCTGATTCATAATTGCGCTTTGACCTATGGCTGCCCGGCGGCGCGCAACTACCTGCTCAATCGCTGGGAAATGCCGCTGCCGACTTCGCGGGCCTGCAATGCGCAATGCATCGGGTGTATTTCGTTGCAGGAAGACAGCGGCATCTGCAGCACTCAGGACCGCATCAGTTTTGTACCGACGGCGGAAGAGATCGTGGAAATCGCCATCGATCATATCGAAACCGCGCCGCTGCCCGTAGTGAGCTTCGGACAGGGCTGCGAAGGCGAACCGCTCCTGAATGCCGGTCTGCTCGGGGAGGCGATCCGTTTGATCCGTTTCAAAACCAATAAAGGCACGATCAACCTGAACACCAACGCTAGCCTGCCGGAGGCCGTTGGGAGGCTGCGGGCAGCCGGATTGGATAGTATACGTGTCTCAATGAATTCGGTGCGCCCGGAATTCTATCAGAAATATTTTCGTCCTAAAAATTATCGCTATGAAGATGTCATCGAATCCATCCGCACGATGAAGGCTGTCGGCGGTTTCGTTTCGATCAATCTCTTCGTCTTTCCGGGATTCACCGATCAGCCGGACGAAGTGCGCCTGCTGGAGGAGCTGGTTGAACAGTACGACATCGATCTGATCCAGTGGCGCAATCTGAACATCGATCCGGAGTTGTATTGGGAGAGAATGCAGCCGCCGGAGCAGGACGGCATTGGCATCCGCCGGATGATCCGGCATTTCCAGGAAAAATTTCCCCGCCTGCGGCACGGCTATTTCAATCCCTATCTGGAGAAACCGACCGAAAGTCCCACGAAATAAGCTTTCGATGATGGATAAAATCCAATGAATAATCGGGGGAAAACATAGTTTTCCCGTTTTGAACCGCTGGTTACTCATTCTTTTTACCCGGCTTCGAAATATGCATCAGAGTAAGAGCGCGTTACTTCTGGATATTTTGTGACATTTCTATTCATCAGGGCTCTAATCTCCCATAAAAAGAAAGGAAAATGCTCGAAATGCAAACGAAATCATTTCAGGATTTGATTACGAATTCCGACAAACCGGTGCTGGTGGATTTTTGGGCGGAGTGGTGCGGGCCGTGCCGCATGGTGTCACCTGTGGTAGAGCGTATTGCCCGGGAATATTCCGGGCGGCTGACAACCGTTAAAGTAAACGTGGACGAGAAACAGCATGTGGCGGCGCAGTATAATGTTCGCAGTATTCCGACAATCATGATGTTCTGGAAGGGACATGTGCTTATGCAGACTGCCGGGGCTCAATCGTTCGAGAGTCTGAAACATCAGATCGATTCCAAATTGCCGGTATTGAATTAATTCTTTTTGCCCCGATGGATTGCCGGATCGTGGCATTACTCTGATCAAATCAACATAGGCTCGGCTTTCCGCAAGTTGCATTATTGTTCAATTCCCTTTATATTGATTTAAATAAATATGACAAACACTGCTGTGGGGAGTGATTGTCATTATTTAAGGAGTGACAGCTATGAAATCGATCAAATTGATTTTACTGCTTTTAGTTGGTTTGACTTCAGTCGCGGTGTTCTGTCAGAGTCATTTCTCAATAGCGCAATATCAACAATTTCTAGATGCGAACCGTGACCTGGAATATGCTCAACTGGTTGATGCCTTTCCAGTGCAGCAGTATTATAAAGGATTTTCCGGTACCCTTCCCATTGATAATTACCTGTATCTGGATTCCATCCGGCAGAAACTCCAACTGACCGAAGATGAGTTAATGTTATTGGAGCAGAACCGGTTTGTGGTCACCGAACGAAAGATGTACCAGTTCATTGGCGACGCTTTTTTTACGATTTTCCATTGCGATTTGCCTGTTATGGTGACGACGGATGCGATATTGCACGCTTTGCATATGTCTTATGATGATATCCTGTACGATCTCGAGGACCAATACTTGAACCCGGAAATGCGGCAAATCCTTGAACAACTCTATTCCTCCTATCCGCTAATCAGAGAAAAATACGCCGTCTATCCTGAGTTGGACAGTTCGCTGGGCGATCTCGATCTCTACGTGACGATTGCTTATTCTTTGATTCAAGGTGCGCAGGAGTCGCCCCGGTTCGTTACGCCGGAAAAGGTGGATTCGGTCTGGAATGCCATCCAGACGGAGGATTTTGCGTGGATTCGATTGTTTTCCGGTGCAGAACGCATGATCGATTTCAGCCAGTTTACCGTGCGCGGGCACTACGACAATAACGTCTTAAGGGATTATTTTAAAGCGATGATGTGGTTGGGCCGGATCGATTTTCAGTTGACCATGCCGCCCGGTTCGGAGCTGAGTTCGCAGGATATCAGCCGTATGAATATCGATGCCTTTTTAATGAACGAACTGATCGATGCGGCGAATGTTCGCCAGGGGCTTACCCGGATTGATGATATTCTGCAGTTCTTCGTGAATGAGAGTGATAATCTTACACCGGCAGAATACCTGGCGGTTCTACAGGAGCTCGTTCTGACCAGTGCCGTCGACTTGCTTGATGATACCGTCTATGCCAATCTGATCGCTATGCTCAAATCGCTGATGGGGGCGCAGCAGAAAATCCTGTCCAATGTTTTCCTGATGAATCCGTTCAGCAGCGAACCGGATGATCTGCCGATCTCCTATAAACTGATGGGGCAACGTTTCGTCCTTGATTCCTATATTTTTTCCAATGTCGTTTTTGACCGTATCATTTATCAAAATAAGAAGGTATGGCGACCCATGCCCAATCCCCTCGATGCCATGTTTGTACTGGGTAACTCGGATGCCATTTATCTGTTGAGTGATGAACTCAATACGTATAAATATTCTTCCCAGCTGAATGCCCTGCGCTACCTGACGGATATCTTTGATGATGCTTTCTGGGACCAGTCACTCTATAATATCTGGCTACAGGCCATCCGCCAGCTCAATCCGCCCGATGACGTTTCCGGCCTGCCGCAATTCATGCGCACGGCGGCTTGGCACCAGCAAAAACTCAACACCCAGCTGGCGTCCTGGTCGCAATTGCGGCATGACAACCTCCTGTATGCCAAACAATCTTATACCGGAGGTCCGATCTGCTCCTTTCCGCATTCGTGGGTGGAACCTTATCCTGATTTTTACAAACAGGTTGGGCGTTTTGCCAGAGCTGCCCAGCAATATTTTACCGAACATTCCATCGCAATACCGGACGTCCAGAGTTACTTCACCCATCTGGATACCGTCATGACTATACTTGAGACGCTGGCCAGAAAGGAAATCGAGGGCGTGGCTTTCGATTCACAGGAAATCGATTTTCTCAAGAAGATGCTTTTTGATAGTTATATGTGCGGACCCTTTTTAGGCTGGTACCCTGATTTGTTTTATAATCATACTGGCGCTCAGATCGTGGACTTTATCACGGCCGATGTGCATACCCAACCCTGCGATATGTACGGCGCTATCGTGGGCAATGTGCTCCACGCTGGCACCGGCTATGTTAACCTTGGAATCTTCCTGGCGTCTTCACCTTCGTATGATTTTCAACCGATGGCTTTTGTCGGACCGGTTATGTCGTACTACGAAAAAATAACGAGCAATTTCGACCGTCTGACTGACGAGCGCTGGAATAACATGATTTCCCGTGGAGAAATTTCAGTACGCCCCGATTGGGTGAATCTCTATTTGGCGGACTGGGGTGGCAACGCTTTCCCCGCCGGAGAAGAGTTACCTTCGCAAACTTACGTGTCTGTTATAGAAGATCCCATCCATAACACCGGGATTCCCGATCAGTTCGTTCTGTATCCCAATTATCCCAATCCCTTTAACGCAACGACGACGTTGCAGTACGATCTGCCCGAAGCCGTTCCTGTAAAATTATCGATTTACGATTTAAATGGCAGGATGCTGGCGACGCCGGTGCAGGCAGTGCAGCAACCCGGTCATTATCGGGTCAGCTGGGATGCGACTCGATGCGGTTCAGGTATTTATTTCATTTACTTACAAGCCGGAGATTTTCGGGCCGTTGCGAAGTGTATTTTACTGAAGTAATCATCGTGAAAACGGCTCAATCTCCGGAGTCATATTCGTAATCTCAATATTATTCAGAACACATTCTGCGAATAGAGAAATTCAAGGAAATCTATAACCGGAAGAGCTTCGAAAACATCGAACGGATACCTGCACTGGCCGGTAGTCGCCTGATTACGGTACGAAATAAAGAGGAGAAAGAACTCTCGCAGGATGCCTAATGGACGTACCCGATCCCGGTAATATTGGAAGAAACTATGCCGCAAGCCGAGACAAAAGACATGCAAAATAGCCTTGGATTTGTTAGCTTATGCCGGTGAAAAAGTTACTCGTCCTCGCATTAATATTAATCCAGAGCCTCATCGCCTCTCAGGAAATTGAGGAGCTCGAAAGTCAGCTGCAAAATGCCGATCAGTCGACCAGAATCCGGCTGTTAATCCAACTGGCGGACGAGTATAAAAAAGACTCCCGCGAAGCTGCCCTGGCTCCGTCTTATGAAGCCATTCGGGGGGCCCGCGCACTGGGCGATCAGCAGTTATACAGTGACGCCCTGTTTGCTTTCGGACACCTGTTTTATCTATGGGGGCAGCTGGATTCAGCGACCGCTTACCTGAACAATTCCATGAATATCCGAACTGCGCTCGGGGATTCCAGCGGTGTGGGTAAATGTCTGAATCGCCTGGGGCATATTGCCTGGTTTAAAAACGATCAGATAACCGCACGGCACGATTTTGATCGGGCCCTGGCGATTCACACGGCATTGGGTGAGAAAAGGGAAATCGGCAAGGGACTGACGAATATCGCTAATCTTCATCGCCAGTGGGGCAATTATCGGGAAGCCCTGGAGTTGTATCTGGAAGCGCTGGAATATTACAAAGCCGATGATTATTCCGAGGGAATCGCCTGGCTATATTTCTCCACATCAATCCTTTACAAGCAATTGGGCGATTATGAAAAATCGCTTGTGGATGTGCATCGATCCCTGGATATCTATCAGGATATGGCCACGGCCACGCGTGACAGCGGCGGTGTTACGATTTGTTATGGTCAACTGGGCGATCTGTACCGTCTTACGGGGGATTTTCAGAAGGGATTGGAATATCATTTCAAGGCTCTGCATCTGAGGGAAAAATCCGGGGTAGCCAGCGCAATTTCCACTGGGTTGAGCGGCATCGGTCAGATTTATTATGAAATGAACGACGATTCTACGGCTCTTGACTATTTAACCCGATCTCTGGAAAAGCATAAGAAGACGAAAGATACGACCGGCAAAGCTACGGTTCTGAAATACATCGGTTTTGTTTATCAACGAATGGGCGATAATACCAAAGCGCTGGATTATCTCCTGCAAGGTCTTAAACTTGCTCAAAGTCGTAAAGAGCGCACCAACGAGCAGGATATTTTGGAGCATATCTCTGAAATTTATAATCAGAAGAGGGAATACAAAACCGCACTGGATATTCACAAACAATTTACGGCCGTGAAAGATAGTATTTTTAACTATGAGATTTCCAACCGGATTGCTTCTATCCAGATTCAAAACGAGATCGAAGAGCGGCAGAAAGAAAACCAGCGTCTGGCGCAAAATGTTCGTATTGCGGAGTTGGAACTGACCCGTGGAAAAAACCAGCGTAATTTTTTGGCGATTTTATCAATAACCGGTTTCTTGGTTGTTATCGCCGTTGGTCTGCTCTACCGCAATAAAATCAAAGATAATCGCCTGCTGGCCCGCACGAGCGATGAGATTCTCAAAGCCCATCAGGATCTCAAGCAGGAAATCGAAGAGCGCAAGCAGTTGGAAAAAGAGCATGAAGAACTGATCGGAAAGCAGAAAGAGGCCCTGGATAAGATCAGGACCCTGAGCGGATTAATCCCGATCTGTGCCAACTGTAAAAAAATCCGCAATGATGAAGGCTATTACGAGCACCTCGAAAAATTCATTATGGATCATTCCGATGCGGTTTTCAGTCATGGCATCTGCCCCGACTGCATGAAAAAACTCTACCCAAATTTCAAACCTTCAAAAAAGGAAGCCGGCCCACAGGAAACGACCTTATCGAAACCGCAAAAATGATTTCGGAATGTAAATTACTTATTGAATTTCCCACCGAATAAGCGCTGAAGCCTGTGCATTTAGTCAATAAGAACCGGGTCATCTAGGCAAATATACGACTGTCTTAGCCAACCATTCCCAGGAATTCTTCTTCGCTGAGGATCGGCACGCCCAGTTCCCGGGCTTTGGCGGCCTTGGAACCGGCGTTCTCGCCGATAATAACGTAGTCGGTTTTCTTGCTGACTGATGAGGCCGCCTTGCCTCCTAATTTCTCGACCATTTCCCGGGCCTCGTCGCGCGTGAATTTTATGAGCGCCCCGGTGAAGATTGCGGGAATTTTGTTGTATTTTTATATATGATATGGGTTTGGTTTTATAGTCTATGTCAGTGGCAGGAGATGTATGATTGATTACGGGATTTTTTTTAGTATAGTACTTTCAAATAAAAGAGGGTTCATGTCGTGTGTTATTAATAAAAAGATCTTAAATAGGGTCTCCTGAAAAAGTATCTAATATATTGTTAATACAGTTGTTTATATCTTG
>CAZPRY010000093.1:0-8423 GCA_964589175.1 uncultured bacterium
GTAAGTACTACAGGTAATCGATGGCTTCTTTTCGCCCAGATTACATTTCCTAAATTGTCTTGTCCTAAAATAGTTGACAGTTTATGCGGCCGCATAGACACTCTCCGGAGTTCGATAACCCAGCGCCATATGCAACCTGCTCTGATTATAGATCTTCACCGATTCTCGTACCAATTCCTTTGCTACTTCTTTCGACTGAAGCATATCGCCCAGGCAAAACTCATCTTTGAGGATTCCGTTCACTCGCTCCGCCAATGCGTTCTCATAAACATGATCCTGTTCCGTCATACTGATTTTAATACCATGTTTCTTCAGTAATTCAATGTACTCTTTGCAGCAATATTGAACACCGCGATCCGAATGATGGATTAATTTCGATGGGATTTTTGTCTGTCTCAGGGCCATCTTCAAAGCACGCAGACTGCCGTCGATCGATAAACTACTGTTCAGATCGTATCCGACGATCTTGCGGGAATAATAATCGGTGATTAATGCTAAATATTGGAATCCTTCCAGCGTGTGAATGTAGGTTATATCCGATACATACACCTGCCTTGGTCGATCGATTCGAATATCCCTGATCAGGTTCGGATAATATCGGAACGGATGGCGCGAATCGGTCGTCCTGCTATATCGCTTTCGTCTTAGGACCAACATATGATGATCCCGCAATATCTCAAACAAACGATCTCGTCCAATATAGATGCCACTTTCCTGTAGCATAAAATGCAGCTTCCGCCCGCCAACTCTGGGTTGCTGATATCGAATTTGATGTACCTTAGCCAAAACCACTTCCTCTTCCCGCTGACGTTGCTCTATCAAGCGTTTATGCTGATAATAACCCTGACGACTACAGCCAAACCAGGCACAAAGTTGAACTGTGCTGAATTGCTGCGTACGACGGGTCATTGGTTTTCGTCCTTTCTCAATTCCTTCAAACCAGAGTTTTTTTTAATGGATATTCCATAGGTTTCTTCAGCTGCCTCTAGCAAACACTCCAGACAGAATTTGTCCAGATTCGACTTCGCTAACGCGGCCTCTAACTGGCGCTTCTCTGACTCTAACTTCCTGATCTTATCAACTTCATCCCGCTTCTATACCATCACTACTTTCCCAATTAAATGATCCTTACCAAATTCTTTTATCCAGTTATATATTCCACCTAAACTAATCTCGTAAATCCGACTGGCTTCTGCAATACTAAGTACACCGGATTCTATCTCTCCGATCACTTTTTGTTTAAACGCATTACTATAACGATACAATGTCCTGGTTGACATACCTTTTGCTCCTCTTGTGGTGTCAACCTATTTCAGGACGGGACACATATTCAATTGTTCAGTGTCATGCTGATAATGAAATTTCGGCCCGGGCCATTGATGCCGGAACCGTGCTCACGGTAGTTCAGATCCAGGATATTCTCTATGGCGAGCCGGATGCCGAGCCTGTCCCGGAGGGGAAATCCGCCGCGCAGGTTCAGGGTGATCCAGCCCGGCGTGCCGCTTTCGGGAATGCGCGGATCGTCCCTATCGTCAGTGGAGAGACGGTCCTGATCTCCCGCGAATCGAACGTAGGCAGCAAGGTGATACTCGCCTTTCCGCCACTCTAAACCGGCCAATCCGAAGGTCGGGGGAATGCCTCCGACGGGTTCATCGCCTGTGGTGTTATGCCCGTAGGTGGTTGTTATGTTGCCGTAACAGGATAGGTTTCTGTACAGATCGATCTGCACAGAACCTTCTAAACCCCGGATGTACGCATCACCGATGTTCTGCTTGGATTTGACTTTATACATCGCGCCGTTAATATCGATCTCTCCGGAGCCGTTCCAGACGGCGTCGGCGCTTGTGATCAAGTCGGTGATGCGGGCATAGTAGGCCGATGCCGAGGAGCTGACTGATGCGGATTGGAGCTTAAACCCGATGTCGACACTCACCATCTTTTCAGGCGTGAGATCGGCGTTGGGTACTTCGTACGTATCGCCCTTGGATTCCCCCAGCTTGGCGAGGTCACTGAGGTTGGGCGCGCGGAAGGCCTGGCCGATGTTGGCGTCCAGGAAAAAGGTTTCAGTGATTTTTCGGACGATGCCCAGGCTTCCCGTCAGGGATTGGAAATCCAGATCGATGTTGCCGGGACCGGCATAGGTTTCCGTTTGATCGAGCGTGAAATTTGTGGCGAAACGACTGGCCCGTACTCCGGCAGTGGCCGTCCATGTGTTAGCGATGCGGATTTCGTCCTGGAAAAAGGCTCCGATGCTGGTATAGGTGGCGTTGTCGGGGTAGCGGCCGCGCTCATCGGCCTTCACGGTCCCGTTACCGGCGATCGTGCGGCTGTTGCTCGATACGTCGTCGGTGTAGATGTCCACGCCATATGAGAGGCGGTGACGACGGAATTCGGAATCGAGCTGTAGGGCAAGGCCGAGGGTGCCGACCTTGTCGTGTTCCTTGGTTAGCGGATCGTCGGCCTTTTTTTGGGTCTCGCAGCCCTCCTCCTGGATGTGGTACGAAACGGAAGCCCGGAGGGATGAGAAAAACTTATCTTTCGAGGTATTTTCATAGGTCATGTAGACGAGGTTACGGTTTTGGGGGGTATACACCCACCGGAAGTAGCCGTTGTTCTCGTATTTGTCGTACCGGGGCACGTTGATTCTTTTAGCCATCTGGTAGGCGATGATGAACCTCTGTTCGGGCTTCAGGCTGTAGACGAGTTTGGTGTCGAGATCGTATGCGGAAAAGCCCGTGGGGCGCTGGATGCGTCCGTCGGTGGCATTCTCGAGTTCCGGGTGGCTGCTGTTGCCGCCGCGGCGGAGGTCGCCGTAATCCTTATAACTGAATCCGGTCAGCAGGGCCCAGCGGTGATTGTGCAGGGTGATGTCCGCCCGTGCGGTTTTCTCCTGATCGGCTGAGGCGTATTGGCTTCCGATACGGAAGTTCATGGCCGGACCGGCGTTGGTCAACGTCGGGATTTTGGTGATTGCGTTGACGGTGCCTCCCAGGGCGTCGCTGCCGTACAGCACTGATGTGGGTCCTCGTACGACTTCCAGCCTGTCCACAATGAAGTTGTCGACGGTGGTGAGGTACTGGTGGTTGCCCAGGCGGTAGGTTGAGTTGTTCAGGCGCACGCCGTCGACGAGTAACAGCACCTGATTGGAGCTAAGCCCCCGGATGATCGCGGAGCCGCCGCCGTGGCTCGTCTTCTGAATAAAGATGCCGGTTTCCTCGCGGAGGGCTTCGGCGGAGGTCTTGGCGTTGCGTTCCTCGATGCGCCATGCCGGGACGATGTTGACGGACCGGGATACGTCGACGACACGCCTGTCGGAGCGGGTGGCCGTGACTACGACCTCGTGTATGGGGATGACGCGCCGTTCCAGCGTCACGGTTCCGAGATTAAGGGTGTCTTCACGAATCACGAGGTTCTCGATGTGCCGGGGCTTGAATGAGATGTGCTCGAACGCGACGGTGTACGTGCCCGGCTGAATTCCCTGGATAATGAATTGCCCGTCGGCGTCGGTGGCGTCGCCCCGGTTCGTACCGATCAGGATGACATTCAAGGCGGGGATGGGATTTCCCTCCGTGTCGTAGGCGAGTCCCTGGATGATCCCTGTCGATTGTGGCCATATCAGCTGTGAGAATAGAATAAGTAAGCAAAATGCGTGGAGGAGTTGTCTCATGCGATTAATTTTCCGTTTTTGATTCCCGAAGAATTCCATATAAAAATATGTTACGAAATAGCTGTTCCTTTTTTCTTTTAAAGTACTCAGGATCTCTGATTTGTTTAACGGCCTCATCCGCTTCAACACGATTAAGGTGGTGTTTCAAGTAAAATATCTATAACATCCGGCACTTTATCAGACATTTGATTACCCTAAATATTATTCACATAACGACCTGCGCTTCAGCCGCCTGGACGTCCGCCGCGCAACGGCGGCTGGCGCGGCACGCGCGGATCGTGGGCTCAAGTGAACCGCGTACCGTAATAATTAGAGCGCCTTGCTATTTTTCAACACGGAAATATTGACCATCGTGATGCCGACTTTCTCGGCAACCTCGGTAACGCTCATTTTCCGCTTCGTCAACATGACGTCGATGTTAATGATGATTGCCATGCTGGTCACGTTATACTGTTAAATCATTCCCGGATTTTATATCCACGGCATTTTGCAAAATCCGTTCAAACATCGCTGCTGCAGTGGCAATCACGATCGAGCCGAAGGTGATGAGGATGCCCATAAAAACCCCGCCTGCACGATCATCACTATTGCCCAATATAATAAATATTTCTCCTACCGCAACAAAACCAATGATGGATATCGCACAATATTTTATAGTCCATAGAGCTTTTACGGCCGCATGCGAGAATACCTTGTTTTGTCCGGCATATCCCAACACCTTAAATGCTTGATAGAGCGCCACGAAAAACGGGATGGACGCTATATACGCATACGCAAGAAATGGATCTTTGAAGTAAATCTCAAAGAGCGTGGCATGTGTATTCCTGCCCTCGAGGTGAGGTTCCCAAAGTATAAGGGCAAGAGTGCCGATGCCGATGAGCACGATGACTACTTGAAGAAATATTGAGCTTCTTTTCATAGGTGGTCCTTAAATTCCTCTACCTTTCACTTGGCCATATAACATATGCATGAACGACTCGGATAACTACGTATAGACAGCTTTTTCTGTCGTATAAAATTTCTGATGGATTCTTTGCAACTCATTGTTAATCCAATTTTAGTCATAAGATGAAAGCAAGTCAATTGGAATATTTTCCGGATCGGATAAAATTTCTTTGCCCGATAAAGTTACGGAGAAACTCATGTTCCATCGAGTCGGGGTTCTCCTAAATGGAAATGAAAAACCCCGAAACGAATCCGGGGCTGATGAACAGGGGAACCATGGATTGCTCGGGAAATTACTCCCAATAGTATCTTATCCAAAACTTATTTTTTCACTTTTACTATCGACAAGTTTTTCCAACAGGTCGGCAGTGAATAACGCCGGTAATCAAACGCGTCTGCTGATGACCCTTGAATGGGGACTGCCTGGCATCCATATCCTAAGTCCATTATCGGGAATCGAACTTTGCCGGGAATTGTGGTCTTCGCGTATTTGAATCCTGCTACCCGTTACTGGATTCTTTTCGGTTCCTTATCTTCCTTCTTTTTTGCATCATGTTCCTGTTTCATCTTCTTCTGTTTCTGACTCTTGTCCTTATCCTTCTTGCCGCCTTTGTCTCCCATTGGGTACATCCTTTCCTGCTATCATTCATTTCCCCGCCGCTAGGGGCGCTACGTCTTAAGTCATGGTTTTTCGTATCTTCATTGTCCTTTCGGCCAACTATACCTACATGCTAAAATAATCTTTTATAATGGACAACGGTCAAACATGAGCTGCACCGGTATAATTGCGTTTATCTTCCATTTTTCCGAAAATCTTTCCCAAAATCGCGGCGAATAAGCGTCACCTCAATGTAATGGTTAGCATTGCCTCCTATGGCTTATGGTCATTTTTCAATAACATTGAGCAATCTAGCACTCATTATTATGAAATCCATAATAATAAATAAAATTTAAAAATCCACTGATTATTTTCCTTTTCAAAAACTGATAAATAGGCTGTTGCATTTAATGGAGCCCTGTAATCCTGGGCATAAATAATTGCCTGTGAATTGTCAGAATTAAAACCCGCACAAGAAAAAGAAATAAGCCCATAAACAGCCGGGTCTGTTATCAGACCTGAATAATCTGAATAAAAATATACATCGGTTTTATTCGTTGGAGGAAGAGAATCCAGTTTGCATTTTTGGGGGGACAGTTCCAGGAAATTATCATAAGTATCTTCCCGAAGTGCAGGATACCGCTCTTTAATTTTTTCAAATTGGAAATGCTCCAATTCATAAGATTCAACCGATTTTGTCGAGTCGTTTACCAGTATAATATCCTGATAAATTGATAGATCAAGCCCGTCCAATATTAATCCGTAAATAATGTATGCATCTATTGGAACTTCACAGGAACATATCTCATCTTCATTATTATCGAGCACTGCATTTTGATCTTTTTCACAATTTGTAAATAAAAAAACGGGGATCAATATTTCAGATACAAGTTTAAGTTTTTGCATTTATTATCCCCTTGATTGGGAATTCATAAATTGCGGCCGACCTATGCATGAGCGACCCGGATAATTGCTGATAGAAAGCTTTTCCTGATGACCCACTCGTCCGCTCGGGACGGAGTTGGGTAGCTTGATGACTGTGACCTTTAGATAGACTTTTCCCGATCCAGCAGGAAACTCCTGTAAACTTTATAATGCTCGGTCTCTTGATACTCGATGATCTCTACCGGTACATGGTCAAAACTGTAGATTGTGGCTCCGGGGCAGGCGAGCAGGATCGGAGAATGGGTCGCGATTATGAACTGGGCGTGCCCCGCTCCGCTGCTCTCTCCGATAATATCAAGCAGCTCCAGCTGGCTCTTTGGGGAAAGCGCGGTCTCAGGTTCATCAAGCAGGTAAATTCCCTTTATTTTATACCGGGCGCGAAAATAGGACATCATGGATTGACCGTGTGATTGGGTCACCAATGACTTGCCGCCAAAATACTTCAGTTGACCGGGATCTGCAACAGCCCATTCGTCTAAAATATTCGCAAAATCTTTGAATATCTCCGATCCGAAAAAGGAACCGGGAACATGTCCGTTTGCCCATCCGATTTTAAGACATTTATACAATTGCTTTTCATAGAAATTAACCTGAACACGTGCACGCTCAGGCATATCCCAGATGTGAATATCACAGGCCCGCGCCAGAGCCTCAAGCAGGGTAGATTTACCGGTTCCGTTCTCACCGACGAACAGGGTTACCGGTGTATTGAAGGCGATAGTTTTGGTTTGATTAAAGATTGGCAATGTAAAGGGATACTGTTTATCCGTAGGAAATTTCTCGGGCAGTATTGTCAGATTTTTAATATGATTGGTCATTACACAAAAAATTATTATTTTAATAGCCATTCGAGTGCAGATTCACGATCATTAAATATTGCGAATCCAAAACCGCTATTTACACATACCGTCTCCAGAAAACCGAAAAAATTTGCATGCTCCGGTCTTACAATTTCAGCAATATTTAGCCAATTAATCACCCCCATATCGCGAAATTGCTTTGGACGTTGATAAACGTTTAAAGCTCCCCCTGAAACTGAAACAATATTACTATGATCTATCAAAGCCCTGGTGAGTTTTTTTTCACTCATAGCTATTCCAATTCCCTTCGCCATTTCTATTGATCCGTTCCTATCCGCAACGCCACTGGTAACTATCTCGGCGTATTGGTCATCTTCTTTTATCGTAATTGTCCATTCCATATTTGGAAGCTCTTTTGTCTGAATTGAGTTATTCGATTGTCTTTTTGATGGTTATCAGTATAATCGTTTCACACTATTCGGTTCAATTTTTATGCAAATAATTTACGCCAGATAATTTAAAATAGTAACCTTCAAATCCAGGTTTTTCAGTCTTTTTAATATCATTCGTATTCTTCACTAACAGTCGATTCATTATAAACAACCTCTATTGGGTAATAGTATTGAGATAATTTATGGCGTATTCCAATTGTTTATCCCGGCCTGAATCGATATCAGCCTTTATTTGCACAACTCTAATATCAGGATAAATCCCATTCCATTCCACCGGTTGACCATCATATTTTAAAAAACATGTTGTCGATACCCTGATTTTTGTTCCGCTCGGCAGACTGTACCATTGAGGATTACCACATCCGCCGGCTGTTGTATCCCCTATAATTGTGACGGTAGAAATATCCTCCATTATTTTACAAAAACCTTCCGCCGAACTGAACGTATTCCCATTTGCTAATACAACTACAGGTTTGCTGTAATATGGATTCTTGGGCCGGATTGTATAGCTGTATGCCGGTGTATTTCGTTTATATGACAATGGCGATATTTTATTCTGATCGATGAAGTGTGAAATCAGCTCATCCGCAAAATCAGAGCTGCCCCCGCTGTTTTGCCGCACATCAATAATTAATCCTTGAGTGTTCAGGAAACTGGAAATCACATCGTAAATTTCATAGGTATCTTTTTCAAATGAGCCTATTCGGATATACCCGATATCGGCTGTAATTTGGCCAAAATTTATATTCTTATTAGCCGATAATTCTAATTCTTGATTGAAATATCTTCGAACGACATAGGGACTATAAGCATCCTGATCCCTGATTGCCCGCGGAGATTTATAGTAAATAGGTACAACACTGCCGTTCGTCTTCAATCCCATGTGAGCGTCTTTTAACTCAAAAATCAACTCCATTAATACCGAAAATATTTCATCGCCCCTGGCATTTTCAGCTTTTGTTTTATGGTTCATCGTCATAATGCGTACCAACTTGAAGCATGAAGGGCATAGATTT
>CAZPRY010000094.1:0-8362 GCA_964589175.1 uncultured bacterium
AGCTACCTTTTTTTCGCATTCATCGGACATTATTTTTGCAATTCGCTATAACACCGGAAAACATGACAATACTCATTGCTGACACTGTGCTGTGTGAATATGAAGATCACCTTCAATATTCAAACATGATGTTTGTGCCAATGAATATGGTGCCTGTAAATGCCGAAGCAATAAAGAAATATATTATTATTCAGGGCAAAAATATTGGTGGAAATGCAACCTTCTATGATGAAGATAACCCTTATGCTGTAAAAGGAGTGGCAATTGATTTAAAAAATTTCTTGACGCCAAGACAATTAACTCCAAAATTAGCAACAGAGCTTGGCTCAGGACTTTTAGGAGGAGTAGAGGTAAGAGAAGCAGGATGGAGAATGTTAGGAGTAGGAGGCGGGGATGCAACTGAGCAGGAGCTGAGAATATTTGAGTTTGTAATTGGAAGAGGGCCGGGAAGGATATTCCCTGACTTTCCAAATGATTTCCCTGCAGAGATCGTCGACGCCTACGGCGGTGACTGGTCCAAGAGCCACTAGCCAACTTCGCAATGCAATCACTCCCGATTGCATATCAACCAACACCTCGTAATGCAAACACTCTTGTTTGCATATTTTCCCCGTATATCAGAAAAAAAATAAACGAACAGGAGTGTTCGTTTTACGTTGGCAGTGACCAGACGAGCAAGAGTGTTCGTTTTACGGTGCGAGTTTTGTTTTCAAATCCTCATTGAGCCAGGTATGCGGCCAGTCAATCCAATTCTCGATCAATCTGGTTTTCACAGGGTTCTTAATGATGTACCAGACGACTCGATCGAACTCTTCCTGGGTTCGAATCCAATGGTCGTAGTTTTCATGATGCCAGAATGTACCATGTCTTTTCAAGGCATTATTCGAAGATCTTGCCGTTGAGCCTTTATGCCCTTTCATAATTTCGGGAATGGAGTAAAAGCCCCCTGATGTTTTTTCTATTGGTTGTATCAAAATATGGGCATGGTTCGGCATTATACAGAAGCAAAAAAGTTTGTACTGCTTATGTGCCATTTTGAGCAGGCTACTTTTTATGAATTCAGCGATTCGATCATCCATCAGATATCGTGGTCCGTTTTCACAAAGATGCAGATACTCGTCGATGTATCCGAATTCGATTTTCCACATTTCTTCGTTCGATAGCTTCTTTTTCTGGGATAATATCCTGAATCGCTCAAAAATACGGTCAATAAGGTTTTGCGGTAAAACGAATGCTAATCGGTAGGTGATGAAGAATATGGCATTTGCTGGTTGGAAATGGGGAAGACTTCGTCGGTAATAAAGTTTGTATTCCAGGATTTTTTTCATTTGAGTACAAATTAAATGGCATAGCTGATTCTGTCAAGATGAACTCCGTAAAACAAACACTCTTGTTTGCATCCTTTCCCGGTATAACAGAAAAAAAACGAACAAGAGTGTTCGTTTTACGGTGGCTGTGACCTGACGAATACGAGCGTTTGTTCTACGGGAGGTTCAGAATTTTCTGGAGATCTTCCTGGCTGACGGTTATCAAACCGGGCTTGACAATCCGCCGTGTCAATTCCTGCCAGTTCTCGTCCTGCCGGAAGACCTCGCCGAAGATGACGAGCGCTTCGTCGATCCTGCCGATATTGGCCAGCGACACGGCGTGCCAGTATTTCATCTCCAGGTTGTCCGGGAATAGCACTTCGGCGGCGCCATATTCCCGCAGGGCTTTCTCGACGTCGTTTTCCTCGATGGCGACATCGCCGGCGTTCATGTGTTTATAGGCCCGATCGACTTGCAGCAGCCGTTTGAGTTCCCGGATTGGTTCCGGGTGATCGTCGACGCGCAGATCGACGACGCGATCGCGCCAGACCCGGCCGCTCGATTCGGCTTTGACGATCAGAATGGCAGCCGACTGTTTACCACGGATATCGCCGCCGGCATCCTGGGCGGCTTCGAGTGCGGCGATCAGCCGGTCGGCCAGGTCGCCTTCGCCTTCCCGGTATGCTTTTGCCATGGCGGGCCAGATACGATCGTTCAGCATCATATTGGCCTGTACGCTGAACTGTTCGCCAGTGATGTGTCCGGCGTCGGCAATACATTTCGGCCCGGTCCAGGTTGCGACGTTCCCCTTCGAATCGACGATAGCCAGTTGCCGGAAATCGCGACCGTCATCTGCGGCAATCAACAAGTTGAGCGCCTTCTGCGCTGTTTTATCCGATTTGAGCAACGCCAGCCCCTCCGGACCGAAGGCGGGATTCGCGAAGGATTGCGTGGCGACGGCGCCCACGCCGGCTTCCGCCCAGGTTACAATCGTTCCGACCGAGAACCAGTGGCTTTGCACAGCCACGCCCATTTCTCCGCTGAGGGAATCACGTGCGACAATAGAGAAAGTATGGGTCAGCGGCCCGGGTGGAGGATTCTGCCCGAAGACATGGTCGCACAGAAACACCAGTGATATGAAAACAAGTGTGAATAATTTCATCTTAACGTTTATAAAAGGCTTTTACTGTACTTTTCGAGATTTTCCTTATATGACGGCTCATCGGGGGCCAGATCGGAGGCTTTTTGCATGGCATCGATGGCCTCCTGCACCTGCCCATCGGCGAACAGCAATTGACCGAGCGTGTCCCAGATTGCATCGGCTTTAGGTGCAATTTTTACAGCATGTCGGGCCAGCACAATGCCCTGTGCGTATTTGGACTGGATTTTATGCTGGAAAATATACCAGGCGTACCCGTTGAGCATATCCGCATCGTCGGGCAATTTGGCGACGGCTTTTTCGTACGTCTCAAGTACTTTCAAGGTGTCCTGTTGATTGGAATAATAGCGCAGCAGGCGATTGAAACCGCGGTTCAAATTTTCGGATTCGGCGCTGCTTTTTAAGAGATTATTCATCGGCAGGACATTGGCATGGTCCACCAGTTCATAAACGGCAATCTGAAATTGCACTTCTGACCGGTACCCATTTTCATCGTCGGGGTCCAGTGAGGGGATCTGCTTGTAGTATGCAACTGCCGTCTGAAGATCGCCGCGATCGTTGTATTTTTCGGCAACTTTCATGATCATATCGATATCATCGGGATCGTTTTTCAGGTGAGTAAGGTAATCCTGAAGCGTGTTTCTTCCCCGCGTATAATCCTGGATGGTATGCAGATAGCCGTCCCGGTCGCCACCGAAACCGACAATCCGGTCGATTTCCATACCGTCGAAGGAAAAGAAAAGCACGGTAGGCGAGGCCGAAACTTTGTACTTTTCGCGCAGGGCCGGACCTTCACCAGCTCTGCTGTTTATTTTTAAACTGATAAAATTCTGATTGATGTACTTTCCGACTTCTTCATCCTGGAAGACCAACTGGTCTAATTTGCGACAGGGGCTTCAACCATCCGAGTAGAGATAGACCATTAAAATATCGTTCTGCAATCCCGCCTTTTCCAGCCCTTCGGCGGAACTGATATCTTCAAAATTAACGGCCTTTTTTTCAGCCGTAGTGCAGGCTAACAGGGTCAGAAAAAGCACGCCGGCCATGGACGAGAAAATTCTTCTCATCGATTCGCTCCTTAACGTTGTTTCAGCAGATTGTGAGGCAATTCGAAATCATATGCAACAGCTAATTTGAACATCAGATTTGCTCAGACGGAAACGTAAGTATCCAACTCTTCGGCGATCCGCTTGATCAGATTGGTGCGGTCGCGATGGGGCATGAAAGAGCTCTTAAAGCCGCCGATGATAATCTCTTTGAAATCGGCGATTTTGAGGTTGAAATACTTGTGCGCCAGCATGTACTCTTTGGTAAGCGTCGTATTCGAAACCAGCCGATTATCGGTATTCAGGGTCACGCGCAGGCCGTAATCGTAATAGAGTTTAAAGGGGTGGTATTCGTAACTCTTGACGCTGCCGGTCTGGATATTACTGGTTAGACACATTTCCAGGGCAATGCGATGATCGTTGATATAATTCAGCAGGTCGCCGTCTTCTTTGAGGCGCACGCCGTGGCCGATGCGATGAGCACCGCAGTAGTGCACCGCCTGATGGATCGATTCCGGGCCGTAGTCTTCGCCTGCGTGCAGGGTTGTGTTGATGTTGTTGTTGAGGATCAGCGCGAAGGCTTCTTTGTGGTTTTTAGCCGGAAAATTTTCTTCCACTCCGGCCAAGTCGAAACCGACAACGCCGCGGTTCTTGAAGGCTACGGCGACCTCGGCCAGACGATAGGAAATTTCCGGCGAGATGCTGCGGATACCACAGATGATCACACCTGATCTGACCCGGAAATCGGCTTCCGCCTGGCGCAGACCTTTCAGAATGGCATCGACCGTTTCCATAGTCGACATGCCGTGCTCAGTGTGCAGGATCGGCGAATAACGCACTTCGATGTAGAGTACGTTTTCCTTGCTGACGTCTTCGACCAGTTCGTATGCTGCCCGTGTGAGCGATTCCGGCGTCTGCAAAACGGTCAGGGTCAGATCGAACATTTTAATGTATTCCGGCAAGCTCGTTCTGCGGTCGCCGACGCTGACATATTTGAGGAGTGTTTCCGGGTCGCGGCTGGGCAGTTCCACCTTGTTCTTTTCCGCCAGATCAAGAATGGTTTCCAGACGGAGAGAACCGTCCAGGTGGCAATGCAGTTCCGTTTTGGGCAAACTGCGTAAAAACTCTTCGGTAATTTGAATTTTTTCTGTCATAATGATTACAACTCGATAAATTTTCCGTTTTTCAACATTCTGAGAAATATTCCGAGGCGTTCATGGGTGGGATGGATTTTTTCACCCAGTTCGGCCTCCATAAGTTCGGCGATTTGCATGGCATTGCGTTTTCCGTCCATTTTCTGCCAGAAACAGCTGCCGAGTTCGTCGAGAGTGATCCGGAAATAGGGGTGTTTCATCTTCGGGATGAGATGCTTTCGCAACCAGGAGTTTCCGAATTTCGGTTTCAGAAGTACGACCTTATTTTCGTTGATGATCTCGTGGGTAACGAGAGGACGAGGAACCGCCTCGTACATGCTCAGCCCCGGTTTCCCGCCCTTTTTTTTGCTAAACAAACTATACTACTTCTTCTGCTCTTGAAATTTTACGAGTTCTTTATACGGGTATTTGACCATTACATAGCCGAGTACCAGGAAAACCAGCAGGCCTCCCCACCAGAAACCTTCGAAACCGTCCGCTAATCCGACCAGTTTTCCAAGGTTGATATTGGCGACGACGAGGCCGGCCAGAAGGATGCCGACGAGTGCCTCTCCGGCGACGAGCCCCGAGGCGATCAGGAGCCCGGTGTTGTCCACGATATCCTTATCCTTCTGGTCTTTGACCCGTTTTTCGGCGACTTTATCGGTGATGTATTTGATCAGACCGCCGACGAAAATGGCGAAGGTTGTGTTGAACGGCAGGTACATACCGACGGAAATCAGCATGGGCGACGGCGAGCCGATCAGGATCAGTGCAATGGCGAAGAACATTCCGGCGATGACCAGCGGCCAGGCCATTTCGCCACCCACGATTCCCTGGCTCATCATTGCCATCAGTCCGGCCTGCGGTGCGGGAAGCGCGTCGCTGCCGATGCCGTTGGCTTTGTGTAACAGCATGATCGGGATGACCATGATAAACGCTGCCGCGATGACTCCGATTATACCGCCGACCTGCATTTTCCAGGGCGTACCGCCCAGGATGTGCCCGACTTTCCAGTCCTGCATCATATCACCGGCGACACCCGCCACGCAGCAGACCACCGAGGCGATGCCGAGCACGGCCGCGACTCCCGGACTGCCTTTCATACCGACCAGCACCATGAGCAGTGCCGCGATCAGCAGAGTCGAAAGCGTAAGTCCCGAAATAGGATTTGAGGAGCTGCCGATGATCCCGACCAGGTAGCCGGCCACAGCGGCGAAAACAAAACCGGCCAGCCCCATCACGACGGCGGCCAGAACCGCGGAACCCCATTCCGCTGTAAATGAATGATAGAGTACGATCATGCAGATGATGATCACGCCGATGGAGATCAGAACCATGCCCAGCGGTGCGTCTTTATCGGTACGCTTAACTTTGCTCGCGCCGGCGGCTTTGGCGGCGCCGATGTCGGCAATCCCGCGACTGATTCCGCCGATCAGGTTTTTGCGCATTTTGAACAGTGTATAGAAAGCGCCCACGAGCATACCGCCGACAGCGATCGGTTTGACGGTCGAGTTGTAGGCGGCTTTGGCAATATCGATCCAGTCGCTGGATTGTGCGAAGATGCTGAGGTCATTGGACATCAGGAACAGTACGATCGGCATCAGAAAAATCCAGCCGAAGACGCCACCCGAAAAAGTGATAGCGGCCAAGCGGAAACCGATGATGTAACCGACACCCAGAAAGGCCGGTGATGCGGCCGGAGTCTGCAGCAGCATTCCCCCTTCCTGCGAAAAAACCGCTTTTTTATCGCCGGCCGTAATAATCTGCGCATCGGAATTCAGCAGGTTGATCTTCGACATTCCGAAGTGCAGAAAGCCCTTGACGGAGTCCTTGATGACCTGGATGCCGTTTGGATTTTTAAAAATTTCAATGAAGGCTGCCAGACCGATGGATCCAAAAACGTACTTGGCCCCGGTTTGCCCGCCCTGGCCGGCTTTGACGATTTCGGCGCAGGCGCGGCTTTCGGGATAGGGCAGGCTGGCGTCTTCGACCATCGTCTTGCGCAGGATGATTACCAGCAGGACGCCAAGAATACCGCCGACGAGCATCAGCAGGGTGCTGGTCATGTAGTTGAATTCCTTCCAGACGCCGGTGATGATGAAGGCCGGAAGGGTAAAAATGGCGCCGGCCGCCAGGGCTTCCCCAACCGCTCCGGTGGTTCTGGCGATATTTTCTTCGAGAATCGTGCCCTTGAAAATGCGGAGCACAGCCATGGAAATGACAGCCGCCGGAAAGGTCGCGGCGACGGTCATACCGGCTTTGAGTCCGAGATAGGCATTGGCAGCACCCAGGATGACTGCCAGGATGACGCCCAGGAAAAGTGCCTTAAAAGTCAACTCTTTCATGTCCGTATCGATCGGCACATAAGGTTTGAATTGTTTGTCAGTCAAATCGCCCTCCTAATGTTTTTATCTCACTACAATATATCAATAATCACAAAGATAGTGATGAAGGTAAATAAAGACCTCAAAAGAGTCAAGACAATAGCAGTCCGGAATTCTTCTATTTTAACCCGCCACTCCATTACTCCAAATCCCATTCCAGCGGCCGCTGTTTGCAGGGAATTCTAAAAGTGCTGTCGATGATTCCCGGAAGGCTGTATTTGTCGCGGATCTTTTCAACCGTTCGAAATCGGCTATATTCAGGTAGGGGTTTATCAGCGACTCCGGGAACATCATAATGGCGTCATGAATGAATCCATCCAAAGTGTATCCGCTTGCCCCGAATGTATCGCTACTGCTCCGATTTTGGATTGATCTTTTTGCTCTTCACTTATAGTCGAAACTCTCACGGATATCGGAACCGGGAATATCAAAGAGTGAATTTTGATCCGAAATCGAAAAAACCAGGTTGAATGTGCTTGGGCGGCCGGCTTTTCGTAAGCACCGAGCGGGAATTTCACGGCCAGCAAGCCATTTTAAGTGCAAACCCGATGGAATAATCCTTGCATTTTACCGTCTAAAAGAGATAAAATTTGAGGCTATTTCAGGCCCTTGTAGTTCAAGCGGATAGAACGAAGGATTCCTAATCCTTTGATAACCGACGGAGAATTACAGTCCGTATCCAGCCCGTATCCACTTTTGTACTTCCAAACGTGCATTTTTAAGCCTGAATCCGCTGAACAGTTAAGCCTTGATTGATTGAACGCTGCGTAAAGATTTGCGCTAAAAAATCCGCTGGTATCGCCGTATAAATTTCAGTCACCTTCACGCTGGAATGACCAAGCAATTCTTTAACCAGTTGAAGGTTATTCGTCTCTAAAAGTTTGCGTAGCGCAAAGGTATGCCGCAAGCTGTGAATCGTTTTTCCGGTCAAGCCCGAATCCGTGCAAGCCTTATGAAATGAATGACTGATAAAGCCCGTTGAATAAGGATCGCTGGTTGCCAGTAAATAATCCTGAATCCGATCCGCTGGAATTGGAATAATTCGTTGTTTACGTCCTTTGCTTTGTTCAACCGTGATAAAGTCACCGGTCAATCTGGATTGAAACAATTCACTCAGGCGCAGCCCGGTTGCTTCATAAATCCTGAACGTTGCTAATAACTTCGGATCAATAACCTGCTTGTAAATCCTATCTATTTCCGAAGGTGTGATAAACTTAGGCAGTTGCCGATCGGTCTTTATTTGCTTTACCCGGAAGGGAATTTGCTTAATCAAGCCCTTTTCAAATAAGAAGTTTAGCATTGCCCGGATTCCACGCAAGCGGATATTTAC
>CAZPRY010000095.1:0-7346 GCA_964589175.1 uncultured bacterium
TTCTTTTTTGAATTTATGACTTCTTCTTCTGTCCGCCAAAATATAGGAATTCCAAAGATTTTTTCCATTGTGATTACGTGATATTGCAATAGATTCTGATATTGCCCAATCTGAATAAGATATGAGCAGAACAAAAAAAACCACAAACCTGATAATGTTTTTGTAGTACATGACGTATCTCTCCTCTTAAGTTATCCTAATTTTTAAAAATAATCGAATCTTCATTTCAGACCGTACACGATCCCGATTTTCTTGATTTGTATTTTATCCCCGAATCCTCCGCTCTGTAGGCGGTCCAGGTAGGAATACTCAGCAATGAGATGCATGTTTTTGGTAATCTGGAACCCGAGATTTACTCCCAGTTCGTGGAGCCATATTCTTTCCTCATAATCCGCAGTCGGAAATTCGCTCCCCCCACCGATATAATCTTTATAAGAATAGAAATGGGATATGCCATAGAATCCCCGGAGCGAAAATCTCCATATCCATTGCATATTCATCTTGAGACGGATTCCCGTCCCTATGCAGGTGGTCGACCAGGTGGCTCTGGGTCTGGATAATTCAGTGGGCTTGTTTACAAAATCGTCCCAGACAAAAGAATATAGGGAAGCGCTGGTAAAAAGCGTATCGCCTCTTAGCCGGATAAGTTTTGTTTCTATTTCAATCTCAGGACCGATAGTATATTCGGGAAGATCCTCTGCGGTTTGATTCGTTCGAAATCGCCCCAGTTTAATGTTCATAAATAAATTCCTATCCATCCCTTCCAAAGGTGAGATAAGCAGCACAGCACTTCCGATAGTCATCCAAACCAACAGGATAGTTCTTCCAAATCTTTCGGGTTTGTACATATTGTCCCCCTATTGAATTGTTATATGATTGAAACGATACGTCATTCCAATCGAAATGAGATACCTTGGGTCGTCGAATACCAACCGGAAACCTTCATCGGGGAAGATTCTTTTCCAGGTCACAATTATTTGCCATGGTTTTAGGACCGGCCATCCGATTTGAACCCCCAACTCGTACGAAAACAGATCGTAATAGTAATTCATTGATACCGAGTGGCCCTCGGATCGGTAGTAGTTATCAAACAGATAGCGCTTCGAAATTCCGACGACTATGCGATGATCCAGCCAGTAAGGAAAAGGAATAATGGGATTCATTGACGCCTGGAGCCCGAGGTGCAGACAGGATGAGGAACTGAAATAATCCGGAGGAAATTCGGGTTCTTTTCTAATGAAATCATCCCAGTATAAAACATACGCGCCAATCGTGAATACTGCCGGACCGTTATCATAGAACGGTGCTAGCGATCGGTCGAACCCCAGTTCTAAACAGGGCGCCTGGGTGTTAACGTCTTCCGCAAACTGATGATTCCGTATCACTCCGATTCGGGCGGAAATTATCCACGGCCGGTTCTCTGCTGCTAGAGGAGAAACGAACAATAAAAAAAACAAAATAAGTTGGCTAACATTTCTCACTGCTTTTCCTTCACCTTAGATAAACAAAAGATAAAACCTGCCACAGTATTTGGACGGCAGTACTTATATATATTTTGAACCACTACTTTCATACTGCCTGCTATTGGCACCGAGTTACCATATTGTAGCCAATCGCTAAAATCCGCGACTTCTATTAAATAGGGCTTCTGCACTTATTTCACCTCTTCGTTTAAAAGGTACTCCTTTTCTTCTATTAACACAAATGGTTTTTAAACTATAATCAAAGAATTTTTTACTAGTATTGGATCAGGATATGGATAACACTATGAAAAAGTAAATTAGCTGTTAATGCCCAACTCGATCTTTACAACTATACGAATTTGGGGCCTTGCGAAGGCTTCCCGCCTTCGCAAGGTTTTATCTATCAGGCTCAAATCCAGCGCAGCATATCCAGCCAGAAGTACTGCCCGAGACCGACTGTAAAAACCAGGTTGCCCAGCAGTCCGTGCAGGATGGCGGTGAAAAGGACGCTGCCGGTCTTGGCGTAAATATGCGCCAGGTAGAAACCGGCCGCCAGCGTCAGGATCATCGAGAGCGGGCTGTAATAGAGGATGTGCGCGAAGCTGAATGCCAGGGCGCTGGCCGCGATGAGCCAGATTTTACGCCGGAATAGCCGGCCGTAGCGCCTGAATAGAAACGTGCGATAGACGATTTCCTGCAGATAGGCCGAAAACAGCGGGTAGAAAATGCAGAGCGCCAGCCAGATGCGCGGATTGCCGCGCGGCAGGTTGAAGAGATTTTTCGGGTTAAAAAGCCAGACGCCCAAAAGGATCACTCCACCGCTAAGTATGACAACCAGCCCGTTCCTGAGCCAGTCGCGGCGTGCAATGCGGAGTCCGACCAGTTCCCGCGCTTTGAAATCCGTGGTGAATCTGAGCAGTAGCCCGACGATAATCAGGGCCGGAAGCAGCACCACCGTCGGATAGACCACCCCGCCGTTGAGCAGCAACACGGAAGGAATCCCGAAAAACAGCAGGAGGAATTCGACGGCCAGGTAGAGGCGCTTGGACTTCATGCTATTTTTAGGTTCCGGCGAGTTCGACGATATCGCGTGTCGTCAGGATGTTTTTCGGTGGCGGTCTAAGGACTGCATTAATCATCGCCAAGCCGACTTCCTCGGTAGTGGTGACGCCCTTCGGGAACATTCGTTTCAGTAGCGGAAAGACCGGCGCCATGACTTTATAAAAGCGGTAGGACGGCTGCACGCCCTTGCGATGCTGGATGTATCCCGGCCGGAACAAGAACATGTTCGCAAAGCCGATTTGCTTGAGTTCGCTTTCGGTCTGCGCCTTAATCCGCGCCCACCTCATGCGGCTTTTCGGACTGGTTCCGGCGCCTGAAATATAGCAGAATGTGGCTTTCGGATTCTGTCGATACAAAGCCCCGGCCAGCGCCAGCGTATAATCGTGGGTAATCCGATCATAATCGCTTTCTGGCATTCCTACCGATGAGACACCAAGGCAAAAGAAGCAGGCATTATACGCGGCGAATTCCTTTTCAATCTGCGCATAATCGAGGAAACCCTGAACAATGATCTCTTTCAATTTATCGTGTTCGACCTGGCACGATCGGCGTCCAAGCACCAGAACCGATGCCACATCCGGATGTTCGAGGCACTCGATCAGAACCCCCCGGCCGAGCATACCGCTTGCGCCGGTGATGATTGGGCGGATTTTCATATCTATCCTAAAACAACTCCTGTGATTATGAAACCGTTTCCGGTAACCTTAGATACTATTCGAGTAACCTCTCAAACATTTGCAGTAACTTTACATGCCATTGGGGCAACTTCGCAACCATTTGCGGTAACTTTACTTACCATTCGAGTAACGTTTCAACCGGTTGCAGTAACCTTATATCGTATCTTATTTAACTCGCACACAATCCCGGTAGCCATAAAACCTGTTCTATAGGTATTTTACCAATCGTAGTAATCTTAGAGCCATTTCCGGTAAATATCCGATCCTTTTAAATTACTATAGAACAATTTTAAATTTTAAAAGAAACCTGTTCCCAAACTAATTGCCACCCTGTTTAATTCTCTTTCCGCTTCTGATTTTCCCGCAGCTGTTTGGATAGTTCATTCAGGCGGAATTCGATGGAGTTCAGAATCCAGAACTGGAAATGCTCGACTTTGGTCTGTTTGTGGATCATCCAGACAATCTTGATCGAAACCAGCAGGATGCCCAGCTCCAGTGAGAACAGGGGCGGTAACAGTACGGTAATCTGGAAAAGGTGCCGGAAGATATCGAAAACGAACAGAATCCCGATCAACGTCAGAAAAACCAGGTTGATGATCCGGTCGCGCTCGGCCGATCGCACCCCGCCGATTTGTCCAACCAACATGCGGATTTTCTCTTTCTCGGCTTTGAACTCCTCCAATTCGCGTTGCAGTGCTTCGGTATCGTGTTCGTGCAAACTTTTATCCTCCATATTCGATTCTCTTTTCGTCGGGTAATGTCGCTGTTGGTTACTCCAAATATAGCCGATCGATTCCGTTTTTTCCACCTTTTTACATCCCGAATATCAGGTTCAACGTCTCATTCTGAATAAACATTCCCCGGTAAAAGCGGTTGAAACCCAGCCGGAACGGTTGTATTTTACGGGCAATTGCGGTATGGAAGGGGGAAATGCCGATGATCACGGACCAGCGATTTGCCGTTTTGAAAAAAGCCGCCTGGCTGCTCTTCTTCGTTATGTTGACGCTAAACCTCGTGAACACGGCGCTTGTCGCCCATAAAAGCTTTTGGACCCGGGGCTTGCCTTTCGAACTAGACAGTATATCCGCGACCCAAATCAGCGATCCGCAGCTGGCCGCGACGCTTGCCAACGCCGTCATCCTCAAAGTGGATACCCTGGACCTGGTCGAAGTCGAAACCGCTATTGAATCCTCCCTCGATACGCTTAAATCCAAATCGCCGCTGAAATTCAACAGATCGGGGCATAAATTCAACCTGCACTTCTCCCCTGGCGGCGATGATAAGTCCGCTGATAAAACCGAAAAAGCATCGGATAAAATCATCAGAAAATACATCGCTGACAAAGACTCCCTCGAAATCACCTACCGGGATACGATCAGCAGCGATATCGCGACAATGACGGTTCACACAGTTTCAAAAGCCAATCCCAAAGGCCTCCTGAAAATTATATACCCCGTGCTTTTAATTCTCTTCGTCTATTTCAATTCCTTTCTGTTGCTGCGTTTCAGCCAGAACCGCGAGAACCTTCTGATCGTCTTCTTCCTAATCTGCCTGGCCACCCCCAGCCTCGAGAACCTGCCGGTTGAATTTCTGACTAAAATCTGGCGCTACCTGCTGTCGCCTTTCTGGGGCATTCTGTTCTATCATTTTATGACCCTGAAAGTCGCCCCGCAGACCAACTTATTGCGGCTTTATCGCAACAGCTTCATCATTTTCAGCGTGGCATTGGTCTGTTCTTTCTTCAATGCTTTGGATTTTGTCGTCGTCGTTTGTTACTTCTGGCCGCTGTTCTGGCTTGTCAAAGCCCTGCTGCTCTTTCGAAAAGAATATAAACAGCGCCGCTCGATCGACCTGAAACGGCTGTTGAATGCCTTCCGCGGAATCCTGATCTCGGCGGGTGCGGCCGGCATCGCCTTTTTGCTGCTACTGCTCATGGCAATTCTTATTCCCAGCGCCGCAGCGCTCGTCAAAAGCGATCTGCTTACCCAGATCCTGAGCATCGGGCTGGGCAGCATTTTCGCCCTTGCGCTTTTAACCGTATTCATCGGCATCCTTTGGTTCTTCGCCTCCTTCACCTGGAGCCTGCTGACCGGAACCGGGCTCGACATTAAAATCCGCAGCAGCCTGATCTACACGATCGTCGGTGTCTTCTTCGTGACCATTTTCGGCTTCATCGATTATGCCCTGGGCGAACTCCTGCAATCGGTATTCGGGAATTTCATGGGTTCCCAATTCGTCGGTGGTATTCCCGCCACGATTGCTTTGCTGGCGCTCTTTACCCCGATCCGTACGCGGGTGGAAAAATACGTCGACCAGCGTCTCAACAGCTCCGACTTGGATTTCCTGGAACGCACCGACACTTTTACGCAAAACCTCTCAGAGGAAGGCGTAGTGGAAGGCTTCGAGGAGTACATCTGCGAAAACCTGATTCAGCTTCTTCCCATCGAGAAGGTGGCCCTGATTTCTTTCGACAACGTTATGGACGCTTTTAAATTCAACGAGATCCGCGGCAGCGAGGTGATCGAGAATTCGCGGGTCAGCGATTCACAGAAATTGTTGAACGGTAAACTGCTGCTGCGCGGTTACGACTCTCTATCGGACGATCCGCAGGATATGGCTTCGTTTCCCTTGATCATTCCGATCATGTTCGACGAGGAACACCGTTGGTTTATGGCGCTGGGCCGCAAGACTACAGGGGAGATTTACAATAAAAATGATATCAAATCGCTGACGATCCTGGTGGAGAAAATCCGCTTATCCCTGAAATTCATCCTCGTCTACGAAGAGATTCTGACCGGGAAATATGAGAAAACGCTCGAAGAGAAAGACCGTCTTATCGCAGAGTTGAAGAGCAAGTCAGCCGGTCAACCTTAATCCGCATTTACAAAAAAAAGCCGGACCCACCTTACGGCGGCCCGGCCTTTTTCGGATTTCTTGCGAATAAAATCTAATCGATACGATTACTCGCCAGTAGCTTCTCGGTACTGAAGAGCAGTTTCACATACTGGGCACGGGTGTAGGCGAAAGGATCCCGAAGCTCGCGCTGACTCAGTTTTCCGCGAAAATCATCCAGGTTCGTGTAGCCGTCTTGGGCCATCCAGTGTTCGATTTCCCCCAGCATGGTCTGCAAGTGAGAGGCTTTTTGCTTGTAGAGTGTGCTCACCACCTGCACGCAGCCGGCGCCGGCCAGCAGCAGTTTGATGACATCCTCGCCATTGTGGACGCCCGTAGCGGCACAGATATCCGCCGCGGTTTCACCATAGAGCAACCCGGCAAAGCGCAGAGAAAGCTTATTATCCTCGGAAGTACTGAAATGGAACGGATGGGTGATTTTCTCCGTTTTGATATCGATGTCAGGCTGGAACATGCGGTTGAAGAGTACCAGTCCCCGGGCTTTGGCGTCATCCATCCGGGCGATCACCTGCAGCGGATTCGAATAAAACGGACTGAGTTTAACACTCACGGGAATCGAAACCGATTCGACAACCTCTTTTAGAATATCCAGTTGCTCTTTTTCTAAACTCGCTCCATCTTGCTGCGCGTCCATAGGCGCCGCGTAAAAATTCAACTCCAGGCCGTCCACGCCGGTCGAGGCCAGCTGAATGGCGTACTCAACCCAGGTTTCACGGTTCACTGCGTTGAGGCTGGCGATCACGGGAATGCTCACCGCTTTCCTGGCCTTGCGGGTCCACATCAGATGTTCCTCCGCGCCTCCGTGCTCGATGTGCGGATAAATATTGACCATCTCGGCATTGCGACCGCTTTCCCGTTCCAGGTCTTCTTCCAGTTTAAAACGTTCCAGCTGGATCTGCTCTTCGAAAAGCGATCGAATCACAATCGCCCCGGCGCCGTTTTCTTCCAGCATCTTGATCGAATCAATGTTGGCCGTCAGGCCGCTTGCTCCGACTACAATCGGATTCTTCAGTTCAAGCCCCATGTAGGTAGTTCTCAGATCAGCCATTTGAAACCTCCCTTTCCTGCTTTTATACCTTTTTTACATTATAATGTAAAAAATTCACAATGTCAAAATCCGTTCGGATTTTTTTATATAGAGCCGGATTTCAGGCAAAGGTCACAAGCCGCGCCGTAAGGGGCTGTCCCAAAAGAATAGTATTTTGAGATAATCGATGTTTGAGCTAAATTG
>CAZPRY010000096.1:0-7267 GCA_964589175.1 uncultured bacterium
AGAATTAAACTGAAACGACTATACCCGTCATATCATGAATGACATTACACTAGGTTTGATAATAGAGCCCGAGAGTCAACTGCATGAATATTGCTTTTACGTCAAAGGCCTGTTAATTTCAACGCAATGAAAACACGGAACTTGTAATATGAAATTGCGTATCCGGCCTCGAATGTTAACCGGCTTTATGATTATGATCGGCCTGCTGATCGTTCTGTGTATACTGGCAATTTTGTATACCAACCGCCTGCAGGACAATACCCTGCGTATTCTCGACGAAAACGTATCCAGTCTGAAGGCCGCTGAAGAACTCGAAATCGCCCTGCTGGATATGAAGGGTTTCACGGCCTACCACATCCTGGATGGTAACTCAAAATGGCTGGCGCTTTTCGAAGAGAATAAATCCGCTTTTAAAGGATGGCTCGCTGAAGCCCGTCAAAAAGCGCATACTTCGGAGGAAAGACAAATCCTCGATTCAATTGAGCAGCTTTTTCATGTTTACCTGGCTCACCATTCCCGGGTTGTCGCATTATACAACGAACGCAAAAGGGGTGATGCCTATCGCCTGCTGACCGGTGAAATGCGCGATACGTTCTCGCTGATTTACGAGAAATGTGAGGAAATCCTGGCCCTCAACGAGAAACTAATGTACGACTCCAGTATGATCATGGAAGCCGAAAACCGGACCGTGAACCGAATCATGTACGGCCTCGGACTGGCTGGCATCATTCTGGGACTTGGACTTGGGCTGGTTCTCTCACGGAGCATCACGCATCCCATCTATGAACTGGTTCTCAAAGTCAAAAGCGCCACCGCCGGGGAGCTTATCGAAAAAGTAGATATCACTCCCGAAACGGAGCTGGAACACCTGGATAAATATGTCCACCACCTGATCGAAAAAGTACACGAAACGAACCAGGACCTGGAGCGCAGCCGGGAATTGCTGCAGCGCTCCGAGAAGCTGGCCGCACTCGGTAAAGTCGCCTCGGGCCTGGCGCATGAAATCCGCAATCCTCTAACAGCTATCAAGATGCTGATCTATTCTCTCCAGAAAGAGATTAAAGAGGGTCCGAACACGGGAAAAGACTTCGAAATTATTTATAATGAAATCGACCGGATGGAAGCCTTTCTCCAGAATTTCCTGGATTTCGCCAGACCGCCCAATCCCAATTACGTTCAGTTGAACATCGACGAGAGCATTCATCAGACGCTCACCCTATTGGCACCCCAGATTCGCAGCAGCAAAGTGGAACTAAGCCACGATATCAATACGGAGGGCATCAAGGTTTTCGCCGACAAGGAGCAATTGCAGCAGGTCTTCGTTAATATCATTCTCAATGCACTGCAGGTTATGACCGACGGCGGTACATTGCGTATCTCGACGGAAATCGTCATCGATGCATCCAAAATGCCGAATCGCCTGCAAATCAAATTCACCGATTCCGGCAGCGGAATTCCGTCGGAATTGCTGCCCACGATATTCGATCCGTTCATTACCGGGCACCTGGACGGCACGGGACTGGGCCTCTCCATCGCCCACCGGATAATCAACAATCACGGCGGCTGGATCGACGCGGTCAACAACCCGGACCGGGGCGCGACTTTCACGATCAGCCTGCCCGTAAGCAGAGGATAGATATGTACCCGAAAATACTGATCGTCGATGACGAAGAAAGCGTACGTTACTCGTTCAAACGTTTTTTATCGGACCAACCCTATAAAATAGACACAGCCTGTAGCAGCGCCGAAGCAGTGAAAATGTTTGCACGGGACCGCTATCAGCTGGTGATCCTGGATCTGCGCCTGCCCGATATATCCGGTTTGGACCTCTTCCGGCAGTTGAAAGCAGTGGACCCAAGAGTGGTCGCCTTGATCATTACCGCACACGGCACCACCGAAACCGCCATCGAAGCCACCAAACTCGGAGCTTACGATTACATTCTCAAGCCCTTCGATATTCCAGCCATGAAAGCCCTGATTGACGAGTCCATCCATTGCGCCCATTTGATGCGCACCCAGGTGCTGATCGAGCCCGCCGAAGAGGAAATGGCAGGCGACCGCATCATCGGTCGCAGTCCCCTTATGCAGGACGTTTACAAGATGATTGGCCGGGTCACCGGCAGCGATGTCAACATCCTGCTGCGAGGCGAGAGCGGCACCGGCAAAGAACTGGTCGCCCGCGCGATCTATCAGCACAGCAGCCGTTCCGAGGCTCCCTTTATCGCCGTGAATAGCGCTGCGATCCCGGAAACGCTGCTGGAAAGCGAGCTTTTCGGTTTTGAAAAGGGAGCGTTTACCGGGGCCAGCCGGCGTAAAATCGGCAAGTTCGAACAGGCCAACGGCGGTACTATTTTTCTGGATGAAATTGGTGACATGACCCTCTCGACCCAGGCCAAAATTCTGCGTGTATTACAGGAAGGCTGTTTCGAGCACCTGGGCGGCGAACAAAGCATTCAGGTGAACGTCCGCGTTATCGCAGCTACCAATCGTAATCTCGAACTGGCCATTGAGACCGGAAAATTCCGTGAGGATCTCTACTACCGGATCAAGGTCGTGACCATCACACTGCCTCCGCTACGGCTGCGTCAACCGGACATTCCCGAACTGGCCGCCTATTTCATCAACAAAAACAAGGCGGCCATGGGCAAATCCCGGATCACGATTTCGCCCGATGGACTGAAAGCGATGCAGGATTATCACTGGCCGGGCAATATCCGCGAAATGGAAAATATCATTAAGCGTGCTATCGTTCTATCCAAGAGCAATGTTATCCCGGCTGAACTGATCATCGAGGAATTTCAGAAATCCGCTAATTCCTCCGCTAAATTGCGCCCGTTCGAAGCTTTGTCATCTTTATCGAACGAAAAAATCGAGGAGCACCGCGGAAATCTCTACCGGACAGTCATCTCTGAAACCGAAAAGGAGCTTATCGCCCGGGTGTTGAAACATACACAGAGGAACCAGGTTCAGGCCGCTCAAATATTAGGCATCTCCCGTGTCATGCTGCATAAACGTATCCTCGATCTCGGCATCTCCCTCGACTGAACGTGTAAACAGTCCGTACAGGCTGTAAACTCTCTTTACAGATCAATCCTCGCTTCCACCGGGTTTCAGGCCTAGTGCTTCCCGCCCAAACACTTAATCCTATTGTTTTTAGCTCAAAGTAAAAATCCTGGCACATTTTTCGCCATGACTATCAGACGTTGAAGGATTGGAACTTACGAATCAGGAGAAGGTTGTGAACGGGAAAGAAATGCGTATAAAATCAGGAACATTCTTCAGGGAAACAACTTTATGAAGCAGAAACTCCTGATCGTCGGCGATGATCCGACGCTCTTCGAGGCTTTTCGGAAATTATTGAAAACTGAGCGCTATCAGGTCATCACATCGTCGCACCCGAACGAGATTTTTCACCTCATTTCCACTATGCATCCGGGACTGCTGATCATGAATCTGAAATTATACGGCGATTTCGGGACTGAACTGCTGGTCCAGGTGAAAAAGATATTTCCGCCTCTGGCGGTGCTGGTTATGACGACCTTCACCAACGTTCTGACCGAGAGATTCATCCTTCAACTGGGTGCCAATGATTATATCAGTATGCCGTTCGACATCCGGGATATGTTGACCAAAATTCGGCAAAACCTGTGTCCTGAAAACGTTTCACTATCTTAATCGGGATCGCCAATGCAAGAATTAATGCACTATATCGCTAAAACCAGTCCTATTGCTAAAATCGTGCTCGGATCTCTGACCGTTTTGTCGGTACTATCCTGGGCCGTGATTATCGAGAAAACAACTCTATTGCTCAGAATCGGTAAACAGAGCAAGCGCTTTTTACACTATTTCACCCAAACCGCTTCACCGAAACAAATTTTCGAGCTGTGTCCGTCTTTTCCGCTCAGCCCTTTCGCTACGCTATTTCATAAAAGTTTTTACGATATAGTACGAGATACCATGCCCTCCTCATCCAGAGAGACATCCGGGTCGCCGTCCGGTTCCATAGACCGGGCGGCGATCCGTGAATTGCTTAGCAAGATCTCATTGGAGGAACTGTCTAAAATCGATAAGCACCAGATTTTTCTGGCCACAACCGTCAGCGTCAGTCCTTTTCTGGGACTCTTCGGAACCGTGTGGGGAATCATGTACGCTTTCATCGGCATGGGCATGCGCGGTTCGGCGGATATTATGACCGTCGGCCCCGGTATCGCTGAGGCCTTAATCACCACCGTCTTCGGATTGGCAGTCGCTATCCCGGCCCTGTTCGCCCATAATATTTTTTCAGGCACCTTACGCCGCCTGGACCGCGACCTGGATTTCTTTGCATTTGACCTTCTTAAAAAACATTCGGAGTCGAAGTAGCGTGAGACGCAACAGATATAACGGCATTTCGGAAATCAATGTCACAAATCTCGTAGACGTCACGATGGTGCTGCTGATTATCTTTATGATCACCGCCCCGCTGATGCGCTCCGGTATGCAGGTCGATCTGCCCGAATCGAAGACGACCGATCTGAAGCAAAAAGAAGGGATCATCGTCACCCTTAAAAAAGACGGCATCATCCTGGTGGATGAGAAAACCGTCCCGGCCGACCAGCTGGTGACTGTGCTCAGCCGGATGGTCGCCGCTCAGGGCGACCAGACTGTTCTCCTGCATGCTGATAAAGCCGTTCCCTACGGGAATGTGATCAGCGTAATGGATGATATCAAACAGGCCGGCATCAATCACCTTGGGCTGGTCCTTATTCCTGAGAAAGACCGATGAGAATAGCGCTTCCCTGTTCATTATTTGCGCATCTGTTGCTGTTTCTAATCGTTTTCGCAGCGATGTCGAACCGTCGTTTCTTCCTGCCCGACAGCCGGAATATTTACGAGGTAGAACTGGTTTATATGCCGCCCGCTCCGGCGACACCCATTCCTCCGGCTAAAACGGAATCCGTTGTGGTTTCGCCCCCCAAAGTCAGCGTCGCTGTCAAAACTAAAACCGTTGCTCCGAAACCGGAGAAACCGGTACCTGTTACGGAGCGAGTCGAAACCGTCCCGATTCCCGAACCGGAAGTTGCATCCATTCCCGAAACGGCCGTAACCACAGAATCGTCAGTTGCCGGCACCGCCGAGATCAGCACCAGCCAGGTAAAGGTGGATAACCGGGATTTCACTTTTACATACTATCTTAATATCATTCACCAGCGTGTCCGGGCCTATTGGAAACCATCCTATCAATCACTGGCCGACGGTTCCAAAATCGACGCCACGATCGGTTTTACGATCCTGCGGGACGGCAGCGTTGTGGCAGTTAAGCTGGAAAAGTCTTCAGACCGCTTCCTCTTCGACCAGGCTGCGCAACGTGCGATATTTGCCCTCGGGCAGCTGCCGCCTCTGCCGGCGCAATTTAACCACGATCAATTGTCCGTTCACATCGAATTTGAGGCCAGCAGGTAATCTCTATGAAAATCGCCTTTCGTTTTATAATGTTGACCTCCGCACTAATGTTACTGACGACCGATCTATCCGCTCAGAACGATGTGTATATGCGCATCCGGACTGAGAGTTTTCAACCGGTCCATCTATATATGACGATTTCGTCCTCCCCCGAGCAACAGGACATAGCCGGGCAGTTACAGGCGCAGATTGTCGACGATCTGGAGAATTCAGGGTATTTCCGGGTTTTTATCGTGACCGGCACCGACAGTCTCCGTAACGCGGCATCCTTCCCGACGACGGAAACCGATCCGATGCAGAACCTCAGCCGGGCGATTTTCGAAGGCCAGGTGAAGTTGCAGAAAAACTCGATCGCCTTTGAAACCACGCTGCGGGGATTACCGGATGCCTACCTGATTTTTTCTAAAAAATTTACAGCGGCCTTACCGTCGATTCGCTGGATGGCGCACGAGGTTGCCGATGAAATCATCTACACGCTCACCGGCCAGCGCGGGACTTCCTGCACGAAAATCGCCTACATTGACAATAGTAAAAACCTGGGCCTGATGGATTACAACGGGCTCGGCGGTAGGAAACTCACCAACAATAAATCGCTGAATTTATCTCCCAGCTGGGCACCCTCCGGCGAAAAAATCGCCTTCATCAATTACATCAAAAATAATCCCGAATTGATGGTTTTCAATTTCAGAAGCGGAGCGATATCCAGGATTTCAAAACAGAAGGTGATGTATAGTTCTCCCGCTTGGTCGCCGGACGGCAAGAAAATTGCTTTTATGCTGACCAAAGACGGCAACTCGGAAATTTATACCTGCGATGCTCAGGGCAATAACCTTAAACAGTTGACTCGCAACGCTGCAATCGATACCTCACCCGCCTGGTCACCGAGCGGCCGCGAGATAGCCTTTACTTCCGACCGCAGCGGCAGCCCGCAAATCTATATCATGGACTACGGGGGATTCACGACACGCCGCCTGACCTACGACGGCAACTATAACGATTCACCAGTCTGGTCACCTCGCGGCGACTTGATCGCATTCGTCAGCCGGGGAAACAACGGTTTCCAGATCTATTCGATCGATGTCTATGGAGAAAATCTGCAGCAACTGACCGATGGCTGGGGCAGCAATGAAAATCCGTCCTGGGCACCCGACGGTTCAAAGCTGGCCTTCGCTTCAAACCGGGACGGAAAATGGGATATTTATAGCCTGCGTGCCGACGGCTCGGACTTACAGCGCCTGACCACCGATGGCGGCAATACCCTGCCCAAATGGTCACCCCGTTTGAGCCGGGAATTCAGGGTGGATTAACTATGAAAATCAACAACCAAATCAATTGTCTTTATAACCAATCAACAATCATATCATGGAGGTCTATTATGCGAACCACGATTATTTTCTTAACCATTATCAGTTTCATGCTCTTCACCGGCGGCTGCTCCAAAAAAGTAGCCATCGAACCGGAACCGGTGCAGGAAACCGTGACACCGCCACCCGTTCAGAAGCCGGTCGAAATCCAAAAGGCACCCGTAACCGAAACCGCTACAGCCGTGACAAGCGAGCAGAATCAGACCACCGAAACTGCGAAAACAGTTAAAGTAGTCTATACCTGGAGCGACGTCAATTTCGATTATGACAGCTACGAATTGAGACCCGGGGCACTTAAAACCCTGGCGGAACATGCGCGTTACCTGAAAGACAATCCGTCGATAAAGGTTCTGATCGAAGGCCATTGCGACGAACGGGGTACCATCGAGTACAATCTGGCTCTCGGGGAACGGCGTTCCAATTCGGTCAAAAAATACCTGGTCAATTACGGCATTAAAGCC
>CAZPRY010000097.1:0-7139 GCA_964589175.1 uncultured bacterium
ATCGTGCCAACATTAACGTGCGGCTTCGTCCGCTTAAATTGTTCCTTTGCCATGGATGCTCCTTTTCCATTTTATTTTCAAAATATTTTGAATTCGACGATTTAACCAAAATCTCATTCTCGCATTCATGAGCCCACGACCAGGGTTGAACTGGTGACCTCATCCTTACCAAGGATGCGCTCTACCAACTGAGCTACGTGGGCTTTCAAAGTTCATTTTGCCCGCCTAACCTGGTGACTTCCCCGCCAACAACCGACAGGTGATCGGGCCATTCCGATAATCAAGCGCTGACATCCCATCGTGAGCGGGTGAAGGGAATTGAACCCTCGACACCGGCTTGGAAGGCCGGAGCTTTACCACTAAGCTACACCCGCAGAAAGAAAAGGAGTGGGCCGGGATGGATTTGAACCACCGTAGGCTTTTGCCGGCAGATTTACAGTCTGCTGCCATTAACCACTCGGCCACCGACCCACGATATTGTAATTTGTAAATTTTGGGGGAAAGGACTTGAAGAGAATCTCTAGAAGAGTATCAAATATCTATTATCTATTTGACTTAACGAAAGCACACGCTCTCTCCCAAAAAGCCTCGCATTCCTTCTTGACGAGCTTTGGTAACCGTCAAATCTCCATTTCAAAAACCTCTTTTTCGAGCCACCAGCAGGGATCGAACCCGCGACCCGCTGATTACAAATCAGCCGCTCTACCAGCTGAGCTATGGTGGCTGACATCTGTATTCGAAAAAGCCTTCGAATTTAAAAAAAATATTCGACATATCAATAGAAATATTTAAGAATATTTGAAAACATCTTAGTGGCCCGATTCGGGGTTCAATGGCTCACGTAAGGCCCGGTTTTCGTCGGAAACGATCCAAAATATTCTGCGAGTATTTGTAAAGCGCTTTTCAAACCCGGAATATTTTTATAATTTATCGACCAACCGGGTTTAGCGAATGGTTGCATTCATTTAAGGAAACGACATCATGGCAATTCTTGTTACCGGCGCCGCCGGGTTTATCGGATTCCACCTGGCTCGAAAATTACTGAGCCAGGGACATCAGGTGGTTGGCTTCGATAATGTCAATGACTATTATGATCCCAATCTGAAACTGGCCCGGCTGGAAATCCTGCAGCAGCAAGACCGGTTCTCCTTCTGGAAAAATGATCTCTGCGACCTGGCCACCCTGGAGTCGGTCTTCGAAAGACATCCTATCGAGCGCGTTTGCAATCTCGCCGCCCAGGCCGGTGTGCGCTACTCCCTGACCAATCCGTTCGCCTACCAGAAATCCAACCTGGAAGGATTTTTGAATATCATCGAAGTCTCCAAACGCGCCAAAGTTAAAAATTTTGTGTATGCCTCCAGTTCCAGCGTCTACGGCAACAACAAGCGACTGCCCTTTTCCGTTCAGGACAATGTCGATCACCCGATCTCGCTCTATGCGGCTTCGAAGAAAGCCAACGAATTGATCGCCCACGCTTATGCGCACCTGTATAAATTGCCAACAACCGGGTTGCGATTCTTCACGGTCTATGGCCCTTGGGGACGCCCGGATATGGCCCTTTTCATTTTTACCAAACGTATTCTCGAAGGTAAGTCCATCGATGTTTACAATTTCGGCAAGATGCAGCGTGATTTTACCTATATCGACGATATCATCGCCGGCGTCATTGCTGCGCTGGACCGGCCGGCGCCCTACGAAATATACAATCTCGGCAATCATAAAAGTGAGAACCTTCTCGATTTCATCCATCTGATCGAGGAATATCTGAATAAAAAAGCCACTATAAATTTTTTACCGATCCAGCCGGGCGATGTCCCCGATACCTTTGCCGACATCCGCAGTGCGGAAAAACAGCTGGGCTTCGCTCCCCAGACTGACGTTCGGCTCGGCATCAAAAAGTTCCTGGAATGGTACCGGATGTACTATAAAATCAAATGAGACGCGGGCTTATGTCAAACAAGATTCAGTATCCCATGCAAAAACTACGCGAATTGTACCAGCATTTTTCCGACGTGCACATTCTGGTGGTCGGCGACCTGATCCTCGATCATTACATCTGGGGCAAAGTCGAGCGCATCTCACCGGAAGCGCCCGTGCCGGTGCTCAGCGTGCAGCGCCGGGAGAGCCGCATCGGGGGCGCCGGGAATACGGCCGCCAACCTGGCCAGCCTGGGCGCGAAGGTCACCGTGGCCGGTATCTGCGGAGATGATCCGGAAGCCGCTACGCTCAGAACCCTTTTTGACCGGGAAGGAATCCGGACACTTATCGCTACAGACAACTCGCGTTCCACCACCAGCAAATCCCGCGTCATCGCCCAACGCCAGCAGCTGCTGCGCATCGACGAGGAAAACACCGAAACGATCAAACCCGACATCAAGCATGAATTGCATCAAAAAATCCTGGCAAACGCCGTGGATTATCAGGGCGTGATTCTTTCGGATTACGCCAAGGGTGTTCTGTCCCCCGGGCTTCTGGCCCAGATCGTTGCTCTCTTCCCTTCCATTCCGGTCATCATCGATCCGAAAGGCTATAACTATAGTAAATACGCGGGCGCGACTGCCCTCAAACCGAATTTCAAGGAATTTCGGGCGGCAGTCAAGCATCCCGAACTGCAAAAGGACGAGATCGAGCTTTATGCCCGCAAGCTGGTGGGACAACTCTCGTTAAAAGGCATGCTGGTCACGCTCGGGGAAGACGGTGTTTTCGTGCTCGACGATCGTGCGCAGAGTCATATCATCCCCACCAAAGCCAAAGAGGTTTTCGACGTGAGCGGCGCCGGTGATACTTTTACAGCGGCTTTTACGGCAGCGCTGGTGCTTTCGGGCGATTGGTTCCTGTCCGCCCGCGCCGCAAACCTGGCTTCCGGGGTAGCCGTCGCCAAAATCGGCACGGCCACCGTCACTGTCGAAGAAATCTTCAATAACTATAAATAAAAAAAAGAATGTCCGACCGGATCATCCTTTTTACTTTACACTTTTTCTTTTTTCCTTGTTTTACGAAGTAACGATCTTCCGCTTCCACTGCGTGCCGCCGGGACTATCCTCAAGAATGATGCCCTTTCCCAGGAGCAGATCCCGCAGCCGGTCGGCCTCAGCCCAATTTCTGCTTTTACGGGCCGCATTGCGCTGATCGATCAGGTCCTGCTCTTCCGGCCTCAGTCTCTCTTCTGTCTTTTTCAGAATATTCAACACCGTATCGGCACGCTCGAAAAAATGACGGATCGAGGCGGCATCCATGTCGGAGAGCGTTTGGGTCTCGCGTAAAACATTGACTTCTTTCACCAGTGTGAACACCGCTGCGAGGGCTTCCGCTATATTCAGATCGTCATCAAGCGCAGCCTCGAATGTTCGCGCCGCCTCTTCCACCGGCGAGGTCAATTGCGCTTCTGTTTCGGTAGTATCGCGGCCGAGTGATTCATAAAAATCACGCAGGCGGGTGATGCCTTTGGCGGCTATCTCCAGCTTTTCGACTGTGAAATTCAGTTTCTGGCGGTAATGCGTTCCGAGCAGAACATAGCGGATGGCTTTCGGATCGATGCCCCGATCGAGCAGTTCACGCAGGCGATAGAAATTGCCGAGTGACTTGCTCATTTTATCGCCTTCAACCATAAGGTGCTCGCAGTGCAGCCAGTAATTCACAAATTTCTCACCGTTTGCGGCTTCGCTCTGCGCGATCTCATTTTCGTGGTGCGGGAAGATATTGTCCACACCGCCGGTATGAATGTCGAAATGAGCGCCCAGGTACTTCATGCTCATCGCCGAGCACTCGATGTGCCATCCGGGCCGCCCTTTGCCCAGCGGGGTTTCCCAGGAAATTTCACCATCCTCGGGCTTCCAGCCTTTCCAGAGCGCAAAATCGCGTAATTCTTCTTTTTCGTATTCGTCGGAAATGACGCGGCCGCTGCGGCGCATCGCATCCACGTTCAGATTAGCGAGCTGGCCATAGCGTGGAAATTGGGACACTTTGTAGTAAATCGAACCGTCGTCGGTTTTATAGGCAAAACCATTTTCGAGTAGCTTCTGCACAAGCGCTACCATTTCTTCAATATGTCCGGTCGCCGCCGGATAAAATTCCGCCCGCTCGATTCCCAAGGCATCCAGATCTTCAAAAAAGGCTTCCACATATGGACGTGTGAATTCTTTAATCGGTATCCCGCGCTGAACGGAATCGCGGATAATCTTGTCGTCCACATCGGTAATATTCATGACCTGTGTGACCCGATAACCTTTGAACTTCAAGTAACGGCGCAGCAGATCTTCGAACATGTAAGCCCGGAAATTCCCGATATGCGCAAAATTGTAGACCGTCGGACCGCAGGTATACATCCGCACAACGCCGGGCTCCATCGGCTGAAATTCTTCTTTTCTGCGGGATAAGGTATTATAGAAGCAGGTGCTCATGAATCCAATCCGAGGGGTAATGACAACAGCTTTTGCTTTTTTTCTTCGGACACCGGTTTGAGGTAACCGGGCTTTACGGCAACGGTAAAAGCGGCCTGAATGGCATCCAGTGCAATCACGAAATTATCCACATTCTCGATACGCTGAATCCGGCCGATGACGCCTTTGAGGGAACCCTCCGTAACTTCCACCAATTGTCCGATGCCCAGGTAATCGCTCGGATGCAGCTGATATCCCGAATCGATCGTCCTTTTCAAAGCCTCTATCTGAAAATCCGGAATCGGCGCCAATTCCTTCTTGAAAGTGACAAAACGAACCACGGAAGGCGTATCGATGACATAGAGTGTCTCGCGCAGCGTGATATGCACAAAGACATAGCTGCGAATCAGGGGCAATTCGACCTTTTTTTTGCGATCACTCCAGCGCCGGTACTCGCAAATCAGCGGTAGATAATGTTCGATCTCTTGCCTGTGCAATTCATCGCAAACGCGCTTTTCATGATGAGATCGGGTATAAATGGCATACCAGCGCAGGTCAATCATAGGATCGACACCCGTATAAATCCCGCTGGCTGATTCCTGAATTGACTGTAGGTTGGCTAATTCTTCCATAATCTTCGGCGATTCCATTCGCGAAAAATTTAATGAACCTTTACAATAATACAAGACGAATATCGATTTCCCACCGTTCCATTCTTTTCACGACAACCCGGAATCAATCATCCGGAGAAGTCCGGCCCTCTAATTTTTGGATCAGTTTGGCCGCCGCCATCAGGTCGCGCACGATATAATCCGGCTTTTGCTGCGATTCGTTGAACTCGCTGTTGCTGTAGTGCCTGATCCCGGTCGAGACAAAAACCGTTCTGCAGCCGGCGCGTTTTCCGGTTTCCATGTCCTTGAGCGAATCCCCGATGAAGAAGGATTGTTCCAGATCGATATCGTGATCCCTGACCGCCGCCAAGACATTCCCGATTTTCGGTTTGCGGCAATCGCAATTGTCTTCCGGGTGATGCGGACAAATGTAGATACCGTCCAATTCGGTACCGGCGGCTTTTATCTCGCTTTCCAGAAAAGCGTGGATTTTTTGGAGTTCCGCCGTGTCGATCATATCCCGCGCCAGCGCCGACTGATTGGTAATAAGAATCAGCAGGTAATCCTGCTCGTGAATGAGTTTCAGGGCCGACAACGTAAAATCGAAGAGCCTGAATTCGGATAGACTTTTAACGTAGTCCCAACGATCATAATTCAGGGTTCCGTCCCGATCGAGGAAAACGGCTTTGCGCTTTTTCATGGCCGGAAATTAAGACCTTTGGAGGGAAAGTACAAATATGATATTGGCGGGCAAAGCAGTAGCGGAGGGATTGAGATTTAAAGTTCAAAGGAGAAAGGTGAAAGGAATGCAGAATAAAAATGTAACACGAAAGGACAGAGATGATAATGATAGAATTGCTGTGAACACCGGGAATTAGAGGAAGATCGCGACGATGCGTTCGGCCGTGTGCCCATCCCACAATTCGGGGATTTTCCCGTTTTTCTTTTCACCATTTAAAATCGCCAGGCTACGCGCCAGGATTTTCTCCGGATTGGTGCCGACCAGTTCGTTGGTGCCTTCCCAAATCGTGATCGGTCTTTCGGTATTCTCGCGCACCGTAAGACAGGGTACGCCGAGCACCGTCGATTCTTCCTGCAATCCGCCGGAATCCGTTAGGACCAGCGCCGCCTCTTTCTGCAATTTCATAAAATCCAGGTAACCCAGCGGTTCGCAAATCTTCAGACCGGGATAATCCGTGAGATATTTCTCCTGCCCGAATTCCTCCAGCATCTTGGCGGTTCGCGGGTGCATCGGGAATACTACAGGTATTTTTTCCTGGATCTTGGCCAGCACTTCGAACATGCCGATAAATGACTTTTCCTCATCAACATTCGAAGGCCGGTGCAGCGTCACAAGAACAAACTGCTGCGCTTTCACATCCAGGCGATCCAGGATATCCGAGCGATCGAATTTCGGCAGGTAGTAATAGAGCGAATCGATCATCGTATTGCCGACAAAATGGATCTTTTCCTTGGCGATTCCTTCCCGCAAAAGATTTTCATCGGCTTCGCGGCAAGTGGTCAGCAGATAATCGGAAATGCGATCCGTCACGATGCGGTTGATCTCTTCGGGCATCGACCAGTCCCGGCTGCGCAAACCGCCTTCGATATGCCCGACTTTGATATGCAGTTTCGTCGCCACCAGCGAACAAGCCATAGTCGAGTTGACATCACCGGCAACCAGCACCAGGTCGGGGCGATCCTCGAGTACCTTCTGCTCATATTCGATCATGATCCGGCCGGTTTGCTCGCCGTGCAGGCCCGAACCGACGCCAAGATAAACGTCGGGTTGCGGCAGTTCGAGTTCCTCAAAGAATATTTTGGACATTTTCTCGCCATAATGCTGGCCGGTATGGACCAGGCGGCATTGAAACTCGCCGGGATATTTTTTGAGCTCCCGGTAAATCGGGGCGGCTTTCATATAATTCGGTCTGGCGCCGACGATCAGGTCAATCTTCATCAAAATCTCCCTCGAAAAGGATCAAATTCATTTTCAATAATGAAAAAAATCGGCTCTAAGTTAAAGAGCCGTGAATTAATAAACCAGTGATTGAATACTGTCAAATCACCTGAAAAGCCGACAAAAGTGAATCAGTCACCTCGAATGCCGACGAAGGCGGCAGAGAGGTCGGTGAAGTCCATCACGACC
>CAZPRY010000098.1:0-5732 GCA_964589175.1 uncultured bacterium
AAGCGATTTCTCAGTCACTGCGTTCCATCGAAATGACGGTTTGGGTAAAAGGAATTTCGGTATTTTAATCGCAATTGCGTACAAGAGACATCGCGTTGCCGATAGCAATCATAGCACAGACATTCCTGTCTGTGGATCGCAACGGATCAGTTCTGGCTGAGGTGTTGCTGGAAGCCGTCCGTCATGAAGATTTTTCCATCGTGGCGAATCCAGAGCGCATCGCAGCCGGGGAAACGATCGAAATGGGCGAGTCCCCATTCGGGGCCGTTGATAAACAGGCCGGTCGCCATGGCATCGGCCTGCTCGGCGGTGGGGGCGATGACTGTCACGCCTTGGCAGGAATCGGCCGGTGTGCCGGTCTGCGGATTAAGGATGTGATGGTAGCGTTTGCCTTCGTAGATGAAAAATTTCTGATAATCGCCGGACGTGACCACCGCGCCATCGTACACTTCCAGTATTTTAAGGATAGAATTCAGATTGCGGGGATCCTGGATACCGACGCGCCAGGCTTTGCCGTCCCGGCGCGGCAGCACGCGCAGATCGCCGCCAGCATTCACAATCGCCCCGGTGACCTCATGATCGATTAAAATATCAATGGCGCGATCCACGGCATAGCCTTTGGCGATTCCGCCGGTGCCGATGGCGGTGACCCGGTTGGGTGCGCCGAGTGTATGCTTGACTATATCGATTTGCAGGTAGCTATAACCCACATAAGGAAGCAGCCGGTCGATGTCTTTCTGTCGCGGCGGGCGCAAAGAATCGCCGTGGAAGCGGTAGAGTGGGAAAAGCGTCGCCGCCGTGATATCGAATGCGCCAGCTGTTTTCTGAGACATATCGACCGCCTGGCGAACGAGCGCCAGTTTTTCGTCATCGAAACTCACAACGTCAGTCGTGCGGTGATTGAACTGATAGAACTCACTTTCGGGATTGCCTTCGTAGAATTCTTTACCGATGCGGTTGATCTCCGCGAAGGCGGCTTCCATGGCTTCGTTGGCCTTGCTTTCGGTCGAATGCAGAACCGTGATCTCGATAATCGTGCCCATCGCCATGCGGGTTGATTTAACCTCCCGCAGCGCATTTTTATCCTGGCAGTTTGAGAAGATGATGAGGATGAAAGAAAGGATCAGTCCAGTTTTTCGGAAGTTACTCGATGAAAACGGGTGCATTTCGTTTTCCCTCGTAAAAGTTAATCGTTCTTTCTCCGGCAGAATTCCGTCATCCGGAATACATAAAACCGGTCGGCGGCTTTACGCCGCGTCCAGGCATAGGTGATGAAGCCGGAAAAGATAAGGAACAATAGACCCAACAGGAAACTCGCGATATCTTTAGGTACATGCAGAAAAGTTACCGGAAGAATGAGGTTTCCGGTGAACAATCCGACCAGGAAACTGATCATCGGCAGGCCGTACTGCATCGACGCCAGGCGTAACTGATTGGCTCCCGATTGCTCGATGAATACCGAATCGCCGATGCCGGCGTTGAGTGTGTTTCGGATATACAGAATTCGTTTTCCGGAGGCGTTGGGGCGGCAGATAACCCGCGCGCCGCATTCGTGGCAGGCGTCGCCGCTCTGCATTTCGACTTCCGCGTACTCGCCGCGTAAACCGATGACCAGACCGAGTTCTACTTCCGGTTCCATGGTCTAGACCTCGTCAGCGTCACCGACGATGACAATGGATTTTGTCGGGCATTTCTCCGTTGGCAGCACTAGTTCTTTGGTGTAGACCGCATAGTCGACAACGGCCAGATTATTCAATACCTTGAAGCCCTCACCGTTGACGGCTTTTTCGCAGATACCGCAGGCGATACAGGCGTTCTTGCACACGGCGCGGGCATTTTTGCCGCTGTCCAGATTTTTACACAACACAAAAACGTGCCGGTTGATGGGGTGCAGTTCGATAATATTTCTAGGACAGGCAGTTACACAGTTGCCGCAGCCGGTGCATTTTACACGGTCTACGACCGGCAAGCCGTTGCCGGCCATGTGGATGGCATCAAACGGACAAGCAGCCACACAGTCGCCCATGCCCATGCAGCCGTAACTGCAGGCGCGTTCGCCGCCGGCGGCAAACGTAGCCCCGATGCAGGATTGAATGCCGACGTAATCGGCTTTCTGTTTGACGCTGCCCTCGCCGCCCTGGCACATAAGCACGGCGACCTTCCGCACGCCGGCCTCCACCACGACGCCCAGGATTTGGGCGATTTTATTCTGAGCGTCTACGCCGCAGACGGGGCATGAAGCCAATTGGGCTTTGCCGGTAGTCAGATTTTCGGCGAAATTGGCGCAGCCGGCATACCCGCAGCTGCCGCAATTGGCGCCCGGCAGGAGGTCGGCGATCAAGCCGATTTTAGGGTCTTCCTCGACGTGCAGTTTCTTGTTGGCGATTGAAATCGCCACCGAGAACAACAACCCCATTCCTCCCATGCTGAGAATGGCGTAGATGAGCGATGTATAATCCATAAGGAACTCCTGCTAGTTAAATCAATCCGGCGAAACCCATAAAAGCCAGTGCCAGGCAACCGGCTACAATCATCGTAATCGGAGCGCCCCGGAAATGCTGGGGAACGTCGGCCAGTTCGAGTTCTTCCCGGATTCCGGCCATGATGATAATGGCCAGCGTGAAACCGGCGCCGGCGCTGAATCCGAAAACCACGCTTTCGAGGAAATTGTACTCTTTCATGACCAGGAACAGGGCCACACCCAAAATCGCGCAGTTGGTCGTGATTAATGGTAAAAAGATGCCCAGCGCGTCGTAGAGCGGCTTGCTGGCCTTGCGTACGAACATCTCGACCAGTTGCACGAGAGAAGCGATGACCAGGATGAAGGACACGATTTGCAGAAACTGCAGGTTCAGACCGATCAGGATATATTTGTTGATCAGCCAGGCCACCGCTGCGGTCAGGGTCATGACGAAAGTCGTGGCCATGCCCATGCTCAGGGCCGGGCCGATTTTCTTGGAAACGCCGACGAAAGGGCAGATTCCCAAAAAGGCCGAAAGCACATAATTATTGACAATCGCAGCCGATATAAATATTAAAAAGTAACTCATGCTGATTTCCCTTTTCTAGCGGTGAGCCAATTCGCGGTGCCAATCATCAGACCGAGCGTCAGGAAGGCGCCTGGCGGCAGGATCATGACCATCCAGGGTTCGAAGGCGTTGGGCATGATCTGCACCGAAAAAATGGTTCCCGAGCCGAGCAACTCGCGGATCGCGCCCAGGAAAGTCAGGGTGATCGTAAAGCCCAGGCTCATGCCCAGGGCATCGATGACCGACCGGCCGACGGAATTTTTGGAGGCGAAGGCTTCCTGGCGTCCGAGGATGATGCAGTTCACAACGATCAGCGGCACGTACGGTCCCAGCGCTTTACTGATATCCGGCACGAAAGCCGCCATGGAGAGGTCGGCGACGGTCACGAATGTCGCGATCACGATAATGAATGAAGGAATGCGTACTTCGCGCGGAATCAGGTTACGCACCAGCGAGATGATCATGCTGGATAAAACCAGTGTGAAGACCACGGCCAATCCCATTGAAAGGCCGTTGATCGCCGCGCTTGTAACCGCCAGGGTCGGGCAGAGTCCCAGGAGCATTCGCAGGACCGGATTCTCTTTCCAGAAGCCCTTGGTAAATTCTGTGTACAGAGATGTCTTTTCGTGTGCCATATTATTGCACCTCCCGCTTGAGGAAGACTTCCCGGTAGCCGCTGATGGCGGCGTTCAAAATTTCTACGACGGATTTGGAGGAGATCGTAGCTCCGGTGATGGCCTGGATTTCCCCTTCCTGATCGGGCACCTCGTTCTTGACGTAACGGATACCATTGAGCGTGTTCAGATTTTCGAACTGAGCCATAAACCAGCCGGGATGCTCTTTATTGGTCGGATCGGTCTCGATTTTGGTGCCGAGTCCCGGCGTCTCCATCTGGCTAAGCACCTTCAGGGCCAGGATTTTCTTCATTTCGAGATCCATGCCGACCAGGATTTCCAGTTTCGATTGGAAACCGTTGCCGACGGCTTTGAAGGCCACGCCGGTCGGACTGCCCTGCGCATCTTTGCCCAGGTAGAACACCTTTCCGCTGAGCGTCAGGGTTTCATAATCCTGGGTGCCGGGCATAACCATAGCGACGGATTGCCGCAGTTGCTCCAGTTTATAATTTTCGATTCGTTCGGCGGTGAGAATATTGAAGAATGAAAGAATCGCGCCCGAAATTACGGCGATACCGGTCAGAACGACAATTAGTCTTGTTGATGTATTCATTTCCGCACCTCCCCGAAAAACTTTGGCCTGGTGGAACGATTGATTAAGGGTGTGAAGGCGTTCATCAGGAGAATCGAGTACATCACGCCTTCCGGCAAACCGCCGAATAAGCGGATAATAACGAGTATAAAACCGGCCCCGATTCCGAAGATCCAGGTGCCTTTCGTCGTGACTGGCGAAGTCACCATATCGGTAGCCATGAAAAAAGCGCCCAGCAGCAGGCCGCCGGAAAGCAGGTGCGCGACAGGATCCATAAAATAGGTCTTGCCGACTTCAACCAGCTCGGGATTGGAAGGTATCGGGTTGATCAGCCAGAAAATACCGCCCACGATGAATACCGTTCCCAGGTAACTGACCGGGATGCGCCAATCGGCATATTTTTTCACCAGCAGGTAAATGCCGCCGATAATCACTGCGATGGCGCTGGTTTCACCGATACATCCGCCGATATTGCCGACGAAAAGATCGAAGTAAGGCGTGATCGCGCTTTCGAATTTAAATGAACCCAAAGGCGTCGCTGAGGTGATCGCATCAATGGTCTTGGGCGAGATCCAGGTGGTCATTTTAACCGGGAAACTGGCCTGCAGGAAGGCACGGCCCAGCAGGGCCGGGTTGAAGATGTTCGATCCCAGACCGCCGAAAATTTGCTTGCCGATAAAAATGGCGAAGACGGAACCGATGATCACGGCGCTGAGCGGCAAAGTCGGCGGCAAGGTCATCGCCAGTAACAATCCCGTCAGAAAGGCGCTGCCGTCGGTGATGGTCAATTCGCGTTTGCGGATGCGGTTGATGGCTGCTTCCGTTAAAATGGCGGCCAGGATCGACACGCCGACCGTCAGCAGTACCCGGAATCCGAAATAATATACGCCGAAAACGACGGCCGGCAGAAGCGCTCCGACAACATTCCACATGATTTTAGGGACCGAATCTTCGCCGACGAGATGGGGCGAAGAGGACAGTATCAGGTTTTTCGCCGGTTCCTCCGTTTTCCTGGCCGGCGGTTTGACCGGTGCATCGGCAGCAGGTTTTGGTCCGGCGTCACTTTTCTGGTTCTTAATTTTTTCTTCCATGGATCAATCTCTCATTTAATTTCAGCTTATCCCGGTTGAAAGGAGTCAAACAACTCTATTACTCAGCGATCCTGGCTTTGCGCTTGATTTCATTCACACGCAACTTGCCAATGCGCATCCAATGCACCAACGGAATTCGGGAGGGACAAACGAAAGCGCACGAACCGCATTCGATGCAATTAAGGATTCCGAATTCTTCGGCAGTTTCGTAATTGTTCACTTCCGAGAGACGGGCCAGCCGGGTCGGGATCAGATTCATCGGACAGGCCTGCAGGCAGTTACCGCACTGAATGCAGGGGTACTGCTTGACGACCGTCACCGATGCATTTGTAAGGCACAGGATGCCGCTGGTGGCTTTTACGACGGGAACGCTGAGCGATGATTGGGCGACGCCCATCATCGGACC
>CAZPRY010000099.1:0-5560 GCA_964589175.1 uncultured bacterium
CCGACCATTTTTTCGGCATCTTTAACAATATTCTGAGTCAATTCGAGGATGTCCGCCTCTTCTTCCCAGTAAGCCTTCAGGTTTTCCGGTTTGACATCGGCCAGCACATAGGCAGCCAGAGCAATGTCATCGACGAAACCGTGGGCGCCATGGAATCTTTCGGGGATCATATCCAGGGGCGATATGAAATAGGAAATTGCCACGGCGAATTTGGCTTTATTGGGTTGAACGACATTTTTATCAGCTGACAATTTAACCAGCAGCTGCAGCAGATTGGGGGTGTACTTGATGTATTTGGCCCAGGGATCGTGCTGGGCAACCGGACTTTTTAACCAGTTTTCAATTTTCATGGCAAGTTCGCTGATGAATTCGCTTTGGATTTGGCTCATATCCTTCTCCTTTTATTGTCCGCAATAACCATAATTGAATCACAAGTTTTCATAAAATTCATCCCAAACTTATGTCGCCTAACCCATTTATCAAACTGATTTTTAATCAAAAAGGGAGCAGATCGTGCTCCCTTTTTTCCTTCCGTTTTCGTAAAACGGCTTATTTTGCGTGGACTAACTTTTCTTTCAGCCAGATTACCCATGAGAACTTAAAGGCCCTCTGTTTGGCGATAATCCGGAAAGATATCAAAGAAAAGATCAGGTAACAGGCAGCTACACCGATTGCTGCCCAGAAATAGATCGGATTCGATTTCGTGTAACTGTAGGCCGGTAAATTAATCGCCATAATAAACGGAATGACGAGAAAAAACGTGATAGCTGTCGAATACATATAATCCATGGCTACCGGGGTCTCGAATTCCGGATCGATGACTCTCAAAAGAGCCAGACCGGTTGGCATTGTTCCCGTGCAGGCTCCGTACACAATCAGCGTACGGTGGAAACGGTGATCGGTGAAAAGCCGCGAACAAAACCATGGGATCGATATGGTAATGATAATTCCGCCAAGCGTGCAAATCGTCAGGATCGGAATCCAATATTCAAGGACAACCACCAGGGAAATCGCCCCAATAGAGGCCGCCACCATGAAGTCCACCGAAATTCCTGAAAAACGGGTCAGTGTGCCATTATCCAGCGTATATTCCACCTTGAACAATTTTAAAATGAGTTTAAAAAGCAATGCAGTCAACGCGGCGAAGACAAAACTGATTCCCCATAAATTCACGGCCAGATCTCTACCGACATTACCGGCAAAGGACAACAGGTAGGTCAGGAATTTCAGCAGCATAAAACTCATAAAGTACACAATCAAGACCATCGCACCGTTGTAGGTCATTGAATCAATGGCCTCGCTTTCGGTCGTTAAATACGAACCGACGGGGAGTTTTTTGTCCGCTCCGAAAACACCTTTCTTTACACCGTTCTTGATCATACTATCGATATTTTCTTTTTTCATCCATCCTTTGCGAATACCGTAATTTATCAGGAAGACACCGCCGAAACAGGCCCACAGAAAACCGACTGCCGCAAACGTCAAACCGACACTGCTGGCGCCATGAAAGCCAAACGCTTCCCAGCCTTTTCCAATAGCAAAGGCCTGTCCGGGTCCCAGGGCAAATCCAAGCGGCAGAAAAAATCCAAACGAAGGAAAGAGCTTCGGAATAAAAGTCTTCATAAAAAACAAGGTCAGAAACAAGCCCACTAACGCCTGCACGGAATATTGAAAGATAATCGATATCGAATGCGAAAAGATGGCTTTATCTCCTTTTTGCTTGCGGTGCGTGGATTTCCGCAAGGTCATCGCCACGAAGGAGATGCTCAACAGATGATAGACCAGCGCTCCCAGGCGTTCGGAGCTCATCCCTAAATGCGGGGCTACAAAATTATAAAACGGCAGAATCAGAAAACCGGCCGTCAGGGCGTTCGGTATTAGAAATTTTTGAAAGAAACCGACCCGGGCCCGGATGGCTGTCGCAATCACAAGCGCGAGTGAAATGACACCGACATCGACAAAAATCCCCCACGGAAAGTCCATATTTCCTCCAAAATTACTTTTTATTCGCTTCTATAATTTTTTACTCCAAGACACTGACAATGTTGACATTGACAATTAATATTGACAATTTATCAATAACGTCAACAAAACAAAACAAATAAATCCGGACCGTGATCAAGATGAATGAAATCCAAATACCACGCGAATTAAGACAGCAATTAGATGAAATGCTCGAGGTCCCGGCTAATGCCGAAACCATCCATTTCTGGGAGAGGGATCGCAGTGAAGAAATCTACCTGCCGGTCGAGGATGGCGAAATTCGTGTTTATCACAATAAACCGGCTTCTCCCAGCGCTTGCCGACCAATTGTCTTCATTCCGGGCTGGGGCGCCCTGGCGGACAGTTTCAACGATTTCTACAGCATCATCTATCCGCATGCCGAATTCTATCACATCGAAACGCGGGAAAAACACAGCAGTCGCTTAAACCGGAAAAAAGCGCGTATGGATATGAGCCAGAAAGCGCACGATATCCGGGATGTGATCAGGCAGCTCGGGCTCGGCGCTCAGAATGATTTCCTGCTTTTTGGTACCTGCTGGGGCTCGGCCATTATTCTGCACGGATTAATCGAAAGAATTATCCAGGCGCCCACACTGGTTGCCTTTGATCCAATGCATTCTCTCTGGTTCCCCAAATGGCTACTGAACTGGGTAATACCGCTTACTTCGATTTCGATGGCCCATCTGATCCGCCCTCTGGGGAAACGCCTGGCTTTGAGCGGAATGAAAGAGAAAGTACAGCGCCATCGTACGGGTCGCTTCATCGATAACGCCGTCCTCTGGAAATGGAAACGGGCGGCCTTGCACACGAAAAATTTTGAACTCTTCGGGAAATTGTGCGGAATCCGGGACGAAGTCTTCGTCGTCAACGGCACAAAGGATAAAATTCATGACAACGCGAATTATCCCAAAATCGCCCACGAAATCCCGCGCGGCCGGTATATCTATATGGAGACGCACGAATCCAAGCGGGAGCGGCTCATGGGTATCGTTGCGTTGGAATTTGCCAAAGTATCCCGCGATGCGGGGATTCCCGGGATTTTAGCAATGTTTGAGAAAGTACTGCAAAGAGACGCCTAGCCTCCGATATTACTTCGAGTAGTACTCGATTACCTGCGACAGTTCACAGACCACCGGTATTTCCTGGCGGGCAGGAATCGCCATTACTTTAACCGTCAGTTCCGGCTTGGACAACGCCAAATATGCTGGCGGATTTGAATTGCGCAAACTATCGCTAAACAGGTCGAGCCGCCTGCTCCTTTCCCGTACCGATACGACATCGCCGACCTTAACCTGAAATGCAGGATAATTGACCTTCTCGCCATTTACCATAATGTGGCCGTGACTCACCAGTTGTCGCGCGGCGTAAATATTGACTGCCAGGCTGCCACGGTGGACGACGGCATCCAGACGCATTTCAAGGATTTGAATCAGGTTCTGGGATGTGTCACCTGCTTTCAGCAAGGCCTTTTTGTAGTAATTCACCAATTGGCGTTCGTGGATATTATATTGGGCTTTCAGACGCTGTTTTTCGAGAAGTTGGGTCTTATAGTTCGACATTCTGCGCCTGTTCATATTGTTTGGGCCATGCTGTCCGGGCGGATAGGGTTTGCTTTCCATAATCCTGCCCGCTTTGGAGGTGATCGCCACACCGAGCTTGCGGGACAGCCTGACTTTGGGACCGGTATAATTCATCGCATTACCTTTATTTTATTTCACAAATAACATCTGCCCGCTTTACGGGCCTGAGAATAAGGCCGTATGGATACTGTCCAATACTTAAAGTTACAGCCCTGAATCCCGCATCAAGTGTAGATATTTTTTTTCGAGCAATGTTTTCAGGCTATGATTTCGGATACACCCCGAATTTGTGGGCCGCCCGAACCATGGCAAGGAAGTTTTCCGGTTTTACGCCGGGATGGATGGAGTTAGATGAGCAGAGCACATAGCCGCCGCCGGCCGCCGCGGCCGCAATGGCCTTGCGAACGGCTTCTTCCACGGCTTCCTGAGTTCCGGTACAGAGAAGTTCACCGCAATCGATATTTCCCAACAGGCAGATTTTCGCACCGCAATACTCTTTGACTTTTTTCAAATCCATGCCTGCCTGCGGTTCGAGCGGATTGAGACCATCATAGCCCATCTCGATCAGCATATCCAGGATCGGCCAGAGATTACCGTCGCTGTGCCGTATCACTTTGAGGCCCTGCCGATGCGCACGATCCAGGATTTCTTTATTGTAGGGTGCGATGAATTCCCTGAAATGTTTGGGTGAAATCAGGGTGCCGTTCTTATCGGCGATGTCGTCCTCGATAATCAGGACATCTGCTCCGGCCGCAGCCACAAGATCGCATAATCCCAGATTATAATCGGTAATTTTACGGGCCAGCAGGTGGACACTCTCCGGGTCTGCTATCATGTCGATGAAAAGGTTTTCCATACCGCGCAGACGGTAGGACCGGACGAAGGTCCCTCGCATCAGAAAGAATTGGGCCAAACGATCTCCAAAATGATCTTTGGCCAGTTTCAGCATGAACACTTCCTGCGCCGATAATGCCGGGCAATGGTAGTTTTGGATATCCTGTTCCGATTTCAGGGGAGCGTCGACTACCACGGCAATGCCATTCGGACTGCGTTCCAGCGTGGTGCCCCAGGCGTCACGAAAACGGTGTGCATCAATTTTGGTGATGCCGGTGAGCTGCGACCCATCCAACGATGTAAAACCGTCGATGCCGAGAATTTCATGCAGTTGGAAAAGAATGTGCAGGAGCTGCCCCATTTCCTGCTGGTTCATCTCATCGACAGCCTTGTACGGCGGCACACCGGGCATAATTCCCGAAGCAATGGCGATGATCGACTTTTCATTGATGCCGTGAATCCAAACCGGCACTCGATCCGGTTGACGCAAATTCAGGGCGGCCAAAATCCTCTCTCTTCCAGTCATAGTTCTCACCGATTAATTTTTCCCGACAACCGGAAATGTAAGCATCCAAAGGATTATGAACAAGACCGGTCTGACAGTCTCGATCCGGATCGCGTTAATGTTTGGCGGAGCATGTAACGCGTCTGAAGGCTTCGTATCAAAATGATCGAATTAATTTTTTTAACAGGAGTGACGGATGTCGGAATATTTAGATAAAAAGAAATTTCTACAAAAAGTGTTTAATTATATAGAAGATGACAACCTGACTTACAAAGGCTTAAAACCGTGCATCATCGATTTTTATGCCGACTGGTGTGAACCCTGTCTGGCTATGGAGCCGCTGCTGGAAGAGATCTCGCTTCTGCATGGAGAATATCTGGATGTTTACCGGGTCGATACTCAGCGCGAAGCCGGACTCTCAAAATTCTTCGGAATCCACAATATTCCAACCCTCTTTTTTGTCCCGATGACCGGCCAGCCTACCATCGTCACCGGTTTCCTCTCCCGTCAGGATTTGATCAGCAATATCAACAATTTCCTGAGAATTCCGATCCGGGAAATGTCCGCCCGCGCCTGAGATTTACGAACCGGCATCTGCCAATAAAGAAAACGGGACGCCCTTGGACGCCCCGTTTTT
>CAZPRY010000100.1:0-5394 GCA_964589175.1 uncultured bacterium
CCCTATTTCCTGGTAGTCTGGGATATTGTCCGGCAGACGAATGCCACCATCGGGCGCGGGTCGGGAGCGGCTTCGATTGTGAGTTACTGCCTGTTCATCACGCAGGTGGACCCGATCCGCTACAACCTAGTTTTCGAGCGTTTCATCCATCCCGAACGGGTGGACATGCCCGATATCGACATCGACTTTCCCTGGGACGAGCGTGACGATATTCTCGACTACATTTTCAAAAAGTACGGTGATGAGCGTTCGGCCATGGTTTCCAACCAGGTCATGATGCAGCCGCGCTCTTCGATCCGCGAAGTGAGCAAAGTCTTTGGCCTTTCCAACGAGGAAATCCGGGCCGTGACCAAACGCATCGGCTATCACAGTTATCATAAGGATTTGCTGGAATGGATCAAAACCGATAACCGTTTCCGGAATTTGTGCATCGACAACACCCTGGAGGAGATCATCCGGCAGGGTGAGAAAATCGTCGGCTGCTTCCAGTACTCGTCGGTGCATTCGGGCGGTGTAATCATCACGCCTGACGAAATTCGCAAGTACGTACCGGTCCTGAGAGCGCCCAAAGGGGTGCAGATCGTCGAGTGGGAAAAGGACCAGGTGGAAGATTCCGGCCTGCTGAAAATCGACATCCTGGGCAACCGCTCATTGGCCGTGGTGCGCGATACGATCGGGCAGATCGGCGTGCAGCGCAACGAATACATGGATTATCATTCCATCAAAGCCGTAGACGATCCCGTGACGGTGGAAATGATGAAAGCCGGCCGAACGATGGGGGTTTTCTATATCGAGAGCCCGGCGACGCGGCTGCTGCTGTGCAAGGCGCGCACGGTGGATTTCGAACACGTCGTCATCTATTCGTCCATCATTCGCCCGGCGGCCAACCGCTACATCGACATCATGCTGGAACGTATTCACGGTAAGCCCTGGCAACTGCTGCACCCCGATCTTAAATGCCTGGCCGAGAGCTACGGCATCATGGTCTACGAGGAGCAGGTTTCCATGGTGGCGCGGGAGATCGCCGGCTTCGGCTATGCCGATTCGGATTATGTGCGCAAGGTGATTTCACGGAATTCTCTCAAACACCTCGTTCCGCTCTGGAAGAAAAAGTTCATTGACGGCGCCGTTGGTCGCGGCTACACGCGTCAACTGGCCGAAACGCTCTGGGAGATGATCCAGTCCTTTTCCGGTTATTCGTTCTGTAAGCCGCATTCGGCCTCCTACGCGATTCTCTCGTTCACCTGCGCCTACCTGAAAGCGCACTACCCGGCGGAATTCCTGGCTTCGGTGATCAGCAACCAGGGCGGCTTTTATTCGTCCTACGCCTACCTGAGCGAAGCGCGCCGTTTCGGGATCACGATTCTGCCGCCGCATATCAATTTGAGCGACTGGAAATATAAGGGCCGCCGGGACAGAATTCGCATGGGTTTTATGGCGCTCCACGGCTTACAGCAAAAGGCCGTAGAGGCGATCCTGAATGAACGCAAGGCCGGTTTCTTCTCGTCGCTGGACGATTTCCTGGTGCGTGTAGATATCGATCTGGCGGATGCGATGCTCCTGACCAATGCCGGTTGTTTTACAGAATTGGAGCCGAAGCTTACGCACAAGCAGATTGCCTTCAAGATGGCCGGTTTCTATTTACAGGAGGGCAAGCGCCAGCCGCTGCGCGTGACCATCCCGAAGCAATCGTTAACGTGCGAGGAAAAGATTCGGCTGGAGATCGAATCTTTCGGATTTCCGATAGCGGAGCACCCGCTTGAGAGTTACCTGCCGTTTCTCAACGGGCGACTCCGCAAGGCCAAAGACATCGGGAAGCACATTGGCAAAACGATCAATCTGGCCGGCGTTTATATCACCCGCAAGGTCACGGCGACCCGCAAAAAGGAACCGATGGAGTTTGTGACCTTCGAGGATGAGACCGACATCTTCGAATGCGTCATGTTTCCCAAAACCTTCAAGGAGTACGGCGATCTGCTCAACTGGGAAAAGTTGTTCATCGTGCGCGGCAAAGTGGAGGAAGCGTTCGGCGTGCAGACCCTGACCATCGAAAAACTGGCCAGTCTGCAGCATACGGTGCAGAAGATCAAGCGTATGAAGGGGATCGCGGGGGGGCCGGCCGATGCGCCGATTTATGAACTACGCACTGAGAGCGTGTTCTAGTCAAAATTATTCACCACAGAGCACACGGAGATCGCAGAGAAATATAAAAGCTGTTGTTTAGATGCAGACTTCGAAGAGATTTCTACACCATATATTAAATAGGTGAAATCAAATTGAATGCGGTAAGTAAATATAAGAAAATTAACTCGGTGTTCTCTGACCCCGAGGGTCCCCTCTGGGGTGAACTCTGCGGCTTGTGATTTATATAGATTAGAATTCAAGCGTAAGTTGATGGCAATTCAGGTGCGACGGTTCCGGATTATTGTCCAGGGTGGAAATGGAGACGCCGAGCAGGCGAATGGGTTTCTGCGGCAGGTCGCGGCTGTGCAGCAGGTCCCAGACAATGCTGAAGATTTCGCTTTCCGTCTGAATCCAGTGTTCGAGACTGCGGGCCCGGGTCCTGAGCTCGAAATCGCCGTACTTGATTTTTAAAGTGACCGTTTTGCCGCTGGTATCCGATTTTCGCAGCCGGCGCCAGACATCGGCGACGATCTCCTCTAAGTGTTTAAGCAAGTCTTCATCTTCCGTAAAATCACGATCAAAGGTTCGTTCCGCGCCGATGGATTTCGGAATGCGGTTGGGTTTCACGGAGCGATCATCGATTCCGCGCACGACATGGTAATAATGCGTTCCTGCCTTACCGAAATGGCGGATCAGGTCGAATTCCTCGAATTTGATTAAGTCGGCGCCCGTCCGAATGCCGAGATTCTGCATCTTTTCTGCAGTAACTTTACCTACGCCGTAGAACTTTTCGATCGGCAGGGCAAGCAGGAATTTCTCGACTTTTTTGGGAGGAATGACCGTCAGCCCGTCCGGCTTATTTATGTCGGAGGCTACTTTGGCGAGAAATTTATTGATCGAAATACCGGCCGAGGCCGTTAACTGTGTTTCGTCCCGAATGCGGATTTTGATCTCTTTGGCGATCTGCGTTGCCGAAGCGACGTTTTTTTTATTGCAGGTAACATCCAGGTAGGCTTCATCCAATGACAACGGTTCGACCAGGTTCGTGTATTCCTTGAAAATCGTCATGAGTTGCCGGGAAACTGATTTGTATACATCGAAACGCGGACGAACGAAGATAATATGCGGGCATTTCTGATAGGCGATTTTCGAGGGCATGGCGGAGTGGATGCCGAATTTACGGGCTTCGTAGCTGGCCGCCGCGACAACACCGCGGTGTTGGGAACCGCCGACTGCCAGCGGTTTGCCCCGATAAGCCGGATTATCACGCTGTTCGATGGAGGCGAAGAAAGCATCCATGTCGATGTGAATGATTTTTCGAACCGTGGATTCTGTCATTGTAAAGCGTCATATATCCGCTTGATATCGGAGCGGATTTTGGTAAAATTGGTAAAAACGTGCCCGCCTTCATCAGAGATTATTATTTCACATTGAATCGATTCGAATTCCCGCTGGGCAACCGTGTAATCGAGGACTTCATCATCCCGGTTCAGATAGGCATGCAGAAGATATTTCTGGAAGAGTGCAGGCTTGCGGTAAAGATCATGCAGTTGTTCGAGGTAGGTCTCATACCATTCGAATTGGCCCGAACCATTGAGTTTTTCATTGATGCCGACGCGGGCTTCCAGATTCTCCCAGGGATGCACAGCCGGATTCAGCAGGATGGCCGGGATCTTTTTTTCGCAGGAGAGATGTTGGGCGAAGAATCCACCCAGGCTGCTGCCGACTAAGAGCACCGGTTGTATGCCGGCTATCTTATCGAGAATGCTGCTGACGTGGGAAACGGACTCTTGCGGAGCAGCAGGCAGATCGGGAGAAACGATTTCCACATCCGGGAAAAAGTGGCGCAGCAAACGCGCCTTAAAAGCATTGCCGGAGCTGCCGAAACCGTGCAGATAGAGTATCATTTCATTTCCTTCCAATTACGAGATGCCCCTGTTCCGTCAGAGCGATCGCAGGAATTTACGCGATCACCACGCTACAATCCAGTTCATAGTCGCAGTTCTCATTCACAGTTGCTATATTGTAGATGCCGGTGTGTTAAAGATAATCTTCGGGAGTGTTAATGGTACGGAAGAAAATTCCAGGATTTGTGAGTTTCGTTGTAGGTTTCACCTGTATCTTTGGGTTGCTTGTGATTTCCGGCTGCTCGACGGTCGCACGAATCATCCAAAAACCGGCAGTGGAATTTGAGAGTGTTTCGCGACGCAAAATTTCTCTGCTGGAAGAAACATTACTCTTCAAAATGCGCATAACGAATCCCAATCCCATCGGAATACGCGTGAATTACATCGAATATCATCTGCAAATCAATGAGGTATCTCTAGTGAATAGCCGGGTGGATGAGCCTGTTTCGGTAGGTGCAAGAGGGACGGCAATAATCGAACTGCCGATCAGGATAAGTCATCTGGAAATGTTGCGAACGATCGGCGAATTTATAAAGGCAAGAGAAGCAAAATACGAATTATCGGGGACTGTGGGATTCGGTTTTTTCGAAATTCCCTTTCGGAACGATGGACAAATTTCTATTATTAAATAATCCTCAAATACTTTAACTTAGACAAAAATGAAAAATATATTGCCCAGTTCGGATGATCGTTACGCTGTTTTTTGTTGTCGGCGCGTTGCCACGACCGGCATTTTCATGGATTGCAGGAAATGAAAACCAGACAAATTCTCTCGGTTTTGATCATATCCCTTTGTTGCTGTTGCGACAGATCAGGACAAACTCAAAAGGGCAATGAGTCGGATCCGCTCAACACCAAACCCGTCAAGCCAATCTTCCCCACGGAGGAGATTGATTCTCTCCGCAATTTGACGGTTGACGATCTCTGGGAGAGCTATAATGCCATAAAGGATGAAGTAGAAGGTTTGCCAGCGGAAGAAAATATCCACCAGGCGATCGCTGAACTGCACATGGCAGCCAAATATGCCATGGCACTGGAGCGACCCGATATAGCTGCCTGGCAATTGAATAATATCGGGTACTACTCGATTCTCGTGTTCCAGCAAAAAACCGAATACCAGGACAAATTGCGCAGAATGGAAGCGATGCCGGCAGATTCGTCGAAGTTCAACTATATGGAGCGGATACGCTTAGTTTTCAGGGAGAATTTCAAACTATTGAGCCAGGCCTCGAGGTACCTTGAGAAAGCCTACGAGTTGGACAGCCGTTTTGAAGAGAAAGACCGCACTCAAAAAATCTACAATAACTTGAAGTTTATTGATTGGGTTAGAAATTTCATCAATAAAAGGTAAAATCATTGCACC
>CAZPRY010000101.1:0-5188 GCA_964589175.1 uncultured bacterium
ATCCGTACATGATGCCGGTCGCGATGGTGATGAGTCTGTACAGAAAGCATGTGGGAGAGAATGCGATCGAAGTAAATTGCGGTTCGAAAGACCTGGATATTACAGCCAGCCGAACCGGAAATCGCGTATTTTTGCATGTTGCCAATATTAATCGCACCGAACCGGTGACGGTCCGGCTGCAGATTGAGGGCGAGGATATTCAGTCCGGCAAAGTATTTTGCATTGCTCTCGATCCGGCGCATGAAATTTTCCGGCACGATCCGGAATTCACTGCGCCTAAGGAATTTTCAATTCCCGATAGCAAGGAATGGACATTCGCGGCGGCTTCGGTCAGTGCGGTGGAACTGGATCTGGAATAAAGTTGAGCGGGAATCAATAGAGCGAAATCTGTTGATATGTCATCCGTTCATTCGGTGATTGTGTTTTTTTTCAAAATATAGATAATACTCAGCGCATTCTATCGGAATGCGCTGAGTACCGATTTTATTGAAAAGTCCGTTACCTGGCACGCTAACGGCATGTAGAAATGAGAAGGAGAGAAGCATGAAGCCAAGAAATCTAACCCCCCTGATAATGTGCGTATTTTTTTTGTTGATGAATATTGGGCTGAGTCAAAACATAGTACTGAACCCAAGCTTCGAAAATGGTTCTGGTGATTTACCGGATAACTGGTTGACTGCGGTATCGGAGGGGAGCGCCGATTTCATCTGGAGCTCCGAGATCGCACACAGCGGCGATAAATCGATTTGTATCACTCATGCTGACGAAGCTACATCTTCATTTTACCAGACAATTTCCGTCTTCCCAAGTTTTGATTATAAATTATCAGTTTACGTCAAAACTGAAGATGTTGAAGTCGGAGCGGCGTGGTTCGAAGGCGGCGCCCAAATCATGGTCAAAGGAGATGTCGCAGGAGACTGGTGGGACAATATGACCGAGCGAGTCGGCGGAACCACAGAATGGACGAAAGTAACGTTGGAATTTTCGACTACCAGTGAGGCCAGCTCTATCGAAATTCACTGTCATCTCGGTGTCGGGATGAAAATTAAAGGAACGGCTTGGTATGATGATGTTATTGTAGAAGGGACTGAGTCCAGCGGAACGTTCTTCCGGAATGGTGGCTTTGAAGAAGAAACATTATATCTGGATCGTGAAGGAGACGATTGGGATGGCGGTTGGTTTCTGGAATTTGATGAGTTTAACTCCATTGAAAACGGATGGGTGACCGCGACGCTGGATACCCAGGTTTTTCATAGTGGCAAACAGTCCTTGAAACTGTATTGTATGCCGAACCGGGGAACGGGCTGGATGCAACTGATGCAAAACGGAGGTCCGTATCCGGAGGGTCTGGTGGATGCTGCGCAGTACAAGATCAGCGGTTGGATAAAAACAGCAGGTGACATAAGTCATATCCGAATGCGGTGTGGGGCAGATGGTGAAATTGGCCCATATTTGGCTGGAGATAATGATTGGACCTACCGGGAGAAAATCGTTGTATTTGACCAGGTATTTTATGACATTTGGGGATTCCTGGGGCTGACATTTTTCAAAGAAAATACGGCCAACGACGGCACTGTTTGGTACGATGATGTTAACGTGGAACGGGTAGAGACATCCATCAGGCCGGACCGTGATATTCCCTTATCAAACTCATGCCAATTGCTCGGAAATTACCCCAATCCATTTAACCCGAACACGACAGTTCTGTTTACTCTCGAACGTGCTTCGGAGGTAACGCTGACGGTTTATAACATGCTGGGACAGCAGGTTGATTTGCTGTTGGATCGGAATTGCCAACAGGGTGAAAATCGGATTGATTGGCGTGCGCCTGCCGAATTTTCATCAGGTGTTTATTTTTATGAATTAAATGCCGGTGACAATCGCCAGATCAAAAAGATGATATTAATGAGATAAGACCGTACAGACCCGCAGCATTTGCTGCTTTTCTGGTAACTGATCGATTTTTTATCTCCATAGAATTTGTCTTCAAATATCAGCGATTCCATTGGTTTAGAGATACGTTCGGAGTGACTGAAATCCCAATATAAATCTTGGTAAATGCTTGGCTCCGTACGATGTTAGGAATTAAACCCATGAAGAGACGAAACAACGGGCATTTTCTAATTAACGCTGTTGCGATTGCTTTATTCCTGAATTCAGGTTTGGCCCGGGATGGTTCTCAGCAGCTGACGTATCAAAACGAGGAACTCAGTACATATCCTTCCAATACGCTGTTTGAAAAATTGATTCGCGTGCCGCAGGGAATAACTGTAAATCAATTTTCCAGCCACAATAAGCATGGATTAAACGATGATGAATACTGGCCTCTTCATGTAGATAATAATGGTGATGAGGTCATTTTTGATGCCACGGGTCCGGGCTGCGTTCGCAGCATGTGGGCGACGAACCTGGACTCGTCTGCAATCGTGAAGTTTTATTTCGATGATGAAAAAAAGCCGCGCTATAGCCTGAATTATGTCGATTTTTATAATGGGAGAAATAACCATTTTCCAAGTCCTCTTGTAGCATATACAAAGCGGGGAAAGTGCTGCGTGGAAGGTCCCTGTGCCGGTAACAGTTTTGTTCCAATCGCCTATGAAAAGTCACTGAAGATTGCCATTCAGGGAACGGCTCATTTTTTTCATATTATCTACGAACAATATCCGTACAAAACGCCTATAAAAACATTTACTGATCATGAAGACCTGTCGGCACTGGAGGACTGCTTTGAGCGATTTGGCGAGGCGCCGCTGGATACCAGCGGGCTGGAAGTTTTCAATACTGTGACCGATGAGATCCAACCTTTACAATCAATCTCTTTGCTGACTCTGGATAACACTGCCGGAATTATCAGAATCATTGAAATGGAGGCGGATGGATCGCAAGAATTCTTCAAGAAAGCGCGGATCCGGATGCGCTGGGATGGGCACACCCGCTGGGATGTGAATGCGCCCATCGGGATATTTTTTGGATCTGCCGTCGAAGCCGACGATATGCGGTCTTTGCCTCTGCGAGTTGAGAAATTAGAAAGCGGAAGAGTACGATTGCGCTGTTATTTTCCCATGCTGTTCTGGGAAAAGGCAGAGATTAATTTGGTGAATTTATCGCAAGAGTATAAAGGGCCGCTGAACGTGACATTTTATATTAGTGAGAACCCGGTGGCACGGTCTGTTGGGACCTATTTTACGACGATGTACCACGAAGGCGAAACGGTCTATGGTCATGATTGGTTGCTGTATGAAGGGCAGGGATCGGGCTGGTTGGTGGGTGTCGTACAATCGATGCAGTACGAGCATTATTGCGAAGGTGATGAGCATTTTTATATCGATGGTGCTATATCGCCGCAAATTAATGGAACCGGAACTGAAGACTACTACCTGGCTTGTTTCTGGCGACATAATGTGGATTTCAGTACGCCTTTTGCCTGTGTTGTCGGTGATATGCAAAAAAAGGGTGGCGGACATTGGAGAGCTGCTTATTACACACCCAGTAGTTATAGCCGCTTTCACCTTGAGGCGCCCATACCATTTTACTCATCCATCAATGCCCGCATCCAGCATGGCGGACTGAGCCATATTCGGTCAAATTACCGGAGTCTTACATTCTGTTATTTAAACAAGTACCCGATGATCCGCCAGACTGACTTTATCGATATTGGTAGTGAAGCCAGTGAAAAAGCGCATAGCTATCAGGCGAGTCAATCCGGATCTGTTGTGTCTGTAGAGGCATATCCCGAGGGAGAGAATTTTGAGACATTATTGAAAGATGACGGACGGTATCATGGAAAGGGAGAGATTACTTTCAGGGTGTCGGTCGATCCCGGTAATCAGGGTGTCCGCTTGCGAAGGCGCATCGATCAGAGCATTCCACAGCAGCGAGCGAAGGTCTACATTGATGGGCAATATGCTGGCTGCTGGTATTATGGCTATGAGAATGAATTCCTGCGCTGGTTTGATCTGGATTTTGAAATCCATCCCGATTTCACTAAGGGAAAGAATTCGCTCGAAGTGAAACTTGTCATCGAGTCAAATAAAAAGATCGAGACGGATGTTTTTACTGATTTTACCTATACGGTTTTTTGTTATGATTTTTAGTTCGAATAATTGATCATGAAACGATCAAATTTTCGATATCGAGGAATTCTCAATACAATGAATTTGATCTGCTTGATAAGACTTTTATAATCAGTGAACGGAGGCAGTATGTCCAATCGATATAAAATAATATTTGCTTTAATTCCATTTCTTTTCCTGATTTCAAGTTGTTCTAATAAAAAATCCGCAGACAATTTCTGCAGTATTTTGCCAGCGGATATACAGCGAGTCTGGATCGGGTCGGAATACTGGTCGAATCCGCTGCAGGACTGGCAATTAAAAGACGGACGAATTGAATGTGTCACCAGTGGCGGGGACCGGAATGTATATTTACTGACTCATGAGCTCGCTAAAAATATCGGTGCCTTCAAGATGAGTGTCCGTGTTGGACAACTTGATGCGAGCGAAAACCTGGATGAGGGCTGGGTCGGTTTTAAAGTTGGTGTAAGGGGTGAATTCGACGATTATCGGGATAATGCCGTCCGGGGCATTGGTCTGGCTGTAGGGATGACGACTCAAGGTAAACTATTCATCGGTTGTCCGGAAGAAGATTCAGAAGCGATAGATTCACCATTTCATGATATCAGATTGGAACTCTCGGCTCAACCGGCTGGTGATAAATATGATGCAATACTCATAGCTTCTGATGGAGATGGGAAAATACTTTCCCAGTGCGAACAAAAGGACCTGGATTCCGATTGGTTAGAAGGCGGCGTTGCATTGGTGTGCAGCAGGGGAGAGGTGCCACTTAAATCCGAGAAACGACCGGACATTAACGGCAGTAATTGGGGATTCCGATCCGGCACCGAGAGAGGCGGAAATGTCCGCTTCTGGTTTAAGGATTGGAGCCTGAGCGGAACGAAAGTGACCAGGTGCCCGGAGCATTGCTATGGTCCCATTCTATTTGCGCAGTACACCTTGAGCGATGGTATCTTGAAAATGACGGCTCAGATGCCGCCGATCGGTGATAAAGATCCGCAGGCAGTTCGTTTTCAGATTCCGAAAGGAAAGAAGAAATGGCAAACGCTCAGGGAAAGTAAAATTGACCCAGTGGCACGTACTGCCACTTTCCGGATCGAAAATTGGGACGCTTC
>CAZPRY010000102.1:0-4251 GCA_964589175.1 uncultured bacterium
CTGTTCAGGACCTCTGATTTCCGGGCGGTCAATTTTATGATGCCGCCATTATCGACAGGTAAGGCTATCATCTTTTGTATAATGTACGGTAATATTCACTGTGATTCTCCGAGCCTCTGTGGCAATATTCGTAATTCTCTTATATCGAACTCATGTTCATATAACACTGTGTATGAGGTAAAATATTTCAAGCCGTTCTATCACCAGTATAAAAATCCAAGGAGGTTCAGGATGAATAAAATTAAGGTAGTCGGCCTATTGGTAGTGCTCGTGCTGTTTTGTGCTCAATTCTGTATCGGCCAGGAGAACGCTATTATCCCGGATTTAGCAAAAATTGGCGCAGGAGAAGGTTGGAAAATCGCTAACCGGGAAGTAAAAGTAATCAAAGAGGATGATCAATTAAGTGTCTATTTTGAAGCCCAGGCTGGAGATGGGGTCGCTTGGCTTGAAAATCTTGAAGTCACTGACGGAATAATTGAAGCCGATATTAAAGGAAAGGACCTGAGCGGCAGAAGTTTTGTCGGGATTGCTTTCAGAGGTGTCGATGAGGAAACCTATGATGCCGTTTATTTTCGGCCCTTTAATTTCATGAGTGATGATTCGCTTCGAAAAGGTCACAGCGTTCAGTATATATCCCATCCGGACTATTCATGGCCTAGATTAAGAAACGAACACCCTGGAAAATACGAGAATCCGGTCAATCCGGCGCCTGATCCGAATTCTTTTTTCCATGCTAAAATCGTAATCCAAAAGCCCATAATAAGTGTTTATGTCAATGATGCCAGGGAACCCTGTCTCGTCGTTGAAGAATTAAGCGAAAGAAATGGCGGCCGGGTAGGATTGTGGACGGGTAATTATTCAGACGGCACATTCGCCAACTTGAAAATAATCCCGGCTAAGGATCAATCAAATTGACCCGGGCATCAGGCAGATAGAAAGCGAGTTGATAATGCATATTACCATGATCGGCCATAGCACCGTCTTGATTGAAACAGGCGGTAAGAAGATTCTCACAGATCCATATTGGGGGATGTGGGGCAATCCCGCTTTCGCTCGTGTTGGCGTTCCGGCGAAGTCGCGCCAGGAACTGAACAAAGTAGATGGGGTGCTGATTTCGCATGGACACTGGGATCATGTGGATGGAAAATATCTGCGCCTGCCTGGCGATACGCCGGTGATAGCACCGCGGCTGACCCGCTGGCGGATCAAATTATTGGGTGGGCGGAACGTGTCCGGCATTAAAGCCTGGGAGAGTATCAACATCGGCGAAATCAAAATAACCGCGGTTCCTGCCGTTCATCTGACCGCTACAGTGGGGTATGTGCTGCAAAGTGAGAACAAACGGATTTACTTCGCAGGTGATACCTTTTATAGTTCCTTCATGCAAAAACTCGGACGAATGTTTCAATTGGATGTGGCCTTGATGCCGGTTACGACTTTCCGTATTCCGATGACGATGGGGGAGAAACAGGCCGTAAAAGCTGTGCAGGTATTGAAACCGGCGATAGTGATACCGATCCATCTGGGGATCAGACCGCGTTCGCCCTTGCTGCGGACGAATCAGACGCCGGAACATTTTGCAGAACGTTTGGAGAGAAGCGGGGCAGCAAGCAAAGTGGTGATACTCCGGGAAGGCGAAAGCTATACCGTTTAGCGAATGCCGTCTCAGCATGTGAGAGGAGTTTGCCTGAATACTATTTGCAGCCGGCACGATGCTTCGCGCCGGAGCCTGAAACCGAACGTCAGGCAACACAATAAAAGAAGGCGGTAAAAAATATTCAATTTCAAATGTTAGATGGATAGTGATTTATGAAATGTTTCAATTGGGCGTTAGTGGCAATTCCGATGTAAATTTATTTGCAAATAGCATAGTCAATAGACGCAGGAGCAAAGACTATGTTTAAAGAATTTAAAGAGTTTGCAGTGAAGGGGAATGTAATTGATATGGCCGTGGGTATTATCATCGGCGCCGCATTTGGGACCATCGTTAAATCGCTCGTCGCCGACGTTATCATGCCGCCTATCGGTCTCCTATTAGGGAATGTTGATTTTTCCAACCTGTTTCTCACGTTAAAAGACGGGGCGGCAGCGGGCCCGTATGCGACACTTGCCGCGGCTCAGGCCGCGAGCGCGGTTACTATCAACTATGGTGTTTTCATTAACAAGATCATAAGTTTTCTCATCGTTGCCTTTTGCGTGTTTTTCCTGGTTCGAGGCATGAACAGACTCAAACGCCGGGAAGAAAAACCGGCAGCCGAACCGACGACTAAAGATTGTCCTTATTGCTTTTCCAGGATTTCTATAAAAGCGACTCGCTGTTCAAATTGTACATCGGAAATATCAGCGGCCTGAAATAGCCTGGTTTGAGACGATATTTAACCGTTATTCCACAAGATTTCAACGGGACTAACGTTCAATATCGGGGAATGTAAGCGCGGAGAATGAATTCTGAGTTTGAGCATTTTCCAGTATTTTTATCCGACAACAGTAACATTATCCACCCCGGATAATATTCCAATTGACTTGCTCAAATCTTATGCTTAACATTGGATTAACAATGATTTGCAAAGAATCCATCAGAAATTTTATACGACAGGAAAAGACGTTTGTAAACAGTTATCCGAGTCGTTCATGCATATGTTATACAGTAGAACTCTTCCGTATTGAGTTATGCTGCGAGGTATTTTGCAGTGTAAAGTCCCTAGCGGTCAAAACGTTTTGATTTTCCACTGCCCTATGATTAGGGTCTTACTTGGAGAACAACTATGACGATTAACAAAACTGAATTATCTGGTAGCCCGAAGAAACGACGAGGACGTGTACTCCGATATCTTGCCATTACCTTGGTAGTTTGTCTGGCGATTGGGGGTATCTTCACGTACGTATCTTTCAAATTAGACTTGGATACTGCTTATGCAAGAATCGCTAAGATTCCAACGGAAGTATTCAAGGGACAGCATGGCAACATCGAATATATGCTCACCGGTGAAGGCCAGACAGTCCTAATCTCTCATGGGGTTACCGGGGGCCTAGATCAGGGAATGCACCTGACCAAAGAATTCGCCTTTTTCGGTAAGGAATATCGATTCCTCTACGTCTCAAGGTTTGGCTACCTGGGGTCGTCTCTTCCGAAGAACGCCTCAGCCGAAATCCAAGCAGCAGCCTATAAAGAACTTTTGGACCATCTGGGTATCAAGAAGCTCTTTGTTTTCGGCAACTCAGCTGGCGGCCCTTCTGCTACGTGGTTCGCGATTGATTACCCGGAGTACATCAAAGGACTCATCCTGCATTCGTCGGCAATCCCGGGGCCGCTTCTGCCACCCCCACCTGCACTCATCTTCGAAAGTAACTTTCTTTACTGGGCAGCGATTAAAATTGTTCCCGACATGTTGATTGGGGCTTTGATTCCAGAGAATATTCTTGCCACAATCACACAAAAAGAGAAAGCCTTTATCATCGAAAACGTATACATGGCGGCCCTTCCCATAACTGAACGCACCGATGGAATCATCTTCGACAATGACATCTCGACACCATCTATCAATCAGATACCGATTGAACGAATCAAGGTGCCGACCCTGATCCTACAGTCCATAGATGATCCACGCGAGAAAGCAGGCGGAGAGGAGTTGGCCAAGAGAATTCCCAACAGTGACTATGTTCGCTTGAAGGGTGGGCATTTACTCCTTCGGCAGGCAAACAAGGTTCTGTTTGAGATCGCACAGTTCATTCTAGCAAATAAATGATCCTCCGAGTTCTCAAATTCAACTGGGCTCTCGCAGCAAAACGCACTAATATAATTGTGAGCAACTGTATAACAAAGTAATTCACCTGAATTTAAACGCGTCCTGTTCTTTTATAATTTCATAAAACCGAGCAGTACTGTTGGCATATTCACAGTAATTGCCGCTGGGTTTAAATAAGGTGATTACAGTCCGTTAGGTGGACGCGCTGTCGCGCGCGGAAAATAGAATCAATGGAAAATATTAAAATAAAATGGAAATGTTTTAATGTATTATTTTTACTTGTAATTTTTTCAAGTAGCTTAAAACCAGAAGTAAAGAACATGGATACAAATATGATCATAGTTTCTTTCCCATTACAAGGAATATATATATCGCCCAACACACCCGGATCAAAGGTTCCAAGTCATGGGACAGCAGACTTCGGTGAAGCATACGCGATAGATTTTGTGATCACTACTGTCCGGTTAAAATAGGGCCAATTGCGGGACAGGGCTTCTGGCTCGTT
>CAZPRY010000103.1:0-4018 GCA_964589175.1 uncultured bacterium
TGAAGTGACTTATGTTTTGTCACAAACCGATTATTCCAATGCGGTTCAGATTACAGTTCCTTTCCGTGCCACGCGCTATTGGCAGGTCATTCCTACGACGGGTACTAAGGGAGATGCAGTGGGTGCGCCGGTATGGTCATTTACGACTGTCCCGAATCCTTTACCCAATTTACCATCAGAATCGTTACCAGCTAATGGTGAGACAGCCGCTGCTTATAACGCCGAAGGTCAAATTGAACTAGGCTGGTATTATATCCAGAATCCGACCTACTCGAAGCCGGACAGTTTCAAGGTCCTGATGGGCGATTCGGTGGGAACGGATGGAGAAATCGTTGAAGCGTTCATTGCATATCATCCCTATACGGATGGTGTTGAAGAATATCTGAATGTTAAACAACACGATTTGCCGCACGGATCGACCTGGTACTGGCAGGTGATTCCGGTAAATACAGCCGGTGAAGCTGAAGGAGCGGCAGTATGGTCATTTGCGACGGCTCTCGATCCTAATCCGAACTTGCCACGGAATCCGATTCCCGCTAATGGAGAAACGGCGGCACTCTATAACACCAGTGGGAAGATTGAAATTGGCTGGGAATATATACACGACCCAGCCAATACAGTACCGGAACAATTTAAAGTGTTAATGGGTAGTTCAGTCGGTACGGATGGCCAGATACTCAATCCCTCCATTGAGAATGTTCCCTATGTTGCCGGTCAAACCGATTACTATAACGCCAAGCAGTACGATCTGCCGTATAACACAACCTGGTACTGGCAGGTGATTCCCACGAATAGCAGCAAAGGAGATGCGGTAGGTGCTCCGGTGTGGAGTTTCACTACAGCTCTGAATCCTTTGCCGAATATGGCTATGAGTCCCAATCCGGCCAACGGTGCGACCAACGTACTGTTTAATACCAGCGGGAAAATCGTACTCGCCTGGAAGTACATTCAGGGCGCTGTGTTTTCGAAACCGACTTCGTTTAAAATACGGGTGGGTACTTCCACCAATGCAGATGGCAGCATTGCGAATCCCGTTGTTACCACTGCGACTTACGTCGAGAACCAGATCGATTATACAAACGAACAGGCGTTAGTGCATGGGACCACCTATTACTGGAAGGTGCTTCCGTCGAACGCAAACGGTGATGCTGCCGATGCAGAGGTATGGTCATTCACCACGGAACCTCAGGTAGCAATTGACAGCAATAGCAATCTGATTCCACTCGATTATGTCATTGAGCAGAATTTTCCGAATCCTTTCAATCCGGAAACGAGCATCACATTCGGTTTGCCGAAAGAATCCAAAGTAAGAATCGATATCTATAATGTGCTGGGACAATTGACAGCCACGCTTATCAATGAAACCCAATCAGCCGGGTATCATACGATAAAATGGAACGGAAGAGATCAATTTGATAACCCAATGAAATCCGGTATTTACCTCTATCGTATCAGCACTGACGGATATACGCAAACCAAACGTATGATTCTGATGAAATAGAATTGCTTTTCCAGATTCAAAGAAGGGGAGTGAAATATTTACTCCCTTTCTTTGAATCTATATCAAATAAGGTATTTCTATAGAAATAAAACGATGATGGCGTAGCTCCGGCAGATATATTCATTTATCATTCTTTCTATTAATTATTATTTCCATTTATAAAGTGAGCATCTATTTAATTAAATTCTACCTGTTTGAGGATGAATTCAGGACTGTGATTTGGATTACGGAAAATCCATAGAATCTTCTTAAATTAATCCGAGACAAAAATGCTACGTTAATTTAAAATCGATTTTAATTAAGCATTGACAAGTTTTGGAGAAACCTTTAAATTCATCAAAAGCTTTTCCATTACAATCGGCAAAGATACGACTATTTTGGAAAAAGCAAGATGTCTTGAGAAGGTGATGTAAAAACGGTTCGTAAAAAACACTAAGGAGGTCTCGCATGGGTCAACAACAGTTGCTTCTAATTGTTCTGGGTGTGATTATCGTTGGAGTTGCCATCGTTGTCGGTATCAACATGTTCAGCAAAGGCGCCGTCAACGCGGAATCCGATCGTCTCGTCCAGGAGGTAAACGCGGTGGGTTCGAATGCCGCAGCTTACTGGCGCAAACCGGCCCAGATGGGTGGCGGCGCAAGAGCCTTCACAGGCGTCACGCTCGAAAAGCTCGGATTGCAGGACACAACGGAAAATACGATTATGGCAGTTTCGGGTGTCGCCCTCGGTCAATTCGTGATTACTGCCACAGGTCGTTCGGAAGGCGTTATCGTCGTGGCAACAATCAATGAGGATGGTGTATCGGGTTCACCAACAATCACGTATCCATAATTACCTGAGTTGCTAAAAGTCATACCGGTCAAGACTGCAGATCAAACTGTATGTCTTGACCGGTCTTTTTTGAAGACAGGATGATCCATGGAATCGTTTCGCTATGATGCAATCAATGCCCAGGGCCGCCGTATCAAGGGTGTCCTTGAGGCAGAAAATAAAAAAGAAGCCAAAAAATCGCTCGCGGTTCTTGCCCAAAAAAAAGGATTGAAAATTGAGAGCCTTCAGAAGAAGGTTACTTTTATCTATACCGTTAAAAAGGACGGGAAAGTAGCGCTTAAAGGCGAACAGAAAGCCTTTTCCAAGGAAGAACTCCGCCAGGCCTTCGAACGTTTTGGGTATAAGGACATCAGTGTTCAGCCGAAACTTCTTGATTTTAAGGGAAAAGTACCAAGCCAGGAGGTGACTAGCTGGCTCAGGCTTTGCGCCGACCTGTTGAAAGAGAATCTTCCTTATGATGAAATTCTGAATCTACTCGGGGAAGATACGACCAACAAGCGTATGCGCGAGACAATTAAAGAGATCAGCAAGGATCTGAAAGAGGGAAAAGAGGGGGACGAGGTATTTTCCAAACATCGCGATGTGTTCGGGAAATTCCCGGCCTACATGCTTGCGGTCGCGTCTACCAGCGGTAATATGCAGATTGTGTACGAGAGTACTGCCAAATTTATGGAGCGTGACGAGGAATTTAAACGGAATTTACGCAAAACCCTGGTTATGCCTTTCGTCACCTTAGGAGCCATCCTTCTGGTTGTTGCCTACTACGTCATGGTCATTTTCCCGGAAACGGCCAATATGTTTAAAAAATTCGGTAAAGTATTGCCGCCGATGACGGCCAAGACCATAGAGGTCAGCGATTTCCTTATAGCATACTGGTGGCTGATTCTACTGGTCATCGGTATTCCCGCCGGGATACTTTCATACTGGACGAAAAAACCCAAAGGAAAATACTATAAAGATAAATTTCTAATCAAAATCCCGGTCATCGGGGAACTCTTGCATAAGACCAGTATTGAGATTTTTGCCCGTGTATTTTATTCTCTCTACAGCGGATCGGGCGAAAATGTACGTGTCATTCAAATTGCGGCGGAAGCCTGCCGCAACAGCTATATGGAGAGTCAGATCAAGGATATTGCCATCCCGGCGATGCTGAAAGAAGGGAAGGGGATTGTGGAGGCACTGGAATTATCCGGCGTGTTTACCCGGACGGCCTTATCCCGGTTCCGTTCGGGGGCTGAATCGGGAGCCTTGAAATCAAATGCCCTTCAATTAGCGAATTATTATGAAGCGGATACAGGTTATCGAATGGAAAAAGTGATAAATGTTGTAAATTTGTTCGTTACAACCGTAATTATGGTTGCAATGCTATTTATTACGGTGGTATCTTCGGAAACGTCGGTTATGTAATAGTTTAGAGGAGATTCTTCAGGTGGCCAAACGAATCGGTGAAATACTTCTTGAAAAAGGGATCATCAGCCCTGATATGCTGGATAAGGCCCTGGAAATTCAGAAAGGGGAAGCTCCGAAATCACGCCGTCCTGTAGGGCAGATTCTGTACGAGGACCTGGCTGTTGATCGGCATGCTGTTTTGCATGAGCTAGCCGAAATATTTGTTATTCGCGAACTTGATATCAACCCTGATGGCCTGACCGAAGAACAGATGGAATTCATTTCCGGATTGATGGA
>CAZPRY010000104.1:0-3850 GCA_964589175.1 uncultured bacterium
TTCATTTTTACCCTCTAATATACGCCTTGGTACGCATTTGGGGGATGAACCTTATATAAGAAGAGATCGTAACCACGAATTTCACGAATTAACACGAATGATACTTGTAGCTTTGCTCCCGGACAGGCTTCGCAGACGTGATCTGATACGATCCGGAAGGATAGAAAGCTCGGTCATTTCTTGTATCCATTGGCTTTCATGATGACTCTATAGAACGGAATAAATGAGAGGAATTCAGTATGAAACGGTTTTTGATCTTAGCGTTGATGATTGCCTTTCTGCTGCCCGCAACGGCGCAGAAAAGGGCATTTACGCTGGAAGATTTGTATCGCATTCAGGGGATCAGCGATCCGCAGATTTCCCCGGACGGCGGCCGTATAGCCTTCACGGTCACGCAGCAGGATTTAAAGCAGGGCACGTGTAATGCGGATATCTGGCTGGTCAACGCCGACGGATCGGATCTGCGCCAGTTGACGCAAAGTCCCAAAGCGGATTACCATCCGCGCTGGTCGCCGGATGCTAAAAGCATCCTGTTCCTTTCCGATCGCGGCGGCGAAGATCAACTCTGGTTACTGCCAGTCGAGGGCGGGGAAGCGATCCAGGTGTCTAAAATTTCGACCGGTATTTCCGATCCGGTCTGGACGCCGGACGGGAAGGCGGTTGTTTTTGCCTCACAGGTTTTTCCCGAGTACGGCGCCAACGATTCGCTGAACGCCCGTGATCTAAAAACTATGGAAGAGGGCCCTGTTCAGGCGCACATGGCCGATAAACTGCTCTACCGGCACTGGACTTCCTATGATGACGGCCGCAAAACGCATACCTTGATTCTCGATATTGAAAGCCGGGAAGTCCGCGACCTGACGCCCGGCGAGTACCATGCCCCGCGCTTTTCGCTGGATGGTGGCAGTTTTGTCGTCTCACCCGACAGCCGTGAACTCTGCGTGGTTTCCAATCACGATCCCGATCCCTGGTCATCCACGAATGCCGATCTGTGGCTGGTGCCGCTGGCGGGCGGCGAAATGCAGAATATCACCGGCGCGAACGAAGCCTACGACGGCGATCCGGTCTATTCGCCCGACGGCCGCTACATCGCTTATCGGACCCAGACGATTCCGCGCTACGAAGCGGACCGTTTCCGCCTGGCTTTCTATGATCGCCGGACCGGTGAACACACGACTCTTACCGAGGATTTTGATAATTGGATTGGATCGTTCCGCTGGTCGCCGGATTCGAAATCGCTCTACTTCACAGCCGATGTCAAAGGCCACGCGCCGCTTTACCGGATTGATCTCAAGTCCCGGGCGATCACCTCTGTTCTCGATGCAAAAACGATCAATGAATTCAAGATTGCGCCCGACGGCAAATGGATTGCTCTGACGCGCCGCTCGGTCGGTGAACCGTCAGCGCTGTATCGTGTTCAGAGTAACGGGAAAAATTTACGGCGCTTGGAATTCATCAATCAGAAACTGGAAGAGGAAGTCGATATCCGTCCGGCGGAGGAGTTGTGGGTCGACAGCCGGGACGGCCGCAAAATCCATGTCTTTATCGTCAAGCCGCACGGTTTTGATCCTGCCCGGAAATATCCCCTGATTCTGAACGTGCACGGCGGTCCGCAGAGCCAGTGGCAGGATTCCTTCCGCGGGGACTGGCAGGTCTATCCCGGAGCAGGCTACATAGTCGCTTTTCCCAACCCGACCGGATCGACCGGCTACGGACAGGCGTTCACGGCGGCCATCTCCAAAGACTGGGGCGGCAAGGTCTACGAGGATGTCATGGCAGTGGCGGATGCGCTGGAAAAATTGCCCTACGTTGACAAAGAGCGCATCGGCGCCATGGGCTGGAGTTACGGCGGTTACATGATGATGTGGCTCGAAGGGCATACCGATCGCTTCAAAACGCTGGCTTCGATGATGGGTGTCTACGATCTGCGTTCCAAATTCGGCGCCACTGAAGAACTCTGGTTTCCCGAGTGGGACCTCGGCGGTCAGCCCTGGAATTCCGATCTGTACCGGAAATGGTCGCCCTCGAATTTCGTGGAGAATTTCAAGACGCCCTGCCTGGTGATCACGGGCGAAAGGGACTATCGCGTTCCCTACACCCAGAGTTTACATTTCTTCACCGATTTGCAGAAGATGGGCGTGGATTCGCGCCTGATCGTTTTCCCCGATGACGGGCACTGGCCCAGCGGCATCCGCAGCATGCCGTTGTATTACAACGCGCACCTGGACTGGTTTCATAAATATCTCGGCGGCAATCCGGCACCCTTCGATATGAGCAAAATGGTTCGCAACCGGCATTTCGAGAAATGACGGTCCGGGGTAGGGTGTCATTCTGAGGACACGAAGTGTCAGAAGAATCGGGTTGGATGATCATTGGTCTCCTGAATACTTGCGACTGGCTGACACGATTGAATCCCGCCAACGGCGTGGGCTTCTCCCGCTTCGCGTGATCAGGATGACTTTTGGCGGGATTTTTGTCTTTTGCTAGCCTCCCGGAGTTCGAGACGTCCGGGAGGTTTTCTATAGTCGTCGCTGGTCAACGTAAAAGGCCCGCGGGTCCTCGTAAAAGCATGGCGGTCATTCGCAAAAGCGCGGCGGTTCTTCGCAAGTTCGCGAATGATTTTCGCTAAGATTCCCGTTATTTTTCACAATCTATTTAACTAACACACATTTTTTCACCGATGAAAAGTTATCGGCCTGTAACCGGTAAAAATAGACGCCGCTCGGTAAATTTGCTGCAATGAACTACCCCGACGCAAGCATCGGGGAATTCTTTGATTCAATTTTCTCTTCTTCTGTTTCTAAAAAGGCAAATATCATAAACGTTTTGCCATACCTCGCAAACGCCGCCGAGTATCCCTTATCGGATATCGGCGGCGGTAAGTGATGAAATTCCGGAATCAATTGAGAAGGATCAGGGCAATCTTCTTGATTTATAAATTATTTACGCAGGACATTCTCAGGCAATTGTCTGCCGATGACAATTTCCACACGCCGATTTTGCATACGACCTTCTTCGGTGGAATTATCCGCAACCGGAAGTGTTTCACCGTATCCCATTACCCGCAAACGACCAGGGGTAGCTTCCGGATGATTTTTAACATGATGCAACACTGCCAGAGAACGACTGGTTGAAAGCTCCCAGTTGGATCTGTATTTGCCTTCAAATTTCTTCGCAATTGGTACATTGTCCGTATGACCTTCAATAAAAATTTCACGGTTCGGGTATTTGACAATAACGTCCCAGATCCGATCAAGAATAACTTTGCCTTCATCGCTGATCCGGACACTGCCCGATGCAAATAAAATAGCATTTGTCAGTACAATCCGGTCGTTTTCAATCCGTAACTTTTTTTCCGACTCCAGATCCTTTAATGTAGTTTTCAGTTCAATATTTAACTGGTCTGTCTGCTCGGCTTTTTGCCCCAGATTCCTGGAAATCTCCTGTTCACTTTCAGCTATCTGCCGATATTGGGATACCTCTGCTTTTAGCGGTTGTATTTCATTGTCTTTTTCCGCCAGTGCATTTCGGGTAGTACCGCATGCGGAAAGCAGTATGCCGATACTTATCAGAGCAATCCCTAAAGAAAATGTCTTCATCTTATATCCTTTCATAAGATTAGTGATTCGTTTGGTAATTTCAGTTCTCAAATAACATTCTGAATCTTACACGGGTCAAAAGACATGCCAATTCTCCCACTGACGGGAAAGAGTGGAATACGATTAATAAACCAGCTCATTATGTAAAGATTATATACAGGATGCAAAGTCTTTAACCTGTTTTATCCACCGTGAATAATGCTGAAAACACATTAATCAAAACTATAAAGCGATAGGTCAGTAAGCATGGT
>CAZPRY010000105.1:0-3612 GCA_964589175.1 uncultured bacterium
GTTATATGGTGCCGATCGCGCGCATTATGCAGGAGCGTAAAGAGGAAGCCCGTCTCCTGCCCGGTCTTGACCGCACCGACGAAGCAGTCTTCAACGTTCCAAAATTGGGCAAGAATCACTTGAGAGCTATGCAGGATCATCGTTTGGTCATGATTTTGCCCGACGGTTCGCGCGTCTACGAATTTCACCCCTGGGAGAAGAATATCACGCCGGTACCACCCTATAACTATGTCGACGTTCCCATCTACGATTACCTGGAAGAACTGGCCGCGCGCGGCGAGAATATCCGCGATTACCGCACGATCTGGTATTATTACTAAAACCGCGATTCGATTGGAACGTTATCCGGATGGGATGGAATTTCGGAAGTGCAGGAGTATTGCCTCGTAGAGGCCCCTGGTAGGGGAGTAATGTCCAGAACCATTCAAGATAAATCTTCAATCTGCTGTCTGAAATCTGATATCGAATGATCCGCGATCATTCAACTCAATTCGAAGACAGGAGGCACGCGAAACTTCGATTGGCCGCCCATAGCAGGACTGAAATAGATACCAATAATCCTAAAGCTGTTTGAATCCCATAGACAGGCAGAACGATCACGGAAATCAAGTAGATTCCGGCACAGGAACCGATGATATCCCAGGCGTAAATTTTGCCCACTTTGGCCCCCTGCGAATCCCCGGAATGAAAGTTCGTCAGGCGACTCAAAGCCGGAAAGACCAGACCATTGGCGAAACCCGCCACAACCATAATCGTCGGCGTGATTATAGCAATCAAGACCGGGGCAGGCTGAAAATGGATCAGCAGCATGACGCCGGAGAACATCAAAAAGAGAAGTAAAATCAATCGGTTGAATTTCACAAAACTCAGCCAGGCGGCAACCCGCAGATGACACAGCGCACCGAGGCCGGCGCCGAACATAAAGGCCATCGTCAGCAGCGTGACGCGCAGATAGAGCCCCCCTACGTAACTCTGGAAAAGAATAATGATAATGCCCTCGAAACTCATTAGTAAAAATCCTACAGTAGCCATATTAAGATGGAATATCGCAGCTGGCGATCTCCACCGATTCAGCGCAGCCGCAATCAGCAGAAATACCAGCGCGAATAGACCCACCAAAAATACCGGCGATTTGCCATGAAGATATTGATAGATCGTCTTTATGCCGCCGTCAAAACGCTGCGCCCAGAGCACCGTGTCGTAATAATAACCGATTGGTCGGCGCAGGGTATTCAAACTCGCGCTCAACACCCCTGATAGTTGATCCGTGAAAAATTGGAAGCGGAGCGGAGACAGGCGATCGGCCAGGTAATATTCCCGAACGTAGCGCGGCGGCTCCGCGAGTTGCGCCAGTCTTTTTACAAATAATTCATAATTAGCGTACAATTCGGATTTTGACCCGATCAAATGGGCAGTCTCCCCGGGAATCCAAACGGTATATGGAAAGGCCGACCTCAGCGTCAATTCCATGCTTTTTAGAAATTCGGCATGTTCGTGGGTGATAAAACTCTCGCCGGCCGGGAACTGCATGCAGATCAGACCCAGCGGATCGAGACAGCGTTCCAGCTGCGTGTAAAATTCCACCGTATAGAAACGGTTCAATTCGGCGTTCACCGGCAGCGGAATATTCAGCAGAACAACGTCGTAATTTCCATTTTCCTGTCGGATGTAGTTCATCGGGTCGGCATGGACCACATCCAGGGTAAAGGGATATCGTGGCGGCGGCGCCAGGGCATCGATTGTCCGCTGCATTTTCCGGTCGGAGTGAATCGCCTTGAGATGACGCATACTCGGGTAACGAGCCAGTTCCCGGCCGATATCCGGGTTCATCTGGCCGATCAGCAATACCGAGTCGGGATCAGGATGCATCAGCATCCCAAAATGGACGATCTCCTCGGCGCTCTCGCTTTCGCCCACCGTCCAGAGCGGTTCGTTGTTTCCGAAGAGCGTCACGGCGCCGCCGTATTCGACAGTTGTCAGGGCGATGTGGTCCGTCTCCGTGAAGTCAAGCACGGGATAAGGTTTCCATTTAACAGTATAGATTTCAGGCAGGCAAGCGATCATTCCGGCGCAGATCATTATACCCAGAAACGCCATAACGATTCGTTTCCATTGTCCTCTCTGAATTATCAGAATGGCGGTCAGAGAAAGGAAAAGAATTATTGTTCCATAGAGTGTCTGAAAAGTATTTAATCCAACCGAGATCAACAACACGAAATACAGGCCGCCCGTCATGGCTCCGAGAACATCGAGGGCATAGATCCACTCCACCACAGGACCGGAGGCGCCGCGGCTGATTCTTTCGGTCAGCATCGGAAAAAAGAGCCCATTCGCAAAGGCCGGCAGGGCTGTAATCGCGAAGGTCCACAGGAAGATTTTCCCCAGTCCCAGCATCTCGCTGTTGGAAATGCCGAAGATTTGCCGGATCATGAGTAAAAGAAGACTAAAAACGAGCAGGAGAAATGCGTAAACTAGTGTCAGATTGAAGATGTCGGCAAGCCGTTCCCGCCTAAGCTGGCGGCTGCCCCAAAAGCTGCCCAGCGACGTCCACAGCAGCCAGTGTCCCAGCACCAGGCACATCGTCAATTCATTGCCGTAGAAGTTGATTGCGGTGATGCGCAGGAAAGCGATCTGCGCCACCATGGAAAGCAGCCCGAGACCAAATACGATCGAATAGAGTCGTTTATTGCCGGATTGCGGGGTCATTGCCTTCGATTCCTTCGAAGACAATATAATAAAAATCCCCGGCAAAGGAATGAATTACTTGTTCATTGATTGCCGGGGAAAATCGTGGAAACAGTGGAGATTCATCCACTTCGCGAAATTCTATTTTTCCGTTTCGGGAATGATCCGTTTCACACGCCGCAGGCTTTTGCGACGATAATCATTATAGTTTTTGTCTTTGGGATTGAAACTGTCAATCGTAACCAGACTTGACGAGTGAATGAACTGGTAATCGCCGATATATATTCCAACATGCGTGATCCGGTCCGGGCGCGGACTGAAAAAGAGCAGGTCGCCTGGCTTGAGTTTCGAGGGGAAATTGGTAGTATCGACTTCGCTGCCCTGATTCACCTGCATGGAGGCATCGCGCTGTAAAATGAGGCCGTTATCGCGGAAAGCCGTTTGTGTGAAACCGCTGCAATCCAGAAATTTCGGCGATGCTGCACCCCACATATACGGCCGACCGACCAGTTTATAGGCCGTCTTTAAAACCGCTTCAGCCGTCAGCGGCCGCGCTAGATACTCATCCAGTTCGGTAAGTTGAGGGGACGGTAAGAATCCAGCCCGCCCGTCGGGAGTTTCCACTTGAATCCAGTTGCGTTTCTTGCCGGTATATTTCAGACGGTTACCCAGCACAACATCGAAAACCGGCTGCGATTTCGGGGATGGTTTTTCGTAAGCGACGCCTTCGATATCGGTGAATACGACCAGGTGAGTGCTATTCCAGGCGTTACGCAGCGAATCACCGCCCCAAACGATCCGGTCGTCCGAAATCCAGCCCAAGTAGCCATCGTCGGTCCGGGCCAGGAAAAAGCCTCTCTCTTCTTTCAGAATTTCCAGCGGCAAACCGCGCAAAGTCTGGTTCACTATCTCTTCGGTCACAGTCGG
>CAZPRY010000106.1:0-3225 GCA_964589175.1 uncultured bacterium
ACCAAATATTTTGGGGAGTGCCAGTGCTTTTTCATTTTTTACCGGACACTAGTGAGACTGGGCATAAATTTTTTTGCCCGAAGCGCAGGATATCGTAATTTACGCGCCGAAGGGAGATTGATTATGAATAAAAAAGAACATAAAACTGTTCTCATCACCGGCTGTTCGAGCGGCTTCGGGCTGCTCTCGGCCGTGCACTTGGCTTCGCTGGGCTATGAGGTTTACGCTACGATGCGCAATCTGGCAAAACGCAATCTACTCGATGAAAAGGCCCACGAGCAGAATATTCAGATGCATGTTTTGCGGATGGATGTGACCGAGCCGGAATCCATTCACGAGGTCATTGCGCAGATCGAAAAGGACCACGGCCGGCTGGATGTGCTCCTGAATAACGCCGGCTACGGTATCGGCGGCTTTTTCGGGGATATCAGCGATGCGGAATATCGCGCCCAGATGGAGACCAATTTCTTCGGTGTAATCGGCGTGACCCGCGCGGCCCTGCCGCTGCTGCATAAATCCGATGATGCGCGCATCATCAATATTTCCAGCACGGCGGGACTGGTGACGACGCCCGGCATGGGCGCCTACAATGCCAGTAAATGGGCGGTGGAAGCTTTCAGCGAGAGTCTGCGCCTGGAACTCCTGTCGATGGGCATCAAGGTCTTCCTGATCGAACCCGGTCCCTACCCGACCGAGGTGCTCACAACCAACACCCGCTTCGCGGCCAACTCTAACAATCCCGAGAGCCCGTATTATAAGTTTACCATGCGGCTCTACCGTCTGTACCAGGACAACAATAAGAATCTCAGAAGTGATCCGATGGACATTCCGCGGATTGCCGCCCGGCTGATTCGGGGTAAAAACCCGCCCTTCCGCAATATCACCGGTCCGACGGCCAAACTGCGCGCTTACATGCACCGCTTTCTGCCCTGGCGGCTGTATGAGTGGATCATCAGAATGGTAATATTCGGGCCGTCTAATTCGAAAGTGTGAAATCGCGCGAACAGGTAGGGCGCTAAAAAGGCATTTTTTTCGTTTTTCCTATTCATTCCCGCACCCGGTTGCCCGGAAGAAAGCGTTGAATTTTGTGGCGAATCGCCGTGAAACTGATCTGCACTTATGGATTTAAACAACAGACTGTCAAAATTACCGGCTAAGGGATTGAATCTTCAAATTTAAATTCTGTGTCCTTTTGCTTGCTGGATTTTCTTCCGATTATTTGCGTCATCCAGACGAATATAGAAATGAGAAAGAACCGATAAAATAATTCTTCCTGAATTTATTGGCGACCAATTTAATCGATATTCCGTACACAACGCACGTAATTGAAAATTCTTATGGCATCACCCTGGGGTCCGTGTCCGGTTGGATAGGCTGACGGATTACCATCTTTTGGATCGCTGCGCTGAGCGCCGGCGCCATGCACATCCTGCCAACAATTCATATAACCCATTGCACGACCGAAACTCACATAAGAAGCAAAACCACCTGCTACACTTGACCAATTGCTATGGGTAGTACCCGACCAGTAAAAGCCGTAGTCGGTTTGACCGGCCTCATTGGTAATTTCAGTACAGCTGAATAGTGGATCAATGGCTGCGGAATTGGTTGTACCGGGCGAACGCGTATAATCCACAATGCTCTGTAATTCTTTGACGTCGGGCAAACGCCAGTCGGTGTAGCCTGCATATTCCAGGTTTTCTGCATAGTTCAGGGCATTTTCCCAATTCATAGTGGTTTTACTGTCCATCTGTACCCACATTAATCCTGTGGCAATATCTGAAATCGTACTGTCACCATTGTCGGTAAATGCATTGATTCCATAGTCCTCATTTCCTCGTACATAGGTAACAAAAAATGTTTTGTCACCCGGACCCAAAGGCATTTGTAATCCATAACCTTTAATTCGGCCGTCAGCAAAATTGACCCCGAACAGCAATTCTCCATCAACATACATGGTGGAACTGGCGTATTGGGAATCAATGATACGTTCGCCAGCATCGGTATCTCCGTATTCAAAATCAAAATAATCGGTATCGATAAACGGAATCAGACCATCGGTTGAACTACCTTCATAGCCACTGGGATCTACACCGCTGAATAAAATCAGTGAATACTGCTCTTTGATGGTTGGCAACCGCCAATCGGAATACCCCGCCAGATTAAAATCTTCTGTTCCAGCCACGGCTTCGGCATAGGTCAATTTATCAGCGGCATCGATGTCGCCATCACCATCGGTGTCCGGGCTTTGCTGCCACATCAGGCCTGTGACCATATCTGTGACGGTTCCATCGCCATTGTCCTGGTAGCGGGGTTCGTTTCGGCTGTATTGGGCGTCCTGGCCATAAAAGGATTCACCGGCTGAAGGCGCTGAGATTTCGACGCTGTTATCGTAGAAGGTGGTTTGATCGGTACTGACAACCGGATAGCCGTCTATGTTCGGTAGATTATCGGTGTCGGCAGATGTTGATGATCCGCTGCACCCCAGGAAAAAAAGCAGGGCCAATGTGAGTGAGTAAGTGTTGATTGTCTTCATTTCAATTTTCCAAATTATTAACATAATAGAACTAACGTTTTTGCAATTGTTAACCCGGTTGTATTTACGGGTTTTTATAAATTCGCAATTTACTTTTCTCATTAAGTCATGATTTTAATGTCATAATACAAATTCCGCTTATTTCATTAAGATCATTTTTCGCATTACATGCTGATTGCCACTTTGAATCGTATAGATATAAATACCGCTGGAGTAATTTCCGGCATTCCATTGCATTGAGTAATTTCCGGCTGAATAAACGTCATCTGCCAAAATCGCAACTTTCTGCCCGAGAGTATTGTATATTGTCAGCGTAATTTTATCTTCCTTTGGTAAAGAAAAGGAGATGGTCGTTACAGGATTGAAGGGATTGGGAAAGTTCTGGGCAAGCTGAATTGTATTCGGTATTTGCTGTGATGGGTTATCGCCACACACGGATGTTATTCCCCTTTGATTTGCTGTTCCAAACGTAGGCTCCATATTGACAAACTCTCCGGTTCCATCAGGGTAACGTCCGGTAGATAAATCTGTTGTCTGTTCACTAAAAGTTACTTCGTCTATAATTGTCGTATCGGGATTGGAGAGATAAATTGTTTCACCGGAAGCCGACAGTTTAAAACTTGCGTGCAATCCTTCTTGGTCGTCATCTTTATCTGCCCAAACGATTAAATACCCGTTTGCGCTGATGG
>CAZPRY010000107.1:0-3131 GCA_964589175.1 uncultured bacterium
GCGATGATTCGCAGTGGTGGCAGGTACTCCCGCAGCCGGGAGAAGATAATCCAGTCAATCGGATCGGCGCAATAAAAGATCAGATCGAATCCCTTCCGAAGCAGTCGCCTGATTCGCCAGATTAGTCGATAGGGATATTTATAGATGCAATAGGAAAAAACCAAATCACTTCCCCTGTATATAAAAAACACTTGTCCTGTAAATCATGTTATCCTGTCACTCTTTAGGAAGCCAAGACAGCCCCGAATGAATAAAAGTTCATGCTTCCTGCCTTTGCAGGAATTTGATCAGTCCGTCGGCAATCTCCTCCTCGATCGGATGAATCCCCGGAATGAACTGCCAGTCGCCGTTCTCGGAACGGTAAAATCCCCGGTTCTTTACAATGGCATTGATTCCGAAGTGGAGTGCCTGATATTCAAAGATGTAAAACTGACCATTCTTTTGGGCGATATCGATCGAAAGCCACGGCGTTTTGAACCGGCTGTAGACCTCTTTCGCAAAATCGAGCATTTCCGGGTCAATTTGAAAATCCACGATGAAGCGCTTAGCCCCGCTGGCCCGGAAATCATTTTCGCGCGTCATTCGTTTGACCACATAGTAGCGATCGCCGAATACCGAAATGCGGTAGTCATGATCGAGCTCGGACACATATTCCTGCAAAATGAATCCGGTTTCTGGAGTAATATAGTCACGGTATTGGGAATAATCGATCCGGTTGTTATAATCCGGATATTCGGCATAATATTTTTTGCGCCGCAAATACTTCCGGCGAAAAAAACCCAACCTGGTCCATATACCCGTTCCGGGTTCCCATGAGCGTATCTTTTGTTTTAGCTCCGCATCGTTATGAACCAGAGAAACTCCCTTCGCATTCGATCCCTCGATCGCCTTCAGCACCAGCGGATAACGCAAATCATAGCTCCGGATCTCGCGTTTGCTGCTGAAATAGTATCCTCGCGGTCTCTCCAAACCGACTTTTGGGCGAAATAATTCCTGATAGCCCTTGTTTTCGTGGCAGCGTAGCAAATCATAAGACGGCAGAAGTAGGTTGCTGCCTTCATCCAGAAAGCGCACGACATCCTGAATATAGCGCCGCAGATTGGCCCGCTGACTGAAAGTGTATAAAACAACCGCATTGCGGATTTCAACCTGGCGATTGGCGATCTGGTGGAATTCATACTCCTCGACTTCATAGCCATTTTGACGCAAAATGGGCAGCATCCTGTCGACATTCATACTTACCCACGGCTTGCGGGTCTGGCCAAAGAAGCGGTCGTAGCCGGTCAGCAAGACGATTTTGTTCCACTTCAATTTCGATTTTCCTCCAGGTGGCTGATGATTTCCCGGTAGACGCGTTCGGGCGTGATTTCCCGCATGCAGCGAAAATGTTTTTCGGGGCAGTGATGGCCGCCATGCTTGCTGCAGGGACGGCAGTACAGGTCTACTTCCAGCACTTTCTCGTCGATCCGGAACGGGAAAAAACCGAATCGTTTCACGGTCGGACCAAAAATTGCGATCACATCGGTCTGTACGGCGTTGGCCAGGTGCAACGGCGCGCTGTCATTGCAGACGATCAAATCCATTCTCCGGATAAACGCCGCCGAACCCAGCACCGACAATTCTCCGGCCAGGTTGAGGGCCGGCACAGCGGCTGAATCGATAATCTCACGGCAGAGTTCACTGTCCTCCGCCCCGCCTACCAATCCGATATTGAAAGCCTGTGCTCCCAGGCGTTTTAATAATTCGATATAGTATTCCTTCGGCCAGCGTTTGGTGGCCCATACCGCACCCGCCGCGATGGCGATGCCGGGCAATGATTCCCGAAACCGATCACCGATTAAGGCCTCTACGCGTTCTTCCTCTTCCTTGTCCCAGAACAACTCCGTCTGAATACTGAATCCATCCCGCGCAAAAGGCCGGATGAGTTGCAGAGTCCGCCGCACGACAGGCAATCCCTTTTCGAGATCGATCGTCATGGTCAGCAATTTCTGACGCGGAAATCCCAGGCGCTGCGGGACGCCGCCGAGAAGCATCAGCAACGACGAGGTGAAGGACGTCTGGATCGAAACCGCTAAGTCGTAATTCTGAGCCCTGATTTGCCGGACGACGCTAAAGAAAGCCGGAATGCGCTTCCCTGGTTTTCTTTTATCGAAGGTCAATTGATTGCGAATGCGCGGATTATGGCGGTAGACAATCGCCGTCTCCGGAATGGTCAGCACATCGATCGCAGCCTCCGGGAAAACCTCTTTCAGTGCCCTCACGAAGGGCGTACTCAGGACGACATCTCCCAGAAAGGCGGTCTGCAAGACGAGAATCTTTTTATAGGGCGGTTTCGCGTCTATTCTAAAATCTCCCGGTAAAGGGTCACGTTGCCTTCAACCGTTTTTACAATATCAAAATCCCCAACGAACTCGCGGGCCTCCGCACCGAGCTGTCGACGGAATTCCGGCTGCGACACCAGTTTCATCAGCGCCCGGGCAAGGGCAGCCGGATCTTCTTGCGGGACCAATAATCCGTTCCATCCGTCGCGAATCATCTCGGGAATTCCGCCCGCCGCGCAGGCCACCACCGGCAAACCGACTGCCTGCGCATCCAGCACCGAAGTGCCCAACCCCTCTTTTTTTGAGGCCAGCACGAATATGTCGAAACTTTTTAAAAACACGCCCACATCTTTGCGCTGACCGGCAAAGATGAAGCGCTTCCCCAATCCCAATTCGCACGCCATCTCTTCGATCACGGCTCTTTTCTCCCCGTCCCCCACGGCGCAGAATACGACGTCCCGGCGATTTTCCAGAACGATTCCAGCCGCTCGCAACAAGGTCGGATAGTCTTTGTGCCCCACGAGGGCAGCGACTGTGCCGATAACGATCGAATCCGGTGGAATGCCGTTTTCTTCCCTGAAACCCGACGCTACGCTTTCTCGGTCGAATTTGTGCGTATCCACGCCACTACGGATAATCGTCAATCGGGATTCGGGCAGGCCGTCCTCGATCAGGACGTCCCGGATGCGTCGCGAGATGCAGACGATTTTATCCAGGAAACGATGCCTGTACTTCAGGCGGCTGAGATAATTCCGTCCGACATGAAAATCGACCCGCCGCACTGCGACCAGTTTCACGGAACGATAGAAA
>CAZPRY010000108.1:0-3109 GCA_964589175.1 uncultured bacterium
CTATTCATTTTTACCCTCTAATATACGCCTTGGTACGCATTTGGGGGATGAACCGGAATTATATTCGTACGATCTGATCCATCGGGGAGAAGACCAGCCCTAGAACCAGCGCTTGAGCACCGAGCGCAATCCCAGAACATCCTTTACCATAACCACCGGTTTGCGGCTTTTCTGGGCCACCATCTCAGGAATGGAGGGCCGTAAGAACTGATGGATAAACGGTTCCTGGGTGGCACCGATTACGATCAGGTCAAATAGCGCCGATTCCCGAAGTATCGTTTCCAATACATTATCAGCGACGATCGTTTTCGATTGAAAAAAATCCGTGCTGCGCTGGAGTCGATTCTTGTGCGTTTCCAGAAAGTCATCCAGATTGAAGGCAACGGACCTGTTTTGAATATGTAAAATTTCGATCAGGGTACTCACCTCACTATCCGGTTCGGCCTCGATCAGGATGCTGGCGACTTCCAGAGCGAATCCGCAATTCGGTCCTCCTGCAATCGGCACGAGTATTCGATGAAATTTTCGGTTTCCGCAGTCCCGGAAAATCGCGATGCGGCAAGGTGAGCGCTCGATGATGGGATCGACTGTGCTGCCGAAACTGAATTCCCGTTTGCGCGTATATCCGTGCCAGCCCATTATCATCAAATCGATTTTCTTCTCTCTTACTCCGGAAACGATTCCACGGGCGATGTTACGGCAATAGCGTATACTCGTATTGACCGGAAAAAGGGGTTCCAGATAGAGCATCATTTCGACAATCGCCTCTTTACCCTCCAGCATATAGCGATCGGCATCCTGGAGAGGGACCTGTTCCGGCACCGGCACCATGTGAATCAGATCGACACGGGCGTTTTTTGCGCCGGCAAGTTTATAGGTATTTTTCACCAGATCGAGGGCATTTTTAGGATTCGCAACAGCCACCATGATGCGGTAAGCCTCATCCTCTCCGTTGAGCGTTATCTGATCTTCTATCACCTGGATCTCGTCCTCAGTCGCTGTCGCGCGGCTTTTGGAATAAAAATGATAAATGGCCATACCGGCAATGATCCAGGACGGACCGATGATCCAGGCTGCACGACTGACGGAATGTAAATTGATTGCCAGGAGTGTCTGACATAGAATTGCAATCAACGGCAGAAACGGAAAAAAGGGCATCATGAATCCGTATTCCAGTTCATCCGCCATATTGTTACGGATGCGGATGACACAGACGTTTACGAGGAAAAACAGGAACAGGAACATGATGCTCGCACTGGAAGCGACATCCATCGTATCCAGAAACACAACCACGAAAATAATAATTACACCGGTGGCGAGGAGTGCTACCCAAGGGGTTTTCCTCTTCCGTGAAACTTTCGCCAGTATCGGCGGCAGCATATGGTCCCTGCCAAGAGCGTAAGAAGCCCGCGTCGCCGAAAAGATCGTCGCATTCAGAGCTGAAGTGGCGGCAAAAATAACAGCAAGAGTCAACAGCAGGTTGGCATACGGCATTAATCTGCCGATAGCTTCGCCGAAACCGCGCTCGCGATGCTGACCGATCCACTCCCAGACCGGGCGATCAATCCCGGAACTCCCGGCTTTAACCGCCAAAACAGTTGCAATGGACACCAGAACATAAGTGATTGTCACGACAAAGACCGAGTACAGCATCGCCTTAGGCAGATTTTGCTTCGGATTGATGGCTTCATCCCCGGCTTGTGCAATCACTTCAAAACCTTCGAACGCCACATAGGTGAAGCCCATCGTGACGAGTAAGCGGCCCCAACCTTTGGGCATGAAGGGTTGAAAATTCTGCAGTCGGGACGGATCTTTGAAGGCAACATACACTCCGACAACTCCGATCAGAAGCAGAAAGAGGGTTTGCCCAAGGGTGATGATCGCTCCGATTTTTCCGGTTTCCGATGCTCCCCTGTAGTTGATATAGATGAAGATTATCGCAATCAGTACAGCTAAAACCTTTTCGGAGATATAGAGATGATCCGCCAGCGGACCCAGCAAACCGAGTCCTTTTACGTACCTCAGCACATAGATAGAAAATGTGATCGCGTAAGCGCTGCCCGCCACGCTCGACGCAAACCACTCCATCCAGCCGGCGACGAAACTGGTACTGCGCCCAAAGCCGATCCGCGCAAAATTGTAGGCACCGCCTGCTCGGGGAATGGCGGAACTCAGTTCGGCATAGGACATCGCCGTAAAAACAGCGATCAGCCCGTTCAGCGCGAAGGTCAAAACGACGCCGCCTGGGCCGGCATGGTAGATTGCATTCCCCACCCCAAGGAAAACTCCGGCACCGATCATCATCCCGATTCCCATCATGGTGATGTGGAACAGAGATAATTCGCGCGATAACTCCGAAGAGATATTGCCGTTTTTAGCCATTCCGGATTTCCTTGATGATCTTACGGGCCGATCCAAGCCCCTTCGACGCGATTCTATTGATGATCCAGCGCGCCCACAGCACCATATAGGTCAGGATACCCAGCGAAAAAACAACCAAGAGAATGCCGATGAGGATGTCGATGTCCATTTATTTCCTGGTATTTTATGAATTGGTATCATAGATGAACTCGACATGATACTATACATTCTGAACTTAATTTCAAACAGCTTTTTCGATCATACGGAAACATTCGCACCTTTCGGAATTTAAAAAAATAGTGTAAATTAAGTCGTTCTTTGAAGGGGGCGAATGGATTCGACGGGATTGAAGTCCGGATAAGCAGCGTGTCGTGGTTTGCAGGAGGGCCACGCTAATAAACCTGTAGATTCTTACATGCCAATAACTTTGGCACCGTCGCTTACGCTTAAGTAGGCGTCCGTCTTATTCTGATCTTGTCTGTGGGTTGGTCTAAGGCGTCGTTAATACAGACTAGTTGGTTTCCTCCGTTCGCGTGAAACCGGCGAAACTTAGCGAACTTGTCTTTCCGGAATTTGTTCATTGTTGAAGGAAAGATGAAAACTCACAATGGACTACACACGTAGCGGCTTATGTGGTCTCATTTTCGGACGAGGGTTCAATTCCCTCCGCCTCCACTCTTCGTCCCGATAAACCGGAACTTTGCGTGGCTTGCCTCCATGAGGCGGGCCACTTTCGTTCATATTGACC
>CAZPRY010000109.1:0-2597 GCA_964589175.1 uncultured bacterium
GGCTGTCTCTTCTATTTGTAAATCATAGGACATTTATTCTGAGAATCGCTATAATTCAGAAAATTTTGGAAGGCAAGGAAAAGATGAAGCCGGGCAGAGGACGAAAGGCGAAAGGAGGAGGGAATGGTTTATTGGTTTATTGGTTTATTGGTTAATTGGGTTATTGGTTAATTGGGAAAGTGCTCTAGCTCGATGGGTCTCAAGAAACAAAAGACAAATAAGCACCAAATTCCAAGAACTCAAATACCCAACGCAGTACACAGCCATTGTATCACTATCGACAATCGAGCAGGTCAAAAAGAATCCGAAAATAATTCCTAATTCTTCTCCGCATACTCTGCGTCCTCTGCGATCTTGGCGGTGAATAGTACAAAACAATCCTTCCCCCATCGAAACAGGGGAAGGATTGTTGAGATGGAGCGACCCAGAAATATTTTATTGCAACTCCTGCATATATCGCACGCCGCGCAGAATCGCTTTCTGGTTCAGTTCAACCAGCTTTTTATTCTTCATCACGTCGCCCAGCGATTTGAGGACAATATCCAGCGAGAGGATCCCCATTTTCTCGATCAGGGCGCCGACGATGATCATATTGGCAATGCGCGTATTGCCCAGCTCATCCGCCAGTTTGGTAGCCGGAATCGGCAACACGGCGATATCCTTGCGGCTCGGTTCGCGGTCGATCAGGGAGTTATCGTAAATAATCAAGCCGTCGGCCACCACATCATTCTCGAATTTATCCAGCGACGGCCGGTTCATGGCAATCAGGACTGTCGGATTGGCGACCATTGGCGAACCGATTTTGCGCCGCGAAATCTTCACGCTGCAGTTGGCCGTGCCGCCGCGCATTTCCGGTCCGTAAGACGGCAGCCAGCTGACCTGGTAATCGTGGCGCATCCCCATTTCCGAAAGCACAACGCCCAGGCTCAGCACACCCTGCCCGCCGAATCCGGCCATCTTAATCTCTTCGTTTACCTCTTTCTCCTTAAAGGGAGCGATTTGGGCCGGATCGATGCGGGTTTCTTCGATTTTAAGGACATCGTAGAGTTTGGACAGTTTCACATCAGGGCGCGTAAAATCTTTGGCTTCGAAGCTTTCCGATATATCCTTGATCACGCCCAGCGGAAACTCCTTCTCGAGTACGTCTTTCACCCAGCGTTTGGCTTGCGAGGGCGTCATTTTGAGATTGGACGGGCACGACGAAAGAACCTCGATGAAACAGAAAGCATTCTTCTCGATCTGCAGCCGCAATGCTTTGCGAACGGCTTTGCGGGCCTGCATGGTCGACTTGGCGTCCGCCAGCATGACGCGCTCGACATAGACCGGCGCTTTCAAAGTGGCGATAATCTCGGACATATGTACAGGATAACCTTCATTCTGAACCGTGCGGCCGCGCGGCGTCGTCATCGTCTTCTGCCCTATTAAGGTTGTCGGCGCCATCTGCCCACCGGTCATCCCGTAAATGGCATTGTTGACAAAAAAGACCGTTATACCCTCGCCGCGGTTGGCGGCGTAGATAATCTCCAGCCCGCCGATGGCCGCCAGGTCGCCGTCGCCCTGGTAGCTGATGACCACGCTGTGCGGATTGGCGCGCTTCAAACCGGTCGCAACGGCCGGCGCCCGGCCGTGAGCCGACTGTACATTGCCGGTCTGAAAATAGTAATAGGCGAACACGCTGCAGCCGACCGGGCTGATCATGATCGCATCGTCCTGGGCGCCGAAATCCTGAAGAGCCTCGGCAATCAGTTTGTGCAATACCCCGTGACCGCAGCCGGGACAATAAGTCGTCGTCAGTTTATCCGCGCCCGGTTTGCGCTCGAAAACATCGTAAAAAACCTCGGATTTTTTTAATGCGTTATTATTCATAATTCCCTCATCAGTTTCATCACGACATCATGGACTTCTTTGATGGAAGGGACATTTCCGCCCACCCGCTGGTGGAGATAAACCGGCTTGCGGCCGTTTACCGCGAGACGAACATCGTCCACGAGTTGACCGTTACTCATCTCCGTGACCAGGAAAAAGGCCACCCGCTCCATTAATTCGGCAATTTTCTTTTTGGGAAACGGGAAAAGCGTGATCGGACGCAGCATACCCGCTTTGACGCCCACGTTTCTCAACTCGTCGACCACCGACTGCAGGACGCGCGAAACGATCCCATAGCCGATGAGCACGATCTCGGCATCGTCCAGGCGATATTCCTCGGTGCGAATCTCCTGTTCTTCCATGATCGCATATTTCTGCTGCAATTTATTCACATGCCGTTCGAGATCGTCGGGATCCAGATCGATCGATGTGATCAGATTGTCTTTGGTTTCGGCCGTTCCTTTGACCGCCCACGGTTTTTCGGGGATTTTCGGAGCCGCAACCTTTGCCGGAAATTCCACGGGCTCCATCATCTGCCCGATATATCCATCGGTGAGCACAAAAACCGGGTTGCGGTACTTGTCGGCCAGATCGAAGGCCAGCATCCCGAGATCGCACATCTCCTGAACGGAATTGGGCGCCAGGACAATGGTTTTGTAATTTCCGTGGCCGCCGCCTTTGACGACCTGGTTGTAGTCACCCTGCTCGGGAGCGATGTTGCCCAGTCCCGG
>CAZPRY010000110.1:0-2408 GCA_964589175.1 uncultured bacterium
TATTTCTCCGGCTTGTCAGGGATAGGAGGCAATAAGTTTAACCGTTTGAATTCAACGATGAAGCATTTCAACTTTTTCCTTATTGCAATCATTTTCGCATTCAGTCCGATCAACTCCCCGGCTGCCGGACAAACGGGAAAAATCCGCGGCAGAGTGATTGATGCGCATAGCGCCGAACCGCTCGAAACGGTCCAGATCTATCCGCCCGGAACAGATATCGGTACAGTGTCTGATAGAAACGGTTATTTTGAAATTTCGCTGCCGCCTGACATGCAATTTCTCGTTTTTCGGATGGCCGGCTACCGCTGCGATACACTGCAGGTAGATCCGCTACAAGCCGGCGAAAGGAATCTGTATATTTATCTGGAACGCAAATCCTACGAATACGATCCCGTCACAGTGACGGAATCGCGCAGGCCGGCGCAAAATTCATCGATGGAACTAATCCTGGATATCGGATTGTTCTCCTCCAAACCATCACTGGGCGAACTCGATGTGTTTCGATTGGTGCAGAACCTGCCGGGAGTGACCTTTACGAACGATTTTTCCGCACTCCTCTACATCCGCGGTAGCAATTACGATCAAAGCCAGATCGCTTTCGACGATGTGCCTGTGCTCAATGCCTATCACCTGGGCGGGCTCTATAGCGGATTCAACCCCGATGGCGTGTGCAGCGTGGAATTCTCCCCTGGAATATCCGACCCCCGCTACGGCGGCTATCTTGGCGGACGCATCAACATCGTCCCGCAGGATGGAATGAATCCAAAGCGCTATCACGGGAAGCTCTCACTTGGCCTTTTATCTACCAAATTCTCGTATGGAAACCGCATCGGCAAGAACTCCTTTTTCCTGGCAGGCAGACGCAGTTATTTCGATCTCGTAGAGAATATGGCATCGGGCGAAATCGGGACCTATTACTATCTCGATCTACAAGCCGGGTATAAACGCCTGCTTAATGAGGATAATATTCTCAGCCTGCATTGTTACTATTCCCGGGATTACCTCCGCGGTGTTCTGAATGACGATGAACAGGACGAGGACCACTTGATCGAGCCTCGCTGGGGGAACCGGATTGTCAGCCTAAAGTGGCGTCACTTGGGTTCCTCCTGGAGCTGGTTGTCGCAGCTCTATTTTTCCGCCGGCGCTGTGTATTCCGATACGAAGCACATCAATATCGATAATCGACTCGAAAACCTGGGAATGCGCCAGACTTTCAATCGAAAAGCCGGGCGGCACGACATACTGGCCGGAATGGAAATGAACCGGAATCTCTACCGCGGAGACTGGCTTATTCAGGATGCATATGAACTGGAGAATATCATCCGCCCGCCGGAACATATCTTCTTCGATTATGCCCCATCGCAATATGGCTATAAAGACCGTGTTTCCCAATTAGTCCTGTTTGCGCAGGATGCCGTTCACCTGACTCCGGTAACGGTTCTTGCCGCGGGAATTCGGTCCGCATGGTACGAAGAAACCCGTCAGTTTTTTGTCTCACCAATGCTCCGGATTCGCCGTGATCTTAGTGAAACGATTACCTTGCAAGCGAACTATGCCCGTCCGGTTCAGTATTTCTACACGTTGAAGACAGTTCGGAATTCGGACTTTTTTTCACCGTTCGCGGCTTTCTTCCCGGTCAGGTCAGGCGAGAAACCGTTGCAGGCTGACTACTTCTCGCTGGGACTGGAAGCCCGAATCCGCCCCGATATTGTTTTGCGAATGGAGGGCTATGCGAAGGTGATGAAGCATATCCCCATCATCAGCCGCTATCGTTCGCATGAGAAGCTGTCGCAGCGGCAATTCTCTTCCGGGCTGGATGTCTACATCGCCCGGGAGATTTCGCAGGGACTCAGTTACAGCGCTTCATATTCCCTCGGTTTCGATCGCATACGGCAGGACAGCCTCCTGATCCGGGCACCATATAATCGGTTGCACCAATTTAAAGCGGAGATGTCCCATCTGTCGAAATCCGGCTGGCAGATCGGCTTGCGTTTCTTCTATTTGAGCGGATTGCCGTACACGCCCATCGTCGGCAAATTCGTCGGAGCCGGTACGGGTGAAGATAATGATATCGTTTGGTCGATCGAGCATTCTTTAGAATACTCGGGAAATTTTGGATTTTTAAGAGGGGAAGAGAATTCCCTGCGCTTTCCAGCTTATCATCGCCTGGACCTGGATGTTTCGAAAGCCTGGTATTTCAAGCATTCGCGCTTATGGCTCAAAATTCAGGTGATGAATTTGTACAATCGAAAAAACCCGATGGAATACCGCTGGGATTTGTATTATCAGGGTGCCATGGAAGATAACACATACAATTTTCCGGTGATTCCATCATTTGAAATCATCTATGAGTTCTAGTGTCATGTCACTTGTAATATGACGTAATTATCATTAACTTTACCATAAGA
>CAZPRY010000111.1:0-1735 GCA_964589175.1 uncultured bacterium
GTCCGTTTCCTGACCGGTTACGAGCGCGAAGTGGTGAAAAACCTTTCGGCGGGCGTGCAGTACTACGCCGAGTGGATGATGGACTACGACAACTACCTCATCGGAACGAATCCCGGTACCGCTCGCGACGAAGTCCGCCATGTACTTACCCTGCGATTAACCCAAATGCTCATGAACCAGAACCTGATGATCGGCCTCTTCACCTTCTGGTCGCCGAGCGATCAAGATGCCTATTTCCGCCCCGTCGCCACCTACAAGCTGTCCGACCATTGGATGGTCACCGCCAACGGCAACATTTTCGTGGGTAAAAATGACTACTCATTCTTCGGCCAGTTCCAGGACAACAGCAACATCAACCTTGGGATTCGCTACAGCTTCTGAAGGATTGGGGTCAGCCCTCGAGATAGAAGTTAGAGACGTTTTGAGCCGTCTGTTTTCTGCGGCTTAACCATCGACTGGCGTAATTCGCCGATCTGTTCCTCGGTCCGCTTCACCCGCCGACGCAGGGCTCGATCATTTGACAATAATTCCCGCACCTTTCGCATCTGCAAGCTTAACGCAACACCACTCGTCCCCACTATCACCGCCGCCTCCCGCTGCGTCATGCCAGCATACCGAACCAGAAATCTACCCGCCACACCACGCAACGCCGAGTTGCGGCAACGACGGCCGAATTCTTCGACTGCAACTCCAAAGACTTCGGCCAAAACAGATAGGACCGCCTCGGCCGTCAGCGGTTCGGTGATCCGTCTAAAAGACGCATCCTCGGGACAACGTCGGCTCTCAATTAATTTCTGATACCGTTCGTCTATCCAAGCCCGAAATCCATCGCCGCCAATACTGCGCGGCGATTCCTTTAGCGCCACCTTGAAGGCTTCATCTGTTTCGGCCAGACCGTTTTCCACAAATTCGCTATAAAGTTTCGGCCAATCCCGTCGTTTCCCGCTCATTTCTCCAAGTATGGGAGCGTATTCCACAAAATCCAACGCTTTGCTCCGGCCAATGTAACTCCGATAACTGCTCCACGGATAGGATCGTAATGCTTCTATTCGCTCGCCTATCGGCTTGTCTTTCAGCGTTACGATTTGAACCGGATTCAGATGCACATAACGCGAGAGCGCCAGCAGATACTCGTCACCATCCACCAGTTTCGCTTTGTAGCGACCATCCAGCAAATGACCATGACGATGGTGTCGAAGATTGTAATAAACCGTGTAAGCCGTCGAAAGCGCCTGCATGAATTTGCCGCAGTTTCCTTCCGGCGTCTCAAAGACCAGGTGAAAATGGTTGGTCATGCATGCAAACAGGTACAGACGAATGTTGTACTGTTCCACGCGGTCAGCCAAACAGTCAGTAAAGTGTTTCCGGTCATGATCGTCGACAAACAGTCGGCTCCGATCCAACTGCCCGTCCCCGATCATCCGACCGGTCACGTGATAGATCGCTCCTGCATATTCCACCCGGATACTTCTTGCCATGCCCCATACTCTGCCATTATCTCCCCTGCTTGTAAAGTTCTATCTCGAGGGCTGACCCTTATCTTCTGCTGCTATCTTACTTTTAATCAATTGACATATTTCTATATTTGAATATGTTTGTGCTAATGAAAATAAACGAACTAAATTACACCTTTGAAAAAATGGCGACGGAAGCCGTCGGCCAGGCAGCGGAAATGCTGAAGACGCTGGCAAATCCGGATCGGTTACGGATCGTCGATGCACTGAACACGGCGGGC
>CAZPRY010000112.1:0-1731 GCA_964589175.1 uncultured bacterium
ACGCCGTCAGCGCCATAGACTTCTTTTGCAATCAGTTCAATTCGCTGGCGCAGCGGTGTATCCAACTCGTAGAGAAATTTGAAATGATTTGGTTCATCACACGCGGCAATAACGGCTTCCGCGAGTTCGATCGCCCCTTCTCCGCCTCTGGCCCAGTGGTCCGACACCGCGCACAGGGCGCCATGCGCTTCTGCGATTCGACGTATAACAGCGATCTCGGCCTTTGTATCCGTGGAAAAACTGTTAATGCAGACTACAGGGCGGACTCCGCACTTCTTCACCGTCTCAATATGCGCAACCAGATTTTCACAGCCCTTTTCCAGCAGTTCAAGATTCTCTTGTGTATATACTTCATCCAGCCGCACTCCGGGTTTAACCGTCGGACCGCCGCCGTGCATTTTCAAAGCCCGGATTGTAGCGACAATCACTACCGCGTCAGGTGTTAATCCACTGTAACGGCATTTCAAATTCCAGAACTTTTCGAAACCGATATCGGCACCAAACCCGCTCTCCGTAACTAAGTATTCTCCCAGCCGCGTGCCGAGTTCATCCGCGATAATCGAACTCTGGCCAATAGCAATGTTCGCGAATGGGCCCGCATGCACAAACACCGGCTGGCCTTCGATAGTCTGTAGCAGATTCGGGTTGATCGCGTCCACCATCCATGCTGTCATCGCGCCGTCAACTTCAAGGTCGGCCGTTGTGATTTCATTGCCGGACGTATCATACGCAACAACTATTTTCGCCATGCGTTCACGCAGGTCTTTCAGGCTTTTCGCGACAGCCAGAATAGCCATAATTTCGCTTGAAACGGTAATTTGGAATCCCGATTCCATTTCAAATCCGTCCATCTTGCCGCCTTTGCCGATTGTAATATTGCGCAATGCCTGGGCGCAGAAATCTATGGTCCATTTCATTACGACCCGTTCGGGATCGATCGAAAGGCGGCGCAATCCGCGCTTAGCCAGTTTTTCGTCATCATAATTACGCTCGTGCTGCATCCGGGCTGTCAGAGCAACCATAGCCAGATTGTGAGCATTGGTAATCGAATCGATATCCCCGGTCAGCCGGATAGAAAAAGGAGTTAAAGGAATACACTGTGCTTGCCCGCCGCCCGCGGCTGACCCTTTGATATTGAACGTCGGGCCGCCACTCGGCTGGCGGATAGCGCCGACAACCTTTTTGCCCAGTTTTCCCAATCCTTCCACCAGGCCCATAGACGTTGTTGTTTTGCCTTCACCCAGAGGAGTGGGCGTAATAGCCGTTACATCGATGTACTTGCCCCGCGGACTGTTCTTCAGCCGTTCCATCACCTTCAGGTAATCTACTTTTGCCAGGTTGCGGCCCATCGGAATCAATTCATCATCTTTCAAACCCATTTCGCCCGCAAGCTGATGAATAGGTTTCATGGTCTTTTCGGCCTCTTCGGCAATTTCCCAATCTTTCATCGAATACTCCTGTCGTTTTAAACGTGCTGTCGGATTATAACCATCAAAATCTGAATAGCGCTCCTGATGTGTCGTATTTCGCAAAAGTATATTATAGTAAACTTCCCGACTTTTTAACACATCCAGCCCCTGAAAATAATATACATTTCAGGATTTGTCATTATTCCCGGATACGTTTTTTTCGCATCCTTTTTAGAAAAAGTGTTGACAATTGCATTTTAGTTCTGATATACTGTTCGCAATCGCCTTGCTCGAAGACGAGGAATTATTCACAAGGGTTATT
>CAZPRY010000113.1:0-1723 GCA_964589175.1 uncultured bacterium
TGCTTTGCCGGACTTTCCCGGAAATCCAGGGGTGGAGGGTCACGAGAACATTGTAACGGTTGGTCAGGTCTCCAATGCGATCTTTCCAGAGCTGCACGGCCGACATTCCGGATTTTTCCCATGTCGCCGTGAATAAAACCGTCTTTTTTTGTCGATCCAGTCCACAGTTCCGGCGATAAACGTCCAGGCGATCTTCGGGATAAGTCCCGTCGAAAGCGGGATCCAGTTTCGAGAATCCGGCCGCCCGCGCCGAACGGATGCCCAGGGATCGGGCGATCTCTGCTTCCCGGCTGCTCGTGACAAAATAGAGATCGAAAAGATTGTAGTTGCGCGCCGAGGTGAATCTTTTAAAATGGTAAACTCCATGGCGTAGGCCGAATTTCATGATTCGCTTTTCCGGAAATTTATGGGCCGCGTGACGGCTCATGATCACGGCATCGGGAAAGGCCGGCATTGACTGAAAGGCGATGCCCCGCTCTCTCAGGTAAGCCTTCGTTGCGTTGCCACTTGCGATGATCCGCAGTGGCGGCAGGTACTCCCGCAGCCGCGAAAGGATGATCCAGTCGATCGGATCGGCACAGTAAAAGGCCAGATCGAATCCCTTCCGAAACAGGCGTCTGATTCGCCAGATTAGTCGATAGGGATATTTATAGATGTAATAGGAAAAGATCAAATCAATTCCCCGATATATACATAATACCTGTCTTGTAAATCATATTATCCTGTCATTCTTTTGGAATCCAAGACAGCCCCGAATGAATAAACGTTTATGCTTCCTGCCTTTGCAGGAATTTGATCAGTCCGTCGGCAATTTCCTCCTCAACCGGACGTTTCTCCCGGATCAGTTCCCATTTCCCGTTGGTTTGCCGATAAAAACCGGGCGTATTCCGGATGGCGCTCACCCCGAAATGGAGGGCCTGAAACTCGAACAGGTAATACCGCTCTTTCCAGCGGGCAATGTCCATCGACAGAAACGGATTATGGATTTTCTCGAATATTTCTTTGGCGAAATCCAGCATACCGGGTTCGAACTCGACCTCATAGATAAAACGCTTGGCGCCACTGGCCCGAAAATCATTGTCGCGGTTCAACCGCTGCATGACATAGAAGCGGTCGTCAATCGCGATCACGCGATAATCAGAACTCAGGTCCGGTATGTATTCCTGCAGGACAAAACATTCTTCGGGAGTGATATAATCCCTGTACTGGTAGTAATCGATGCGATCGTTATAATCAGGATAATGGGCGACATTCTTGCGGCGCAGATACTTGCGCCGGAAAAAATCAAGATGCTTGAGAAATCCCAATCCCGGTCCCATTGCCGCGGTCCTGCGTTCGAGTTCTTCACGATTACGAACCAGAAAAACTCCTTTGGCATTCGAACCAGAAACACTTTTCAATACAACGGGATAACTGATTTCGTATTTATCCAGATCGCGTTTGCTGCTGAGATAGTGAGCAGACAGTCCATCGATTCCCTTTTTTTTCTTATAAAGTTCCTGGTAGCCTTTATTTTCGTGGCAAAGCAATAAATCCAGGGAAGGGACAATGAGATTTGAGCCGTTATCGAGATAGGCGATAACATCGGATATATACTTGCGCAGGTTGGCCCGCTGACTGAAGGTATAAAAAATAACCGCGTTTTCGATGCTGCTTTTACGATGCACGATATCGTGGAATTCACACTCTTCAACTTCGTAGCCGTTTTGATGCAAAATGGGCA
>CAZPRY010000114.1:0-1683 GCA_964589175.1 uncultured bacterium
GCGGGGGTCAGCAGCAGGCCGCCTACCTGCATCAGCGCCTGATCGCGATGAATATTGCCAGCCTGATGATTTGCCCGCCGGGCGTGCCCATGAGTGCCTTTTGTGAGCGGGAGAAACTGCCCTATGCCGAAGTCCGGATGCACTCCGAACTGGATTTTCGCGCTGCGCTGCGGATTGCCCGTCTGGCTAAAAATCGAGGCGCCGGAATTCTGCAATTGCATACATCGCATGCGCTCACACTTGGTTTGCTGGTAAAATATCTCTATCGATCCGTAAAACTAATCGCGGTGCGGCGGGTGGATTTTCATGTTGGACGGAATTATCTCAGCCGTCAGAAATACAGGCATCGTTTTCTGGATAAAATCGTCTGCATCTCGCAGCGCATACGGGACATCCTGATCGAGTGCGGCCTGCCAAAATCTCGATTGACGGTTATCCGTAGCGGTGTAGACACCCACAAATTCGACGATGTAAGCGTGCCTGCAAATTTCAGGGAACAGAACGGCATTCCACCGGATTCGATCGTCATCGGCACTGTTGCCGCCCTCGTGGGACACAAAGACTATCCAACCTTGTTGCGGGCGGCTGCAATCGTTCTGAAAAATCGCCGGGACGTCGTATTCTGTGCCGTGGGAGATGGCGGGAAGAGTTTGGAAATCGAAGCCATGGGGCGCGAATTGGGATTAGGGGAACGCTTCATCTTTACCGGCCGGCGTGAGGATGTGGGCATGTTTTTGAAGAGTTACGATATATTCGTGCTTTCATCCAAAAAAGAGGGACTGGGCACTTCGGTGCTGGACGCGCAGGCGGTTGGTTTGCCGGTAGTGGCCTGTGCGGCGGGCGGAATTCCCGAGATGATCCGCGACGGATGGAACGGTTTATTGGTTCCGAAAGAGGCTCCGGCGGACTTGGCGCGGGCGCTGCTGAAATTAGTATTGCAACCGGAATTACGCCGAAGACTCGGTGCTCAGGCGCGCGATTCCGTCCGGGATTTCGATATCGCCAAAACGGTCGAAGGCAACGTGGCCCTTTATCTGGAGATTTCGGTATAGACGTAAAACCGCCATATAAAAAGATACTCGTATTGCAGACCGCATTCCTGGGTGATGTCATCCTGAGTACGCCCTTCGTGAGGGCGTTGAAAGAGGTTTTCCCGGAGGCTGCGATCGATGTGCTGACTATTCCGGAGACGGCGATTGTCTACCGCCATAATCCGCGCATTCGTAATCAATTGACCTTCGATAAAAGAAAATGGTCGAAACGCATTCCGGCTTTCTTGCGCGTCGTGCGGCAGATCCGGGCGCAGAATTACGATCTGGCCATTTCGATCCAGACGTCCTTTACATCGTCGTTGCTCATGCATCTCGGCGGCGTCCCGCAGCGCCTGGGATTTCCGCGTCAGAAACTGCTGACCATGACGATCGAGATCGAAAAGGGATTGCCTGTCGTGCGGCGGACTCTGCAACTCATCCGGCCTTTTGCACAGGATGGATTCAGTATTCAAACGGAGTTGTTTTTGGACGAGGCTGAGGAAGAACGCGTGGAGGCCTTAATCGGTGACCGGTTTCAGGAATCATTGCCCGGCATCGCCATCGCGCCGGGGGCGGTATGGGCCACCAAACGCTGGCCGAAGGAATACTATATCGAATTACTGAAACTTTTGGGAGCACAGGTTTTCAATAT